>NZ_JBEYIL010000017.1:0-245797 GCF_040635845.1 Streptomyces sp. NPDC006872
TCCCGTACGGCTCACGGAACATCGCGGTCTCGGAGGCCGAGGCCCATCTGCGGCGACTGGTGAAGCAGGGGCACGCGGAGGCGGTGACCGGGAGCTCCGGAGAGGGGCGCCGCCGCCGTCGTGGTGCGGGAGCGGTTATGAAGCGGGGGCCGTCGACTCCGACTCGGTGGGCGTGTCGCTCGGCGTCGAGGTCGGGGCGGCCGTGACGGTCAGTTCGACCGTGAGGGTCGCTCCGCCGGTGGTGGTGATGCGCAGCACGTACGTGCCGGCGTTGTCGTCGGCGTACAGCTGGGGCAGCTGCAGCAGGCCGCTTGCGTCCGTCTGCAGGTTCAGCGTGCGCACGGCATTGCCGGCGGCGTCCTTGAAGTAGGGGCCGCTGTCGCCGGCGCTCGTGTCGCCGGCCGAGTTGAGCAGGGTGGCGGTGGCCGCGACCTTGCCCGCCGCGGCGCCCTGGTACGTGGCCTTCACCCCGACCTGGTCGGCGAACTCGCCGCCGGCGGTGCAGGTCAGCGCGGTGCTGCCGGTGGCAACGAGGGCGTCGGCGGCGCGGGCGGTGACCGTGGCCCGGTAGTCGACGGCGGAGAGCGTGCGGCCGACGAGCGTGGCGCGGACGATGAAGTCACCGGTGTCCTCGCCCGCCTTGAGCGCGGGCGCGAGGGCGACGCCCTTGCTGTCGGTGACGATCGTCGCGACGCTCTCGCCGCCGGCGAAGACGGCATCCGTGTCGCCGACGATGGTGAAGCGGATCCTGACCTTGGCGACGGTCTTGCCGGCCGCCGTCTCCGCGCGGGCGGCGATCTGCTCGGCGAACGTGTCGCCCGCCATGGCGGTGAGGCTCGCCGCGCCCGAGGCCTCCAGGTGGTCGACCGTGTCGGTCGGCGTGGGCGTCGGGGTCGGGGTGGCGGGGGGCGTGCTGGGCTTGCTGGGCACGCTCGGAGTCGACGGGGAGGTCGGGGTGCCGGGCGTCGACGGGGTGGACGGCGAGGTGGGCGTGGAGCCGGTGTCGTCGTCGCTGCGGTTGCTCGGCACGGTGCCGGTGCCGTCGGGGATCGCGTGCGTGCCCTTGCGGTAGTACTCCAGCCACGACAGGACGGTGTTGAGGTAGTCCGTCGAGTTGTTGTAGCTGAGGATCGCGCTGCGCATCCCGGACGTGGTGGACATGTCCCAGTCGTAGCGGCACAGGTAGTGGCCGGCGGCGAGCGCGGCGTCGTAGATGTTGTTGGGGTCCTTCTTGCCGTCGCCGTTGCCGTCACGGCCCGCCCACGCCCAGGTGGAGGGGATGAACTGCATGGGGCCCACGGCGCGGTCGTAGGCGCTGTCGCCGTCGTACGCACCGTTGTCGGTGTCGCTGATGTTGGCGAAGCCGTTGCCGTTGAGGACCGGGCCGAGGATCGGCGTGATCGTGGTGCCGTCGGCGGTCACGTTGCCGCCGCCCGCCTGGCCCGACTCGACCTTGCCGATGGCGGCGAGGAGTTGCCAGGGCAGGTTGCAGCCCGCCTTGGACTGCGCGAGCGCCGCCTCGGCCTTCTTGTAGGCGTCCAGGACGGTGGCGGGGATGCCCGCCTCGCTGCTGCCGGCGGCGGCCGGGGTGGTGGTGGCGGAGCTCGCGCTCGGCGCCGGGGCGGGGGTGTTCAGCGGCGGCAGGTCCGTGTAGTACGGCGAGTTGCCGGTGGCGCTGCCGCTCGTGCCGGGGTCCACGGAGTCCGCGGACGGGACATCGGCGGCCGTCTGCCTGCCCTGACTGTCGGCCGTGACGTCCGGTGCCTGGGACGCGGCCAGAGCCGCGACCACCAGTGCGGCCACGGTCGTGTTGACCGCTCCTTTGCGCAGTCTCGTGCCGATATGCGCCGACATGAAGTGAACCCTCCCGTGGGACGCCTAACGCCCGTCTACGTCTGCACCCTGTTGTTGCCGTTGCCACGCTGGTGCGGTGCTGCTCTTGTGACGATCAACCCACCCCGGAGGTTGCACCCGTGGGCGGTTTGCACTGTTCTGTTGTGTTGTTCGATGTGCCGCGCAGACACGGCGACCCAGGCGACCCTACGACAACTTCTTTTGCACCGGCACCCGTTCGAGCGCCGTTTTCACCGACTGGTCACGCGCCGTTGGCCGGGAACCGACGCCCGCATACTGGACGTCTTCGATCACCGGGCCGCCCGGCCCGCCAACGTCCGCCTCCGGGAGCCCTGTTGCCGTTCACCCTGAGTCACGCCGCGGCCGTGCTGCCCGCGCTCCGCGTCGACGGCACCGGCCGCGGACGGCTGGTGCCGGCCGCACTCGTGGCGGGCTCCTTCGCTCCCGACATGACCTACTACGCGGCGAGCTTCCTGTCCGGGGCCATGGAGTTCGGCGACGTCACCCACTCCTTCCCCGGCGTGTTCACGGTCGACGTGCTGGTCGCCTGGGCGCTGGTGGGGCTCTGGCTGCTGGTGCGCGAACCGCTGACAGCGCTGCTGCCACGGGGCCGGCAGGGCCGGACGGCGGCCCTGACCCGCTGCGGAACGCCACGCGCGCGTGTACGGCCGTCCACAGTCCTGTGGTGGTACGTCTCGGCGGCTCTCGGCGCCCTGACCCACGTGGTGTGGGACGCCTTCACGCACCTCGACCGCTGGGGCATGCGGCTGTTCCCGGTCCTCGGCGAGCAGATCGCCGGCTCACCGCTGTACTGGTACCTGCAGTACGGGGGTTCGGCCGTGGCCGCCGTCGTGATCGCCGCGTTCGTGACGTACGCGCTGCGCCGGACGCCCGCCGCCGAGCCGGTGGGCGTCCCGCTGCTGTCGGTACGGGACCGCTGGTGGGCCGGCGCCCTGATCGGCGGCTGCGCGCTGGTCGCGGCGGTGCGGCGGGCCACGCGGTGGTGGGACTACTGGGGCTCGCGCGGGGCGAAGCCGTGGGAGTTCATCCCGACGCTGTGCTTCGGGGCGGGCGCCGGGCTGGTGCTGGGGGTGCTGCTGTACGCCGTCGGCGTGCGGCTGTGGCGCCCGGCCGCCCGGGGCGGCTCGGCGGGGCCGCCGCAGCCGGAGAGGGTCAGCGCGCAGCGGAGCCGTCCGGGCGTTCGGTGAAAGGCGTCACGGTCGCGACGAAGACGGGGATGCGGCGGACCGTGCGGGCCGTACGGGGCCTGGGGAGCCGGCCCAGGACGCCGACGGCGAGTGTCAGGAAGCCGCGCGCCGCGTCCGCCCACAGACGCCATCTGTCGCCCCGGGGCAGCAGCCGGGTGAGGGCGGCCGGGCAGCGCAGCCGCGCGGCGGCCGCGCGCAGGACCGTGACGGGGGTTCTCGGGACGCGGGGCGCGGCGGCGGCGGGCGCGAGTGCCGGGCGCGGTCGCCGCCGGCGCGCCGCGCCGGGGTCGACCTGTGTGTCCGCGGTGGCCGTGGCGTGCACGCGTGCGTGGGCCTTCCGGCGGTGAAGCATGCGTATACCCATGGCGGCATCCTGGCGGGCCGCGGTGGGGAGAGGCTTGTTCTCGGGGGCCACGCGGGTGAGGGCCCTTCGGGGGATGACCAGGGGTGACGACCCGTCCCGCAGGGCGCAGGCCCCTTGCTGCGGGACGTGAAGGGGGCCCTGCCGCTGCCGACAGGGCCCCCTTCACCAGGCCTGAGACATGACTCCCGCCCGTCCGCCGCCGCGGGCTAGTGCGCCGCCGACTCCCAGTCGGGGCCCGCGCCGACCGACACGTCCAGCGGGGCCTTGAGGTGGACGGCTGCGGGCATCTCGCGGCGCAGCAGTTCCTCGGTCGCCGCGCGCTCGCCGGGGGCGATCTCCAGGACGACTTCGTCGTGGACCTGGAGGAGCATGCGGGACTTGAGGTCCGCCTCGCGCAGTGCCGCGTCGACCTTGAGCATGGCGATCTTGACGATGTCCGCCGCCGTGCCCTGGATCGGCGCGTTCAGGGCCATCCGCTCGGCCGCCTCGCGGCGCTGACGGTTGTCGCTGTTGAGGTCGGGCAGGTAGCGGCGGCGGCCGAACAGCGTCGCCGTGTAGCCGGTCGCGCGTGCCTCGTCGACCGCCCGGCGCAGGTAGTCGCGTACGCCGCCGAAGCGTTCGAAGTAGGCGTCCATCAGGGCGCGGGCCTCGCCCGCGTCGATGTTGAGCTGCTGGGACAGGCCGAACGCGGACAGGCCGTAGGCCAGACCGTAGGACATCGCCTTGATCTTGCGGCGCATCTCCGCGTCCACCGCGGCGGGCTCGACGCCGAACACCTGGGAGGCGGCCGTGGTGTGCAGGTCCTCGCCGGAGGTGAACGCCTCGATGAGGCCTTCGTCCTCCGACAGGTGGGCCATCACCCGCAGTTCGATCTGGCTGTAGTCGGCCGTCATCAGCGACTCGAAGCCCTCGCCGACGACGAAGCCGCGGCGGATCGCCCGGCCCTCGTCCGTGCGGACGGGGATGTTCTGCAGGTTCGGGTCCGTCGACGACAGTCGGCCGGTCGCGGCGACCGTCTGGTTGAACGTGGTGTGGATACGGCCGTCGGAGGCGATCGTCTTGATCAGGCCCTCGACGGTGACGCGCAGCTTCGCCTGCTCCCGGTGGCGCAGCATGATCACCGGCAGCTCGTTGTCCGTCTGCCCGGCGAGCCAGGCCAGGGCGTCGGCGTCGGTGGTGTAGCCGGTCTTGGTCTTCTTGGTCTTGGGCAGGCCCAGTTCGCCGAAGAGGACCTCCTGGAGCTGCTTGGGCGAGCCCAGGTTGAACTCGTGCCCGGCCGCCGCGTGCGCCTCCTTCACGGCCTGCTGGACGGCGCCCGCGAACATCTGCTCCATGGCCTCCAGATGAGCCCGGTCGGCCGCGATGCCGTGCCGCTCCAGACGGGCCAGGAGGGCGGAGGTGGGCAGCTCCATGTCACGCAGCAGGTCGGTCGCGCCGACCTCCTCCAGACGGCCCCGGAAGGCCTCGCCGAGGTCGACGATCGTGCGGGCCTGCACCATCAGGGCCTCGGCCTCGGCGCCGTCGTCCGCGCCGAAGGCGAGCTGGCCGTCGGCCGCGGCGGCGGGCGCCAGCTCGCGGCCCAGGTACTCCAGGGACAACGCGTCCAGGTCGAAGGAGCGGCGGCCCGGCTTGACCAGGTAGGCGGCGAGCGCGGTGTCCATGAAGACACCGGCGACGGACCAGCCGTGCTCGGCGAAGACACGCATGGCGCCCTTGGCGTTGTGCAGGACCTTGGGGCGGTCCTCGGCGGCGAGCCAGGCCGCCCACGCGGTCTCGTCGGCCTCGTCCAGCTCCGTCGGGTCGAACCAGGCCGCCGCTCCCGCCGCGGCGGCGAGCGCGACCTCGGCGACCGAGCCGGCGCCCAGCGCCCAGGTGTCGACGGTGGCGACGCCGAGGGTCTCGGCGCCGTGCTCCGCGAGCCAGCCGGCCAGCTCGCCCGTGCCCAGCACCGTGCCGTCCAGCTCCACCCCGCCGGTGGCCACCGGGGCCGTCTCGGCCTCCTCGCCGCCCGGGTCGACGGCGAGCAGCCGCTCGCGCAGCGAGGGGTTCCTGATCTCCAGGGTGTCCAGGACCATCGCGACGGCCGTGCGGTCGTAAGGGGCGCGCTCCAGGTCGGTGACCGCCTTGGGCAGCTCGACGTCCTTGACCATCTCGGTGAGCCGGCGGTTGAGCTTGACGGCCTCCAGGTGGTCGCGCAGGTTCTGCCCGGCCTTGCCCTTGACCTCCTCGACGCGCTCGACCAGCTCCGCGAACGAACCGAACTGGTTGATCCACTTCGCGGCCGTCTTCTCGCCGACGCCGGGGATGCCCGGGAGGTTGTCCGACGGGTCGCCGCGCAGCGCCGCGAAGTCGGGGTACTGGGCGGGCGTCAACCCGTACTTCTCGACGACCTTCTCCGGGGTGAACCGGGTCAGCTCGGAGACGCCCTTCGTCGGATACAGCACCGTGGTGTGCTCCGACACCAGCTGGAAGGAGTCCCGGTCGCCCGTGACGATCAGCACCTCGAAGCCCTCGGCCTCGGCCTGCGTGGCGAGCGTGGCGATGACGTCGTCGGCCTCGAAGCCGTCCACCGCGAACCGCGAGACGTGCATCGCGTCGAGCAGCTCGCCGATCAGCTCGACCTGCCCCTTGAACTCGTCCGGCGTCTTGGAACGGTTCGCCTTGTACTCGGTGAACTCCTCGGAGCGCCAGGTCTTGCGGGAGACGTCGAAGGCGACCGCGAAATGCGTGGGCGACTCGTCGCGCAACGTGTTGGCCAGCATCGAGGCGAAGCCGTAGATCGCGTTCGTCGGCTGGCCCGTCGCGGTGGTGAAGTTCTCCGCGGGCAGCGCGAAGAACGCGCGGTACGCCAGCGAGTGCCCGTCCATGAGCATCAGGCGCGGGCGGCTTGCGCCGGAGGGGGTGTCGGTCTTCTTCGCTGCTGTCTCTGCCACGCCCCCGATCCTGCCACGCCCCACTGACACTCGGCCCCGGCCACCGCGACCCACCCCGCTCCCGCACGGCTCCCCGCCCGCGCGGGACCGGCCCGCGCAAGCGATGTGCACGCAGGTGAGCAAACCCACAGGAGATCGTTGTCGGCGCCACGTGCGAGGATCGGACAGGTACCGCATTCACCGCGGGACGGCACTCACGGCAGGTGTAAGGAGAGCGTGCGATGGCTACGAAGCCGCCCAAAGCCGATCCGGTCCAGGACGCACCGCAGATCGCCGAGCCCAAGCACGCGGCGGCAGGCCTGCCGGCCGTCGGGCACTCCCTGCGGATCGCCCAGCAGCAGATGGGCGTGAAGCGCACCGCGCTGACGCTGCTGCGCGTCAACCAGAAGAACGGCTTCGACTGCCCCGGCTGCGCCTGGCCCGAGCCCGACCACCGGCACGCCGCGGAGTTCTGCGAGAACGGCGCGAAAGCGGTCGCCGAGGAGGCGACGCTGCGCCGGGTCACCCCCGAGTTCTTCGCCGCGCACCCCGTCGCCGACCTCGCCGGCCGCAGCGGCTACTGGCTGGGCCAGCAGGGCCGGCTCACGCACCCCATGTACCTCCCCGAGGGCGGCGAGCGCTACGAGCCGGTCACCTGGGAGCGCGCCTTCGACATCATCGCCGAGGAGAGCGCCGCCCTCGCCTCCCCCGACGAGGCCGTCTTCTACACCTCGGGCCGCACCAGCAACGAGGCCGCGTTCCTCTACCAGCTCTTCGCGCGCGAGCTCGGCACGAACAACCTGCCGGACTGCTCCAACATGTGCCACGAGTCCTCCGGCTCGGCCCTGTCGGAGACCATCGGCATCGGCAAGGGCAGCGTCCTGCTCGAGGACCTCTACCAGGCCGACCTGATCATCGTCGCCGGGCAGAACCCGGGCACCAACCACCCGCGCATGCTTTCCGCGCTGGAGAAGGCCAAGGCGGGCGGCGCGAAGATCATCAGCGTCAACCCGTTGCCCGAGGCGGGCCTGGAGAAGTTCAAGAACCCGCAGACCCCGCAGGGCATGTTCAAGGGCGCCTCCCTCACCGACCTCTTCCTGCAGATCCGCATCGGCGGCGACCAGGCCCTCTTCCGCCTCCTCAACAAACTCGTCCTCGAGACCGAGGGCGCGCTCGACGAGGCGTTCATCGGCGAACACACCCACGGCTTCGAGGAGTTCGCCGAGGCGGCCCGCGCCGCCGACTGGGAGGAGACGCTCACCGCGACCGGCCTCACGCGCGCGGAGATCGAGGAAACCCTGCGCATGGTGCTCGCCTCCGAGCGCACCATCGTCTGCTGGGCCATGGGCCTCACCCAGCACAAGCACTCCGTGCCGACCATCCGCGAGGTCGTCAACTTCCTTCTCCTGCGCGGCAACATCGGCCGCCCGGGCGCCGGCGTCTGCCCGGTGCGCGGTCACTCGAACGTGCAGGGCGACCGCACCATGGGCATCTTCGAACGGCCCGCCCCGGCCTTCCTGGACGCCCTGGAGAAGGAGTTCGGCTTCGCGCCCCCGCGCGAGCACGGCTTCGACGTCGTGCGCGCCATCCGCGCGCTGCGCGACGGCGAGGCGAAACTCTTCTTCGCCATGGGCGGCAACTTCGTGGCCGCCTCTCCCGACACCGACGTCACCGAAGCGGCCATGCGCCGCGCCCGGCTGACCGTGCACGTGTCGACGAAGCTCAACCGCAGCCATGTCGTCACGGGCGCGCGTGCCCTGATCCTGCCCACCCTCGGACGCACCGAGCGCGACCTCCAGGGCGGCGGCGAGCAGTTCGTGACCGTCGAGGACTCCATGGGCATGGTGCACGCCTCCCGCGGCCGGCTCGCGCCCGCGAGCGCCCACCTGCTGTCCGAGCCGGCCATCGTCTGCCGCCTCGCGCGGCGCGTGCTCGGCGAGGACAGCAAGGTGCCGTGGGAGGAGTTCGAGAAGGACTACGCGACGATCCGCGACCGCATCGCGCGGGTGATCCCCGGCTTCGAGGACTTCAACGCGCGCGTGGCCGAGCCGGGCGGCTTCACCCTCCCGCACGGCCCTCGCGACGAGCGCCGTTTCCCCACCGCCACCGGCAAGGCCAACTTCACCGCCGCCCCGGTCGAGTACCCGGAGCTGCCCGAGGGCCGCCTGCTGCTGCAGACGCTGCGCTCGCACGACCAGTACAACACCACGATCTACGGCCTGGACGACCGCTACCGCGGCATCAAGAACGGCCGCCGGGTCGTCCTGGTCAACGCCGAGGACGCACGCGCGTTCGGGCTCGCGGAGGGCTCCTACGTGGACCTGGTGAGCGAGTGGAGGGACGGCGTGGAGCGGCGGGCGCCCGGCTTCCGCGTCGTGCTCTACCCGACCACCCGGGGCTGCGCGGCCGCCTACTACCCGGAGACGAACGTGCTGGTCCCGCTGGACGCCACCGCGGACACCAGCAACACCCCGGCCAGCAAGTCCGTCGTGGTCCGTCTGGAACAATCGTCCACCGACTGAGCGTTTGCTCAGTGACGCTGGACTGGATCGACGAACGGAGCCGGGCCCCATGGGCGAGCAGCAGCACGTGAAGTTCCCGCAGGAAGTCATCGACGAGTACGCCGCGCTCGGCGTCGACATCCTCGCCCTGTTCTCCGCCGGACACCTCGGCAACCGCATGGGCGTGCAGATCGTCGAGGCCGCCGCGGACCGCGTCGTCGGCACCATGCCCGTCGAGGGCAACACCCAGCCCTACGGACTGCTGCACGGCGGCGCCTCCGCCGTCCTCGCCGAGACCCTCGGCTCGGTCGGCGCCATGCTGCACGGCGGCAGCTCCAAGATCGCCGTCGGCGTCGACCTGAACTGCACCCACCACCGCGGGGCCCGCTCCGGCCTCGTCACCGGCGTGGCCACCCCCGTGCACCAGGGCCGCTCCACGGCGACGTACGAGATCGTCATCAGCGACGAGCAGGGGCGACGCGTGTGCACCGCGCGGCTGACCTGTCTGCTGCGGGACGTACGGGCCGGCGACGGGGCGAACGTCCCTGCGGCCGGCTGACGACCCGGCGCCCCGACAGGCCACGCGCGCGCAGCCGTTGCTCCTCAGCGGCCCGACAGCCTAGCGTCGAGGCATGACCACGGGACGGGCCCCAAGGGCGGGAGCGGCGGCACGGCTGCTCGGACCGGCACTGCTGGCGGGGGCGTTGGCGACCGCGACCGGCTGCGGCGGCGCGTCCGGCGACAGCACGGCCGCCCGCACCCCCTCCCCGCCCCTGTCCCCGTCCCCGTCCTCTTCCAGCGCCTCGCCCGAGGAGTTGTGCACACGCATCGTCGCCCACTGGGCGCGCGAGGTCCTGGACGGCACGACCTACGGGGACTACCAGTCGATGGGACTGTCCAACGGGCAGTACGACATCCTGCGGACCGTCGTGGACGCCGCGCGGGCCGCCAAGAAAACCCAAGGAGCCGACGCCGCAGGCGAGTTGATCGACCGCGAGGCACGCGAGGGCTGCGCCGACCGGTACCGCTCCGGCGGCCCCGACGAAGGCCCCTGGCAGTGAGCGGCGTCGGCCCCGTGGAGCCCGGCGAGGGCACCCGCGCGTGGGACACCCCGCAGCCGCCCGACCCGCACCGCGACCCCGACTCACTCGACTCCCCCGACGCGCAGTCCCCAACTCCCTTCAGCCGCGCCCTCGCACGCCTCACCCGCTTCCACAGCGCCCACCGCCGAGCCGTGCTCGCCGCCCTCGCCGCCGCGCTGCTCCTCGCCGGCGGCGGCTACCTGTACGCGACCCGGCCGCACGACGCCGAACCGGCCGCCCCCGCACCGCCGTTCCCGTCCCAGACCGTGGACGTCAGCTACCTCGGCGAGATCGCCGTACCGCCCGGCACCCGGCCGCGCACCTTCGCCTTCGAAGTGCTGCTCTCCGTGGACTCGGGCCCGCCGGTCACCCTGACACGGCTGGCCCAGCCGTACGCCGGGCTCACCCTGACCTCGGCCCCGTCGGCGCCGTTCAGGACCGAGGAGGGCGCGGCGCGCAAGATCGTCGTCACCATGCATGTGACGGAATGCGGGAAAGCGCCGAGGAACGTCGGACTGCCTTTCCTGGACGTAACTCTACGTAATGCACGCGCAATACAGGACCACAGTTTCATCCTGGGCCCGCGCTATGCGCACGACCTCTCCGAAGCCCTACAGGTCGCCTGCGGCAACGAATCCGCGTAATTACCAAAACGCCTGAGACACCTGAACCCGCCTGGGTTCATCCTGCACTTTCTCACCATGCGGACAGGGCGAATCGGCCTGAATTCAGCCGTTCCACCCACCACGTACCGCTCTGCATTACCTCGTGTCATAACAAGAGAGTCACAGCATGGGTCAGACCCTCCTCCCCGTAACCCCCACCCGCTTAGAGTCACGCCCAGTCACCGCGCGGCTGGAATACCCCTTCGGCCAGACGCTCGACTCGGCCTCTTCCAGGGGGGAGGGCCGCCCATGGAAAGGACTGGAACGTGCGTCAACGTTCGCTCATCGCCATCACCGCCGCGCTGTCCGCCGGAGCTCTCACCCTGACCGCCTGCGGTTCGCGCGACAGTGACGACAAGGGCTCCGACAGCGGCGGCACCACCGTCACCATCGGCGTCGACGCCCCGCTCACCGGCGACCTGTCCGCGCTGGGCCTCGGCATCAAGAACTCCGTCGACCTCGCCGTCAAGACGGCCAACAAGCAGAAGTACGTCGACGGCGTCACCTTCAAGATCGTCGCCAAGGACGACCAGGCGCAGCCCTCCGCGGGCCAGCAGAACGCCACCGCCCTCGTCGCCGACAAGAGCGTCCTCGGCGTGGTCGGCCCGCTGAACTCCTCCGTCGCCGAGTCGATGCAGAAGGTCTTCGACGACGCCAAGCTGGTCGAGATCTCCCCGGCCAACACCAACCCGGCGCTCACCCAGGGCACCGACTGGGCGACCACCAAGAAGCGCCCCTACACCTCGTACTTCCGCACCGCGACCACGGACGCCATCCAGGGCCCGTTCGCCGCGCAGTACGTCTTCAACGACGCAAAGAAGAAGAAGGTCTTCGTCATCGACGACAAGAAGACCTACGGCGCCGGCCTCGCCGCCACCTTCACCGCGGAGTTCAAGAAGCTCGGCGGCACCATCGCCGGCACCCAGCACATCAACCCGGACAGCAAGGACTTCTCCGCGGTCGCCACCCAGGTCAAGAACTCCGGCGCCGACGTCGTCTACTACGGCGGCGAGTACCCGCAGGCCGGCCCGCTCAGCAAGCAGATCAAGGCCGCCGGCGCCAAGATCCCCGTGGTCGGCGGCGACGGCATCTACAGCGCCGACTTCATCAAGCTCGCCGGCGCCACCGCCACCGGCGACCTCGCCACCTCCGTCGGCGCCCCCGTCGAGGAACTGGCCTCCGCCAAGGAGTTCGTCGCCAACTACAAGACCGAGGGCTACAAGGAGGCCTACGAGGCCTACGGCGGCTACTCCTACGACTCCGCCTGGGCGATCATCGAGGCCGTCAAGAAGGTCGTCGACGACAACAGCGGCAAGCTCCCCGACGACGCCCGCGCCAAGGTCACCGCAGCCGTCCAGAACGTCTCCTTCGACGGCGTGACCGGCAAGGTCTCCTTCGACGAGTACGGCGACGCCACCAACAAGCAGCTCACCGTCTACGCCGTCGAGAACGGTGCCTGGAAGGCCGTCAAGTCCGGCACCTACACCGGCTGACCCACCACCCGCACCACAGCTGAGCCGCGCGGGGCGCTGTTCCACAGGCGCCCCGCGCGGACTCACATCCGGCCCCCCGTCGAAACATCCGAACCGTCTCGGAGGACATGCGGTGAACGAACTGCCGCAGCAGCTGGTCAACGGCCTGCTACTGGGATCCATGTACGGGCTTGTCGCCATCGGCTACACAATGGTCTATGGCATCGTCCAGCTCATCAACTTCGCCCACGGCGAGATCTTCATGACCGGAGCGTTCGGCGCTCTCACGGTCTATGCCTACATACTCCCCGACGGCACATCCATGGCCATCGCCCTGCCACTGATGCTCGTCGGAGCCGTGATGGTCTCCGTGACCGTCGCCGTGGGAGCGGAACGGTTCGCCTACCGTCCCCTCCGCAACGCACCCCGCCTCGCCCCGCTCATCACCGCCATCGGCCTCTCCCTCGCCCTCCAGCAAGCCGTCTGGGCCTGGTACCCCGAAGCCAAGTCCGCCCGCGTCTTCCCCCAGATCGACGGCGGCCCCTTCGAAATCGGCAACGTCACCATCCAGACCGGCGACGTCTTCCTGCTCATCGCCGCCCCCATCAGCATGGCCATCCTCGGCTACTTCGTCATGAAGACCCGCACCGGACGCGGCATGCAGGCCACCGCCCAGGACCCCGACACCGCCAAACTCATGGGCGTCAACACCGACCGCATCATCGTGGTCGCCTTCGCCCTCGGCGCCACCTTCGCCGCCATCGGAGGCGTCGCCTACGGCCTCAAATACGGCCAGATCTCCTTCACCATGGGCTTCCTCCTCGGCCTCAAGGCCTTCACCGCAGCCGTCCTCGGCGGCATCGGCAACATCTACGGAGCCATGATCGGCGGCCTCGTCCTCGGCATCGCCGAAACCCTCGCCACCGCCTACATCGCCGACATCCCCGGCATGAGCCAGTTCGGCAGCAACGCCTGGGCCGACGTCTGGGCCTTCGTACTCCTCATCCTCGTGCTCCTCCTGCGGCCCCAGGGCCTGCTCGGCGAGCGCGTCGCGGACAGGGCGTGACACCGATGACGACACAGACCACCACCGCCGAAGCGCTCGGCAAGACCGCTTCCGCCCCGGCCGGCCTCATCGGCATCCCGGCACCCATCGCCCGCGCCCTCGCCACCGGCGGCGCCATCCTCACCATCATCTCCACCTTCCTCGCCTGGACCTGGACCAGCGCCTTCCCCGGCGACCTCACCGTCTACGGCTACCCCGGCGGCCTCCAGGTCCTCGTCCTCATCGGCGGCGCCCTCACCACCCTCTTCGCCCTCGCCTCCTACGGCGTCAAGGGCCTCGGCTGGCTCATCCCCGCCGGCGCAGACGGCGCCATCAAACTCGCCGCCCTCGCCACCTTCGCCACCAGCTGGTACACGGTCATCGCGATCAGCGCCGACCTCGGCGGCATCGTCAACCTCGAAATCGGCGGCTACCTCGTCGCCATAGGCAGCCTCGCCGCCTTCCTCGGCGCCCTCGCCCTGCCCTTCGAGCACCCCGAAGCCGACCCGATCGACCCCGACGACACCCCCTGGGAACACCGCAGGCACAAGGCCACCCACCAGTGGGACACCGTCAAGGCCGCCTTCGCCACCGGCACCCCCAAGCCCGTCGGCAAGCTCCCCTCCTACGCCGAGATCCTGATCATCGTCGCCGTACTCGCCCTCGGCCTCACCGTCTTCACCTACGGCATCGGCACCGAGTACGACGAACTCTTCGTCGGCTTCCTCATCACCGCCGGATTCGGCTTCGCCGCCCTCAGCAAGTCCGGCCTCGTCGCCCAGGCAAGCCAGATCACCGCCCGGCACCAGAACATCACCACCTGCGGCGCCTTCGTCGCCGCCGCACTCTTCCCCTTCACCCAGACCGACGACCAGTACGCGACCGTAGGCGTCTACATCCTCATCTTCGCCACCGTCGCCCTCGGCCTGAACATCGTCGTCGGCCTCGCCGGACTCCTCGACCTCGGCTACGTCGCCTTCCTCGGCGTCGGCGCCTACGCCGCCTCCCTCGTCTCCGGCTCCCCCAGCTCCCCCTTCGGCGTGCACTTCCCGTTCTGGGCCGCCGCCCTCGTCGGCACCGCCGCCTCACTCGTCTTCGGCGTCCTCATCGGCGCCCCGACCCTGCGACTGCGCGGCGACTACCTCGCCATCGTCACCCTCGGCTTCGGAGAAATCTTCCGCATCACCGCCAACAACCTCGACGGCACCTCCGGCCCCGACATCACCAACGGCTCCAACGGCATCTCCTCCATCCCGAACCTCAACATCCTCGGGTTCGACTTCGGAGCCGTCCACGACATCGCCGGATTCAGCATCGGCCGCTTCGCCAACTACTTCTTCCTGATGCTGATCATCACCGCCATCGTCGTGACCGTCTTCCGACGCAGCGGCGACTCCCGCATCGGCCGCGCCTGGGTCGCCATCCGCGAAGACGAGACCGCCGCCCTCGCCATGGGCATCAACGGCTTCCGCGTCAAACTCATCGCCTTCGCCGTCGGCGCCTCCCTCGCCGGACTCGCCGGCACCGTACAAGCCCACGTCACCTACACCGTGACCCCCGAGCAGTACGTCTTCGCCGGCCCCATCCCGCCCAACTCCGCCTTCCTGCTCGCCGCAGTCGTCCTCGGCGGCATGGGCACCATCGGCGGCCCCCTCATCGGCGCCTCCCTGCTCTTCCTCATCCCCAACAAGCTCCAGTTCCTCGGCGACTACCAGCTCTTCGCCTTCGGCCTCGCACTCATCCTGCTGATGCGCTTCCGCCCGGAAGGCATGATCCCCAACCGGCGCCGCCAGCTCGAGTTCCACGAAGACGCGGAAGCGCCCACCGTCCTCACGAAGGCAGGGGCCTGACCACCATGACCACCGACACCACCACCAAGGACGCCCCTGTCGCCCCGGTCGGCGAAACGGTCCTCGACGCCCGCGGCGTCACCATGCGATTCGGCGGCCTCACCGCCGTCCGCAACGTCGACCTCACCGTCAACAGCGGCGAGATCGTCGGCCTCATCGGCCCCAACGGCGCCGGCAAGACCACCTTCTTCAACTGCCTCACCGGCCTCTACATCCCCACCGAGGGAGAGGTCCGCTTCAAGGGCAACGTCCTGCCGCCCAAATCCTTCAAGGTCACCGCCGCCGGCATCGCCCGCACCTTCCAGAACATCCGCCTCTTCGCCAACATGACGGT
This sequence comes from Streptomyces sp. NPDC006872, assembly GCF_040635845.1. Taxonomy (NCBI): domain Bacteria; kingdom Bacillati; phylum Actinomycetota; class Actinomycetes; order Kitasatosporales; family Streptomycetaceae; genus Streptomyces; species Streptomyces sp. NPDC006872. The sequence goes on from NZ_JBEYIL010000017.1 coordinate 15,288, forward strand.
CCTGGAAAACGTCCTCGTCGGCCGCCACACCCGCACCAAAGAAGGCTTCTGGTCCGCCATCCTCCGCCTCCCCGGCTTCCACAAAGCCGAAGCCGCCTCCCGCGAACGCGCCATGGAACTCCTCGCGTTCGTCGGACTGGAGAAAAAAGCCGACCACCTCGCCCGCAACCTCCCCTACGGCGAACAGCGCAAGCTCGAGATCGCCCGCGCACTGGCGAGCGAGCCGGGCCTGCTCCTGCTCGACGAGCCGACGGCCGGCATGAACCCCCAGGAGACCCGCGCGACCGAAGAACTCGTCTTCGCCATCCGCGACCAAGGCATCGCCGTCCTCGTCATCGAGCACGACATGCGCTTCATCTTCAACCTCTGCGACCGCGTCGCCGTCCTCGTCCAAGGCGAAAAACTCGTCGAAGGCGACAGCGCCACCGTCCAGGGCGACGAACGCGTCGTCGCCGCATACCTCGGCGAACCCTTCGAAAACGCCCCCGGCGAAGAAGAAATAGCCGAAGTCGAGGCCGCCGAAGCACACGCCGAAAGCGCCGCCACCCCGACGGACGCCGCGCCCGGCAAGGAGAACGACCGATGACCGCACTGCTCGAAGTCGAAGACCTCCGAGTCGCCTACGGCAAGATCGAAGCCGTCAAAGGCATCTCGTTCAAGGTCGAAGCCGGCGAAGTCGTCACCCTCATCGGCACCAACGGCGCCGGCAAGACCACCACCCTGCGCACCCTCTCCGGACTCCTCAAGCCCGTCGGCGGCCAGATCAAATTCAACGGCAAATCGCTGAAGAAGATCCCCGCCCACAACATCGTCAGCCAGGGACTCGCCCACTCCCCCGAGGGCCGGCACATCTTCCCCCGCATGACGATCGAGGACAACCTCCGCCTCGGCGCCTTCCTCCGCAGCGACAAGGCAGGCATCGAGAAGGACATCCAGCGCGCCTACGACCTCTTCCCCATCCTGGGAGAGCGCCGCAAGCAGGCCGCCGGCACCCTCTCCGGCGGCGAACAGCAGATGCTGGCGATGGGCCGCGCGCTCATGTCACAGCCCAAACTGCTCATGCTGGACGAGCCCTCCATGGGCCTCTCCCCCATCATGATGCAGAAGATCATGGCAACCATCGCCGAGCTCAAGTCCCAGGGCATGACCATCCTGCTCATCGAGCAGAACGCCCAGGCCGCCCTCTCGCTCGCCGACCACGGCCACGTCATGGAGGTCGGCAACATCGTCCTCTCCGGCACCGGCCAGGACCTCCTCCACGACGAGTCCGTCCGCAAGGCGTACCTCGGCGAGGACTGAGCCCGCCCCTCGCATACGACGAGGCCCGCGCCCCTTCTCCGGGCGCGGGCCTCGTCGTGTGTCCGTCTGGGCTCAGCCCTTGGACGACTTCTTCTCGTCGGCGTCCTGAATGACCGCCTCCGCGACCTGCTGCATCGACATACGGCGATCCATCGACGTCTTCTGGATCCACCGGAACGCGGCCGGCTCCGTCAGCCCGTACTCCGTCTGAAGAATCGACTTCGCCCGGTCCACCAGCTTGCGCGTCTCCAGCCGCAGCGTCAGATCCGCGACCTCGTTCTCCAGCTCCCGCAGCTCCGTGAAGCGCGAGACGGCCATCTCGATCGCCGGGACGACGTCACTCTTGCTGAACGGCTTCACCAGGTACGCCATCGCACCGGCATCACGGGCGCGCTCGACGAGGTCGCGCTGCGAGAAGGCAGTGAGCATGAGGACGGGCGCGATGCGCTCCTCGGCGATCTTCTCGGCGGCCGAGATGCCGTCGAGCTTGGGCATCTTCACATCGAGGATGACGAGGTCGGGCTTGTGCTCACGGGCGAGCTCGACGGCCTGCTCGCCGTCACCGGCCTCGCCGACGACGCTGTAGCCCTCTTCCTCCAGCATCTCTTTGAGGTCGAGGCGGATCAGGGCCTCGTCCTCGGCGATGACGACACGGGTCGTCAGCGGAGGCACGTGCGACTTGTCGTCGTCGGGCGCGTCTACGGGCTGGGGCGACTCGGGGGCGGTCACGTGGGCTCCTTGTTGCGGGCCGGGCAGTGCTGCTGCTTATGCAGCCTACCTAGAGGCGGAGAAGTACGGTGACCCGGTACACTCACGGGGTGCCTAGCCGGGTTGGCGGAATCGGCTTACGCGGATGTCTCAAACACATCTGTCCGAGAGGACATACGGGTTCGAATCCCGTACCCGGCACACCGAAGCGGAGGCTCACGTTCTCGTGAACCTCCGCTTTTTGCTGCGCACAGTCGCGATCAGTAACGCAGTGTGTTCGCATGAACTTTCACAGCACTGAGATTCGACACCGGGCCGTCACGCTGCTGCGCGAAGGGGCACGCAACGCTGATGTGGCTCGCCAGTTGAAGGTCCCGCTCGGCACGGTCAGCTATTGGAAGCACATGGACCGCGCGAAACGCGGCGAGTGTCCTGGCTCGCATGATCCGAAGTGCCCCCGGTGCGACGGGCGAGAGCTGGACGAGTCGGCATACAGCTACCTCTTGGGGCTCTACCTCGGCGACGGCCACATCAGCCATTACTCAGAGCACCGCGTGCCCAACCTCATGATCACCTGCGCCGAATCGTGGCCCGGTCTCATGGATGAATGCGAGCAGGCCATGCGCGCGGTCTTCCCCGACAACTCCGTCTGCCGGGTCCGCAGGACAGGCTGCCGCAATGTCAAGGTCTACTCAAAGCACCTGCACTGCCTCTTCCCCCAGCACGGCCCCGGCAAGAAGCACGAGCGACTGATCGCCCTCGTCCCCTGGCAGGAGGCCATCGTCGATGCCTGTCCCTGGGAGTTCATCCGCGGCCTCATCCACTCCGACGGATGCCGCATCACCAACTGGACAGAGAGGACCGTCGGCGGGGAGCGCAAGCGCTACGAATACCCGCGTTACTTCTTCGCCAACAAGTCGGACGACATCCGGAAGCTCTTCACCGACACTCTCGACAAAGTCGGCGTCGAGTGGACCACTCTCGCTCGCGGCAGCGACCCGTTCAACGTCTCCATCGCCCGCAAGGCCTCCGTCGCCCTACTCGACACCCACGTAGGCCCCAAGCACTAACCCCTACTTGGGGCTGTCGTCCTCCCCGATGTGGTGCACGCGGACCAGGTTCGTCGAGCCCGACACCCCGGGGGGCGAACCGGCCGTGATGACCACCACATCCCCCTTCTGGCAGCGTCCGTACTTCAGCAGCAGCTCGTCGACCTGGTCGACCATCGCGTCCGTCGAGTCCACCTGCGGGCCGAGGAACGTCTCCACGCCCCACGTCAGGTTCAGCTGGGAGCGGGTCGCCGGTTCGGGCGTGAAGGCGAGGAGGGGGATCGGGGAGCGGTAGCGGGAGAGGCGGCGGACGGTGTCGCCGCTCTGGGTGAAGGCGACCAGGAACTTCGCGCCGAGGAAGTCGCCGATCTCCGCCGCCGCCCGGGCGACCGCGCCGGCCTGGGTGCGGGGCTTGTTGCTGTCGGTCAGGGGCGGGAGGCCCTTCGCGAGGATGTCCTCCTCGGCCGCCGCCACGATCTTCGCCATGGTGCGGACGGTCTGGATCGCGTATTTGCCGACGCTGGTCTCGCCGGAGAGCATCACCGCGTCGGTGCCGTCGATGACCGCGTTGGCCACGTCGGAGGCTTCCGCGCGGGTGGGGCGGGAGTTCTCGATCATGGAGTCGAGCATCTGGGTGGCGACGATGACGGGCTTGGCGTTGCGCTTCGCGAGTTTGATGGCCCTCTTCTGGACGATGGGGACCTGTTCGAGGGGCATTTCTACGCCGAGGTCGCCGCGGGCGACCATGATGCCGTCGAAGGCGGCGACGATGTCGTCGATGTTCTCGACGGCTTGGGGTTTCTCGACCTTGGCGATGACGGGGAGTCGGCGGCCTTCTTCGTCCATGATGCGGTGGACGTCGAGGATGTCGCGGCCGCTGCGGACGAAGGAGAGGGCGATGACGTCGAAGCCGGTGCGGAGCGCCCAGCGGAGGTCGTCCTCGTCTTTTTTGGAGAGGGCGGGGACGGAGACGGCGACGCCGGGGAGGTTGAGGCCTTTGTGGTCGGAGACGAGGCCTCCTTCGATCACTCGGGTGTGTACGTGTGGGCCGTCGACGGTCGTGACTTCGAGGCAGACTTTGCCGTCGTCGACGAGGATGCGTTCGCCCGGGGTGACGTCGTCGGCGAGGCCGGCGTAGGTGGTGCCGCAGCGGTTTTGGTCGCCTTGGGTGCCTTCTTGGACGCTGATGGTGAAGGTGTCGCCGCGTTCAAGGAGTACGGGGCCTTCGGTGAAGTGGCCGAGGCGGATCTTCGGGCCTTGAAGGTCGGCGAGGAGGCCGACGCTGTGGCCGGTTTCGTCGGAGGCCTTGCGGACTCGGTGGTAGCGCTCCTCGTGTTCGGCGTGGCTGCCGTGGCTGAGGTTGAAGCGGGCGACGTCCATTCCGGCGTCGACCAGGGCTTTGATCTGGTCGTATGTGTCGGTGGCGGGGCCCAGGGTGCAGACGATTTTTGCTCGGCGCATGTTTCGAGCTTATTGCTTACCGATGGGTAGGGAATTCGTGGCACATGGCTGCTCAACAACCTTTGTGTGAAGGGTTGTTGACAACTAATAAATTGTGCGGGCTGCCGCTCGAATGAGCATCGGCTTTTGCGTGCTGCTCTTTCGAGCCGCTTTTACAGCGTCGGCGGATTCATGGTGAACCGGGCGCTTACCTCTGCGCGGACGTGGATGCGCTGGGGTTCGAGGTCGAGGGGTTCGGGGGCTGCTGTTTCCGTTTCGGCGGCGGCCATGGAGAAGCGGACGGCGTGGCGGTCGAAGGCGGAGCGGGGGCGGGCTCCCGTGGTGCCGGTGTCGGCGAGTTCGAGGAGGGTGGCGACGGTGGTGTCGAGCGCCTCGGCGTATTCCTTGGCGCGTTGGACGGCTTCGCGTACGGCTTGTTGGCGGGCTTTGCGGTGGACGGGTGAGGTGGGGCGGAGTTCCCAGGTGGGGCCGTCGATTCTGGTGAGGTCGAGGTCGGCGAGGCGGGTGGTGAGTTCGCCGAGGGCGGTGAAGTCGTTGAGTTCGGCGGTGAGGTGGATGGTGCCGTGGTGGGTGCGGATGCGTTCGCCTCGTCCGCGGTGGGTGAGTTCGGGGGTGAGGGAGATGGCGCCGGTGGAGAGGTTCTCGATGGCGTCGCCGTAGGACTTGATGAGGTCGAGGACGGTTGTGTTGCGGCGGGTGAGGTCGTCGAGGGTGGTGCGGCGGTCGCGGCCGCGGGCGGTGACGGTGATGCCGATGCGGGCGATCTCGGGGTCGACTTCGAGTTCGGCCTCGCCGCGGACTGTGAGGAGGGGGGCGTCGGGGGTGCCGTGTGGGGGATTCTGCGGGGAGGTCATACGTCCCAGCTTGTCATGGCTTTCCCTGGTGTCCGGGGGGAGTTGACCGTTGTGGTCATCAGATCGAAACCTCCTGGACCTGTTGCCGTCGGTCATGTGCGGGTCAGAATCTACGCGCGTCGTTGACCATTCCCCGAGGAGCATGAGACATGCCGTTGAATCGCCGGAAGTTCCTGAAGAAGTCCGCTGTGACCGGGGCGGGGGTGGCGATCGCGGGTGGTGCCGTGGCGCCGGCGCAGGCCGCCGAGGCGAAGGGGCCGGGTAAGCCGGTCAAGCAGCCGAAGCGGTATGCGCTGACGGTGCTGGGGACGACCGACCTGCATGGTCATGTGTTCAACTGGGACTACTTCAAGGACGCGGAGTACAAGGACGCGGCCGGTAATGCGCAGGGTCTGGCGCGTATCTCGACGCTGGTGAACCAGATCCGTGCGGAGAAGGGGCGTGAGAACACGCTGCTGCTGGACGCGGGTGACACGATCCAGGGCACTCCGCTGACGTACTACTACGCGAAGGTGGACCCGATCACCGCCAAGGGTGGTCCGGTGCATCCGATGGCGCAGGCGATGAACGCGATCGGGTATGACGCGGCGGCGCTGGGCAACCATGAGTTCAACTACGGCATCGAGACGCTGCGTAAGTTCGAGTCGCAGTTGCGGTTCCCGCTGCTGGGGGCCAACGCGGTGGACGCGAAGACGTTGAAGCCGGCCTTTCCTCCCTACGTGATCAAGACGTTCTGTGTGAAGGGTGCGCCGCCGGTGAAGGTGGCGGTGCTGGGGCTGACGAACCCGGGTATCGCGATCTGGGACAAGGCGTATGTGCAGGGCAAGCTGGCGTTCCCGGGGCTTGAGGAGCAGGCGGCGAAGTGGGTGCCGAAGCTGAAGTCGCTGGGTGCGGATGTGGTGATCGTGTCGGCGCACTCGGGTTCGTCGGGTACGTCGTCGTACGGTGATCAGTTGCCGTATGTGGAGAATTCGGCGGCGTTGGTGGCGCAGCAGGTGCCGGACATCGATGCGATTCTGGTGGGGCATGCGCATGTGGAGATCCCGGAGCTGAAGGTCGTCAACGCGAAGTCGGGTAAGACGGTCGTGTTGTCGGAGCCGTTGGCTTATGCGGAGCGGCTGTCGGTGTTCGATGTCGAGCTGGTGTTCGAGAAGGGGCGGTGGGCGGTCGAGTCCGTCGCTTCGAAGGTGCTGAACTCGAACACGGTCGCCGACGATCCGAAGATCACGAAGCTGCTGGGTGACGAGCATGCGAAGGTCGTGGCGTACGTCAACCAGGTGGTCGGTTCGGCGACGGAGACGTTGACGACGGTGGAGGCGCGGTACAAGGACGCGCCGATCATCGATCTGATCACGAAGGTGCAGGAGGACGTCGTCAAGGCGGCTCTGGCGGGTACGTCGTATGCGTCGTTGCCGGTGATCGCGCAGGCTTCGCCGTTCTCGCGGACGTCGGAGATTCCGGCCGGCGCGGTGACGATCCGGGATCTGTCGAGCCTGTATGTGTACGACAACACGCTGGTGGCGAAGTTGCTGACGGGTGCGCAGGTGCGGGCGTACCTGGAGTACTCGGCGCAGTACTTCGTGCAGACGGCGGCGGACGCGGTGGTCGACACGGCGAAGTTGACGAATGCGGCGGGGCGTCCGGACTACAACTACGACTATGTGTCGGGTCTGGTGTACGAGATCGACATCGCGCAGGCGGCGGGTTCGCGGATCAAGAATCTGACGTACAACGGCGTTGCTCTGGATGACGCTCAGCAGTTCGTGTTCGCGGTGAACAACTATCGGGCGAACGGCGGTGGCGCGTTCCCGTATGTGGCGGCGGCGCAGGAGCTGTGGGCGGAGTCGACGGAGATCCGTACGCGGATTTCGGAGTGGGTGACGGCGAAGGGTGTGCTGGACCCGAAGGACTTCGCGTCGGTGGACTGGAAGTTGACGCGTGACGGTACGCCGGTGTTCTAGGGGCTGGTCCTGGTAGGGGTTGTTGGTGTGCGGCGCCGGCTTTCGAGTCGGCGCCGTTGCCGTTGCTAGCGTCGGTCGATGAGGGGGGTGAGGGTGGGGGCTTGTCGAGCGTGGGGGACTCGGGGTTGTTGTTCGAGTCCGAAGGTGGTGAAGGCGGTTCGGGTGGGGAGGGGGTAGGTCTCCTTGTCGGTGAGGGTGTTGAGGATGGTGGCGCTGCGCCAGGCGGCGAGGCCGAGGTCGGGGGCTCCTACGCCGTGGGTGTGGCGTTCGGCGTTCTGGACGTAGATGTTGCAGCCGGTGGCGGTGACGGAGGGGTCGAGGACGAGGCGGAAGTGTTGGTCGACGCGGGGGCGTTCGCTGTTGTCGCGGCGGATGTAGGGGTCGAGGCCGGCGAGGATGCGGTCGAGGGGGCGTTCGCGGTGGCCGGTGGCGAGGACGACGGCGTCGGTGGTGAGGCGGGTGCGGGTGTTCTGTTGGATGTGTTCGAGGTGGAGTTCGATTTTGGTGGTGGCGATGCGGCCTGCGGTGCGGACGCGGACGCCGGGGGTGAGGACGGTGTCGGGCCAGCCGCCGCCGAGGGTGCGGCGGTAGAGCTCGTCGTGGATGGCGGCGAGGGTGTCGGCGTCGATGCCTTTGTGGAGTTGCCATTGGGTGGTGGCGAGGCGGTCGCGGACGCCTTCGGGGAGGGCGTGGAAGTAGCGGGTGTAGTCGGGGGTGAAGTGTTCGAGGCCGAGTTTGGAGTACTCCATGGGGGCGAACGCGTCGGTGCGGCCGATCCAGTGGAGTTGTTCGCGGCCGGTGGGGCGGTTGCGCAGGAGGTCGAGGAAGACTTCGGCGCCGGACTGTCCTGAGCCGACGACGGTGATGTGGCCGGCGGTGAGGAGGGTGTCGCGGTGGGTGAGGTAGTCGGCGGCGTGGACGACGGGGACGCCGGGGGCGTCGACGAGGGGGCGGAGGGGGTCGGGGACGTAGGGCTCGGTGCCGATGCCGAGGACGATGTTTCTGGTGTAGGTGCGGCCGAGGGCTTCGGCTTCGCCGTCGGTGTCGAGGTGGGTGAAGTCGACTTCGAAGACGTCGCGTTCGGGGTTCCAGCGGGCGGCATCCACCTGGTGGCGGAAGTGGAGTCCGGGGAGGTTGTCGGCGACCCAGCGGCAGTAGGTGTCGTATTCGGCGCGTTGGATGTGGAAGCGCTCGGCGAAGTAGAAGGGGTAGAGGCGTTGGTGGGTTTTGAGGTAGTTGAGGAAGGTCCAGGGGCTGGTGGGGTCGGCGAGGGTGACGAGGTCGGCGAGGAAGGGGACCTGGATGCGGGCGCCGTCGATGAGGAGGCCGGGGTGCCAGTCGAAGCAGGGGCGTTGTTCGTAGAAGACGGCGTCGAGTTCGGCGAGGGGGTGGGCGAGGGCGGCGAGGGAGAGGTTGCAGGGGCCGATGCCGATGCCGACGAGGTCTCGGGGGGTGTCGGTGTCGTGGGGGGTGGTGGGGTCGGGGTGTGGGGGCGTGTTCATGCGGGGGTGTGTCCTTCCACCAGTCGTAGGAGGGCGGTGAGGTCTTCGGTGCGGGTGTGGGGGTTGAGGAGGGTGGCTTTGAGCCAGAGTCGGCCGCCGAGGCGGGCGCGGCCGAGGACGGCGTGGCCGTCGGTGAGGAGGTGGCGGCGTATCTCGGCGACGGTGTCGTCGGTGGCGGCTGTGGGGCGGAAGAGGACGGTGCTGATGGTGGGTGGGGAGTGGAGTCGCAGGTGGGGGTGTGCGGTGATGAGGGCGGCGAGTTCTTGGGCTTTTTCGCAGACTTGGTCGATGAGGGCGGCGAGTCCGGTGCGGCCGAGTGTTTTGAGGGTGACGGCGATTTTGAGGGCGTCGGGGCGGCGGGTGGTGCGCAGGGAGCGGCCGAGGAGGTCGGGGAGGCCGGCGTCGGTGTCGTCGTCGGCGTTGAGGTAGTCGGCGTGGTGGTGGAGGGCGGCCAGGTCGTGGGGGTCGCGTACGGCGAGGAGTCCGGCGGCGATGGGTTGCCAGCCGAGTTTATGCAGGTCGAGGGTGATGGTGTGGGCGGTGTCGAGGCCGGTGAGTTTGGTGCGGTGGCGGTCGCTGAAGAGGAGGCCGCCTCCGTAGGCGGCGTCGATGTGGAGGCGGGCGCCGCGGTGGCGGCAGAGGGTGGCGATCTCGGGGAGGGGGTCGATGAGTCCGGCGTCGGTGGTGCCGGCGGTGGCGGCGACCAGGGTGGGCCCGTCGGGGAGGGCGGTGGCGAGGGCGGTGGGGTCGAGGCGGCCGGTGGGGGCCGGGACGACGATGGGTTCGGGCAGTCCGAGGAGCCAGGCGGCGCGGGTGAGGGAGTGGTGTGCGTTGGTTCCGCAGACGAGTTGCACTGTGGCGCCGTGGGCTTCCCGGGCGAGGAGGAGTGCGAGTTGGTTGGCTTCGGTGCCGCCGGTGGTGATGACGGCTTCGCCGAGGTGGCCGGGGGTGGGGTGGCCCGGCGTACGGCTGTCGGGCGGGTCGCTGGGCCGCGGGCTGTCGGGGGTGCTGCCGTCGGGTGCCCGGCCGTAGATCTCGGCGGCGAGTGTCCGGGTGACCAGTGCTTCCAGTTCCGAGGCGGCGGGGGCCTGGTCCCAGGAGTCGAGGGAGGGGTTGAGGGTGGAGGCGGCGAGGTCGGCTGCGGTGGCGACGGCGAGGGGTGGGCAGTGGAGGTGGGCGGCGCAGAGGGGGTGGGCGGGGTCGGCGGCGCCTTCGGCGAGGGCGCGGACGACGGTGGCGAGGGCGTTCGGGTCGCCGTGTTCGGGGAGCAGGTCGCCGGTGGCTTGTCGTAGGCGTGCGGCGACGGTGTGGGGGCCGCCGGCGGGGAGTGGTCCGCCTCGGGCGGTGCGGCCGGCGTCGAGTGCGTGGAGGACGGTGTCGAGCAACGGCCTCAGGGCGTCGGTGCCTTCGGGGCCTGAGGCGAGCGGTGGGGTGCTCATGGGCGGCTCCGGGCGGGCGCGGGGCGGAGGGGGTTTCCAGCTTGTACGCCGTGGTGGAGACACGCCCGAAAACGGCAGCGATCGGTACCCGAAAGGGGGTACCGATCGCTGGTGGTGCGGGGGTTACGCCTGGTGTGCGGGGTCGTGGGCGGTCTCGTGTGCGGAGCGGACGTTCAACACCCGTGTCAGGTCGTCGAGTTGGTCGACGAGTTTGCGGCGCAGGGCCGGGATGGGGTCGGCGTCGGCGAGGCATTCGTGGCCGAGGCGGAGGGTGTCGGGGTCGACGGCGTGGGCGGGGAAGGCCCAGCGTCCTGCGGCGTCGGCGATGGCGGGGCCGCGGCGGGCGGCGACGGCGACGGCGTCCTTGTAGAAGCGTGGGACGTATTCGCGTACGAGGTCGGCCTGTTCGGGTTGCCAGAAGCCTTGGGCGGTGGCGGTGAAGAGGTAGTTGGAGAGGTCGTCGCGGTCGAACATGGCGGCCCAGGCGGTGTGTTTGGCGTCCGGGTCGGGGAGGGCGGCGCGGCAGCGGGCGGCGCCTTCGCGGCCGGTGGCGGAGGGGTCGCGGGCGAGTTCGGCGGCGATGGCGGTTTCGTCGGTGGCGCCGAGGACGGCGAGTCGGGCGAGGACGCGCCAGCGCAGGTCGGGGTCGAGTTCGGGTCCGCCGGGGACGGTGCCGTCGGCGAGCCAGGCGGCGATGGTCTCGGGGTGGGCGGCGACGTGGATGAAGTGGCGTACGGCGATGAGGCGCAGGCCGGGGTGGTCGCCGTCCTCGGTGCGGCGGATGAGGTCGCGGCACAGGGCGGTGAGGGTGGCGAGGGCGGCGGGGCGCTGATCGGGGGTGAGGTAGCGGTCGGCGACCTGGCCGGAGGCGAAGGCGAGGACGCCTTGGACGAGGGCGAGGTCGGTTTCCTGCGGGAGGTGGGCGCGGGCGGCTTCGAGGTAGGCGGTGGGGGCGAGTTCGCCGTCGCGGACGGCGTCGCGCAGGGCGTTCCAGACGACGGCGCGGGTGAGCGGGTCGGGCAGGCCGGAGAGGTTGGTGCGGATGGTCTCGAAGGATTCGGGGTCGAAGCGGATCTTGGTGTAGGTGAGGTCCTGGTCGTTGAGGAGGAGCAGGGCGGGGCGTTTGCCGATGGGCTGGGGTGCGCTGTGCGGGATGTCGATTTCGAGGCGTCGGCGCAGGGTGAGGTGGCGGGCCTCGTCGGCGAGGTCGAGGTCGTAGAGGCCGACGGCGATGCGGTGGGGGCGGCTGCCGTGGTGTCGGACGGTGAGGGTGCGGTCGCCGTTGGAGCCGCTGACGGTGGGGGTGAGGGTGTCGACGCCGGTGGTGCGCAGCCAGGCGTCGGCCCAGGCGTGGACGTCGCGGTCGGTGTGGGCGGCGAGGGAGTCGATGAAGTCGGCGAGGGTGGCGTTGGCGAACTTGTGGCGGGTGAAGTGGGTGTTGATGCCGGCGAGGAAGTCGTCCTGGCCGAGCCAGGTCACCAGTTGTCGTAGTGCGGAGGCGCCCTTGGCGTAGGAGATGCCGTCGAAGTTGAGGAGGGCGGCGGCGGTGTCGTCGACGTTCTCGGGGGCGACGGGGTGGGTGGAGGGGCGTTGGTCGGCGTCGTAGCCCCAGGCTTTGCGGACGACTCCGAAGTCGGTCCAGGTGTCGGTGAAGCGGGTGGCTTCGGTGAGGGTCTGGTAGCCCATGTATTCGGCGAAGGACTCGTTGAGCCAGATGTCGTCCCACCATTGGAGGGTGACGAGGTCGCCGAACCACATGTGGGCCATTTCGTGGGCGATGACCATGGCGCGGGTCTGGCGTTCGGTGTCGGTGACGGCGGAGCGGTAGACGAACTCGTCGCGGAAGGTGACGAGGCCGGGGTTCTCCATGGCGCCGGCGTTGAATTCGGGGACGAAGGCCTGGTCGTAGGAGTCGAAGGGGTAGGGCTCGTCGAACTTCTCGTGGTAGCGGTCGTAGCACTGCCGGGTGATCTCGAGGAGTTCGTCTGCGTCGGCGTCGAGGTGGGGGGCGAGGGAGCGGCGGCAGTGGATGCCGAAGGGGAGTCCGCGGTGTTCGGTGCGTACGGAGTGCCAGGGGCCGGCGGCGACGGCGACGAGGTAGGTGGAGATGCGGGGGGTGGGGGCGGCCTGCCAGCGGCCTTCGCCGAGGTGTTCGGTGATGCCGTTGGCGAGGACGGTCCAGGTTTCGGGGGCCTTGACGGTGACTTCGAAGACGGCTTTGAGGTCGGGCTGGTCGAAGGCGGCGAAGACGCGCTGGACGTCGTCCATGAAGAGCTGGGTGTAGAGGTAGGTCTCGTCGTCGGTGGGGTCGGTGAAGCGGTGCATGCCCTCGCCGGTGCGGGAGTAGTGCATGTCGGCCCGGACGCGCAGTTCGTGGTCGCCGGCGGTGAGGTTGTTCAGGGGGAGCCGGTTGTCGTCCAGGGTCTGTGGGTCGAGGGGCTCGCCGTCGAGGGTGACGGAGTGCAGTTCGGCGGGCCTGACCTCGACGAAGGTGTCTCCGTCCGTGCGCGCGGCGAACCGGATGACGGTGAGGGACTCGAAGGTCTCGCCGCTGGTCGTCACATCGAGCTCGATGGTGTAGCGGTGAACGTCGAGGAGCGTGGCACGGCTCTGCGCTTCGTCGCGCGTCAGTACGGACATGAACGACATGCTGCCTGATACCGCAGCTCGGGCACAGGGGCGGATCGGTACGCGCGCTATGTCCGTTCCCGCGCCGGAGCGCCGCTGCCGGTCGGCTTGTGGGGCGGGGGTGGGCTCGCAGGTCAGCCGGTTGCGGGGGTGGAGCCGTTGACGGTGTCCTCGGCGATGCGCTCGTGGTGGCGGATGACCTCGGCGATGATGAAGTTGAGGAACTTCTCGGCGAAGGCGGGGTCGAGCTTGGCGTTCTCGGCGAGGGTGCGCAGCCGGGCGATCTGACGGGCTTCGCGGGCCTGGTCGGCGGGCGGCAGCTGGTGGCGGGCCTTGAGGTGGCCGACCTGCTGGGTGGCCTTGAAGCGTTCGGCGAGCATGTGGACGACGGCTGCGTCGATGTTGTCGATGCTGTCGCGCAGTCGGGCGAGCTCCTCGCGGACGGCGGGGTCGACGTCTGCGGGTCCGGGGGTGTTACTGGTGGTCATGGGCGTTCAGCCTAGTGCGCCGGGTCCTCGTACAGTGGAACCGGGTGTACTGGGGTGCACGGCGTCTGGGAGTGCACGGCGTCTTGGGGGTGCGGACGTGGCGAACGGCGGTCCGGTCGAGCACGGGTACCCGCATCTGGAGACGGTGCGGGACGCTGTCACGGCGTTGTACAAGCGGTTGTCGTACGACACGATCCACCAGTTCGCGGCCAGTGTGGCGCCGGCGGATGTGGCGTTCTGCGATGCCGACGATCTGCATCTGGGGGCGCAGCGGGTGGCGCGTGAGCTGGTGCGTCACTATCGGTTGCCGGATGCGCGGATGATCGTGGCGTTCCGGGAGATGGAGCATGCGGCGAACGTGGAGCTGACGGCGGGGCCGGAGTACTTCGTGGAGCTGAACGATCGTTTCCGTAGGCATCGGCGGGACATCGGGGCGGCGCTGGCGCACGAGATCATGCATGTGTATCTGCATCGGGTGGGGTTGTCGTTCCCGGGCACGCGGGACAACGAGATCCTGACGGACACGGCGACGGCGTATCTGGGGGCGGGCTGGCTGCTGCTGGACGCGTACCGGGAGGACGCGGCGTCGTCGCAGAAGCTGGGGTATCTGACGCCGGAGGAGTTCGGGTATGTGCTGGCGAAGCGGGCGCTGGTCTTCGGGGAGGATCCGTCGGTGTGGTTCACCAGTGCGCAGGCGTTCACGGCGTATGTGAAGGGGATGGCGCGGGCTCGGCAGGACGAGGAGCAGCCTCCGCTGACGGGGGCGGGGTGGGCGGGGCGGCGGCGGTATGCGCGTGATCGGCACCGCGCGCAGGATCACCGTCCGGTGGCGGCCGCCGGGGAATCGCCGTACGCGTTCGCGCCCGGCCCGGGGGGCCCGCTGCGGGTGACGTTCCCCTGTCCCACCTGCCATCAGCGGATCAGGGTGCCGGTCAAGGGGCGGGTGCGGGCGCGGTGCGGGTTGTGCCGGACGGTGCTGGAGTGCGACACATAGGGCTACGCTCCGTACACCTCCCCCGGCGGCTCCGCCTCGGCCAGGAGTTTCTGTACGGCCTCCCCCGCCTCCGCCGGGCTCCAGCGGGCCCCCTTGTCGACGGTGGGGCCTGGCCGCCAGCCCTCCATGACCGTGATCCGGCCTGCCTCTGTCTCGAAGATCCTGCCGGTGACGCCCTCGCTCGCCGCTGAGCCGAGCCAGACGACCAGGGGTGAGACGTTCTCGGGGGCCATGGCGTCGAAGCCGGTGGCGGGGGCTGTCATGGTCGCGGCGAAGGTCTGTTCCGTCATGCGGGTGCGGGCGGCGGGGGCGATCGCGTTGACCTGGACTCCGTAGCGGGCGAGTTCCGCGGCGGCGACGAGGGTGAGGCCGACGATCCCGGCCTTGGCGGCGCTGTAGTTGCCCTGGCCGACCGAGCCGAGGAGTCCCGCGCCGCTGCTGGTGTTGACGATGCGGGCCACGGGCGTTCGGCCTGCCTTGGCTTCGGCGCGCCAGTGGGCGGCGGCGTGTTTGAGGGTGAGGAAGTGGCCCTTGAGGTGGACGCGTACGACGGCGTCCCAGTCGTCCTCGGCGAGGTTGACGAGCATGCGGTCGCGCAGGAAGCCGGCGTTGTTGACGAGGGTGTCGAGTCGTCCGTACGTCTCCAGGGCGGTCGTGACGAGGGACGCGGCGCCCTCGGGTGTGGCGATGTCGCCGCCGTGGGCGACCGCCTCGCCGCCGGCCGCGCGGATCTCCGCCACGACCTGCGCGGCGGGGCTGTCGGGGCCGGGTGTGCCGTCGAGGCCGACGCCGAGGTCGTTGACGACGAGCCGCGCGCCCTGCGCCGCGAACGCGAGGGCGTGCGCGCGTCCGAGGCCGCGGCCCGCGCCGGTGACGACGACGACCCGGCCTGTGCAGATTCCGCTCACTTCACTCCTCCTGGTTGGCGGCGTCCTTCTTGTTGGCGGTCGCGGCGTCGAGGAACGCGGGTCGTTCCCCTCCGCCGTGCACGAGCAGGCTCGCCCCGCTGATGTACGCGGACGCGTCGGAGGCGAGGAAGACGGCCGCCGCGCCGACGTCGGCGGGCTGGGCGAGCCGGCCGAGCGGGACGGTCCGCGAGACGGCCTCGACGCCCTCGGCGCCGCCGTAGTGGAGATGGGCCAGCTCGGTGTGGACCATGCCGACGACGAGCGTGTTGACGCGCACCTCGGGCGCCCACTCGACGGCCATGGAGCGGGCGAGGTTCTCCAGACCGGCTTTGGCGGCTCCGTAGGCCGCCGATCCGGGCGACGGACGGCTGCCGCTGACGCTGCCGATCATCACGACGGAGCCTGCGGCCCGTCTGAGGTGGTCGTAGGCGGCGAGGGAGACGGTCAGCGGGGCGAGGAGGTTGAGCGCGATCACGCGTGCGTGGCGTTCGGCGTCGGCCTGGACGAGCGGCCGGTAGGGGGCGCCGCCCGCGTTGTTGACCAGGACGTCGAGCCGGGGCAGTCCGGCGAAGAAGTCCCGTACGGCGTCGGCGTCCCGTACGTCGAGAGCCACGAACTCGGTTCTGGGCAGCGGGACTTCGGGCGGTCGGCGGGCGACGACGACCACCTCGGCGCCGGCACGTGCGAAGGAGCGCGCGATGCCGGCGCCCACTCCGCGGGTGCCGCCGGTGACGACGGCGACCTTTCCGTCCAGCTCCATTCGCTGCTACCTTTCACCTAACAAACGTTTGGTGGAAAGGTAGCTGATGCTTCCATGACTGTCTCCACCTCGTCCCCCGAAAAGGGGATTTCGGTACTGACCGTTGACTTCCCGCCCGTCAACGCGCTGCCGGTGAGCGGGTGGTTCGCGCTGGCCGACGCCGTGCGCGCGGCCGGCCGCGATCCGGGGACCCGGTGCGTGGTGCTGGCCGCCGAGGGGCGGGGGTTCAACGCGGGCGTGGACATCAAGGAGATACAGGCGCAGGGCGCGAGCGCGCTCATCGGCGCGAACCGCGGCTGCTTCGAGGCCTTCGCGGCGGTGTACGAGTGCGAGGTCCCCGTGGTGGCGGCGGTGCGGGGCTTCTGTCTGGGCGGCGGCATCGGCCTGGTGGGCAACGCGGACGTGATCGTGGCGAGCGAGGACGCCGTGTTCGGGCTTCCCGAGCTGGACCGCGGTGCGCTCGGCGCGGCCACCCACCTGTCCCGCCTGGTCCCCCAGCATCTGCTGCGCGCCCTGTACTACACCTCGCGCACGGTCACCGCGGCCGAACTGCATACGCACGGCTCGGTGTGGCGGGTGGTTCCCCCGGCCGAACTGCGCGCGGCCGCACTGGAGTTGGCCGGCGAGATCGCCGCGAAGGACGGCGAGCTGCTGCGGCTGGCCAAGGCGGCCCTCAACGGCATCGACCCGGTCGACGTGCGCCGCAGCTACCGCTTCGAGCAGGGCTTCACCTACGAGGCGAGCGTCGGCGGGGTCGCCGACCGGGTCCGGGACACCTTCGGCAAGGAGAAGGAGGGGCGTGGGCGTGAGTGACAAGACGATGACCGCCGAGGAGGTCGTCTCCCGGCTGGAGAGCGGCATGACCCTCGGCATCGGCGGCTGGGGCTCGCGCCGTAAGCCGATGGCCCTGGTGCGGGCGCTGCTCCGGTCGGAGGTCACCGATCTGACGGTGGTGTCGTACGGCGGCCCGGACGTCGGCATGCTGGCGGCGGCCGGCCGGATCCGCAAACTGGTCGCCGCGTTCGTCACCCTCGACTCGATCCCCCTGGAACCGCACTACCGCGCGGCCCGTGAGCGCGGTGCGTTCGAGCTGATGGAGATCGACGAGGCGATGTTCATGTGGGGGTTGCGGGCGGCCGCGAACCGGCTGCCCTTCCTGCCGGTGCGGGCGGGCCTCGGCTCGGACGTGATGCGGGTCAACCCCGGGCTGCGGACGGTGACTTCGCCGTACGACGACCAGGAGACGTTCGTCGCGATGCCCGCCCTGCGCCTCGATGCGGCCCTGGTGCACGTCAACCGGGCCGACCGGCTGGGCAACGGGCAGTACCTGGGCCCGGACCCGTACTTCGACGACCTGTTCTGCGAGGCGGCGGACACGGCGTACGCGTCGTGCGAACGGCTCGTCGACACGGCCGAGTTGGCGAAGGCGGCGGCTCCGCAGTCGCTGCTGCTCAAGCGGCATGTGGTGACGGGTGTCGTCGAGGCCCCGAACGGCGCGCACTTCACGTCCTGCGCGCCCGACTACGGCCGGGACGAGGAGTTCCAGAAGCAGTACGCGACCACGCCCTGGCCGCAGTTCGCGGCCCGGTATCTCGCGGACGACGAACAGGCGTACCGATCCGCGGTCGGGGAGGACTCATGACGCAGCCCACGAGTGATGCCGTGAGCGAGGCCACGCGCGCGGAGTACTGCGTGATCGCCTGCGCCGAGGCCTGGCGCGGCGCGGGCGAGATCGTGGCCAGCCCGATGGGCCTGATCCCGTCCGTGGGAGCACGCCTGGCGCGGCTCACGTTCGCGCCGGACCTGCTGCTCACCGACGGCGAGGCGCTGATCGTCCGTCCGGACGGCACGCCCGAGGGCTGGCTGCCCTACCGGCAGCACCTGACGCTGGTCACCGGCGGGCGGCGGCACGTGATGATGGGCGCGAGCCAGATCGACCGGTACGGCAACCAGAACATCTCCTGCATCGGCGACTGGGCGAGGCCGACGCGGCAGCTGCTCGGGGTGCGCGGAGCGCCGGTCAACACCCTGAACAACCCGACGAGTTACTGGATACCGCGGCACTCCCGACGGGTGTTCGTCGAGAAGGTCGACATGGTGTGCGGGGTGGGCTACGACCATGCGGCCGGCGCCCGCTTCCACCGCATCCCGCGCGTCGTGTCCGACCTGGGCGTCTTCGACTTCGCCACGCCCGACCGGTCGATGCGGCTTGCCTCGCTGCATCCGGGCGTCACACCGGAGGAGGTCAGGGAGGCGACCGGCTTCGAGCTGACCGTCCCGGACGACGTGCCGCCGACCCGTGCGCCCACCGTCGAAGAGCTGCGGCTGATCCGCGAGGTCCTCGACCCCGCCGGGGCCCGTTCCCGGGAGGTCGCGCTCTGATGGACACGGCACTGACCGCACTCGTGGGGGTCCGCCATCCGATCGTGCAGACCGGGATGGGCTGGGTGGCGGGCCCGCGCCTGGTGTCGGCGACGGCGAACGCGGGAGCGCTGGGCATCCTGGCCTCCGCGACGATGACCCTCGACCAGCTGCGGTCGGCGGTGCGCGAGGTGAAGTCCCGCACAGGCGCGCCGTTCGGGGTCAATCTGCGGGCCGACGCGGCGGACGCCGGCGACCGGGTGCGGATCATCCTCGACGAGGGGGTGCGCGTCGCGTCCTTCGCCCTCGCGCCCTCCCCGGAGCTGATCGCCGAGCTGAAGGAGGCGGGGGTCGTCGTCATCCCCTCCATCGGGGCCCGCCGGCATGCCGAGAAGGTCGCCGCGTGGGGTGCGGACGCGGTGATCGTGCAGGGCGGCGAGGGCGGCGGCCACACCGGGGAGGTGGCGACGACGGTGCTGCTGCCGCAGGTGGTGGACGCCGTGGACATCCCGGTCGTCGCGGCGGGCGGCTTCTTCGACGGACGGGGGCTGGTGGCGGCGCTGGCGTACGGGGCGGCGGGCGTCGCGATGGGCACGCGGTTCCTGCTGACGTCCGACTCGACGGTGCCGGACGCGGTGAAGGCCCGCTATCTGGCGGCGACGGTCCGGGACGTCACCGTCACCCGGGCGGTGGACGGCCTGCCGCACCGCATGCTGCGCACGGAGCTGGTGGCCGACCTGGAGGCCGCCGGCCGCACCAGGACCCTGCTACGGGCCCTGCGCCACGCGGCCGGCTTCCGCAGGCTGTCCGGACTCAGCTGGCCGCAGACGGTCCGGGAGGGCCTGGCGCTGCGCCACGGGAAGGAGCTGTCCTGGAGCCAGGTCCTGCTCGCCGCCAACACCCCGATGCTGCTGAGATCGGCGATGGTGGACGGCCGCACGGACCTCGGAGTCATGGCCTCCGGGCAGGTCGCCGGGGTGCTCGACGACCTGCCGTCGTGCGCGGAACTGGTGGAGCGGATCATGAAGGAAGCGCAGCAGGTCAGGGACCGGCTCACAGCCTCTCGATGATCGTCACACCCGGTGTCACAGCCTCTCGATGATCGTCACGTTCGCCTGCCCGCCGCCCTCGCACATGGTCTGGAGGCCGTAGCGGCCTCCTGTCCGCTCCAGTTCGTGCAGCAGGGTCGTCATCAGCTTCACGCCCGTCGCGCCCAGCGGGTGTCCCAGGGCGATCGCGCCGCCGTTGACGTTGACCTTCTCCGGGTCGGCCCCCGTCTCCTTCAGCCACGCCAGGACGACGGGCGCGAAAGCCTCGTTGATCTCGACGAGGTCGATGTCGTCCATGGACAGCCCGGTCTTCTTCAGGGCGTGCGCGGTGGCCGGGATCGGGGCCGTCAGCATGCGGATGGGGTCCTCACCGCGTACGGAGAGGTGGTGCACGCGCGCGCGGGGCGTCAGCCCGTGCTCGCGCACCGCCCGCTCGGAGGCGAGCAGCATCGCGGCCGCCCCGTCGGAGACCTGCGAGGAGCAGGCGGCGGTGACGGTCCCGCCGTCGATGACGGGCTTCAGCGCGGCCATCTTCTCCAAGGTGGTGTCCCGGCGCGGCCCCTCGTCCGCGGTCACCGGCCCGTGGGCGACGGTCTCGCGCGCGAACCGGCCCTCGTCGATCGCGCGGACCGCCCGCCGGTGCGAGCGCAGGGCGAACTCCTCCTGGTCCTGCCGGGTGACGCCCCACTTGGCGGCGATCATCTCGGCCCCCGCGAACTGGTTGACGGGCCGGTTCCCGTACCGTGCGCGCCAGCCCTCGCTGCCGGCGAAGGGCCCCTGGGTGAAGCCGAGCGGTTCGGCGGCCTGCCGGGTGGCGTAGGCGATGGGGATCTGCGACATGTTCTGCACGCCGCCCGCGACCACCAGGTCCTGTGTCCCGGACAGCACGCCCTGTGCGGCGAAGTGCACGGCCTGCTGCGAGGAGCCGCACTGCCGGTCCACGGTCACGCCCGGCACCTCCTCGGGCAGCCCGGCGGCCAGCCAGCAGGTGCGGGCGATGTCGCCGGCCTGTGGCCCGACCGCGTCCAGGCAGCCGAAGACGACGTCCTCGACGGCCGCCGGGTCGATCCCCGAGCGCGCGACCAGCTCCTTGAGGACATGCGCCCCGAGATCGGCCGGGTGCACCCCGGACAGACCTCCCCCGCGCCGCCCCACGGGCGTGCGGACCGCTTCGACGATGTAGGCCTCGGCCATGGCGACTCCCCAACGAGTACCGGTGAACAGTGGGTTATGTGCGTACGGCGATCCCGTCCAGCACCATCGACAGGTACTGCCGGGCGATCTCCTCCGGGCTGTGCTGTCCGCCGGGCCGGTACCAGGAGGCGGCGACCCACACGGTGTCGCGGACGAACCGGTAGGTGAGGCGGACGTCGAGGTCGGCCCGGAAGACCTGCTCCTCGACCCCGCGCTCCAGCGTGGACAGCCACGCCTTCTCGAACCTTCGCTGCGAGTCGGCGAGGAACGCGAACCGTTCCTGCGCGACCAGTTGCTTGCTCTCCTTCTGGTAGATCGCGACGGCGGCGCGGTGCCGGTCGATCTCCCGGAACGACTCGGTGACCAGCGCCTCCAGCGTCTCGCGGGGGCCGCTCCCGGCGTCCAGGACGGTGTCGTAGCCGTCCCAGAGTTCGTCGAGGAAGGTGCGCAGGATCTCCTCCAGCATCGATTCCTTGGAGTCGAAGTGGTAGTAGAGGCTGCCCGCGAGCATGCCCGCGTGGTCGGCGATCTTGCGCACGGTGGTGGCGTTGTAGCCCTGCTCGGCGAATACCTCGGCGGCGGTGTTCAACAGCTCGCCGCGTCGGGCCGGCGCGGCGGTCACCTGGGGCTTCTTCTTGGTCGGCACGCGTCCATTGTCGTCTGTCGCCCTACGCGTGCTGGCTGCTGACGGAGACGACCTCGCCGGTCATGTACGAGGAGTAGCCCGATGCCAGGAACACGATCACGTTGGCCACCTCCCAGGGCTCGGCGTATCTGCCGAAGGCCTCGCGCGCGGTCAGCTCCGCCAGCAGTTCGGGGGTGGTGACCTTGACCAGGTGCGGGTGCATGGCGAGGCTCGGCGAGACGGCGTTGACCCGTACCCCGTACTCGGCCGCCTCCACGGCCGCGCACCGGGTCAGCGCCATCACGCCCGCCTTCGCGGCGGCGTAGTGCGCCTGTCCGGCCTGGGCGCGCCAGCCGACGACGGAGGCGTTGTTGACGATGACGCCTCCCGCGCCGGTCTCCCGCATCAGCCGCAGGGCGGCTCTGGTGCAGCGGAAGGTTCCGTTCAGTGTGACGTCCAGGACGCGCGACCACTGCTCGTCGCTCATGTCCACGAGCGGTGAAGTCCCGCCGAGGCCCGCGTTGTTGACGACGATGTCCAGCCGCCCGTGCGAGGTGACGGCCGTGTCGAACAGCGCCTGCACCTGGCTCTCGTCGGTGACGTCACAGGGCAGCGCCGCCACGGCGGCCGCGCCGAACTCCTCGGCCAGTTCGGCCTCGTGGGCCTTGAGCCGCCGGGTGTGGGCGTCGCTGATCAGCACGCGCGCGCCCTCTTCCAGGAAGCGGCGCGCGATCGCTCCGCCGATGCCCGCGCCGGCCGCCGCGGTGACGACGGCGGTGCGGCCCTTCAGCAGCCCGTGTCCGGGCACGTATGCCGGACTCTGCGGACTGCCCGGACTCTCGACGCCTGTCATGGCCCCACGCTAACCTACCAAACACTTGTTAGGGAAGAAGCGGCAGAAGAAGAACGGGAGGGACGGGTCGTATGGATCTCGCCGTCACGCAGGGGGACGACGCCTTCCGCGTCGAGGCCCGCGCCTGGCTCGCCGCACATGTGCCGCGCACCCCCCTGCCGTCCCTGGAGACGGCGGAGGGCTTCGCCGCGCACCGCGCGTGGGAGGCCGAACTGGCCGCGGACCGCTGGTCGGCGGTGAACTGGCCGACGCAGTACGGCGGCCGGGACTCGGGGCTGATGCGGTGGCTGCTCTTCGAGGAGGAGTACTGGGCGGCGGGCGCGCCCGGACGCGTGAACCAGAACGGGATCAGCCTCCTCGCGCCCACCCTCCTCGACCACGGCACGCGGGAGCAACGCGCGCGCGTGCTGCCGCCGATGGCGACCGGCGAGGTGGTCTGGGCGCAGGCCTGGTCGGAGCCGGAGGCGGGATCCGACCTGGCCGCGCTCGGATCGAGAGCCGTACGCGCGGACGGCGGCTGGCTGCTGACCGGCCAGAAGACCTGGTCCTCCCGCGCGGCCTTCGCCGACCGCGCCTTCGGCCTGTTCCGCAGCGATCCACAGGCCCCGAGGCCCCATCAGGGGCTGACCTACGTCATGTTCGACCTGCGCGCCCCGGGCGTCACGGTCCGCCCGATCGGCCGGCTGGACGGGAAGCCGGCGTTCGCCGAGCTGTTCCTGGACGGAGTGTTCGTGCCGGACGAGGACGTGATCGGGGAGCCCGGCGCGGGCTGGCGGATCGCGATGTCCACGGCGGCCAACGAACGCGGCCTCACCCTGCGCTCCCCCGGCCGCTTCCTCGCCGCCGCCGACCGGCTGCACGCCCTCTGGCAGGCGCAGGGCAGCCCCGCCGCCGCGGCGGACCGGGTCGCCGACGCGCTCATCGGCGCGCGCGCCTACCAGCTGTTCACGCACGCGGCGGCGTCCCGCTTCCTGGCGGGCGAGCGGCTCGGCCCGGAGTCGAGCCTGAACAAGGTCTTCTGGTCGGAGTTCGACATCGCGCTGCACGAGACGGCACTCGATCTCCTCGGCTCGGAGGGCGAGCCGGGCGACACCGACTGGGCGCAGGGTTACGTGTTCGCCCTCGCCGGGCCGATCTACGCGGGGACGAACGAGATCCAGCGCGACATCGTCGCCGAGCGCCTGCTCGGCCTGCCGAAGGGACGCCGCTGATGCGTTTTCTCCTCGACACCGAGCAACGGGCCTTCGCGGACTCCCTGAACGCCCTGCTGACGGCCGCCGACACGCCGGGGGTGGTCCGGGAGTGGAGCCGGGGCGAGCACGCGCGCGGGCGCGCCCTGTGGTCCCGGATCGCCGAGGCCGGAGTGTTCGCGCTGGCGGTGCCGGAGGCGTACGAGGGTCTCGGGCCGCGGCCGGTGGAACTGGCCGTGGCCTTCGTCGAGCTGGGGCGGCACGCGGTGCCGGGGCCGCTGGCGGAGACGGTGACGGCGGCGGCCCTGATCCGGGAGGCGGGCCCGGCGAAACGGCTGCTGCCCGCGCTGGCCTCGGGCGAGTCGATGGCGACGGTGGCGTACGAGGGGTCGTACGCGCCGGACGGCGACGCGGCGGACGTACGGCTGTCGCTCGCTCCCGACGGTCTGCGCCTCGCCCCCGGTCACGACGCCGTACGGCCTTCCCTGGACCCGGCGCGGCGGCTCACCCGCCTCACGCCGGGCGGGGAACTCCTCGCCGTCGGCCCGCCCGTGCCGCAGGCTCTGCTCTGGGCTCGGCTGGCGACCGCCGCGCAGGCCCTCGGCGTCGGACTGGCGCTGCTCGACCGGACGGTGGCGTACGTCGGGCAGCGCACGCAGTTCGGGGTGCCGGTCGGCTCGTTCCAGGCCGTGAAGCACCGGCTGGCCGATGCGAAGATCGCGTTGGAGTTCGCCCGGCCGCTGGTCCTGGGCGCCGCCGTGACGATGACCCCGGCGGACGTGGCGGCGGCGAAGGCGAGCGCCTGCGAGGCGGCGTACCGGGCCGCCCGTGCCGCGCTCCAGCTGCACGGCGCGATCGGCTACACGGCGGAGTACGACCTGTCGCTGTGGCTGACCAAGGCCCGCGCCCTGCGCACGGCGTGGGGCACACCGGCGCAGTGCAGAGCCGACGTGCTCGCCGCCCGCCCATGACGGTCAGCCCGTCGGCCGGTCGGTCGGGCGGGCGGGCGGCCACACGGTCAGGCGGTCACCTTGGCGATGAAGGCGGCGAGGTTGGCCACGGTCCGTGCGATCTTCTCCTCCAGCGTGATCGTCTCGTGCAGCCGCGCGCCGATGCCCGCGTCCCGCCTGCCCCGCACGTACAGCGAGCAGGCGAGGTCGCTGCAGATGTAGGCCCCCACCGAGTTGCCCTGCTGGCCGGCCCGCCCGGCCTTCGGCGCGACCAGCAGCGAGACGCCGCCGGAGTGGGTGGTCAGACACATCGTGCACATGCTGCGCCGGGACTGCCCGACCGCGCCCGGCGAGGCCCGTAGGGCGAGCGCTTTCAGGTCGCCGTCCAGCTCGGCCACGAGGTAGGCGCGGTCGGGGGCCTGGGGGTCGCGCCAGCCGAGGTAGTCCAGGTCGTCCCACGGGCTCTCGGCCAGGTCGCGCGGCACGGACAGGCGCTTGGCCTCGCCTTTCGTGCAGTTCACGAACGCGGCGCGGATCTCTTGCTCGGTCAGCGGCTTCATAAAGTCGAGGCTAATTTGCCTAAAGGTTTTAGGCAAATGCATAATGACTTCAGGCTGATGAGGGATGCCGAAGGATGAGGAAGGCTGATGAAGGGACGACGACCATGGGGCGCGTAGGGCTGAGCACGGAACGCCTGGTCCGGGCGGGAGCGGAGCTGGCCGACGAGGTCGGCTTCGACGAGGTGACCGTCTCGGCGCTCGCCAGGCGGTTCGACGTCAAGGTCGCCAGCCTGTACTCGCATGTGAAGAACTCCGACGACCTCAGGACCCGGATCGCCCTGCTCGCCCTGGAGGAGCTCGCCGACCGGGCCTCCGACGCACTGGCCGGACGGGCCGGCAAGGACGCCCTGACCGCGCTGGCGAACGTCTACCGCGACTACGCCCACGAGCACCCCGGCCGCTACACCGCCGCGCAGCTCAGACTCGACCCGGAGACGGCCGCCGCGAGCGCGGGCGTGCGGCACGCGCAGATGACCCGGGCGATCCTGCGCGGCTACGACCTCACGGAACCGGACCGCACGCACGCGGTCCGTCTGCTCGGAAGCGTCTTCCACGGGTACGTCGGCCTGGAGCTGGGCGGCGGCTTCAGCCACAGCGCCCCCGACACGGACGAGACCTGGACCCGGGTCCTGGACGCCCTGGACGCCCTGCTGCGCAACTGGCCCGCGGCATGAGCCACGCGAGCCGCGCGAACCGTGCGGCAGAGCCCGAGTGGATCACCACACCCGTCACCGCCGATCTGCTGCGCGGCGCGCTCGACGTGGAGCGCACCGAGCACGGCGTGCTGCCGCACCGGCTGCCCGCACGCGCGCGTGCCCAGTGCGCCGACCCGCAGCTCGCGATGGCCGAGTCCCAGCCGTCGGGCGTGCGGCTGGTCTTCCGCAGCGCCGCCACCGCCGTCGAGCTGACGGCCCTGCCCACCCGGCGGGTCTATGTGGGCGCGCCGCCCAGGCCGGACGGCGTGTACGAGCTGCTCGTCGACGGACGTCCGGCCGGGCAGGCGAGCGTGACGGGCGGCGGCCGCACGGTGACCGTCGACATGACCGCCGGCACGGGCGAGTTCCGGACCGGAGAGCCCGGCACGGTCCGCTTCGCCGAACTGTCCGAGGGCGTCAAGGACATCGAGATCTGGCTGCCGCACAACGAGACCACCGAACTCCTCGCCCTGCGCACCGACGCCCCCGTCGAACCCGCCCCGCCCAGCGGCCGCCCGGTCTGGCTGCATCACGGCAGCTCGATCAGCCACGGCTCGGACGCCGTGCTCCCCACGGCCATCTGGCCCGCGCTCGCCGCGTCCCTCGGCGGAGTGGAGCTCATCAACCTGGGTCTGGGCGGCAGCGCCCTGCTCGACCCGTTCACCGCCCGCACGCTGCGGGACACCCCGGCCGATCTGATCAGCGTCAAGCTCGGCATCAACCTCGTCAACACCGATCTGATGCGGCTGCGCGCGTTCGGGCCGGCCGTCCACGGCTTCCTCGACACCGTCCGCGAGGGCCATCCGACCGCGCCCCTGCTGGTCGTCTCGCCGATCCTGTGCCCGATGCACGAGGAGACGCCCGGCCCGACCGCCCTCGACTTCACCGCCGTCGCCGAAGGCCGGCTGTGGTTCCAGCCCATGGGCGACCGGGCCGAGGTCGCGCACGGAAAGCTGAACCTGCGCGTCATCCGCGCCGAACTGGCCCGGATCGTGGACCGGCGCGCGGCCGACGACCCGAACCTGCACTACGTCGACGGCCGCGACCTCTACGGCGAGGCCGACGCCGCCGAGCTCCCGCTCCCCGACGGCCTCCACCCGGACGCGGCCACCCACCGGCTGATCGGCGAGCGCTTCGCGGAACGGGTCCTCAGTGCCCATGTCCTCCGGAATGCCCGGATCCGCCGGTGAGTTCGCGGTACTCCTCCGGCGTCGGCTTGGGGACGTGCGTGTCCTGACCGAACATGGCCCGCGCCAGCCG
Source organism: Streptomyces sp. NPDC006872 (assembly GCF_040635845.1). Classification (NCBI taxonomy): domain Bacteria; kingdom Bacillati; phylum Actinomycetota; class Actinomycetes; order Kitasatosporales; family Streptomycetaceae; genus Streptomyces; species Streptomyces sp. NPDC006872. Next base: position 42,076 of record NZ_JBEYIL010000017.1, read on the forward strand.
CGCCCGCACCCGCTGGGCGGCGGTGACCGGCCGTCGCACGCCGTTGTGGTCGACGAGCGGGCCGATGGCGTACGGCTGCTCCTGCTCGTGCTGGGTGAGGGTGAACAGCTGGGCCTGGTCCAGGGGCTCGTGGACCTCGACGTACTCGCCGTGCGGAAGGCGCTTGATGGTGCCCGTCTCGCGGCCGTGCAGGACCTTGTCCCGGTCCCCGAGCTGCAGTCCCAGACAGATCCGCTTGGTCACCATGAAGGCGAGGACGGGGGCGACGAACACGGCGACCCGTACGAACCAGGTGATCGCGTTGATGGACAGATGCAGATGCGTGGCCACGATGTCGTTGCCGCCGCCGACGAGCAGCACCCCGTACAGGACGAGCCAGGCCACGCCGAGGCCGGTGCGCACGGGCGCGTTGCGCGGCCGGTCGAGGATGTGGTGTTCCCGCTTGTCGCCGGTGATCCAGGCCTCGATGAACGGGTACAGGCCGATGGCGAGCAGGATCAGCGGGAAGAGCGAGAACGGGATGAGGACGCCCAGTGCCAGGGTGTGGCCCCAGGCGTTGATCTCCCATCCCGGCATCACCCGGATCAGCCCCTCGGAGAAGCCGAGGTACCAGTCGGGTTGTGCGCCGGTGGTGACCAGGTCCGGCCGGTAGGGCCCGAACGCCCACACGGGGTTGATGCTGGCGATGCCGCCCATCACCGCCAGCACGCCGAAGACCAGGAAGAAGAACCCGCCCGCCTTGGCCATGTAGACCGGCATGAAGGGCATGCCGACCACGCTCTTCTGGTCGCGTCCGGGCCCGGGGTACTGGGTGTGCTTGTGGAAGAACACCAGGATGAGGTGGGCGACGACGAGCCCCAGCATGATCCCCGGCAGCAGCAGCACATGGATCGGGAAGAACCGCGCGATGATGTCGTGCCCCGGGAACTCCCCGCCGAAGAGGAAGAACGAGATGTACGTCCCGACGATCGGGATGGACAGGATCGCGCCGTCGGCGAACCGGACGCCGGTGCCGGAGAGCAGGTCGTCGGGGAGCGAGTAGCCGGTCAGACCGGTGAGGATGCCGAGGAACAGCAGGGTCCAGCCGAACAGCCAGTTGACCTCGCGCGGCTTGCGGAACGCGCCGGTGAAGAACACCCGCATCATGTGCACGAGCATGCCGGTGACGAAGACCAGCGCCGCCCAGTGGTGGATCTGCCGGATCAGCAGCCCACCGCGCACGTCGAAGCTGATGTGCAGCGTCGACTCGTACGCCCTGGTCATCGTGATGCCCTGGAGCGGGACGTACGAGCCGTCGTAAACGACCTCGGCGCTGCTCGCCTCGAAGAACAGGGTGAGGTAGACGCCGGTGAGGATCAGGATCAGGAAGCTGTAGAGGCAGATCTCGCCCAGCATGAAGGACCAGTGGTCCGGGAACACCTTGCGCAGGTTGGCCTTGGCCACCGTGTACAGCCCCAGCCGGCTGTCCGCCCAGTCGGCGACCTTCTCACCCTTGCCGGGCTCGCCTCGCCGTCTCGAACTCCCGCCGTCCGCAGCGTAGTTCACCGCTTGCGCGCCGTCGCTCATACCTCGTCGCCCTCCCCGTCGGATCATCCTCAGGGTGGCACGGCGGCGCGGCTGAGCCAACGGTGCGGACGACGGAGATCGCCGTTATGGCCTAAGGCCGACGACCGCAGTCCGTCCGTGCGCGTGCAGCAGCCCGTTCTCCCCGCTCAGCAGGACGGCGTCATGGCGGCCGAGCCGCACTCCGCCACCGCCCCCGGCCGCCTCCACGTCGACGTCCGCGTCCGCTTCGAGGGCGACGATCAGGGCATGCGCCGCCCGCAGGGCGAGCCGACCGCGGACGACCGCGACGGTCGGGGCCGCCGCTCCCCTGCGCCACATCACGTTGAGGTTGACGACGGGCCCGTCGAGCAGCCGGCAGTCGGTGGGCACGTCGCCGGGGAAGTCCTGGGGCACGTACCGGGTGTCCACGAGCCGTCGCCGCCCGCCCAGGGTCAGGTCCATGCCCGCGCCCTCGACCAGGGTGAGGGTCCGTTCCACCTCGGGGAACGCGGAGAACGGCCCGTCCGCCGCGACCTCGGCGAGGCTGACGCGCCAGGCGAAGTCGGCCATGCCGGCCCCCGACAGGGAGGCGGCGAGCTCACGGGTCACCCCGCCGCCGTTCTTCCAGGCCACGGCCGCGCGGTCGGCGGCGGGCAGCAGGACGCTCATCGGGTGATCCCCTGTGCCCGGGCCGCCACCAGCCACTTCGGGAACTCCCCCACCAACCGGTCGTACAGTTCCGCGTCCGGCATCTTCGCCGGTTCCGGTCCGGCGTGGAAGAAGCCGGCGTTGTCGACCGCCCGCTTCGTCGGCACGGGCAGTTCGTCGAGTCTGCGCAGGAAGTCGAACTGTTTGCTGCCCCGGTCGCCGAAGCCGACGAACTGCCAGAACAGCGGCAGTTTCGACGCCTTGCAGAGGTAGCGTTCCGCGGCGAGCTTGTTGATGGGGCCGCCGTCGGTCTGGAAGACGACGAGCGCGGGCTGTCGCGACCCGCTGTCGAGGTAGTGGTCGATGACGGCGTCCATGGCGAGGTGGTAGCTGGTCTTGCCCATGTGTCCGAGCCCGGCCACGATGCGGTCCACCCGGCCCTGATGGTCGGCGAGGGCGATGTCGGTGACGGCGTCGACGTCGGTGGAGAAGAAGACGACCGGCACCCGGCCGTCGTCGTCGAGATGCGCGGACAGCCCCAGCACCCGGTCGGCGAGCGCCTGGACACTGCCGTCCTGGTAGAACGGCTTCATCGACCCCGAGTAGTCGACGACGAGATAGACGGCGGCCCGCTGCCCGTCCAGGCCGTGCCTGGTGAGAGAAACCCCGGCGCTCTTGTACAAGTCGACCAGCGCGGGTGCGGTCTCCTGGACCTTGGTGAGACTGATCGCGACCATGGCCGACAGCCTCCCACACCCGCCGGCGCCCGCCTTTCGCTCGCCCGCCCGTTCGACCCTTCGCCCGCCTGTTCACCCGCCTCTTCACCCGCGCGTTCGCCCATTTGTTCGTTCATCAGCTAATTAGGATGGAATGACAAGGAACACGACATTCCGGCCTTAGGGTGTGCGGCATGAAACGTGCCGCCGTCCTGGTCTGCGCCGTCGTCGCCTCGACGGCGTGTCTGTTCACTCCCGCCCAGCCCGCCCAGCCGACCACCGGCGTCCCGGCGACGAGCGAGGTGCGGGCCACCCCGCCGGGCCTCGCCGCCCCGCCGCAGAAGGAACTGGCCCAGCAGATCGTGGCCAGCGCCGAGAACGCGACCCTGAACTGGCGCAGCGCGTACGCCTACATCGAGGACATCGGCGACGGACAGGGGTACACGGCGGGCCTGATCGGCTTCTGCACCGGCACCCACGATCTGCTCACCCTGGTCGAGCGCTACACCCTCGACCACCCGGGCAACGCCCTCGCCCGCTATCTGCCCGCGCTGCGCCGGGTCGACGGCACCGACTCGCACGCGGGTCTGGATCCGGGTTTCCCGGCCGCCTGGCGGACGGAGTCGGCCGTGCCCGCGTTCCGGGCCGCCCAGGACAAGGAGCGCGACCGCGTCTACTTCAACCCGGCGGTCACCAAGGGCCGGTCCGACGGCCTGGGCCCGCTGGGCCAGTTCGTCTACTACGACGCCCTGGTCTTCCACGGCCCCGGCGGCGGCCGGACCAGTTTCGACGGCATCCGCGCGCGGGCGATGCAGGAGGCCCGCACCCCCGCCCAGGGCGGCGACGAGGCCGCCTACCTCGGCGCCTTCCTCGACGCCCGCCGCCGCGCCATGCTGACCCGGCACCCCGGCATCGACACCTCCCGCATCGACACGACCCAGCGCCGCTTCCTGAACGAGGGGAACCTGGAGCTGCAGCCGCCGCTGCAGTGGCAGATGTACGGGGAGACGTACCGGGTGCCGTAGCCGGTGAACTCACGTGCGCGGACATGCGACGGCGCCTGCCCGGTCGTCCGGTCGGGGACTGTTGGGCAGGCGTCGTCAATGTTCCGCACGCCTTTGTGCGGGACGTATGGGGGCCCTTGCGGAGCGGGCCGTCGGACCAAGGGCCGTCAGACCATCAGCGAGCGGTCCGTGGGGCGGATCGGGGCCGGCAGCTCGCTGGCTCCGGTGAGGAACCGGTCGACGCCACGGGCGGCCGAGCGGCCCTCGGCGATCGCCCACACGATGAGCGACTGACCGCGGCCCGCGTCACCGGCGACGTACACGCCGGGGACGTTGGTCTGGAAGTCGGCGTCGCGGGCGATGTTGCCGCGCTCGTCGAGCTCCAGGCCGAACTGCTCCACCACGCCGTTCTCCCGGTCGGTGCCGGTGAAGCCCATCGCGAGGGTGACCAGCTGGGCGGGGATCTTGCGCTCCGTGCCCGGCTTCGAGGTCAGCTTGCCGTCGACGAACTCCACCTCGCTGAGGTGCAGCCACTGGACGTTGCCGTCCTCGTCGCCCTCGAAGTGGGTCGTCGAGACGGAGTAGACCCGCTCGCCGCCCTCCTCGTGGGCCGAGGTGACCTTGTAGAGCATCGGGAACGTCGGCCACGGCTGGTGCGGCGCGCGGTCCTCGCCCGGCTGGGGCATGATCTCCAGCTGGGTGACCGAGGCCGCGCCCTGGCGGTGGGCGGTGCCCACGCAGTCCGCGCCGGTGTCGCCGCCGCCGATGACCACGACGTGCTTGCCCTCGGCCGAGATCGGGGGCGCCACGAAGTCGCCCTCCTGGACCTTGTTGGCCAGCGGCAGGTACTCCATGGCCTGGTGGACGCCCTTGAGCTCACGGCCGGGGACCGGCAGATCACGGGCGGTCGTGGCGCCGGCCGCGATGACGATCGCGTCGTAGCGCTTCTTCAGGTCGGTCGCCTTGAGGTCGCGGCCGATCTCGATGCCGGTACGGAAGCGGGTGCCCTCCGCGCGCATCTGCTCGATACGGCGGTTGATGTGCCGCTTCTCCATCTTGAACTCGGGGATGCCGTACCGGAGGAGGCCTCCGATGCGGTCCGCGCGCTCGTAGACGGCGACGGTGTGGCCGGCCCGGGTCAGCTGCTGGGCGGCGGCGAGACCCGCCGGGCCCGAGCCGATGACCGCGACGGTCTTGCCGGACAGCCGCTCGGGCGCCTGCGGGGCGACGTCACCGGTCTCCCACGCCTTGTCGATGATCGAGACCTCGACGTTCTTGATGGTGACGGCCGGCTGGTTGATGCCGAGCACACACGCCGACTCGCAGGGCGCCGGGCACAGACGGCCGGTGAACTCCGGGAAGTTGTTCGTGGCGTGCAGCCGCTCGGACGCGTTCTGCCAGTCCTCGCGGTAGGCGTAGTCGTTCCACTCGGGGATCAGGTTCCCCAGCGGACAGCCGTTGTGGCAGAACGGGATGCCGCAGTCCATGCACCGGCCGGCCTGCTTGCTGATGATCGGCAGCAGCGAGCCGGGGACGTAGACCTCGTTCCAGTCCTTCAGACGCACGTCGACGGGACGGGACTTGGCGACCTCACGGCCGTGGTTCAGGAAGCCCTTCGGGTCAGCCATTGGTCGCCGCCTCCATCATCTTCTCGGTGATCTCGGACTCGGAGAGTCCCGCTCGCTCGGCGGCGTCCTTGGCGGCGAGCACTGCCTTGTACGTGCTGGGGATGATCTTGCTGAAGCGCGCCATGGCCGTGTCCCAGTCCGCGAGCAGCTTCCCGGCGACCGTCGAGGCGGTCTCCTCGGCGTGCCGGCGCACCACGTCGTGCAGCCACTGCCGGTCGCTGTCGTCCAGGGCCTCGATCGCGCCGAGGTTGCCGACGTTGACGTTGTCGCGGTTCAGGTCGATCACGTAGGCGACGCCGCCCGACATGCCGGCCGCGAAGTTGCGGCCCGTCTCGCCGAGGACCACCGCGTGACCGCCGGTCATGTACTCGCAGCCGTGGTCGCCCACGCCCTCGGAGACGACCGTCGCGCCGGAGTTGCGGACGCAGAACCGCTCGCCGGTGCGGCCGCGCAGGAACAGCTCGCCGCCGGTCGCGCCGTAGGCGATGGTGTTGCCCGCGATCGTCGAGAACTCGGCGAGGTGGTCGGCGGCCCGGTCCGGGCGGACGACGACCCGGCCGCCGGAGAGGCCCTTGCCGACGTAGTCGTTGGCGTCGCCCTCCAGGCGCAGCGTGACGCCGCGCGGGAGGAAGGCGCCGAAGGACTGGCCGGCGGAGCCGGTGAAGGTGATGTCGATGGTGTCCTCGGGCAGGCCCGCACCGCCGAACTTCTTCGTCACCTCGTGGCCGAGCATGGTGCCGACCGTGCGGTTGATGTTGCGGACCTTGACCTGGGCGCGCACCGGCTGGGCGTCGGTCGCGGAGTCGGCGGCGAGGGCGTCGGCGGCGAGCTTGATGAGCTCGTTGTCGAGCGCCTTCTCCAGTCCGTGGTCCTGGGCGATGACCTGGTGCAGGGCGGCGCCCTCGGGCAGCGCGGGCACGTGGAAGAGCGGGGCCAGGTTGAGGCCCTGCGCCTTCCAGTGGTCGACGGCGCGCTCGACGTCGAGGACCTCGGCGTGGCCGACGGCCTCCTCGATCGAGCGGAAGCCCAGCTCGGCCAGCAGCTCGCGGACCTCCTCGGCGATGAACTTGAAGAAGTTCACGACGTACTCGGCCTTGCCGGCGAACCGGTCGCGCAGCACCGGGTTCTGGGTGGCGATGCCGACGGGGCAGGTGTCCAGGTGGCAGACGCGCATCATGACGCAGCCGGAGACGACGAGCGGCGCGGTCGCGAAACCGAACTCCTCGGCGCCGAGCAGCGCGGCGATGATCACGTCACGGCCGGTCTTGAGCTGGCCGTCGGTCTGCACGACGATGCGGTCGCGCAGGCCGTTGAGCAGCAGGGTCTGCTGGGTCTCGGCGAGGCCGAGCTCCCAGGGGCCGCCCGCGTGCTTCAGGGAGGTGAGCGGCGAGGCGCCGGTGCCGCCGTCGTGGCCGGAGATCAGCACGACGTCCGCGTGCGCCTTGGACACACCCGCGGCGACCGTGCCGACGCCGACCTCGGAGACCAGCTTCACGTGGATCCGCGCCTGCGGGTTCGCGTTCTTCAGGTCGTGGATCAGCTGGGCGAGGTCCTCGATGGAGTAGATGTCGTGGTGCGGCGGCGGGGAGATCAGACCGACGCCCGGGGTGGAGTGCCGGGTCTTGGCGACCCACGGGTAGACCTTGTGGCCGGGCAGCTGGCCGCCCTCGCCGGGCTTGGCGCCCTGGGCCATCTTGATCTGGATGTCGTCCGCGTTGACGAGGTACTCGCTCGTGACGCCGAAGCGGCCGGAGGCGACCTGCTTGATGCTGGAGCGGCGCGCCGGGTCGTACAGCCGGTCCGCGTCCTCGCCGCCCTCACCGGTGTTGGACTTGCCGCCCAGCTGGTTCATCGCGATGGCGAGCGTCTCGTGCGCTTCCTTCGAGATGGAGCCGTACGACATGGCGCCGGTGGAGAAGCGCTTGACGATCTCGGAGACCGGCTCGACCTCGTCGATGGAGATCGCTTCCCGGCCGCTGTTGAAGCCGAAGAGGCCGCGCAGCGTCATCAGCCGCTCGGACTGCTCGTTCACGCGGTCCGTGTACTTCTTGAAGATGTCGTAGCTGGCCGTGCGCGTCGAGTGCTGGAGGCGGAAGACCGTCTCCGGGTCGAACAGGTGCGGCTCGCCCTCGCGGCGCCACTGGTACTCGCCGCCTATCTCCAGGGCGCGGTGGGCCGGCGCGATGCCGCTGGCCGGGTAGGCCTTGGCGTGGCGGGCGGCGACCTCCTTGGCGATGACGTCGATGCCGACGCCGCCGATCTTGGTGGCCGTGCCGTTGAAGTACTTCTCGACGAAGGCGTCGTCGAGACCGACGGCCTCGAAGACCTGGGCGCCGCGGTAGGAGGCCACGGTGGAGATGCCCATCTTGGACATGACCTTCAGGACGCCCTTGCCGAGCGCGTAGATCAGGTTGCGGATCGCCTGCTCGGGCTCCATGCCGTTGAGGAAGGTGCCCGCGCGCAGCAGGTCCTCGACCGACTCCATGGCCAGGTACGGGTTGACGGCGGCGGCGCCGAAGCCGATCAGCAGGGCCACGTGGTGGACCTCGCGGACGTCGCCGGCCTCGACCAGGAGGCCCACCTCGGTGCGCTGCTTGGTGCGGATGAGGTGGTGGTGGACGGCCGCGGTGAGCAGCAGCGAGGGGATGGGCGCGTGCTCGGCGTCCGAGTGGCGGTCCGACAGGACGATGAGCCGGGCGCCGTTGTCGATGGCGGCGTCGGCCTCGGTGCAGATCTCCTCGATGCGGGCGGCGAGGGAGTCGCCGCCGCCGGAGACCCGGTACAGGCCGGAGAGCGTCGCGGCCTTGAAGCCGGGCATGTCGCCGTCGGCGTTGATGTGGATGAGCTTGGCGAGCTCGTCGTTGTCGATCACCGGGAACGGCAGGGTGACGGTCCGGCAGGACGCGGCGCTCGGCTCGAGCAGGTTGCCCTGCGGGCCGAGGGAGGAGCGCAGCGAGGTGACGAGCTCCTCGCGGATGGCGTCCAGCGGCGGGTTGGTGACCTGCGCGAACAGCTGGGTGAAGTAGTCGAAGAGCAGCCGGGGGCGCGCGGAGAGCGCGGCGATCGGCGAGTCGGTGCCCATGGAGCCGAGGGGCTCGCCGGCGGTCTTGGCCATCGGCGCGAGGATGATGCGCAGCTCTTCCTCGGTGTAGCCGAAGGTCTGCTGGCGGCGGGTGACCGAGGCGTGGGTGTGCACGATGTGCTCGCGCTCGGGCAGGTCGCCGAGTTCGATCTCGCCGGCCTCCAGCCACTCCGCGTAGGGCTTCTCGGCGGCGAGGCCGGCCTTGATCTCGTCGTCCTCGATGATGCGGTGCTCGGCGGTGTCGACGAGGAACATCTTGCCGGGCTGGAGGCGGCCCTTGCGGACGACCTTGGCGGGGTCGATGTCGAGGACGCCGACCTCGGAGCCGAGGACGACGAGGCCCTCGTCGGTGACCCAGTAGCGGCCGGGGCGCAGACCGTTGCGGTCGAGGACCGCGCCGACCTGGGTGCCGTCGGTGAAGGTGACGCAGGCCGGGCCGTCCCAGGGCTCCATCATCGTGGAGTGGAACTCGTAGAACGCGCGCCGGGCGGGGTCCATGGAGTCGTGGTTCTCCCACGCCTCCGGGATCATCATGAGCACGGAGTGCGGCAGCGAGCGGCCGCCGAGGTGGAGGAGCTCGAGCACCTCGTCGAAGGACGCCGAGTCGGAGGCGTCCGGCGTACACACCGGGAAGATCCGCTCGATGGACTTCTCGTCCGCTCCGAAGAGGTCGGAGACCAGCTGCGACTCGCGGGCGCGCATCCAGTTGCGGTTGCCCTTGACGGTGTTGATCTCACCGTTGTGCGCGACGAAGCGGTACGGGTGCGCGAGCGGCCACGACGGGAAGGTGTTCGTGGAGAAGCGCGAGTGGACGAGCGACACGGCCGAGGCGAAGCGGCGGTCGGACAGGTCCGGGAAGAAGGGCTCGAGCTGGCCGGTGGTCAGCATGCCCTTGTAGACGATCGTGCGCGCGGAGAGCGACGGGAAGTACACGCCGGCCTCGCGCTCGGCGCGCTTGCGCAGCACGAACGCCTTGCGGTCGAGGTCGATGCCCTGGCTGGCACGGTCCGTGACGAACACCTGTCGGAAGGCGGGCATCGTCGAGCGGGCGGTCGCGCCGAGCAGTTCGGGGGCGACGGGGACCTCGCGCCAGCCGAGGACGGTGAGGCCCTCGTCGGCGGCGATCGTCTCGATCTGTGAGACGGCCGTCTGCAGGCCGTCCTCCGGGAGGAAGGCGACGCCGACGGCGTAGTGACCGGCCTCGGGGAGCTCGAATTCGGTCACCGCGCGGAAGAACGCGTCCGGGACCTGGGTCAGGATGCCCGCGCCGTCGCCGGAGTCGGGCTCGGAGCCGGTGGCGCCGCGGTGTTCGAGGTTGCGCAGAACGGTGAGCGCCTGCTCGACCAGCGTGTGGCTCGCCTCGCCGGTGAGGTTGGCCACGAAGCCGACGCCGCAGGCGTCGTGCTCGTTGCGGGGGTCGTACATACCCTGCGCAGCAGGGCGAGCATCCATGAAGGACCAGTTCTGGCCATTCGCGGAATGCTGGGACGGCTGGCGCGGCGTACGCATCGGCTCTCCCGTCGTCGTCTCAAGTGGCTGTGGATTCCTCCCAGGCCCTTGGGGCTCTGGGGGAGCTGCTTGCGAAGGGACGACGTTGGCCCTCTGCGAGTGCAAAATTTCACGCAGGTTACATGATGGAGCGGTTCTCGGGAACCGGATACTCCGTTCCAGCATGCGGACGCCACGGGCGCAGACAGGGGTGTCGCGCACATGGCTGAAAGTATGTGGGGACCGAACGGGACGAGATCGATCAGATCGGCGTCTTCCGGTCCGGAAGGCGAGGGGAGCGGCGTCACTCACCCCGCGAGTGCGCCGTAGGCGTCATTGCCCACAGCGCTTACGGCTCATGCCCATTGGTTAAGCCGTCGAAACCAGTCAGTAACGACTACTTATGCGGCCCAACGCATAAGTAGCATCCGACCTATCCTACGACCGCTCCGAACAAGCTGCCCAGGGCGTACGTCACACCGGCCGCGGCGCCCCCGAGGGCGAGCTGCCGCAGCCCGCTGAACCACCAGGTCCGCGCGGTCACCCGGGCCACCACGGCGCCGCAGCCGAACAGTCCGAGCAGTGCGAGCAGCACGGCCGGCCACAGCGAGGCCGCCCCGAGCAGATACGGCAGCACGGGCAGCAGCGCGCCCAGCGCGAACGCCCCGAAGCTCGACACGGCGGCGAGCACCGGCGAGGGCAGATCGGACGGATCGATGCCCAGCTCCTCGCGGGCGTGGATCTCCAGCGCCTGCTCGGGATCGCGTGACAGCTGCTTCGCGACCCGTCGGGCCAGCGCGGGCTCGACCCCCCGCGCCTCGTACAGCCCGGCGAGCTCCGCCTCCTCGTCCTCCGGGTGCTTTCGCAGCTCCTGGCGCTCGACGTCCAGTTCGGCCTCGACGAGCTCCCGCTGCGAGGAGACGGAGGCGTACTCGCCGGCGGCCATGGAGAAGGCGCCGGCCGCCAGCCCGGCGAGCCCGGTGATGACGACGGTCTGCTGCCCGACCGAGCCGCCGACGACTCCGGTCATCAGGGCGAGGTTGGAGACCAGGCCGTCCATCGCGCCGAACACGGCGGGCCGCAGCCAGCCTCCGTTGACGTCCCGGTGCGTGTGGTTGTCGCGGTGCGCCTCGTGCAGCGGCGCCTCGCTGTCGATGACGGACATGATCGCCATGGGGTCCCCCAGAAAAGCTGAGCCTAAGCTAACTTTAGACAGATTCCAATTTCCGACGACGGCCAAGTTACTCTCATGCATTCCCGTCCGCCAGGAAGGCGAGGATGCCCTAACCTGCGGCTTTACCTTCGATCGCTCATTCGATCGGGTCCCCGCACAAATGTCGACCGGGTGACATGGAGGGGTTTCAGGCTGAGGTCAACCGCCGATGGTGGGACACATCCGCAAAGGGTCCCGCGCCCGTGCGGGACCCCCGAAGGAGAGGCCCCGCATGCCATCGATCCGTGAACGGGCCCGCGGCGCCCTGCTCGGCCTCGCCGTCGGCGACGCCCTGGGCGCCCCCGCGGAGAACATGAAGCCGTCACAGATCCGCGCCCGCTGGGGCCGCATCACGGGCTATGTCACCGACCGGCCGGCCGGCACCGACGACACCGAGTACGCGATCTTCTCCGGCCTGCTGCTCGCCCGCCACGGCTCCGCGCTCACCCCGGCCCACGTGGAGTCGGCCTGGCACCAGTGGATCGCCGACCTCGACGAGGGCCCCTTCCGCGGCGCCGGCTTCAGCGAACGCGGCACCCTGGAGAACCTCCGCCGCGGCCTCGCGGCGCCGATCTCGGCACAGCACCGGCACGCCTGGAGCGACGGACTGGCCATGCGCGCGGCGCCCTTCGGCGTCTTCGCCGCGGGCCGCCCGGCGGAAGCCGCCCGGCTCGTCGCGATCGACGGCGCGGTGAGCCACGACGGCGAGGGCATCTACGGCGGCCAGGCGGTCGCGGCGGGAGTGGCGGCGGCGATGGCGGGCGCACCGACGATCGCGGTGGTGGCCGCGGCCCTGGCGGTGGTCCCCGAGGACTCCTGGACGGCACGTTCCCTGCGCCGCGCGGTGGCCGTGGCCCACCGGGGCGAACGGGCGGTCCGCTCCGCCGTCGTCATCGGCGGCTACCCCTGGACCGACCTGGCCCCTGAGGCCGTCGCCCTCGCCTTCGGCGCATACGCGGCGGCCGACGGCGACTTCCGCGAAGCCGTCCTCACGGCGGTGAACATGGGCCGCGACGCGGACACGACGGCCGCGGTGGCCGGCGCCCTGGCCGGCGCCACCCGGGGCGTCTGCGCGATCCCGCCGGACTGGGCGGCCGCCATCGGCCCGGCCCGCGGGACCTGCCTCCCGTCGATGGCCGGCCACCACGTCCTGGACGTGGCGGAGCTGCTGGTACCCGAAGAGGGCGGAAAGTGGGGCGAGGGAATGATCGCCGAAGAACTCGTACCGAGCCTGATGGGCCACACCGGGGCGGAGGCACGATCGTGAGGCCGCCGGGACCGTGGGACGAGGGAATGACAGCCGGAACGGCGACGGCGGACCCGGTCACAGCCGCGGCCGCCGCCACCGACACCGCCCCACAGGGGCCACCCGCGCCGCAGCCGCAGGCAAAAGCGCAGGTACGCCGTATCGAAGGCCTGCTCCTGGGCCTCGCCGCAGGCGACGCCGCCGGATGGCCCGCCGCCCGCCACCGAGCCGCCCGCATGCCCGAGTGGACCCGCCGCCTCACCCGCGAACTCGACACCTTCGCCGAGCACAACGCGACGACCACCCTGCCCGTCCCCATCGCCCTGAACCAACCCCCCGAGCCCCTCCGCCTCGGCCCCTCCGACGACGCCGAATGGGCGGCGTTCGCCGCGGAGGCGGTCCTCAGGGCCGGAGACGACACCGCCCTCGGCGACCTCAGCAGGGCACGCCGTATGCGCGCCGCGATCGACCTCGCCTGGAACGCCCTGGCCAGCGAGGTCGCCGCGGCAGCGGACCGCGCCCCCGAGGTCGAGTCCGCCGTCCTCCCCCTGCGCGCCCGGATCTCCGTCCGGGCCGGCCTCGGCAACCTCGCCGCCGGACTGCGGCCCCCCGCCACCGGCCACGACAACCCCCACTACTTCGACGACGCGGCCTGCGTACGCGCCTGCCTCCTCGCGGTGGCCCACCCCGGCGACCCCCGACTCGCCGCCGAACTCGCCGAGTTCGACGCCCGCTACACCCAGGACGGCGACGGAGTGCACGGCGCCCGCGCGATGGCGGCGGCCCTCGCGCTGGCCCTCGTCGGCGCGGACCCCGAAGACTGTGTGACGGCGGCGCTCGCCGAACTCCCCGAGCACACCGAGATCGGCCGCAACGCCCGGCACGCGCTCAAGCTGGCCCACGACGCCGACAGCGCCTTCGCACTCATCCCCCTCCTGGAACACCAGATCGTCGACCACGTCTACAGCTACGGCATCGCGGCGGCGGAGACGGTCCCGGTGGCCCTCGCCCTGGTGACGGCGTCCGGCGGCCGTATCTCCGAAGCGGTGCCGGCGGCGGCCTGTCTGTCCCGGGTCGCGGACTCCGCCCCGGCCCTCGCGGGCGCGCTGACCGGCGCGTTGGGCGGCGGCGCCGCGATCCCCGCCTCGTGGCGGGACAGCTGCGGCACCCTCTCCGGCTGCGTGCTCCCCCGGCTCACCGACACGGACCTGGTGGAACTCGCCGAACTCCTGGAAGCCACACAACCGGCCCCACCAGGAGGATGATTCGGGGCATGAGCCCCAAACCGCAAGAAAGCGACGGCGCAACCCTCGCAGAGCGCATCACCGGCGCCCTGGTGGGCGCGGCCGTCGGCGACGCCCTCGGCGGCCCCGTCGAGGGCTACTCCCCGGAGCAGATCGTCGAACGGCACGGCGGCCGCGTCCACGGCATCGTCGGCCCCTGGAACGGCGACGACTGGCGCACCGCCCGCCCCATCGCCCCGTACCACAAGGGCGACGGCCACGTCACCGACGACACCTTGATGACCCACGCGCTGATCAGGGTCTACGCCACGGTCCGCGACCACCTGGACGCCTACGCGATCGCCGACCACCTGGTCCCGGACCTGATGACGACACCCCGCTGGATCCCGGAGCTGGAGGCGGAGGCGCTCCCCCTGCAGCGGATCTTCCTGGCGGAGAAATGGCTGGTGACAAGAGTTCACTACGGCCATGCCGACCCCCGCGAGGCCGGCGTCGGCAACATCGTCAACTGCGGTGCGGCGATGTACATGGCTCCCGTGGGCCTGGTCAACGCGGCCGATCCGGCGGGCGCGTACGCCGAGGCGCTGGACATCGCGGGCGCCCACCAGTCGTCGTACGGCCGCGAGGCGGCGGGTGTCTTCGCGGCGGCGGTGGCGGCCGCATGCGCTCCGGGCGCGACGGCGCAGTCGGTCGTGACGGCCTGTCTGGCCCTGGCGAAGGACGGCACGCGCACCGCGATCGAGAAGGTCTGCGAAACGGCGGCCCGCCACAGCGACTTCGAGTCCGCGCTCGTCCCGCTGCGGGAGGCGGTGGCGCCGTACGACACGGTGGGCCCCGACTACCGTCGGCCCTCCCTGGCCGCCCGCCGCCCCTCCCGCGTGCACGCGATCGAGGAACTCCCCGTCGCCCTGGGCATGTTGCTGGTCGCGGACGGCGACTACCGGCAGGCGGTCCTCGGCTCCGTGAACTACGGCCGCGACTGCGACTCGATCGCGACGATGGCGGGAGCGATCGCCGGCGCCCTCGGCTCGCCGGTCCCGGACGACTGGTCGAAGCAGGTAGCCGAGGCCAGCCGGCTCGACCTCTGGCAGCCGGCGGCGACGCTCACCGAGGTCGCCCACGAGGTCTTCCACCGCGACGCCGAGCGCCGCCGCACCCACGAGCGGGCGTTCCTCGCCCTCGGAGGCCCGCGATGCTCCGACTGACCTGGGTCCAGCCGGAGGACCTCCTCGGCCACGAACTGCGCCAGGCGGCCGAGGACGGCCGTGAGCCATGGGCGATCGCCGCACGCTGGAAGGCGGCGGGAGGCTGCGAGGCGCCGGCCCGAGCGGGTGCGTCCCCCCACCGCGCCTCCCGCTATCTGCGTCTCCTCGCGGAAGACCTGCTGGACGAACTGGCGGACCTGCCCAGCAGATCGGCGGAGGACGAGCCGACCGAACCGGAGCGGATCAAGGCCCTGTGCCCGCAGTGGCCCAGCGGCAGCCGTTCCCCCTCCCCCGCGCCCTCCCGGTCCCGCCTGGAAGCCGCCTGGCTGGGCCGGGCCGTCGGCTGTCTGCTCGGCAAGCCGGTCGAGAAACTCCCCCTCGACGCCATCCGCGACCTCGCCCGCGCCACCGGAAACTGGCCCCTGAACTCCTACTTCACCGCGAGAGGGGTCCCTGGGCCGCTCCTCGACGCGCACCCCTGGAACCGCCGCTCGGCGCCCACCTCCCTCGCCGAGAACATCGACGGCATGCCCGAGGACGACGACCTCAACTACCCCCTCCTCAACCTCCTCCTACTCAAGCGTCACGGCAGGCACTTCACCACCGCGGACGTGGCCCGGCTCTGGCTGGACGAGCTCCCGGCAGGCCGCACCTTCACCGCCGAACGCGTCGCCTACCGCAACCTCCTCTGCGGCATCGAGCCCCCGCAGACCGCCCGCCACCGCAACCCCTTCCGCGAGTGGATCGGCGCGCTGATCCGCGCCGACGTCCACGGCTGGACCAACCCCGGCGACCCGGCCGCCGCGGCCGAACAGGCCCACCGGGACGCCGTCCTCACCCATACCGCCAACGGCGTCTACGCGGCGATGTTCACGGCGGCCGCCGTCGCCACGGCAGCGACCGGCGCCCACGACGTCCACTCCTGTCTGCGCACCGGCCTGAGCGTCGTACCGCCCCGTTCCCGCCTCGCCCGGGCCGTCGCCCA
This sequence comes from Streptomyces sp. NPDC006872, assembly GCF_040635845.1. Taxonomy (NCBI): domain Bacteria; kingdom Bacillati; phylum Actinomycetota; class Actinomycetes; order Kitasatosporales; family Streptomycetaceae; genus Streptomyces; species Streptomyces sp. NPDC006872. Next base: position 58,080 of record NZ_JBEYIL010000017.1, read on the forward strand.
CGCCGTCCGACTCGCCGAGGAACACCCCGACTTCGACACGGTCGTCGACGAACTCCACGCCGCCCACAAGTCGGTCCACTGGGTGCACGCCGTCCCCAACACCGCCCTGATCGCCGCCGCCCTCACCCACGCGGACGGGGACTTCACCGGCTCCATCTGCCGTGCGGTGTCCGGGGGTTGGGACACCGACTCCAACGGCGCGACGGCCGGCGGCATCGCCGCCCTCCTGACCGGTGACCCGGCCGCCCTCCCCGAGCGGTGGACGGCTCCCCTCAAGAACCGGCTGGCCACCTCCGTCGCCGACTTCAACGGCGTCGGCTTCGACGCCCTGGCCCACCTCACCTGGTCCCTCACCCACCGGGAGGCTTCCCAGCCATGACCGACATCGTCGTGCTCGGCAGCACGAACATGGACCTCGTCGCCTACGTCGAGAAGCCCCCGCAGCGCGGGGAGACCGTGACCGGACGGGAGTTCCGAACGATCCCGGGCGGCAAGGGCGCCAACCAGGCGATCGCCGCGGCCCACGCGGGCGCCGTCGTCTCGATGATCGGCGCGGTCGGCAACGACGCCTTCGGCACCCGCCTGCGCTCCACCCTCGAACACTCCGGCGTCAACACCGACCACCTGCGCACCGTCGAGCGCCCCTCCGGCACCGCGCACATCGTCGTGGACGACGAGGGCGGCAACGCGATCGTCGTCATCCCCGGCGCGAACGGCACCGTCGACCATCTCGTCCCCGGCGACGAGGTCCTCATCGCCTCCGCCGACGCCCTCCTGCTCCAACTCGAAGTCCCCCTGGCCGCGGTCGTGGCCGGAGCCCGGGCGGCCCGCGCCCACGGCGTCCGGACGATCCTCACCCCGGCCCCCGCCCAACCCCTCCCGCCCGAACTCCTCGCCGCCACCGACCTGTTGGTCCCCAACGAGCACGAGGCGGCCACGCTCACCGGCCGCACCGACCCGCGCGAGGCGGCCACCGCCCTGCTGGACAGCGTGCCCGAGGTGGTCATCACCCTGGGCTCGGCCGGCAGCCTGTACGCGGCCCGGGGCGCCGAACCGCTGACCGTCCCCGCCCCGCGCGTCACCGCCGTGGACTCGACCGGCGCGGGCGACACGTTCGTCGGCGCCCTCGCGGTGGCGCTCGGCGAGGAACTCCCCGTGCGGGAGGCCCTGGCGTGGGCGGCCGCCGCGGCGGCGCTGTCGGTCCAGCGGCCCGGCGCCTCCGCCTCGATGCCGTACCGCTCCGAGATCGAGACGCAGTACACGTCATGACCGAGACCGCCACCGACACGGCCACCGAGTCCGCCCCCGAGAAGACCACTCCCCTGCACGGCGTGCGCGTCCTCGACCTCGCCACCCTCTTCGCCGGCCCCCTCGCCGCCACCATGCTCGGCGACTTCGGCGCGGAGGTCATCAAGGTCGAGCACCCCACCCGGCCCGACCCGTCCCGAGGCCACGGCCCGTCCAAGGACGGGGTGGGCCTGTGGTGGAAGCTCCTCGGCCGCAACAAGCGCACGATCACCCTGAACCTCTCCAGACCCGGCGGCCGCGCCACCCTCCTGCGGCTCGCCGCCACCGCCGACGTGATCATCGAGAACTTCCGCCCCGGCACCCTGGAGAAGTGGGACCTCGGCTGGGAGGAGCTGTCGGCGGCCAACCCCCGCCTGGTCCTCGCCCGCGTCACGGCCTTCGGCCAGTTCGGCCCCTACGCGCACCGCCCCGGCTTCGGCACCCTCGCCGAGGCGATGAGCGGATTCGCCGCGATCACCGGAGAACCGGACGCCTCCCCCACCCTCCCGCCGTTCGGCCTGGCCGACTCGATCGCGGGCCTGGCCACCGCCTACGCCGTCATGACGGCCCTCGCCGCACGCGAGCGCACCGGCGAGGGCCAGGTCGTCGACATGGCGATCATCGAGCCCATCCTGACCGTCCTGGGCCCCCAGCCCCTCTGGTACGACCAGCTGGGATACGTCCAGGCCCGCACCGGAAACCGGTCCGCCAACAACGCCCCGCGCAACACCTACCGCACGGCCGACGGCAGTTGGGTCGCCGTCTCGACCTCGGCCCAGTCGGTCGCGGAGCGGGTGCTGCGGCTGGTCGGCCGCCCCGAGCTGATCGACGAGCCCTGGTTCGCGACCGGCGCGGACCGGGCCGCCCACGCCGACGTCCTCGACGAGGCGGTCGGCGCCTGGATCGCCGCCCGCACCCGCACCGACGTCCTCGCCGCCTTCGAGAAGGCCGAGGCCGCGATCGCCCCGATCCAGGACGTACGGGACGTGATGACGGACCCCCAGTACCAGGCCCTCGACACCATCACCGCGGTGGACGACCCCGAACTGGGCCGGATCCGTATGCAGAACGTCCTCTTCCGGCTCTCCTCGACCCCCGGCGCGATCCGCTGGGCCGGCCGCCCGCACGGCGCCGACACCGAGACGGTGCTGACCGAGCTGGGCCTCACACCGACCGAGCTGTCCGCCCTGCGCACCGAGGGCGCCCTATGACGGCACTCCCTCTGACCTGGCTCTACGTCCCCGGCGATCACCCGAAGACCGTCACCAAGGCCCTTGCCTGCGGCGCCGACGTCGTCATCATCGACCTGGAGGACGCGGTCGCCCCCGACCGTAAGGAGTACGCCCGTACGGCCACCGCCGAACGCCTGTCCGAACCCCAGCCGGTCCCGGTCCACGTCCGGGTGAACGCCCTGGACACCCCGTTCGCCTCCGCGGACGTCCGCACGATGGCCGCCCTCCCCGGGGTCTCCGGCCTGCGCCTGCCCAAGGTGACCTCCCCGCACCAGATCACCCGGGTCGCCGAGACCGCGCCCCGCGCCGAGGCCGGAGCCACCCCGCTCCACGCCCTGCTGGAAACAGCCCTCGGCATCGAACACGCCTACGCCATCGCGTCCGCCCACCCCTCCCTGCGCGGCATCGCCCTCGGCGAGGCGGACCTCCGGGCCGACCTGGGCGTCCGCGAGGACGCGGGCCTCGACTGGTCCCGCTCCCGCGTGGTCGTCGCCGCCCGGGCCGCCGGGCTCGCGCCCCCGCCCCAGTCGGTCCACCCCGACATCCGCGACCTGGACGGCCTGGCCACCAGCTGCGCCCACGGCCGCACCCTCGGCTTCCTGGGCCGCGCCGCCATCCACCCCCGCCAGCTCCCGATCATCGAACGGGCCTACCTGCCCACCCAGCAGGAGCTGGAGGACGCCGAGACGATCGTCAAGGCGGCCGCCACCGACCAGGGCGCCCAGGCCCTCCCGGACGGCCGCTTCATCGACGCGGCCGTGGTGGCCACGGCCCACCGCACGCTGTCACTGGCCCGCAGCACCTAGCTCCCCCACACATACGACGAGGGCGCCCGGCAGACCCCGGGCGCCCTCGTCGTCGTACGACCAGCCGTCAGCTCTTCTTACCGGCCGACTCGGCTTCGTCCTTCTTCACGTCAACACCGTCGGACTCGGCATCGGCATCGGTCTCGACCTCGGCCTTGGCCTTGGCTTCGGCGTCGTCCTTGGCTTCGGCCTCGACGTCGGTGTCGTCAGCCTTGGCCTTGTCCTCCGACTTGCCCTCGCCCTCGTCGTCGCCGTCGGAGTCCGCGTCGGCGTCGGAGGCCTCCGCACCCGGCTCGACCACCGCTTCGCGCCCCGGCCGCTTCTTCGCCGAGATCACGATGTACGTCACCGCGAGCAGGAACACGATCAGCGCGGTCCAGACGTTGAGCCGCAGACCGAGGATGTGGTGGGCGTCGTCGACGCGCATGTTCTCGATCCACGCGCGGCCCGCGCAGTACCCGGCGACGTACAGCGCGAACGCCCGGCCGTGGCCCAGCTTGAAGCGGCGGTCGGCCCAGATGACGAGGAGCGCGACGCCGATGCACCACAGCGACTCGTACAGGAACGTCGGGTGGTAGTAGCCCGGCACCCGGCCGTCCGCGGAGGACGTGATGTGCAGGGCCCAGGGGAGGTCGGTCTCCTTGCCGTACAGCTCCTGGTTGAACCAGTTGCCCCAGCGGCCGATGGCCTGTGCGAGGGCGATGCCGGGCGCGATGGCGTCCGCGTACGCGGGCAGTGCGATGCCCCGGCGACGGCAGCCGATCCACGCGCCCACCGCACCGAGCGAGATCGCGCCCCAGATGCCGAGGCCGCCCTCCCAGACCTTGAAGGAGTCCACCCAGTCGCGGCCGTCGCTGAAGTACAGCTCGTAGTCCGTGATCACGTGGTAGAGCCGACCGCCCACCAGTCCGAAGGGCACCGCCCAGACGGAGATGTCGGCCACCGTGCCGGCCCGCCCGCCCCGGGCGAGCCAGCGCCTGTTGCCGAGCCAGACCGCGACGAAGACGCCGATGATGATGCAGAACGCGTAGCCGCGCAGCGGAACGGGGCCGAGGTACAGCACTCCGTGCGACGGGCTGGGAATGTAGGCAAGGTTCATGGCAGGGTCGACGCTACCTTGCCGGACCGGGCCGACGGCGGGCAGCCCGGCAACGGCTCCATAACGGGCAGGTGTGAAAAGGACTCAGCGCTTCGTCACCCCTTGTCGGCGTCCTCCACCATCTGCTTCAGCTTCGCCGGGGTCATCGACTGGTCCTGGTAGATGTTCTTGCCGTTGAACAACACGGTCGGGGTGCCGCCGAAGTGGCCGTTCTGGAAGGCCTGGTTGGACTTGTCGACCCAGCTGCCGTGCGTGCCGTCCTCGACACACGTGCGAAACGCGGGCGTGTCGAGACCGTCGACCTTGGCCGCGAGCTCGATGAGTCTGCTGTTCTCGGCGTAGGCGTCCTTCGTTTCTTCCGGCTGGTTCTCGAACAGCACGTCGTGGTACGCGGTGAACTTTCCGACGTCCTGGGCGCAGGCCGCCGCGTTGGCCGCGTTGCGGGAGCCGCTGCCGCCCATGTTCCCGTCGATGAGGGTGGCCAGGTGGTACTCGACCTTGAGCTTTCCGGCTTCCGCCAGCTCATGGACCGTGGGTCGGTACGCCGTCTCGAAGGCCTTGCAGGCCGGGCAGCGGAAGTCCTCCCACACCGTGAGCGTGGACTTGGCGGTGTCCTTGCCGACGGGGATCGCGAGCGCGTCCTCGCCCTGTGCGCCCGAGGGCGCCACGACCGGGCCCGCCTTGTCGCTGGTGTCGTCCTTGCCGGAGTTCGCGGCGACGACGCCGATCACCGCGGCCAGCCCCAGCACACAGACCACGCTCGCGCCGACGATCAGTGTGCGCCGACGCCGCTCGGCGGCCTTCTGCTTGTCGCGCTCCGCCGCCAGCCGCTCCCGGGCAGTGCGCTTTCCGTCACGATTCTTCTCGCTCACACCCCCAGAACGAACCGGGGAGGCGCAATGCGCCTCCCCGACCCCAGGTCCACCCGTTCGGGTGACCGAACCTCCTGTTACGCCTGACGGCTCACACCCGACGGCTCACACCCGACGGCTCACGCCTGTCCGCGCACGCCCTTCGCCAGCTCGCCCGCGAGCGCACGGACCGCCTCGACGCCTGCCGCGTCGTCCGGCGCGTCCAGCATCCGCTTGACGAAGGCCGAGCCGACGATCACTCCGTCGGCGAAGCCCGCCACCTCGGCGGCCTGCCGAGCGTCGGAGACGCCGAGGCCGACGCAGACGGGCAGGCCGGTGCCGGTGGCCCGGGTCCGCTCGACCAGGTCCTGGGCCTGCGCGCCGACCGACTCACGGGTGCCGGTGACGCCCATCAGCGAGGCGGCGTAGACGAAGCCGCTGCCCGCCTCGGTGATCTGCGCGAGCCGTGCGTCCTTGCTGCTCGGCGCCACGACGAAGACCGTCGCGAGGCCGTGCTTCTCGGCGTGCTCCCTCCACAGCGCCGCCTCCTGGACCGGCAGGTCGGGCAGGATGCAGCCCGCCCCGCCCGCCTCGGCCAGCTCGGCGGTGAAGCGCTCGACGCCGTAGCGGTCGATGGGGTTCCAGTACGTCATGACGAGGATCGGCCTGCCGGTGGCCTCGAAGGCCTCGCGCACCGTGCGCATGACGTCCGCGATGCGCACCCCGCCGCGCAGGGCGATGTCGTCGGCGGTCTGGATGACCGGGCCGTCGAGGACGGGGTCGCTGTGCGGCAGCCCGACCTCGACCACGTCCGCGCCGCCGTCGAGGACGGCCTTGATCGCCTCGATGCCGCCGTCCACGGTCGGGAACCCGGCCGGGAGGTAGGCGATGAGCGCGGCACGGCCGTCCGCCTTGGCGGCGGCGAGGGTGTCCGACAGCAGTTGGATGTTGCCGCTCACTTGGCGTCCCCCTCGATCTCGGCGGTGTCGGCCGTGTTGGCGGCGACCTCGGCGTCGGTGTCGTACAGCCCGAAGTAGCGGGCGGCCGTGTCCATGTCCTTGTCGCCGCGGCCGGACAGGTTGACGATGATCAGCCCGTCCTTGCCGAGCTCCCTGCCGACCTCCAGGGCCCCGGCCAGCGCATGGGCGCTCTCGATGGCCGGGATGATGCCCTCGGTGCGCGACAGCAGACGCAGCGCCTGCATGGCCGCGTCGTCGGTGACCGCGCGGTACTCGCCGCGGCCGCTGTCCTTGAGGTAGGAGTGCTCGGGGCCGATGCCCGGGTAGTCCAGGCCGGCCGAGATGGAGTACGGCTCGGTGATCTGGCCCTCGTCGTCCTGCAGGACGTAGGAGCGGGAGCCGTGCAGGATGCCGGGCTCGCCGGCGGTGAGGGTGGCCGCGTGCTCGCCGGTCTCGATGCCGTGGCCGGCCGGCTCGCAGCCGATCAGCCGGACGTCGGCGTCCGGGATGAACGCGTGGAAGAGACCGATGGCGTTGGAGCCGCCGCCGACGCAGGCGACGGCCGCGTCGGGCAGGCGTCCCGCGCGCTCCAGGATCTGGCGGCGGGCCTCGACCCCGATGACGCGGTGGAAGTCGCGGACCATCGCCGGGAAGGGGTGGGGGCCTGCGACCGTGCCGAACAGGTAGTGGGTGCGGTCGACGTTGGCGACCCAGTCGCGGAAGGCCTCGTTGATGGCGTCCTTCAGCGTGCGGCTGCCGGACTTCACGGCCACGACCTCGGCGCCCAGCATGCGCATGCGCGCCACGTTGAGGGCCTGGCGCTGGGTGTCGATCTCGCCCATGTAGATCGTGCAGTCGAGACCGAACAGGGCGCAGGCGGTGGCCGTGGCCACGCCGTGCTGGCCCGCGCCGGTCTCGGCGATCACGCGCGTCTTGCCCATGCGCTTGGTGAGCAGCGCCTGGCCGAGCACGTTGTTGATCTTGTGGGAGCCGGTGTGGTTGAGGTCCTCGCGCTTGAGGAACACCCGGGCGCCGCCCGCTTCCGCGGCGAACCGGGGCACCTCGGTGAGCTGCGAGGGGCGGCCGGTGTAGTGGACCAGCAGGTCCTCGAGCTCGCGCGCGAACTCGGGGTCGTGCTTGGCCTTGTCGTACTCGACGGCGACCTCGTCGACGGCGGCGACGAGGGCCTCCGGGATGAACTTGCCGCCGAACGCGCCGAAGTAGCCCTCGGTGTCGGGGACTTGACCCTCGGGGTCGGGAATGAAGAACTCGCTGGGCATGCGTCTACCTCACGGTGAGTGCGGGAAAAAACACTGAGCGCCGTGGGGGCGGGGGTTGTCGTATGACCTCAGGCCGTATGCGGCTGGTCGCGCTCGCGCGGCGGCAGCCGCAGATCGAGCAGGGCCCCGCGCCCCTGGGTAGGCCATCGCATGCCGTTCACCTGGCCAGGCTCGTCTCCGATGACGTAGCGCACCCGACGGCCGTGCACCCTGCGTGCGGGCGCACGGCAACCACGAGGGCGGCAGCCGCGCGCGAGGCGGGCGTACCGGTCCGTGGCAGTTGTCGTGGGCGTCATCGGGGCAAGCCTATCGAAAGATCAACTGCGGCCGTGCCGCAGTGCCGGGTGTTCGCCCGCCGCGACCAGGTCGGCCACCGCCGTCTTCGGGTCGCGGCCCGTCACCAGGGACTCGCCGACCAGGACCGCGTCGGCGCCGGCGTTGGCGTAGGCGATGAGGTCGTGCGGGCCTCGGACGCCGGACTCGGCGATCTTGACGATGTGGTCCGGGATCTCGGGGGCGACGCGCTCGAAGGTGCCCCGGTCGACCTCGAGGGTCTTCAGGTTGCGCGCGTTGACGCCGATCACCTTCGCGCCCGCGTCGACCGCGCGCTCCACCTCGTCCTCGTCGTGGACCTCGACGAGCGGGGTCAGGCCGATGGAGACGGCACGCTCGATCAGCGACTCCAGGGCCGACTGTTCGAGGGCGGCCACGATCAGCAGTGCGAGATCGGCGCCGTACGCGCGGGCCTCCCACAGCTGGTACGAGGTGACGATGAAGTCCTTGCGCAGGACCGGGATGTCGACCCGGGCGCGGACGGCCTCCAGGTCGGCCAGCGAGCCGCCGAAGCGGCGCTGTTCGGTGAGGACGGAGATGACGGCCGCGCCGCCCGCCTCGTAGTCCGCGGCGAGGCCGGCCGGGTCGGCGATCGCGGCCAGCGCGCCCTTGGACGGGCTGGAGCGCTTGACCTCGCAGATGACCTTGACGCCGTCGCCCCGGAGTGCGGCGACCCCGTCCTTGGCCGCGGGGGCCTTCGCCGCGCGCTCCTTGAGCTCGTCGAGGCTGACGCGCGCCTGCCGCTCCGCGAGGTCGGCACGGACTCCGTCGATGATCTCGTCGAGCACACTCACGCGAGCGGCCCCCTTCCAGCTGAGAGACGGGTGACAGTTCCAGCGACCAGCGAAAAAGGTGGTCACTGCGATGGTATCCGGAGGAAGGCGAAGGCCTCACATCCGGTTGACGGCGGTCCCAATACCTGGACGTCCGTCTGTTGATCAAGGGTGTAGCCAGCCACCGAACGGCAGGTTCCGGACAACCGTGAAGACCAGCAGCAACGCGCCCGCCGCCCAGAGCTGCACCGAGGTGAGATCGACGCGCACCGGTCGTCCACGGGCCGCACGGACCACCCAGACGGTCCACAGAACCGCGAAGCCCAGGTAGGCCAGAACGGCGGGCGCGTTGTCCTGGAGGGCGGCCTGGAAGTCGCCGTGCACGACGGCGTGCGCGCTGCGCAGGCCGCCGCAGCCGGGGCAGTACAGGCCCGTGTAGCGCAGCAGGGGGCAGGCGGGATAGTGACCGGGCTCGTTGGGGTCGACGGCCCCGACGTAGGCGAAGGCCCCGGCGACGGCCGCGAGGATCCCGGCGGGCACGGCCAGTCGTCCCAGGGCCGTGGACGTCACCCTCTGGCTGTCGGCGTTCACGCCTCGCATTGTGCCCCGCCGGTGCGCCGTGCGCGCGTGAGGGGCGGCCGGTTGCGCACCGGCCGCCCCTCATGAAGTCGCGGGAGACTCAGCCCTCGACGCTCGCCGGCTCACGGGTCGCGGTGGCCGCCGGGGTCGCCGCGACCCGGTGCACCGGGTGCGCGGTCCGCGGCTGGCCGAGGCCCGCCGCGCGCATCGCCATGCCGACGACACCGGCGAGAGCCACGATCGCCATGCCGGCCCAGAAGCCGAGCGGCTCGGCCATCACCATGAACGCGCCCGCGACGGTGAACCCGATGATGGCGATGGTGACACCGGTCCAGGCGGCCGGGGTGTGTCCGTGGCTGCTGCCCGCCATGTCTTGCTCCTCAGTGCTGTCTCTGTGTCCGTCCGAGCCGGACGCTCATCGTCCATTGTCCCGTACGCGCACGCGTACGGGACGCGGGGGTGGTCATCGGTCGCGTCTGATTCACCACATCGAGAGCCGCGCCGAAGAGGTCGGAAGAAGTCGGGAGAGGTCGGGAGGGGCGATCAGGCCGGATCCATGCCCGTCGGGTCCTCGCCTCGGTCCAGGGCCTTCCACATGTCCTCGGGCCGGTCGGGGTCGACGGGCCGGGCCGCGCGCCGGGGGCGCGGGGTGCCGTCGCGCTCGTAGCGGCCGGACATGGCGGGCCACAGCCGGCCGTAGCGCAGGGCGAGCAGGCCGGCCAGGAGGATCAGGGCGCCGCCCACGGCCGCGGCGTAGGGCCAGGCGGTGTGGGTGAAGGAGGCGACGGTGGCCGTGGTGTCGCCGGAGGCCTTTGCGGCCTGTTCGTCGAGGGCGGCGCCGTCGGTGGCGCCGAGCAGCGCGGCGGTCATGATCCCGGCGCCGGAGAGCGCGAGCAGGGCGGAGACCGCGAAGCGTCCGGCCCGGCGGACGGCGAAGACGGCGACGAGCGCAGCGAGGCCCACTATGGCGAGCGCCGCGGGCAGGCCCGTGACGTCGCTGCCCTTGGCGGTCAGCGGGAAGGCGCCGCCGGCGACCGTCGCCGTGCCCTCCGACCAGCGCTGCCGGGTGGAGAGCAGGGCCACGGCCGCGCCCAGCGCACCGCACAGCAGGGCGACGGCGAGGCTCAGACGGCCCGACCGGGCGGAGGCGGCTTCGGAACGGGGGTGCGGAACAGCAGCAGTCACGTACCCCACTATCGCCTGAACCCCGGGCGAACCGGCACCCGGGGTTCACGTGATACGCGCCCCACTGTCCGGACGGCGGCTATCCGGCGAGCCGGTTGGCGGTGTGGACCGCGCGCAGTACGGCCGCCGCCTTGTTGCGGCACTCCTGGTCCTCGGCGACCGGGTCGGAGTCGGCGACGATGCCCGCGCCGGCCTGGACGTAGGCGGTGCCGTCGCGCAGCAGGGCCGTGCGGATGGCGATGGCGGTGTCGGAGTCGCCCGCGAAGTCCAGGTAGCCCACGCAGCCGCCGTACAGGCCGCGGCGGGAGGGCTCCAGTTCGTCGATGATCTGCATGGCGCGCGGCTTGGGGGCGCCGGAGAGGGTGCCGGCGGGGAAGCAGGCGGTGAGGACGTCGAACGCGGTGCGGCCGGTCGCGACCTTGCCGGTGACCGTGGAGACGATGTGCATCACGTGCGAGTACCGCTCGATGGACATGAAGTCGACGACCTCGACCGAGCCCGGCTCACAGACCCGGCCCAGGTCGTTGCGGCCCAGGTCGACGAGCATGAGGTGCTCGGCGCGCTCCTTGGGGTCGGCGAGCAGCTCGTCGGCGAGGGCCTGGTCCTCCTGCGGGGTGGCCCCCCGGTGCCGGGTGCCGGCGATGGGGTGGACCAGGGCGTGGCCGTCCTCGACCTTGACCAGGGCTTCCGGGGAGGAGCCCACGACGTCGAAGCCCTCGAAGCGGAACAGGTACATGTACGGGGAGGGGTTGGTGGCGCGCAGCACCCGGTACACGTCCAGGGCGCTCGCCGTGCACGCCGTCTCGAAGCGCTGTGAGGGGACGACCTGGAAGGCCTCGCCCGCGCGGATGCGCTCCTTGACGTCCTCGACGGCTTCCTGGAAGTCGGGGCCGCCCCACCGGGCGGTGTACTCGGGGAGTTCGGAGGGCGGCAGCACGGCGGGCGGCTGGGCGACCGGGCGGGCGAGGTCGGCCTCCATGGCGTCGAGCCGGGCCGTCGCGTCCGCGTACGACTCGTCCACGCCCGTGTCGAGGTCGTTGTGGTTGATCGCGTTGGCGATCAGCAGGACGGAGCCCTCCCAGTGGTCCATGACGGCGAGATCGCTGGTCAGGAGCATGGTCAGTTCGGGGAGCCGCAGGTCGTCCCGCTCGCCGGGGCCGATCTTCTCCAGGCGGCGGACGATGTCGTAGCCGAGGTAGCCGACCATGCCGCCGGTGAAGGGGGGCATGCCCTCCTGGTGGGGGGTGTGCAGGGCCTCGATGGTGGCGCGCAGCGCGGCGAGCGGGTCGCCGTCGACGGGGACGCCGACGGGCGGGGTGCCGAGCCAGTGCGCCTGTCCGTCCCGCGCGGTGAGCGTGGCCGAGCTGCGGACGCCCACGAAGGAGTACCGGGACCAGGAGCGGCCGTTCTCCGCGGACTCCAGCAGGAAGGTGCCGGTGCGCTCGGCGGCGAGCTTGCGGTAGAGCGCGACCGGGGTGTCGCCGTCGGCGAGGAGCTTGCGGGTGACCGGGATGACCCGACGGTCGGTGGCCAGCTTGCGGAACGTCTCGAGGTCCATGGCGGCTGACCTTACTGATCCGAGGCCGGTACGCCGGAATCGGCGCCCTCGGCGTCCTTGAGGAGCACATCGGCGTCGAAGCAGGTGCGCGCGCCGGTGTGGCAGGCGGCGCCGACCTGGTCGACCTTGACCAGCACGGTGTCGGCGTCGCAGTCGAGGGCGACCGACTTGACCCACTGGAAGTGGCCGGAGGTGTCGCCCTTGACCCAGTACTCCCGGCGGCTGCGCGACCAGTAGGTGCAGCGGCCGGTGGTGAGCGTGCGGTGCAGTGCCTCGTCGTCCATCCAGCCGAGCATGAGCACCTCACCGGTGTCGTACTGCTGGGCGATGGCGGGGACGAGCCCGTCGGCGCTGCGCTTGAGGCGTGCGGCGATCTCGGGGTCGAGGGTGCTGGGCGAGGGCGTGCTGGTCATGCCTGCCATTGTGCCGCGCGCCACTGACAGTGACGGTGCGGTGTCCACTGATTGGAAGGAGCGGCGCGACGCGTCTCGGTGGGGGTGGTGGTCGGGCGACGGGTGGGCGGTCCTCGTACGTGGTCGTAGGCTGACTCCATGTCGACTTTCGCCAAGCGTGAACGGCTCCTGCTCGCCGACCTCTTGGAGACCGCGGGTCCCGAGGCGCCGACCCTCTGCGAGGGCTGGCAGACCCGGGATCTGGCGGCGCATGTGGTGGTGCGCGAGCGCCGACCGGACGCGGCCGGGGGGATCCTGATCAAGCAGCTCGCGTCCCGCCTGGACAAGGTGATGGAGGAGTTCGCCGCCAAGCCGTACGAGGAGCTCCTCCAGCTGATCCGCACGGGTCCGCCGCGCTTCTCCCCCTTCCAGCTCAAGCAGCTCGACGAGGCGTCGAACACGATCGAGTTCTACGTCCACACCGAGGACGTCCGCCGCGCCCGGCCCGACTGGACGCCGCGCGAGCTCGACCCGGTGTTCCAGGACGCGCTGTGGTCCCGGTTGGAGCGCACCGCGCGCCTGATGGGCCGCGGCACCCCGACGGGCCTGGTCCTGCGCCGCGCGGACGGCCGTACGGCGGTCGCCAACCGGGGCACGCCGGTCGTGACGGCGACCGGGGAGCCGTCGGAGCTGCTGCTGTTCCTGTACGGCCGGCAGAGCGCCGCGAAGGTGGAGCTGGACGGCGACAAGGACGCGATCGCCAAGCTGTCGGCCGGCAAGCAGCTCGGGATCTGAGCGGCGGCGGATGTCGGCTGCGAGCTGACTAGCGAACGGGATGCCCGGCGCCCCGCAGCGCGTCCTTCACCTCACCGATCCGCAGATCGCCGAAGTGGAACACCGACGCCGCCAGGACCGCGTCCGCGCCCGCCTCGACCGCCGGCGGGAAGTCGGCGAGCTTGCCGGCGCCGCCGGAGGCGATCACCGGGACCGTCACGTGCTTGCGGACCGCGGCGATCATCTCCAGGTCGTAGCCGTCCTTCGTGCCGTCCGCGTCCATCGAGTTGAGCAGGATCTCGCCCGCGCCCAGCTCGGCCGCCCGGTGCGCCCACTCGACGGCGTCGATGCCGGTGCCCTTGCGGCCGCCGTGCGTCGTCACCTCGAAGCTCCCGGACGGGGTCCGCCGGGCGTCCACCGACAGCACCAGGACCTGGCTGCCGAACCGCTCGGCGATCTCCTTGATCAGCTCGGGTCGGGCGATGGCCGCGGTGTTCACGCCCACCTTGTCGGCGCCCGCCCGCAGCAGCTTGTCGACGTCCTCGGGAGCGCGCACCCCGCCGCCGACGGTCAGCGGGATGAAGACCTGCTCGGCGGTGCGGCGCACCACGTCGTAGGTCGTCTCGCGGTTGCCCGACGAGGCGGTGATGTCCAGGAACGTCAGTTCGTCGGCGCCCTCGGCGTCGTACACCTTGGCCATCTCGACGGGGTCGCCCGCGTCGCGCAGGTTCTGGAAGTTGACGCCCTTGACGACCCGGCCGTTGTCCACGTCCAGGCAGGGGATGACTCGTACGGCGAGGCTCATGGTGCGGACTCCCCTCGGAACGCCTCGACCTCGACCTCGACGACCAGACTCGGGTCCACGAGGCCGGAGACGATGATCATGGATGCGGCGGGCCGGACGGCGTCGAACAGCTCCTTGTGGGCGCGGCCGACCTCCTCCACGTCCCGGGCGTGGGTGAGGTACATGCGCGTGCGCACGACGTCGTCGCTGCCGAGGCCCAGCTGCCCCAGCGCCGCGAACGCGACGTTGAAGGCGTTGACCGTCTGCTCGTAGGGGCCGCCGCCGGCGATCTGGCCGTCCACTATCGAGGTGCAGCCGGAGACCAGCACCAGGCCGTTCGGCAGCTCCACCGCGCGGGAGTAGCCGAAGGCGTCCTCCCAGGGCGCGCCGGTCGAGACGCGTCGCAGATCGCTCACCGGGCCACCGCCTCCAGGGCCTCTTCCAGGGTGAACGCCTTCGCGTAGAGCGCCTTGCCGACGATGGCGCCCTCGACGCCGAGCGGCACCAGCTCGGCGATGGCGCGGAGGTCGTCGAGGGACGACACGCCGCCCGACGCCACGACCGGCCGGTCCGTCGCCGCGCACACATTGCGCAGCAGCTCCAGGTTCGGGCCCTGCAGCGTGCCGTCCTTGGCGATGTCGGTGACGACGTACCGTGCGCAGCCCTCGCCGTTGAGCCGCTCCAGCGTCTCGTAGAGGTCGCCGCCGTCCCGGGTCCAGCCGCGGCCGCGCAGGGTCGTGCCCCGCACGTCCAGGCCCACCGCGATCTTGTCGCCGTGCTCGGCGATGACCTTGGCGACCCAGTCGGGCGTCTCCAGGGCGGCCGTGCCCAGGTTCACGCGCGTGCAGCCGGTGGCGAGGGCGGCGGCCAGGGTGTCGTCGTCGCGGATGCCGCCGGACAGCTCCACCTTGATGTCCATCGCCTTCGCGACCTCGGCGATCAGCGCCCGGTTGTCGCCGGTGCCGAACGCGGCGTCCAGGTCGACCAGGTGCAGCCATTCTGCGCCCGAGCGCTGCCAGGCGAGGGCGGCCTCGAGCGGGGAGCCGTAGGAGGTCTCGGTCCCGGACTCGCCGTGCACGAGCCGGACGGCCTGGCCGTCGCGGACGTCGACGGCGGGGAGGAGTTCGAGCTTGCTCACAGTGTTCCGATCCAGTTGGTGAGGAGCTGGGCGCCGGCGTCGCCGGACTTCTCGGGGTGGAACTGCGTGGCCCACAGGGCGCCGTTCTCCACGGCGGCCACGAACGGCTTGCCGTGCGTCGACCAGGTCACCTTGGGGGCGCGTATGGCCGGGTTCAGCACTTCGAGGGACCAGTCGTGGACGGCGTAGGAGTGCACGAAGTAGAAGCGCGCGTCCGCGTCCAGCCCGGCGAAGAGCTCGGAGCCTTCCGGCGCGTCGACGGTGTTCCAGCCCATGTGGGGCACGATGTCGGCCTGGAGCGGGCCGACGGTGCCGGGCCATTCGTCCAGGCCCTCGGTCTCCACACCGTGCTCGATGCCGCGCGCGAACAGGATCTGCATGCCGACGCAGATGCCCATCACCGGGCGTCCGCCGGACAGCCGGCGGTCGATGATCCAGTCGCCGCGGGCCTCGCGCAGGCCCTTCATGCAGGCGGCGAAGGCGCCGACGCCCGGCACCAGCAGTCCGTCGGCGTTCATGGCTGTGTCGAAGTCACGCGTGATCTCGACGTCGGCCCCGGTGCGCGCGAGGGCGCGCTCGGCGGAGCGGACGTTGCCGAAGCCGTAGTCGAAGACGACGACCTTCTTGGATGCGGTGCCTTTGCTCAATTCCACACCTCCAGCCTCATGACGCCGGCGACGAGACACATCGTCGCGCCGATCGAGAGCAGCACGATCAGGCTCTTCGGCATCTGCTGCCTGACGAAGGAGTAGATGCCGCCGGCCAGGAAGAGGCCGACGACGATCAGGATGGTCGACAGTCCGGTCATGGCTCAGAGCGCGCCCTTCGTGGAGGGAAGGATGCCGGCCGCGCGCGGGTCGCGCTCGGAGGCGTAGCGCAGGGCTCGGGCCAGCGCCTTGAACTGGCACTCCACGATGTGGTGCGCGTTGCGCCCGTAGGGCACGTGCACGTGCAGCGCGATCTGCGCCTGGGCGACGAAGGACTCCAGGATGTGCCGGGTCATCGTGGTGTCGTACTCGCCGATCATCGGCGCCATGTTCTCGGGCTCGGTGTGCACGAGGTACGGGCGGCCGGAGAGGTCGACGGTGACCTGGGCGAGGGACTCGTCCAGCGGGACCGTGCAGTTGCCGAAGCGGTAGATGCCCACCTTGTCGCCGAGGGCCTGCTTGAAGGCGGCGCCCAGCGCGAGGGCGGTGTCCTCGATGGTGTGGTGGGAGTCGATGTGCAGATCGCCGTCGGTCTTGACGGTCAGGTCGAACAGACCGTGCCGGCCGAGCTGGTCGAGCATGTGGTCGTAGAAGCCGACGCCGGT
This sequence comes from Streptomyces sp. NPDC006872, assembly GCF_040635845.1. Lineage (NCBI taxonomy): Bacteria > Bacillati > Actinomycetota > Actinomycetes > Kitasatosporales > Streptomycetaceae > Streptomyces > Streptomyces sp. NPDC006872. The sequence continues at coordinate 74,422 of NZ_JBEYIL010000017.1, forward strand.
CGACACATCGACCTTGCCGGCGCCGTCGAGGTTGATCTCGACGAGGACCGACGTCTCCTTCGTGGTGCGCTCTATGCGTCCTACGCGGCTCATGCGCTCTGCTCCTTCTTGACTTCACGGACCGCGTCGAGGAACGCGTCGTTCTCTTCGGGGGTTCCTGCGGTGACCCGCAGCCAGCCGGGCACGCCGTTGTCCCGGACCAGGACGCCCCGGTCGAGGATCTGCTGCCAGACCGCGTGGGCGTCTTCGAACCGCCCGAACTGCACGAAGTTGGCGTCGGACGCGGTGACCGCGTAGCCGATCGCGCGCAGCTCGCTCACCAGCCGGTCCCGCTCCGACTTCAGCTGCTCGACGTACTTCAGCAGCGTGTCGGTGTGCTCCAGCGCGGCCAGGGCGGTCGCCTGGGTGACGGCCGAGAGGTGGTACGGCAGCCGGACGAGCTGGACGGCGTCCACCACCGCCGGGTGCGCGGCGAGGTAGCCGAGGCGCAGCCCCGCCGCGCCGAAGGCCTTCGACATCGTGCGCGAGACGACGAGATTCGGCCGACCTTCGAGCAGCGGCAGCAGTGAGTCGCCGTGGCTGAACTCGATGTACGCCTCGTCGACCACCACCATCGACGGCTTGGCGGCCTGCGCGGCCTCGTACAGCGCGAGGACCGTCTCGGCCGGGACCGCGGTGCCGGTGGGGTTGTTGGGGGTGGTGATGAAGACGACGTCCGGGCGGTGCTCGGCGATCGCCTTCTCGGCGGCCGCGAGGTCGATGGTGAAGTCCTCGCGCCGAGGACCGGAGATCCAGCCGGTTCCGGTGCCGCGTGAGATGAGCCCGTGCATCGAGTAGGACGGCTCGAAGCCGATCGCGCTGCGGCCCGGCCCGCCGAAGGTCTGCAGCAGCTGCTGCAGGACCTCGTTGGAGCCGTTGGCGGCCCATACGTTGGCCGGGCCGACCTCGTGGCCGGAGGTGTCCGTCAGGTACTGCGCGAGCCGGGTGCGCAGTTCCACGGCGTCCCGGTCCGGGTAGCGGTTGAGGTTCCGGGCGGCCTCGCGCACCCGCTCGGCGATCCGCTCGACCAGCGCCTCGGGCAGCGGGTAGGGGTTCTCGTTCGTGTTCAGCCGTACCGGCACGTCCAGCTGGGGCGCGCCGTAGGGGGACTTGCCGCGCAGCTCGTCCCGTACGGGGAGATCGTCGATTCCGAAGTTCACTTGCTCGCCGGTACCTTCCACTCGAACCGGGCCTTGATCGCCGCGCCGTGCGCGGGCAGGTCCTCCGCCTCCGCCAGCGTCACCACGTGGTGCGCGACCTCGGCCAGCGCGTCGCGCGTGTAGTCGACGATGTGGATGCCCCGCAGGAAGGACTGCACGGACAGCCCGGAGGAGTGGCAGGCGCAGCCGCCGGTGGGGAGCACATGGTTGGACCCGGCCGCGTAGTCGCCCAGGGACACCGGCGCCCAGGGCCCGATGAAGATCGCGCCCGCGTTCTTCACCCGGTCGGCCACGGCGGCGGCGTCGGCCGTCTGGATCTCCAGGTGCTCGGCGCCGTACGCGTCGACCACCTTGAGGCCTTCCTCCACCCCGTCGACCAGCACGATCGCCGACTGCCGGCCGGCCAGCGCCGGGACGATCCGGTCCTCGATGTGCTTGGTGGCCGCGACCTGCGGCTGAAGCTCCTTCGCGACCGCGTCCGCCAGCTCGACGGAGTCGGTGACCAGGACGGCGGCGGCCAGCGGGTCGTGCTCGGCCTGGCTGATCAGGTCGGCGGCCACGTGCACCGGGTCGGCCGTGTCGTCGGCCAGGACCGCGATCTCGGTCGGGCCGGCCTCGGCGTCGATGCCGATCTTGCCGGTGAAGTAGCGCTTGGCGGCGGCGACCCAGATGTTGCCGGGGCCGGTGACCATGTTGGCGGGCGCGCAGGACTCGGTGCCGTACGCGAACATCGCGACGGCGGTGGCGCCGCCGGCCGCGTAGACCTCGTCGACGCCGAGCAGCGCGCAGGCGGCGAGGATCGTGGGGTGCGGAAGGCCGTCGAACTCGGCCTGCGCCGGGGAGGCGAGCGCGATGGACGGGACGCCGGCCTCCTGCGCGGGCACCACGTTCATGATCACGGAGGACGGGTAGACCGACCGGCCGCCGGGCGCGTACAGCCCGACCCGCTCGACCGGCACCCACTTCTCGGTCACCGACCCGCCGGGCACGACCTGGGTCGTGTGCGTCGTACGGCGCTGCTCGCGGTGGACGAGACGGGTGCGGCGGATGGACTCCTCCAGGGCCGCGCGCACGGCCGGGTCGAGCTGCTCCAGCGCCTCGGTGATCGCCCGCGCCGGGACCCGTACGGATTCCAGCCGCACTCCGTCGAACCGCTCGGCGAAGTCGATCAGCGCCGCGTCGCCCCGATGATGCACGGCCTCGCAGATCGGACGCACCTTCTCCAGGGCGGCCGAGACGTCGAAGTCGGCTCGGGGCAGCAGGTCGCGCAGTGCGGGGCCCTCGGGGAGGGCGTCGCCGCGCAGATCGATTCGGGAGATCACGCGGTCAATTCTCTCAGACCGGAATCGGGCGTCGTCCGCGCGTATCAATGGCTGATACAGAACGTGGCCGGAACCCTGAAGATCGCCTTCCCCCTTAGCGTTCGGGGGTCGCCCAGCGGGCATGAACGGCTGTGCGAAACCGGTGAGTAACGAAGAGGGTGAACAGCGTGACGGAGGGGGCGGGCATCCGTACGGGAGACGGCACGGGAGACCTGCCGGACGACCTGACCGCCGCCGAGGCAGGCATGTGGCAGGCCTTCCGCAACGGCAGCGCGTACGACCTGAGCAGCGGGGACACGGTCGTCGACGATCCGCACGGAGGGCATCCGTGGGGCGCGGCGCGGACCGTGCGGGCCCGGATCGTGGCCTGGCTGCTGCTGGCCGGACCGCCCGCGCTGGCCGGCCGGGTGGCGTCCCTCAAGCTCTCCGGCGTGCAGATCAGCGGCACCCTGGACCTCGCGGGCGGCACGGTGGTGCCGTACGTGGAGCTGAAGCGCTGCCGGTTCGAGCGCGAGGTGCTGCTGCCGGAGGCGCGGTTCACGACCCTGCGGATGGTGGACTGCTCGGTGCCGCGCCTGGAGGCGGCCCGGGTGCACACCGAGGGCGATCTGCACCTCCCGCGCTGCCGCTTCCACAACGGCGTACGGCTCACCGACGCGCACATCGGCACGGACCTGCTGCTCAACCAGGCGATCGTCTACCGCGACCGCACCGGCCGCTCGATCGCCGGCGACGGCTTGACGGTCGGCCAGGACCTCCAGGCCGAGCTCCTCGAATCGCACGGCGAGCTGAGTCTGCGCAGCGCCAAGATCGGCGTGTCGTTGAGCCTGCGCGGGGCGCGGCTGGCCAACCCGTACACGCGGCTCGCGCTGAACGCCCCGCAGCTGACCGTGGAGCGCTCGCTGTATCTGACCCCGGCGGGCGTCGGCGGCCAGGCGCTGAGCGGCACGACCCCCGCGCGCGGGACGCGCATCCAGCGCTTCGAGTGCCGGGGCGGGGTGCGCCTGGACGACGGCCGGTTCGGGGACGCCGTGGACCTGGAGCGGGCCCGGTTCACCTTCACCGACGACCAGGAGCTGTCGCTGCGCCGGGTGCAGACGCCCGAGCTGCGCTTCCTCGGGGAGCCGCCGAGACGCGGCAAGGTCGTGCTGTCCGGCGCCCGGGTGATCAACCTCGTGGACCGCGCGAGCGCCTGGCCGGGCCCCGGCAATCTGCACATGGGCGGCTTCGCGTACGAGAACCTGGTGCCGCAGGGACCGTTCCCGCTGGCCGAGCGGTTGCGCTGGGTGGCCGCGGCGACCGCCGAGTACGCCCCGGAACCGTACGAGCGGCTGGCGACCGTGCTGCGGGCCGGCGGGGAGGACGAGGACGCCCGCGAGGTGCTGCTGGCCAAACAGCGCCGCCGCCGCGAGACGCTGCCGCCGGCCGCGAAGCTCCTGGGGTACGTGCAGGACTGGACGGTCGCGTACGGCTACCGGCCGGGCCGGGCGGCGGTGTGGATGGCGGTGCTGTGGGCGGCGAGCTCGCTGGCCTTCGCGCACGCCGCGCATCCGCCGGTCGACGGCAACGGCGACGGACACCCGCCCTGGAACCCGGCCCTCTTCGCCCTCGACCTGCTGCTGCCGGTCATCGACCTGGGGCAGGTCGGCCAGTGGCGGTTGCACGGCGGCTGGCAGTGGCTGTCCACGGCGCTGATCCTGCTCGGCTGGATCCTGGCGACGACGGTGGCGGCGGGGGCGACGCGGCTGCTGCGCCGGGGCTGACACGGCTGCTGCGCCGGGGCTGAGGACAGCGCCCGATGCACACGCGATGCGCACACCATCAGCACACTCCCACCGCACCGACACCCTTTGAGCAGCCTCCTTTTACCGTCCCTTGACTCTGGGTCGTACAACTTTCCGCAGGTTGCGTGAAGGCTCTGGCGCAATCTGAAGCTGCGGCTTTTCAATGGCGAGACCATGGCTCTGCTGCCCCCGTTCATCCGCGCCTCCCGGGCCTCCCGGGCGCTACGGAACGCCGCGCCCCACAGCACCGCCGCCGGGCTCCCCGCCGACGACGAGGTGCTCCTCGACGTACCCGACGAGCGGCTCGGTCCCGCGCTCGTCGCCGCCGGCCTGGGCGCCTACGCGCCCGCCGCCGAGCTGATGGCCCATACCCGCGAGCAAGCCCAGTGGGAGTACCGCGACCGGGACGCGATCCGGCTGGCGTCCTTCGCGCTCTCCCGTCCGGAGTGGTTCGAGGAGTGGCGTGCCGCCGCCCCGCGCGACCCCGATGTGCTGCTCGTCTCCGCCCAGCTCGCGGTGGACCGCGCCTGGCGGTCGCCGGCCCGCGCGGAGCTGCTGCGCGAGGTGAGCCCGCTGATCACGGCCGCCGCGCAGAGCGACGTCCGCGACCCCGTGCCGTGGCGCATCGCCCTGGACCACGCGCGCGGCGCACGGGCCGGACACAAGTACTTCGGCGAGCTGTGGGCGGCCGCGGTCCGCCGCGCCCCGCACCACTACGGCTGCCATGTGGCCGCCAAGCGCTATCTGGCCGCGTCCTGGCACGGCTCCCACCGCGAGTGCTTCGACTTCGCCGACCGGGCCGCCCAGGACGCGCCCGCCGGTTCCCTCGTCCAGGCGCTGCCGGCCCGGGCGGCCTTCGCGTACCTGACCGACGGCTGCGGCCCCGACGTGCCGCGCGAGCGGCTGGACGCGGCCGCCGACCGCGCCATCGCGCTCTCCGTGCGCTTCCCCGGCCTCGACCCCTGGACGGCCGAGATCCGCAACCTGCTGACGTACGTCCTGGTCCGCCTGGACCGCCGTGACGAAGCCCTCGTACAGCTCCGGCTGATCGGCCCGTACGCCACGTCGTTCCCCTGGGGCCTGCTGTCGGACGACCCGCTCGGCCACTTCCTGGCGGTACGCGAGGAAGTGCGCTCGGGGCCTTCCGGACAGCCTCCGTGGCATCCAGGGAATGGGCACGGCGGACGAGACCGCCCGCTGGACCACTAGGCTTCTGCGTCGTGACCACCGTCCGCCTGCCGCTCTTCCCCCTGAACTCGGTGTTGTTCCCGGGACTCGTGCTCCCGCTCAACGTCTTCGAGGAGCGCTATCGCGCCATGATGCGCGACCTGTTGAAGACCCCCGAGGACGAATCGCGCCGGTTCGCCGTCGTCGCCATCCGCGACGGCCACGAGGTGGCGCCCAGCGCGCAGGGCCTGCCCGACCAGACCGCCGTGCCCGAGCGCGGCCCCGCGGCCGGCTTCGGCGACGACCCGGTCAAGGCGTTCCACGGCGTCGGCTGTGTGGCGGACGCGGCGACGATCCGCGAGCGCGCCGACGGCACGTTCGAGGTGCTGGCGACGGGCACGACCCGGGTGAAGCTGCTGTCGGTGGACGCCTCGGGCCCCTTCCTGACGGCTGAGCTCGAGGAGCTGCCGGAGGACCCGGGCGACGAGGCGGGCGCCCTCGCGGAGGGCGTGCTGCGGGCCTTCCGTCAGTACCAGAAGCGCCTGGCGGGCGCCCGCGAACGCTCCCTGGCCACCGGCGCGGAGCTCCCGGACGACCCGTCGGTGGTGTCGTACCTGGTGGCGGCCGCGATGATGCTGGACACCCCCACCAAGCAGCGTTTCCTCCAGGCCCCCGACACGGCCTCCCGGCTGCGGGACGAGCTGACGCTCCTGCGCGCGGAGACCGCGATCATCCGCAACCTGCCCTCGCTGCCCGCGGCGGACCTGACCCGCGGCCCGACGAGTCTCAACTGAAGGTCGAGCATGGCGAAGAAGCAACGTCAGCAGTCCGGGGGCACGCCCGCGACGGTGGCCCTGACGGCGGCGGGCGTGGACTTCACGGTCCACTCCTACGACCACGACCCCGGCCACCCGTCCTACGGCGAGGAGGCGGCCGAGGCGATGGGCGTCTCCCCCGACCGCGTCTTCAAGACCCTGGTCGCGGACGTGGACGGCGCCCTGACGGTGGCGGTGGTTCCCGTGGCCGGCTCCCTGGACCTCAAGGCCCTGGCCTCGGCGGTGGGCGGCAAACGAGCGTCGATGGCCGACCCGACCCTGGCCGAACGCACCACAGGCTACGTCCGGGGCGGCATCTCCCCACTGGGCCAGCGCAAGAAGCTCCCCACCGTGCTGGACGCCTCGGCGACGAACCACGCGACGATCTGCGTCTCGGCCGGCAGAAGGGGCCTGGAGGTGGAACTCTCCCCGACCGCCTTGGCCACCCTGACGGCAGCGGTGCTGTCGCCGATCGCCCGCGGGTGAGTTCTCTCGGCCCGTGAACCGGCTCCTCAGGCCGTCGGCGCCCCGTATCCGTCCTTGGGCACGGTCCCCTGCGCCGCGTACGGATCGGGATCGCGGGGCCCGAACAGCGACGTGAGCCCCAGATGCACCATCAGGGCGGCCAGCGACCACGCGAGCAACGCGCCCTTCGCCCCCAGCTTCAACGGCGCCGAGAACGTGACCCCCTTGCCCGCCGACTGCGCATGCGCGATCACATCGGACTCGGGCCCGAGCCACATCCCCAGCCGCCAGGCCAGCAGCGACCCGAGGAACCCGCCGAGGGCGAGCGCGACCACCGCCGGCACTCCACCGCGCCGCCGCCAGGCGAACACCGCCAGCGCGCTCACGGCGCCGCACGCCAGGGCCAACAGCGTGAACGTTCCGTCCACCCCGATCGCCTGCTCCCCCTCGGTGTCCTTGAAGAAGACGACCCAGTCGCCGTCCACCACATCACCGACGAGCGGCACCTTCGGCGCCAGCCACACCCACAGCAGCCCGAGCACCACACCGACGAGCGCGACGACCACCGTGATCACGGCGGCTTCCCGCAGTTCGGTCTTCATCCCGGGCCCGTCCTGTCCGTACGAGACGTCGTGGGGCACGGCGGCCACCCCCGCGTACCCTCCGGACGACGGTGCCGGAGCCGACGACGACGGCGGCGGCCAGGCTCCGTGCGGAGAAGATTCGTGCGGCGGCGGAGGCGGAGTCAGCGGTGCGGTCACCCTGACATCGTGCCAGGCCCGGCTGTGCGGCGCGTCACCGGACGGCGGCCCGGCGATACGCCCAGGTGGCGACCGCCAGTGACACCACGCCGACACCCGCGCAGACGGCGAGGTCGCCCAGCACGAACGCCCAGTCCGGACTGGCCTGGAAAGTCCGCGCGAACGCCTCGACCCCGTACGTGGACGGCAGCAGATCACGGGCGAAGCGCACCGCCTCCGGCATCCGGTCCGGCGGCAGCACGCCCAGCAGCAGCGCGGCGGACATGCCGAGCTGCCCCAGCAGGGTGGCCAGCTCCGGTCGCGGCGCGAGCAGCCCGAAGGCCGCGCCGAGCCCGGACAGCGCGGCGCCCGCCAGTGGGATGACGAGGGCGAGCACCCACAGATGGATCAGCGGCAGCCCGAACAGCACGCACCCGAACACCGCGGTCACCAGGGTCCCCGGCACGGTGAACGACGCGTACGCCCCCGCCGCCCCCAGCACCACGGCCGCGGGCGGCACCGGCAGCGTCGCGTAGTGGTCGAGCCCCCCGCTGGCCCGCAGCTGTCCGAAGTACTGCGCGAGCAGGTTCAGCGCGACGAAGGCGACGACGAGCACGGCGGACCCGGCCACCACGGCCTCCGCCTCGCGCCCGCCGTCCACGACGCCCCGCATCATGATCAGGATGCCGACCGACTGGAAGGTCGCCACGAACAGCAGCGGGATGCGCGCCACCCGCGCGCGGGACAGCTGGGCCCGGTAGACGGCCACGAGCGACGGCCACAGCCGTGCGCGGGGCGCCAGCTCGGCGGCGGCGCCGCGGACCGGCTCCGTCACGGTCCGGGCGCTCCCCGGCAGAACCTCGGCGGGTACGACACTCACGTGGCGCTGCTCCTCTTCCCTACGGTTCTCATACCGTCCCATACGGCCCCGGCGGCCCGCCCCGGCGCCTCTCGGTCTCGCCGCTCGCGCCCCGCTCATCGCCCTGCTCATGCCCGTACCAGCCCCTGTCGTGCCGCCCCGCCCAGCGCCAGGTAGACGTCCTCCAGGCTCGGGGTGGCCAGGGTGAAGTCGTCCAGGGCGGCGAAGGCGGCGCCGCCGGTCACGGTGGCGACGATCGCCCGGGCCTCGTCGGGGGCCAGCCGCAGCGTCCAGCGGCGGCCGGACTCCACGGCCCGCTCGCGCAGCGCGGCGACCTCGGGCACGTCCAGCGGCGCCCGCTCCCGCCACACCAGCTCGACCCGCACCTCGCCGGCGACCTGCTCCTTGAGCCTGGTGGGGGTGTCGCAGGCGATGACCCGGCCCTGTTCGAGGACGGCCACCCGATCGAGGACGGTCTCGGCCTCGATGACGTTGTGGGTGACGAGCAGCACGGTCGTCCCGCGCTCGGCCCGCCGTCGGTCCACTGCGGCCCACACGGCCCGCCGGGCGACCGGGTCCATGCCGGTGGTCGGCTCGTCCAGCACCAGCAGGGGGCGCTCCCCCACCAGCACGGCGGCGAAGCAGGCCAGCCGCCGCTGTCCGCCGGACAGCTTGCGCAGCGTCCGTCCGGCGAGGGGCGTGAGGCCCAGCTCGTCGAGGACGTCGTCCCGCTCCCGGCGCGCCGCGCGGACGTCGAGGCCGCGCAGCCTGCCGGTGGTCTCGGCGGCGAGGGAGACGGTGAGTTCGTCGAGGGCGGTGGACTCCTGCCCCAGGTAGGCGAGGATGCGCGCGGCCCGCTCGGGGTGGCGCACGATGTCGTGCCCGAGGATCTCCACGCTGCCCGCGTCGGGCCGCATCAGGCCGGTCATCTGGCGGACGAGGGTGGTCTTGCCCGCGCCGTTCGGCCCGAGCAGGCCGAAGATCTCACCGCGCCGGATGTCCAGCCGTACGTCGTCGGTGGCCCGGACCGCAGGCGTCGCGGGAGTGCCGCGCCGGCCCCGGACCGCCGGATACGACTTGGTCAGCCCGCGTACGGCACACACGACCTCGTCTTTGTGCCGCATTGCCGGTGCCACGCGCGTACTCACAAAGGACGAGACTACGGGGTCGGCGACCTCCGCTCGCCGTCGGGGGCGTTCCCGAAGCCCGGTTCAGTCCGCGGCCGGAGCGTGTTCGGCGGCCGTCCGCACATCGATCTCACGCCAGAAACCCGCCCGGATGGCGTACCGGTCGTGCTCGTCGATCTGGTCGTCCTTGTGCGCGAGCAGTCCGAAGCGGGCCGCGTATCTGAGCAGCTCGCCGTCGATGCGGTGCGGGATCCGCGGGTACATGCCGGACAGCTTCTGCAGATGGCCCTGGTCGCCGAGGCGGCCCATCCACCGGCGCGCGAAGACCTGCCCCACCTCGTAGGGGTCCCCGCCGACGGTCGTGATGTCCTCCTCGCGGTCGGCCCACCGCTGCTCCGCCGTGGTGACCTGGGCGAGCGTCGGCATCGAGGCGACCTCGGAGGGCTCCGGGGCGACCCCGGGGCGGTCGACCCAGCCCTTGTCGGAGGACCAGCGCAGGGTCGCGGTGGTGGGGTGCTGGACGGCCTGGGCGCCGGGCGCGCGCAGGGCGGCCAGGTCCTTGGGGGTCGGTACGCCCTTGGGGGCGGGGACGCGCTCCTGCGCGCCGTTCTGCGAGGCGGCGGAGGCGTGCTCGGCCTCCTCGGCGGTCCGCTCGGCGGCGGGGGCGAGGCCGGAGTCGGGCAGCGGCGCGGAGAGGATCGCGGCGATCTCGGGCCGGGGCGCGGGCGGCGGCGCGCAGATCCCGCCGAGGTCCTTCGCGCGGACGGCCTTGGTGATCCAGGTGCGGTCCAGGACCCGTCGTTCGTCGGCCTCGGCGACGAGGTCCTCGGACTGGTTGTAGTCGCCGTCGGCGGCCTGGACGGCCCACAGGTGGACGGCGACGCCGTGCTCCTTGGCGGCCATCATGCCGGGCAGCAGATCGCCGTCGCCGGTGACGAGGACGACGTCGGAGCAGGCGCGGTTGCGGGCCAGCTCGGTCAGCTCGGCGTGCATCGCGGCGTCGACGCCCTTCTGCGCCCAGCGGCCGTCACTGCGGGTCAGCGCGCCCAGCCGGACCGTCACCCGGGGCATCACGCGCAGCCTGCGGTGTTCGGGCTGCGGGACACGGTCCGGGGCGCCGTCGAACCAGTAGATGCGCAGCAGCGGCCGCTCGGTCTCGGACTCGGCCTGTTCGCGCAGGCCCTGGACGAGAGCGGCGTGATCGACGGTGATCCGGGATCGCGAGGGCTCTCCGGCGAGGAGACTGGCGGCGGCCCCCAGCAGATACCCGGCGTCCACCAGGACGATGCAGCGGTCCACGACTCACCCTCTTTCCGGGAGGTTTGCTTCGGGCTTCCTTCGAGTCTGCCCGACCACGCGGAGGTTAACGGCCCGAACTCGATCTTCGGCGTGGCGTTTCGGGCGCTTGCGCTGTGACAAACCCTGTTACAGACGGTAATTATCCGAAATGCGCTGTAAGTCAGCCTATGTGACTCTGGTCGCGGACCTGGCCCCTCGATCCCCCACAGGAGGCAGATCACCATGGCCAAGCACAAGAAGCAGGAGCGTAAACAGCCGCAGTCCGAGCGCGGTCAGCAGGCGGCGCAGCAGTCCTCGATGCAGGAGCAGGCCGAGCAGCGCATCTCCCAGGTGACGCCCGCCGATGTCGCCCGTAAGGGCCGGCAGAAGCGCTTCGGCCACAACTGACGTCCGCACTGCGGGCTGTTGCAGCCCAGGCACACCGAGGGGCGCATCCGATACCGGATGCGCCCCTCATGGTTCACGGGTCCGTGCGGCCTCAGCCCGCCAGGCAGGACGGGCCGAGCAGCACCTTCAGGTCGCCGAACAGAGCGGGGTCGGGCTTGACCCGGTGCCGGTCGAGCCGCAGGACGGTCGTCTTCGTCGGGCCCTGGAGCCTGATGCGGACCTCGCTGTCACCCCTGTGGTGGGTGAGGATCTCCCCGAGGCGGTTGATCATCGGCGGGGTGACCCGGGTGGCCGGGATGGTGAGGATCACCGGCGCGTTGGTGCCCGCGTTCGACAGGTCCGGGACCTGGAGCTCCATCGCGACCAGCCGCGGCACGTCCTCGCGCTTGTCGAGGCGGCCCTTGACGAAGACCACGGCGTCCTCGACGAGTTGGGTCGAGACGAGCTGGTAGGTCGCCGGGAAGAACATGCACTCGAGGGAGCCCGCGAGGTCCTCGACGGTGGCGATCGCCCAGGCGTTGCCCTGCTTGGTCATCTTGCGCTGGAGACCGGAGATGATGCCGCCGATCGTCACCACCGCGCCGTCCGCGTGCTCGCCTCCGGTGAGCTGGGCGATACCGGCGTCGGCCTTGTCGGACAGCACGTGCTCCAGGCCGAACAGCGGGTGGTCGGACACATAGAGGCCGAGCATCTCCCGCTCCTGGGCGAGCAGATACGTCTTCTCCCACTCGTCGGTGGTGAACTCGACGTCGAGTCCGAAGCCGGGCTCGCTGGTCTCCTCCTCGCCCATGCCGCCGAAGAGGTCGAACTGGCCCTCGGCCTCCTTGCGCTTGACCGCGACCACGTTGTCGATCATCGGCTCGAACTGCGCGGTGAGGCCCTTGCGGGTGTGCCCCAGGGTGTCGAACGCGCCCGCCTTGATCAGCGATTCCGTGGTGCGCTTGTTGCACGCGACCGCCTCGACCTTGTCGAGGTAGTCGGGGAACGAGCCGTACTTGCCCTTGGCCTTGCGGCTCCTGATGATCGACTCGACCACGTTCGTGCCGACGTTGCGGACCGCTTCGAGGCCGAAGAGGATCACGTCGTCGCCCTGCGCGGCGAAGTTGTGCACCGACTCGTTGACGTTCGGCGGGAGCACCTTGATGCCCATGCGCCGGCATTCGTTCAGGTAGACGGCCGACTTGTCCTTGTCGTCCTTGACCGAGGTGAGCAGCCCGGCCATGTACTCGGCGGGGTGGTTGGCCTTCAGATAGGCGGTCCAGTACGAGACCAGGCCGTACGCGGCGGAGTGCGCCTTGTTGAAGGCGTAGCCGGCGAACGGGACCAGCACGTCCCACAGGGCCTGGATGGCCTCGTCGCTGTAGCCGTTCTTCTTCGCGCCGGCCTGGAAGATGGTGAAGTTCTTCGCCAGCTCGTCGGGCTTCTTCTTGCCCATCACGCGGCGCAGGATGTCGGCCTCGCCGAGCGAGTACCCGGCGATGATCTGGGCGGCCTTCTGCACCTGCTCCTGGTAGACGATCAGGCCGTAGGTGACGGCCAGGACCTCTTCCAGGGGCGCCTCGAGCTCCTTGTGGATCGGGGTGATCTCCTGGAGCTTGTTCTTGCGCAGCGCGTAGTTGGTGTGCGAGTCCATGCCCATCGGGCCCGGACGGTAGAGCGCGGAGACGGCGGAGATGTCTTCGAAGTTGTCGGGCTTCATCAGGCGCAGCAGCGAGCGCATGGGGCCGCCGTCGAACTGGAAGACGCCGAGGGTCTCACCGCGCTGGAGCAGTTCGAAGGTCGTCGGATCGTCGAGCGGCAGGGCCAGCAGGTCGAGGTCGATGCCCTTGTTGGACTTCACCATCTTGACGGCGTCGTCCATGATCGTCAGGTTGCGCAGGCCGAGGAAGTCCATCTTCAGCAGGCCGAGCGACTCGCACTGCGGGTAGTCCCACTGGGTGATGGTCACGCCGTCCGTGTGCCGCACCCAGATGGGGGCGTGGTCGACGATGGGCTCGCTGGACATGATCACGCCGGCCGCGTGCACGCCCATCTGCCGGACCAGGCCCTCGACGCCCTTGGCGGTGTCGATGACCTTCTTGACGTCCGGCTCGTTCTCGTACATCGAGCGGATCTCGCCGGCCTCGCTGTAGCGCGGGTGCGAGGGGTCGGTGATGCCGTTGAGGTCGATGCCCTTGCCCAGGACGTCGGCGGGCATCGCCTTGGTGAGGCGGTCGCCCATCGCGTACGGGTAGCCCAGCACGCGCGCGGAGTCCTTGATCGCGTTCTTGGCCTTGATCTTGCCGTAGGTGCCGATCATGGCGACCTTGTCGGCGCCGTACTTCTCGGTCACGTACCGGATCACCTCGACGCGCCTGCGCTCGTCGAAGTCGATGTCGACATCGGGCATGGAGACGCGCTCGGGGTTGAGGAACCGCTCGAAGATCAGACCGTGCGGGATCGGGTCGAGGTCGGTGATGCCCATCGCGTAGGCGACGATCGAGCCGGCCGCGGAACCTCGGCCGGGGCCGACCGCGATGCCGTTCTTCTTCGCCCACATGATGAAGTCGGCGACGACGAGGAAGTACCCCGGGAACCCCATCTGGATGATGACGTCCATCTCGTACTCGACCTGCTTCTGGCGGTCGTCGGGGACGCCGCCGGGGAAGCGGCGGTTCATGCCGAGGCGGACCTCCTCCTTGAACCAGGTGACCTCGGTGAAGCCGTCGGGGATGTCGAACTTCGGCATGAGGTTCTTCGCCTCGAACATGCCGGTGGTGTCGATCTGCTCGGCCACCAGGAGGGTGTTGGCGCAGCCCTCCTGCCAGGCGTCCGAGGAGTCGACGGCGTACATCTCGTCCGTGGACTTCAGGTAGTAGCCGGTGCCGTCGAAGCGGAAGCGGTCCGGGTCGGAGAGGTTCTTGCCGGTCTGGATGCACAGCAGCGCGTCGTGCGCGGTCGCCTCGTGCGCGTACGTGTAGTGCGAGTCGTTCGTCACCAGCGGCGGGATGCCGAGCTTCCTGCCGATCTCCAGGAGGCCGTCGCGGACCCGGTGCTCGATCTCGATGCCGTGGTCCATCAGCTCCAGGAAGTAGCGGTCCTTGCCGAAGATGTCCTGGTACTCGGAGGCCGCCTTGAGCGCCTCGTCGAACTGGCCGAGGCGCAGCCGGGTCTGGAGCTCGCCGGAGGGGCAGCCGGTGGAGGCGATGAGCCCCTCCGACCACTGGGAGATGGTCTCCTTGTCCATCCGGGGCCACTTCTGGAGCCAGCCCTCGGCGTACGCGTCCGAGGAGAGCTTGAAGAGGTTGTGCAGGCCCGTCGCGTTGGCCGCCCAGATCGTCTTGTGGGTGTAACCGCCGGAACCGGAGACGTCGTCGCGCTTCTGGTGCGGCTGGCCCCACTGGATCTTGCGCTTGTTGCGCCGCGACTCGGGCGCGACGTACGCCTCGATGCCGATGATCGGGGTGACTCCGGCCTTCTTCGCGGTGTGGAAGAAGTCGTACGCCCCGTGCAGGTTGCCGTGGTCGGACATGGCGATATGGGTCATGCCCATCTCGTTGCACGCGTCGAACATGTCCTTCAGCCGCGCGGCACCGTCCAGCAGCGAGTACTGGGTGTGGACGTGCAGGTGCGTGAACGGCGGTTTTGACACGGCGTGGCCTCCATGGAAAACACTGGGCGACGGGCTGGCGGACAGTCCGGGGGTCAGCGTCGAAGTCTAAGCCTCGCCACTGACACCCGGGCCCGTTCACCGCGTACCTTCACCGGGGGGAAACGGGCACTCCCGCGTACCTTCGCCCGTTGGAGACGGCAGAGACGCTGTCGTACATGCACTGCACCAGGAGGCACCCAGCGATGTCGGTTCCGCAGCCAGGCGACGAGCACCGCGGCGAGGAGATCCTCGCCGTCTTCGACACCGCGTTCGGCGAGCTCCTGGCCGCCGACCCGGCCGCGTTCCGCGTGAAGTTCCGGAAGATGGCGGCCTCGGCGTTCGCGTTCTACCGCGGCACGGCGAGCCTCTTCTACCACGACCTCGACGCGGAGAAGCGGGGCGGCCCGTTCCTGGACGAGCGCACCTCGCGCGTGTGGATCCACGGCGACCTGCACGCGGAGAACTTCGGCACGTACATGGACGCCACGGGGCGGCTGATCTTCAACGTCAACGACTTCGACGAGGCCTACGTCGGCCCCTTCACCTGGGACCTCAAGCGCTTCTCCGCGTCCATCGCCCTCATCGGGTACGCGAAGGCCCTCAGCGACGAGCAGATCAGCGAGCTGGTCGAGGTGTACGCGGGCGCGTACCGCGAGCGCATCCACGCGCTGGCCACCGGCGCCAAGAGCGACGAGGTGCCGCCGTTCACCCTGGACACGGCCCAGGGCCCGCTGCTCGACGCGCTGCGCGACGCCCGCTCGCTGACCCGCTTCGGGCTGCTGGACTCGATGACCGAGATCCGCGACTTCGAGCGCCGCTTCGCGTCGGGCGGCGGCTCCATCGAGCTGGACGCGGCCACCCGCTACAAGGTCCTCGCCGCCTTCGACGGCTATCTGGAGACGCTGCCGGAGACCTCGCTGGCCCGCCCCGACTCCTACCGTGTGAAGGACGTCGTCGGCCGCCGCGGCATCGGCATCGGCTCGGCCGGACTGCCGTCGTACAACATCCTCCTGGAGGGCCACAGCGACGCCCTGGAGAACGACGTCGTGATCTACATCAAGCAGGCCCAGACCCCGGCCGTCTCCCGGCACATCACCGACCCGGCGATCCGCGACTACTTCCGGCACGAGGGCCACCGCACGGTGATCTCCCAGCGCGCCCTGCAGGCCCACGCCGACCCATGGCTGGGCTGGACCGAGCTGAACGGCGCGGGACAGCTCGTCGCCGAGGTCTCGCCGTACGCGGTCGACCTGGACTGGAGTGACATCGACGACCCCGACGAGATCGCGGGCGTCGTCGCCGACCTGGGCCGGTCCACGGCCACGATGCACGCGGCGGCGGACGACACCTCCGGCGAGTCCCTGGTCCCGTTCTCCACGGAGCGGGCCATCGACGCGGCGATCGCGGCCGACGAGGAGGGCTTCGCGCCCCTCCTGGTCGACTTCGCGCACTCCTACGGCGCCCGCGCGCGCGGCGACCACCAGATCTTCCTCGACCTCTTCCGCAACGGCCGGATTCCCGGCCTCTGAACACAGGCCTCTGAACACAGGCCTGTGAGCACAGGCCTTCGACAACAGGTCGCTAACAGTCGGCGTTCTCACAGGCATCCTTTAGGGGTCTCCTACAGGAGCGCGTGACACACTTCCTCCGCTATGGACATATCCGGGACCCGCCTCAGAGCCGCGCGCGCGGCGCTGTTCACGGCACTCGTCGTGACGCTCAGCACCGCGTCGCACGTGCTGCTGTCGCGGGCCCCGCTGCCGCTCAACACGGTGGCCGTCGTCGCGGCCGCCGTCTTCACCCTCGCGTACGCCCTCGCGGGCCGCGAGCGCGGCTTCGGGCGGATCGCCGCCCTGCTGATCCCGCTGGAGCTGGCGGCCGACACCGTCTTCACCACCGGCCAGCACGTCTGCTACGGCCGGGCGGGCGGACCGGTCGCCGGCCCGCTGGCCTCGGTCGGCTGGGACGTGCTGTGCGGCGACGGCACGCCCGTCGGCACACCGTTCGCCCAGGTCACCGGCACCGACACCGACCGGCTCGGCGGGGTCCTCGCGCACGCCGACCCGGCGACCGCCTGGCTGCTGCTCGGCGCGCACATCTGCGTCGGTCTGATCGCCGCCGCCTGGCTGCGCCGGGGCGAGCGGGCGCTGGCCCAGCTGCTGCGCGCGGCGACCGCGACGACCTTCCGGCCGCTGCTGCTGGCCGTCGCCGCCGTGACCGTACGACGCGCCCCGGCCGCCCGCCGCCTGCCGCGCCCCGTGCGCCGTACGCCCACCGTCCGCGAGCGGATCCTCGTGCACTCCCTGGGACGGCGTGGACCGCCGTGCTCGGTCGCCACGGCCTGAACGGACGGCCTGAACGGACGACCTGGACCGACGGCCTGAGCAGTCGGCCTGAGCAAACGCCCGAACAGACCGTCTGAGCACGTGGCACCCCCTCAGTCAGTCCCCACACGAACTTCCGCGTACCAGGTGTGCGCGTCCCCCTTTGGAGAACACCGACATGAGCAAGCGGAACAGCGCGGCAGCGAAGACGGCGGCCCGGGAGCGGCTGCGCATCGAGCGTGAGCGCGAGGCCAAGCGGGCCAAGGTCAGGCGGCAGATCATCGTCGCCTGCTCGGCGGTCGGCGTGCTGGCCGTGGCCGGCGGCATAGGTTACGCCGTCGTCCAGGCCAACCAGCCCAGCTACTGGGACGAGGCCGCGAAGGACAAGCTGGTCGCGCCGGCCAACACCACCGGCAAGAACGGCCTGACCGTCGTCATGGGCAAGGCGAGCGCCAAGAAGACCCTCGTGATGTACGAGGACCCGCGCTGCCCGGTCTGCGCCCAGTTCGAGCAGACCGTCGGCGCGACGGTGAAGAGCGACTACGACGCCGGCAAGTTCAAGATCCAGTACGTCGGCGCGACCTTCCTCGACCGCAGCCTGACCGGCGAGGGCTCCAAGAACGCGCTCAGCGCCCTGGGCGCCGCGCTGAACGTCAGCCCCGAGGCGTTCCTGGAGTACAAGACCGCGCTGTACTCGGCGAAGTACCACCCCGAGGAGACCGACGACAAGTTCAAGGACGACTCCTACCTGATCAAGGTGGCGGACACGGTCGCGGCACTGAAGGGCAACGCCAAGTTCCAGAGCGCCGTGAAGGACGGCACCTACGACAAGTGGGCGCTGGAGATGTCCAAGACGTTCGACAAGAGCGGGGTCTCGGGCACCCCGACCCTGAAGATGGACGGCAAGACACTGACCGACTCCGGCGGGCAGAACGCCCCGATGACGGTCGCCGACTTCACCACGGCGATCGACGCGGCCCTCAAGGCCTGATCCGACACTCTGACGAAGAGCGGGCGAACTTTTGGGAGTTCGCCCGCCCTTCGGTCGTACTGGTCAGTAATCTCATCGCCCGTGACCAGTCGACACAGATCCTCCGAGAGCGCCGACACACCGTCAGAGCGCCCCCACTCCCTGTCGCCGCGCCGCCGTACGGTCGTCAAGGCGGCCGCGGCCACCGCCGTGCTGGCCGGCCCGCTCGTCGCCGCGCTGCCCGCCCGCGCCGCCGACGCCCCCGCCTTCCTGCACGGCCTCGCCTCCGGCGACCCGCTGCCCGACGGGGTCCTGCTGTGGACCCGGGTGACGCCCACCGCCGAGGCGACGCCCGGCTCCGGGCTCGGCCCGGACACCGAGGTGAGCTGGGTCGTCGCCCGGGACAAGGCGCTGACGAACGTCGTCGCCAAGGGCTCCCTCACCGCCACCGCCGCGACCGACCACACCGTCAAGGCCGACCTCCGGGGCCTTGCTCCCGCCACCGACTACTACTTCCGCTTCTCGGCCGGCGGCACCGACTCCCCGGTGGCGCGCACCCGCACCGCGCCGGCGGCGGACGCCGCCGTGCCGGGCCTGCGGTTCGGCGTGGTCTCCTGCGCCAACTGGGAGGCCGGCTACTTCTCCTCGTACCGCCACCTCGCGGCCCGCGGCGACCTGGACGCCTGGCTGCACCTCGGCGACTACATCTACGAGTACGGCACCGGCGAGTACGGCGCCCGCGGGACCGTCGTCCGGCAGACCGCGCCCGCGCACGAGATCCTCACCCTCGCCGACTACCGCACCCGGCACGGCAAGTACAAGACGGACCCGGACCTGCAGACCCTGCACGCGAAGGCGCCGGTCGTCGCGATATGGGACGACCACGAGTTCGCCAACGACACCTGGTCGGGCGGCGCGGAGAACCACACCGAGGGCGCCGAGGGCGCCTGGACGACCCGTCAGGCGGCCGCCAAGCAGGCCTACTTCGAGTGGATGCCGGTCCGCCCGGCGATCGCCGGCACCACCTACCGCCGGCTGCGCTTCGGCAAACTGGCCGACCTGTCCCTGCTGGACCTGCGCTCGTTCCGCTCGCAGCAGGTCGCCGTCGGCAACGGCACGGTCGACGACCCGGACCGGACGATCACCGGGCGCGCCCAACTGGACTGGCTGAAGGCCGGGCTGAAGGCCTCCGACACGACCTGGCGGCTGGTCGGCAACTCGGTGATGATCTCCCCGTTCGCGATCGGCTCGCTCTCGGCGGACCTGTTCAAGCCGCTCGCCAAGCTGCTCGGCCTGCCGCAGGAGGGCATCGCCCTCAACACCGACCAGTGGGACGGCTACACCGACGACCGCCGCGAGCTCCTCGCCCATCTGCGCTCCCACGCCATCGGCAACACCGTCTTCCTGACCGGCGACATCCACATGGCATGGGCCAACGACGTGCCGGTGGACGCGGGCACCTACCCCCTTTCGGCCTCGGCCGCCACGGAGTTCGTGGTCACCTCGGTGACCTCCGACAACCTGGACGACATCGTGAAGGTCCCCGAGGGCACCCTCACCGCGATCGCCTCCCCGATCATCCGGGCCGCCAACCGGCACGTCCACTTCGTCGACACCGACCGCCACGGCTACGGCGTCCTGGACATCACCGCCGAGCGCGCGCAGATGGACTACTACGTGCTGTCCGACCGCACCAGCGCCACCGCGACCTCCTCCTGGTCCCGCTCGTACCGCACGCGCAGCGGCACGCAGAAGGTGGAGCGCACGTACGACCCGGTGTAGCCGCCTGTCACAGGGTTTCGCCGGTCACAGAGTTTCGCCGGTCACAGGGTTTCGAGGAAGCCGAGCGCCACCCGCCAGGTGGCCTCGGCGGCCTCCTCGTCGTAGTCGGGCAGGTCGGGGTCGGTGTACAGGTGCCCGGCGCCCGCGTACCGGTAGATCTCCACGTCCGCGCCCGCTCTGCCCATCTGGAGATACCAGGCGCTCAGCCAGTCGTCGGTCTCGAACGGGTCCGGCTCGGCGACGTGCAGCTGCACCGGCAGGTCGGGCGCCGAGACGTTCGGCGCGAGGTCCGAGGTGCCGTGCAGGAGCAGCAGGCCGCGCGCCTTGGCGTCGCCGAGGGCGAGGGTCTGCGCGATCGACGCGCCCAGCGAGAACCCGGCGTACACCAGCCCCCGCTCCGAGTAGGGCGCGGCGGCCAGGACGGCTCTTCTCAGCAGCTCGTCCTTGCCGATCTTCTCGTTGTGCGCCATGCCCTCCTCGACCGTGTCGAACGTGCGCCCCTCGAAGAGGTCCGGGGTCCACACCTCGTGGCCGGCGGCGCGCAGCCGGTCCGCCGCCGCGCGCACCGCGGGCCGCAGGCCGTAGGTCGAGTGAAAGAGCATGATGTTCATGCGCCCATGGTGCCAGCCGGCACTGACAACGCCGTGCGCACGGTTCTGCACGGAAGTCACATGTTCAAGGCCCCTCCCGCCCGGTTACGTTCGAGGGCATGGAGAACCTGCTCCGCCCTGTGATCGTGGTCGGCGGCTCGGTCGTACTGACGCTGCTCATCGGCTGGGCCACCGACCTGCTGCTGCGCAAGGCCGACGCCCGGCACGGCGGTACGTCCCTGTGGGGCCTGCTGCGCCGCGCCCGGATCCCCTACCAGCTGGTGCTGTGCGCGGCGCTGCTGAGAGGCTCCTACGACCACGCTCAGCTGCTCGAAACCCACCGGGTCGGCGTCGGCCGGCTGCTCACCCTGGTGCTGATCGGGTCGGCGGCCTGGCTGGCGATCAGGATCGCCGGGGCGGTCGTGGAGACGTCGTACTCGCGCTATGCGCGCGCCCAGAGCGATCCGGCCCGGGTGCGGCGGGTGCGGACCCAGGTGTCGCTGATCGTGCGGGTGGTGTCGGCCGTCGTCGGTGTGGTGGCGGTGGCCGCGATGCTGCTGACGTTCCCCGCCATGCGGGCGGCGGGCGCCTCGCTGCTGGCCTCGGCCGGGATCCTCGGCATCGTCGCCGGTGTCGCCGCCCAGTCGACGCTCGCCAATCTCTTCGCCGGCCTGCAGATCGCCTTCGGCGACATGGTGCGCATCGGCGACACGGTCGTGGTCGACGGCGAGTGGGGCACCGTCGAGGAGATCACCCTGACCTTCCTGACCGTACGGACCTGGGACGAGCGCCGCATCACCATGCCGGTGTCGTACTTCACCTCGAAGCCCTTCGAGAACTGGTCGCGCGGCACCCCGCAGATGACCGGCATCGTCTACTGGCACGTCGACCACGCGGCGCCGGTGGAAGCGATGCGCGAGAAGCTGCGCGACATCCTGCGCGAGTGCCCGGCCTGGGACGGTCGCGCCTGCGGCCTGGACGTCACGGACACCACCCCGAACACCATGGAGGTGCGGGCGCTGGTCACGGCGAAGGACGCGGACGACATCTGGAAGGTGCGGGTCACGGTCCGCGAGCAGATGATCCGCTGGCTGTCGAAGGAGCACCCGTACGCGCTCCCGAGGGTCAACACCGCGGACGCGGCCCTGCCCCCGGGGCGCGTCCCGGGCCAGGCCCAGTCCCCCTCCGCCTCGTCCGCCTCCCCCGACGGCGCTCCCCGCCGCGCCCACGAGCCGCCGCGGACGGATCGCTGAGCGTCAGTTGCCCCGCTCCGCGCCCCCGTTGACCTGGACCACCTGTGAGGTGACGTGCCCGGCGCCCGGGGAGGCCAGCCAGTGCAGGGTGGCGGCGATGTCCCCGGGGGTCCCGGCCCGCCCGGTGAGGGTCTCGCCGACGAGCCGCTCGCGCCGGGCGGGCTCGATGGCCTCCCCGAAGAATCCGGTGTCCTCGACATACCCGGGGGCGACGACGTTGACGGTGACGCCCCGCGGCCCCAGCTCCCGGGCGAGATCCCGGGCGTACGGGTGCAACGCGGCCTTGGCGCCGCCGTACGCCCCGCTGCCGGACCCCCGGTAGGCGGCGATGGAGCTGACGAACAGGACCCGACCGCCGGGCGAGGCGAGCCGGTCCTTCAGGGCCTCGGTGAGCAGGGCCGCGGAGAGGGTGTTGTTCCGGAAGTTGACGGTCCAGTCGTGCGCGACCCGGTCGAGCGGATCGTCGCTGTCGCTCGGGGGCTCCAGATGCCCCGCGCCCCCGGCGCTGTGGACGAGCACGTCGACGGTGACGAGCTCCTCCCCGACGAACCGGGCGACCCCCCGCACCTCCTCCGGCTCGCTCAGGTCGGCGGCGTAGGTCAGCGCCCCGTCCACCCCGGCCTTCGCCAACACGTCCGCCCGCCGCCCGAGGAGCAGCACGCGGTCCCCGTCCGCCGCGAAGGCCTGCGCCGCAGCCAGCCCGATTCCCGTCCCGCCACCACTGATCACCACATTGCGTGCCATGCCCCGAACGTAACCAGACGCATCGACGGAGATCGTCGCGCTTTACACGACTGCCATGAACGCAGGGGAGATCACCGAAGGCTGCGCACGTCCAGATGTCGCAGGACGCGGTCGACGATCTCCGGATCGGCGCCCGGCTCGCTGCGCGCCGCCACCACCTCGTGGCGGGCCGCGCTGAGCATCTCCCCCTGGATGCGGCGCACCCGCTTCAGCCTGCGCACGCGGTGCTCGTGCCCCTCCAGCCGCTCGTCCTCGGCGACGTCCGGACTGATCCGCAGCCCGATGTCGAAGGCCCGTCGCAGCATCTGCTCGGAGAGCTCGTCCGACAGGTCCTCCTCGGCCTCGATCTCCCGCAGCCGTCGCTTCGCCGCCTTCGCCGCCCGCACCGCCAGTTCCTTCTCGAACTCCTTCTCCCGGTCGGTGTCCGCCCGCACGCCGAGCCGCTTCACCAGCCACGGCAGGGTCAGTCCCTGGAGGACCAGGGTCGCCATGATCACGCCGAAGGCGATGAAGATGATCTCGTTCCGGTCGGGGAAGGCCGTCCCCTCGTCGGTCTCCAGGGGAACGGCCAGCGCCAGCGCCACCGAGGCCACCCCGCGCATCCCCGCCCACCACATGACGACGGTCTCCCGCCAGTTCGTCGGAATGTCCTCGAGGTGGTCCTGCCGGGCATGCAGCCGTTGCGTCAGCCAGGTCGCCGGCAGCAGCCACAACAGCCGTACGACGACGACCACGGCCACGATCACGCCGGCCCACCCGAGCATCTCCTGCCACCGCCCGGACGCCGTGCGGATCGCGATGTGCAGCTCCAGGCCGATCAGCCCGAACGCGACGCCCGTGACCAGCGTGTCGATGATGTCCCAGAAGGTGTGACCGGCCAGCCGGGTCAGCACGTCGTCGGGGTCGGTGGCGTACTCGGCGAGGAACAGCGCGGTGGTCAGGACGGCCAGCACGCCCGACCCGTGGAACTCCTCCGCCAGCACATAGGAGGCGTACGGCACCAGGAGGGTCAGGCCGATCTGCAGCGTCGTGTCCCCGAGGACGTCCAGCAGCTTGTTCGCGCCCCAGCCGAGCACCACGCCCACCGCCAGCGCCACGACGGCGGACAGCACCAGGTCGAGCCCGGCCTGCCACGGCGAGAACGTCCCGCTCACGGCCGCCGCGATCGCGACGTGGTACAGCACGATGGCCGTCACATCGTTGAAGAGCCCCTCGCCCTCCAGGATGGACACCAGTCGGCGGGGCAGCCCCAGCTGTCCGGCGACGGCGGTGGCGGCCACCGGGTCGGGCGGCGCCACGAGCGCCCCCAGCGCGACGGCCGCGGCGGTCGGCAGCCCCGGCACGATCGCATGGGCCACGGCGGCCACGCAGACCGTCGTCACGAACACCAGTGCCACGGCGAGCAGGAAGATCGGCCGCACGTTCGCCGCGAACTGCCGCCAGGACGTCCGCCGCACCGCCGCGTACAGCAGCGGCGGCAGCAGGAGGGGCAGGATCAGCTCCGGCGGGATCTCCACGTTGGGCACGAAGTCGAGCACCGCGAGGACGATCCCTAGCAGCGTCATGAGCACCGGCGCGGGCAGCCCCAGCCGGTCCCCGACCGGGACGCTCACCACGGCCCCGAGCAACAGCACGAACAGCAGGGCCAACTGATCCACGGTCAGCGCTCCGATCTAGACGATCAAAGACATCCAGACCTCCAGCGTCGCACGCGGCGCAGCGGGCTAGAGAGAACGCCGCATGGACCTGTGCGGAATACCCGCGTCCGGGAACTCCGGCCCGTACGCCTCGTACCCGAGCCGCTCGTAGAAGCCCAGCGCGTGCGTCTGCGCGTGCAGATCCACCGCCGCGAGCCCACGCGCGCGTGCCGCCTCCTCGATCGCCCGCACCAGCGCCGCCCCGACGCCCAGCCCGCGCGCCTCCCGGGTCACGGCGAGCCGCCCCAGCGAACCCACCGACGGATCGCCGGCGGTCCTGGCCGCGGCCGCCTCGCCGAACAGCAGCCGCCCGGTGCCGAGCGGCACGCCGTCCGCCCGGACCGCCAGCACATGCACCGCGTCGGCGTCGTGCGCGTCGTACTCCAGGTCCTCGGGCACGCCCTGCTCACCGACGAAGACCTCCTTGCGCACCGCGAAGCAGGCCTCCCGGTCGGCGAGGTCGTCGGCGACGCGCACCGCGTACGCGCGCGTACCGCTCGTCCGACCCGTCCCGCTCATCCGTAGGTCTCCTCGCGGACCTGGTCCAGGGCCTTCTGCAGGTCCTCGGGGTACTCGCTGGCGAACTCCGCCCACTGCCCGTCCCCGGGGTGCTCGAAGCCGAGCCGCACGGCGTGCAGCCACTGCCGGGTCAGATGCAGCCGCTTGGAGAGCGTCGGGTCGGCGCCGTACGTGAGGTCGCCGACGCAGGGGTGGCGGTGGGCGGCCATGTGGACACGGATCTGGTGGGTGCGGCCGGTCTCCAGCTTGACGTCCAGGAGAGAGGCCGCACGGAAGGCCTCTATCAGGTCGTAGTGCGTGACCGACGGCTTGCCCTCGGCCGTGACCGCCCACTTGTAGTCGTGCTGGGGGTGTCGGCCGATCGGCGCGTCGATGGTGCCGCTGGTCGGGTCGGGATGGCCCTGGACGAGCGTGTGGTAGCGCTTGTCGACAGTGCGTTCCTTGAACTGGCGCTTCAGCGACGTGTACGCCCGCTCCGACTTGGCGACGACCATCAGTCCGGACGTGCCCACGTCGAGCCGGTGCACGATGCCCTGGCGCTCGGCGGCGCCGGAGGTCGAGATGCGGTAGCCGGCCGCGGCCAGCCCGCCGATGACGGTGGGGCCGCTCCAGCCGGGCGACGGGTGCGCGGCCACGCCCACCGGCTTGACGATCACGACCACGTCGTCGTCGTCGTGCACGATCTCCATGCCCTCGACCGGTTCGGCGACGATCTGCACGGGTGCCGGGGCCTGCGGCATCTCGACCTCCAGCCAGGCCCCGCCGCTCACCCGCTCGGACTTTCCGACCACCGAGCCGTCGACCGAGACCTTCCCCGCCGCGGCGAGCTCCGCGGCCTTGGTGCGGGAGAAGCCGAACATGCGGGAGATGGCGGCGTCTACGCGCTCGCCCTCCAGGCCGTCCGGCACGGGCAGGGTACGGATCTCGGGAATCGTGCTCACCCGTCGAGTATGCCGGACGGCTCCGGTACCGCCGTACGGCGCTGTGGACAACCGCCGGGCGGTCAGTCCTTGTGGACGGTCCCGTCCGGGTCCAGGCCCTTGAAGGACAGCAGCACGATCAGGATGCCGCCGCAGACGATCGCCGAGTCCGCGAGGTTGAAGACCGCGAAGTGCTTGGGCGCGATGAAGTCCACGACCGCCCCCTCGAAGACGCCCGGCGCACGGAAGATCCGGTCGGTGAGGTTGCCCAGCGCGCCGCCCAGCAGCAGACCCAGCGCGATCGCCCAGGGCAGGCTGTAGAGCTTGCGGGCCAGCCGGGCGATCACCACGATCACGGCCGAGGCGATCACCGTGAAGATGATGGTGAAGGCCTCCCCGAAACCGAAGGCCGCGCCCGCGTTGCGGATGGCCTCGAACCTCAGCCAGTCCCCGACGATCTCGATCGGCGCGTGGTGCTCCAGCTTGGCGACCACGATCATCTTGCTGACCAGGTCGAGCACGTACGCGAACGCGGCCACGGTGAACAGCACGGCGATACGGCGCTTGCCCTTGGGCCGTGCCCCGTTGCCCTCCTGCTCGCCCGCGCCGGACGACTCCTCCGGATCGGAACCCGCTTCTGGGGTGTCCGGCGTACCGATGACGCGCTCCGCCTCTGCCACGTGAGTCCCTCAACCTAGGTACCTGACTGAGGACGAGGGTACGGCACGCCCCCCGGCAGCCAGGAGATCAGTACCGGCGCTCCTGCTTCTGCTTGCACTCGACGCACAGCGTGGCCCGCGGGAAGGCCTGCATCCGGGCCTTGCCGATGGCGTTGCCGCAGTTCTCGCACAGCCCGTAGGTGCCCGCGTCCAGCCGCTCCAGGGCGTGCTCGGTCTGGATCAGCATCTCGCGCGCGTTGGCGGCCAGCGCCAGTTCGTGCTCGCGCGTGATGTTCTTGGTGCCGGTGTCGGCCTGGTCGTCGCCGGCGCCGTCCCCCGAGTCCCGCATCAGGCCGACCAGGGCCGTCTCGGACGAGGCCAGCTCCGCCCGCAGCCGCTCCATCTCGGAGCTCAACTGTGCGCGGGCCTCCTCGACCTCCTCCTGTGTCCACGGCTCCTCGCCGGGGCGCACCGCGAGCTCGCCCGGCTCCGCCGCGGCGAGGCGT
The DNA here is from genome assembly GCF_040635845.1 of Streptomyces sp. NPDC006872. Taxonomy (NCBI): domain Bacteria; kingdom Bacillati; phylum Actinomycetota; class Actinomycetes; order Kitasatosporales; family Streptomycetaceae; genus Streptomyces; species Streptomyces sp. NPDC006872. The sequence continues at coordinate 101,181 of NZ_JBEYIL010000017.1, forward strand.
GCCTTGGGGACGGCGGTCTTCGCCGCCGTGGCCGTACCCGGAGTCTTCTTCGCAACCACTGTCGTGGCTCCCGTCTGCTCCGCGGCCGAGGCCGCGCCCACCTTCTTGGCCGTGTTCTTCCTGCCCGCACCCGTAGCGGCCACGCCCTTGGCACCGGCGACCTTCGCGGCCGCCGCCTTCCTGCCGGTGACCTTCGCGGCCGCCGCCTTCTTCCCGGTCGTCTTCTTCGCAGCCGGCTCCTTGACGGCCGCCTTCCTGGAGCCCGCCTTCTTCGCGACCGTCTCCTTGACGACCGTCTTCCTGGCGACCGCTTTCTCCTCGCTCGCCTTCTTCGCAGCGGTCGTCTTCACGGCGGACTTCTTCGCGGTGGCCGCCTTCTCGGCCTTCGCCTGCTTTCCCGCATTCCCGGCCGTCGTAGCCCTGGCCGCGCCGCCGGAGGCACTCGTGGACCTGCCGGACGCCGACTGCTGTACGGCGGTCTTCTTCGCCACCATGGCCGCGGCCCCTTCACATATTGTGATCTTGCACGCGAATCGTGCTGGGACGATAAATCGACTTGGGGCCCGCGGCAACGGGGCGCACCGCCCGATTCGCCCGCCTCGCGCACGCGACGCGGCAAGCCTGCATCCGTTGTGCCCAGCTCCCCGCCGGGTAATCCGCCGGGCCGGACGTCCCGGAATGCGAACACACGTACCTCCGCATCCAACCACCATTCGGGGCATCTCGACCCCTGCCGCCCACCCCGCCGGGAGGCCCCGTAAACCGGTCGGCCGCTGTCGTCGTGGAGCCGTACACTGGGCGGAGCGAAAAGCATGGATGGGGACGAGTAGCGGCGCACGCAGCCCAGAGCGACCCGGGGACGGTGGAAGCCCGGGGGCCTGCACGACGCGAAGATCACCCCGGAGCCGCCGGAAGAAGACCCCTCGAGGGTTGGTAGAACCGGCATCGCGACCCCAATGAGGGGGCTCACCGGCGCGCAGGGCGCACCGGAGGGCCAAGGAGGGTGGTACCGCGGGAGCGCGCCGCAGAAGGCGTAGACAGGCAACAAGGCTCTCGTCCCTCCGACGGAAGGCAGTACGTCCGCCGGAGGAAGATCGATGACGCAGTACCGCCAGGTGCCCGCCCAGGTCGACCTGCCCGCCCTCGAGCACGCGGTGCTCGACTTCTGGCGCGAGCAGAAGATCTTTGCCAAGAGCCTGGAGCAGTCCGAGGGCCGCCCCGAATGGGTGTTCTACGAGGGCCCGCCCACCGCCAACGGCATGCCGGGCGCCCACCACATCGAGGCGCGCGTCTTCAAGGACGTCTTCCCCCGCTTCCGCACCATGCGCGGCTACCACGTGGCCCGCAAGGCCGGCTGGGACTGCCACGGCCTGCCGGTGGAGCTGGCCGTGGAGAAGGAGCTCGGCTTCTCCGGCAAGCAGGACATCGAGGCGTACGGCATCGCCGAGTTCAACGCCAAGTGCCGGGAGTCCGTGACCCGGCACACCGACGCCTTCACCGACCTGACGACCCGCATGGGCTACTGGGTCGACCTCGACGACGCGTACCGGACCATGGACCCGGAGTACGTCGAGTCCGTCTGGTGGTCGCTCAAGGAGATCTTCGACAAGGGCCTGCTGGTCCAGGACCACCGCGTCGCCCCCTGGTGCCCCCGCTGCGGCACCGGCCTCTCCGACCACGAGCTGGCGCAGGGCTACGAGACGGTCGTCGACCCTTCCGTGTACGTCCGTTTCCCACTCACCTCCGGTCCGCTCGCCGGCGAAGCCTCCCTGGTCGTCTGGACGACGACCCCCTGGACGCTGGTCTCCAACACGGCCGTGGCCGCGCACCCCGAGGTCACCTATGTCGTCGCGACCGACGGCGAGGAGAAGCTCGTCGTGGCCGAGCCGCTGGTCGCCAAGGCGCTCGGCGAGGGCTGGGAGACCACCGGTCAGAGCTTCACCGGCGCCGAAATGGAGCGTTGGTCCTATCAACGTCCGTTCGAGCTGGTCGAGTTCCCGGCGGACGTGAAAACCCACTACGTGGTCAACGCCGAGTACGTGACGACCGAGGACGGCACGGGTCTGGTCCACCAGTCCCCCGCCTTCGGCGAGGACGACCTCAAGGTCTGCCGCGCCTACGGTCTGCCGGTCGTCAACCCGGTCCGCCCCGACGGCACCTTCGAGGAATCCGTCCCCATGGTCGGCGGTGTCTTCTTCAAGAAGGCGGACGAAAAGCTCACCGAGGACCTCCAGCAGCGCGGCCTCCTGTTCAAGCACATCCCGTACGAGCACAGCTACCCGCACTGCTGGCGCTGTCACACCGCGCTCCTCTACTACGCGCAGCCGTCCTGGTACATCCGCACGACGGCCGTCAAGGACCGTCTGCTCCAGGAGAACGAGAAGACCAACTGGTTCCCGGACACGGTCAAGCACGGCCGCTTCGGCGACTGGCTGAACAACAACATCGACTGGGCGCTGTCCCGCAGCCGTTACTGGGGCACCCCGCTGCCGATCTGGCGCTGCGAGGACGACCACCTCACGGTCGTCGGCTCGCGCGCGGAGCTCACCGCACTGACCGGCGAGGACCAGTCCGAGCTGGACCCGCACCGGCCGTACGTCGACGCCGTCACCTTCGACTGCCCGCAGGATGCCTGCGGAAAGACGGCCACGCGCGTGCCGGAGGTCATCGACGCCTGGTACGACTCGGGTTCGATGCCGTTCGCGCAGTGGGGCTACCCGTACAAGAACAAGGACCTGTTCGAGTCCCGCTACCCGGCGCAGTTCATCTCCGAGGCCATCGACCAGACCCGCGGCTGGTTCTACACGCTGATGGCCGTCGGCACGCTGGTCTTCGACAAGTCGTCGTACGAGAACGTCGTCTGTCTCGGTCACATCCTCGCCGAGGACGGCCGCAAGATGTCCAAGCACCTGGGCAACACCCTGGATCCGATCCCGCTGATGGACCGGCACGGCGCCGACGCCGTCCGCTGGTTCATGGCGGCCGGCGGCTCCCCGTGGGCGGCCCGCCGGGTGGGCCACGGCACCATCCAGGAGGTCGTCCGCAAGACGCTCCTCACGTACTGGAACACGGTCGCCTTCCAGGCGCTGTACGCGCGCACGTCCGACTGGGCGCCGAGCGAGGCCGACCCGGCCCCGGCCGACCGCCCCGTCCTGGACCGCTGGCTGCTCTCCGAACTCCACGCGCTCACCGACCAGGTGACGCAGGCTCTGGAGGCGTACGACACCCAGCGCGCCGGCAAGCTGCTCTCGGCGTTCGTCGACGACCTGTCCAACTGGTACGTCCGCCGCTCCCGGCGCCGCTTCTGGCAGGGCGACAAGGCCGCGCTGCGCACCCTGCACGAGGTCGTCGAGACGGTCACCAAGCTGATGGCCCCGCTGACCCCGTTCATCACCGAGCGGGTCTGGCAGGACCTCGTCGTGCCGGTCACCCCGGGCGCCCCGGACTCCGTCCACCTGGCCGCCTGGCCGGAGGCGGACCTGTCCGCGATCGACCCGGAGCTGTCGCGGCAGATGGTCCTGGTCCGCCGTCTGGTGGAGCTGGGCCGCGCCACGCGCGCGGAGTCGGGCGTCAAGACCCGCCAGCCGCTGCGCCGCGCCCTGATCGCCGCCACGGGCTTCGACGGCCTCGACCGCGAGCTGCACGCGCAGATCACGGAGGAGCTCAACGTCGAGTCCCTGGCGTCCCTCTCCGAGGTGGGCGGCAGCCTGGTCGACACGACCGCCAAGGCCAACTTCCGCGCCCTGGGCAAGCGTTTCGGCAAGCGCGTCCAGGACGTCGCCAAGGCCGTCGCGAACGCCGACGCGGCCGCGCTGTCCCTCGCCCTGCGCGAGGGCACGGCGTCGGTGGAGATCGACGGCGAGACGATCGATCTCGCCCCCGACGAGGTGATCATCACGGAGACCCCGCGCGAGGGCTGGTCGGTCGCCTCCGACTCCGGCGCCACGGTCGCGCTGGACCTGGAGATCACCGAGGAGCTGCGCCGCGCGGGCCTGGCCCGTGATGCGATCCGGCTGATCCAGGAGGCCCGCAAGAACAGCGGCCTCGACGTCGCCGACCGCATCGCGCTGCGCTGGACCGCGACCGACCCGGGAGCCGTCGACGCCCTGTCCGGCCACGCCGGCCTCATCGCCGACGAGGTCCTCGCCACGGACTTCGCCCAGGGCGAGGCGGACGACACGTACGGCGCCCCGTTCACGGACGAGGGCCTGACGCTGACCTTCCGCCTGCGCAAGGCGTAAGGCGTAAGGGCACAAGGGCGCAAGAACGTAGGGCCCGGTTCCCCCAAGGGGAGCCGGGCCCTACGCGTTGTGCCGCCGACTCCCCCACTGGACACCGCCGTCCCCACTGTCAACATCGTCAACACGCGTAAAAAGGGCGGGACCCCGGATCGAAAATCCGGGGTCCCGCCCTTTGAACGCTGCCGACGCCTAAGGCGTACTAGTGGCCGTCAGTTGTCGTCCTCGTCGATGAGGAAGCCGCGCATCGGCGAGGGGGCCTGGCCCATCGGCGACGGGCCCTGCGGCCGCACCGGAGCCATCGGCTGGGTCATCGCCGGGGACATCTGCTGCTGCTGACCGCCGTAGGACGGAGCGGCCGGGCTCGGGGCGCCCATGCCCGGGTTGCCGCCGTAGGACGGGGCGCTCGCGCCGGCCGGAGCCATGGAAGGCGCCGGGGACGGCGGCAGCGAAGCCGCGGCCGGAGTACGCGGCGGAGCGAGCGAGTCGTCCGCCTGGGTCTCCAACTGACGCAGCTGGGACTCGAGGTAGGACTTCAGACGCGTCCGGTACTCGCGCTCGAAGCCACGCAGGTCCTCGACCTTGCGCTCCAGCGTCGCGCGGGCGGACTCCAGGGAGCCCATGGCCACGCGGTGCTTCTCCTGCGCGTCCCGCTCCAGGGCGTCGGCCTTGGCACGGGCGTCACGCTCGAGACCCTCGGCACGCGAACGCGCCTCGCCGACGATCTTGTTGGCCTCGGAACGGGCCTCGGCGATCGCCTGGTCGGCGGTCTGCTGGGCCAGCGAGAGGACACGGGCGGCGCTGTCGCCACCGGGGCCCTGACCGGGGCCGCCCATCGGACCGCCCATGGGGCCGCCCATCGGGCCACCCATCTGCTGCTGCATGGGCTGGCCGCCCATCGGACCCTGACCCATCGGACCCTGACCCATCGGACCCTGACCCATCGGACCCTGACCCATCGGACCCTGACCCATCGGACCCTGGCCCATGGGGCCCTGACCCATCTGGCCGGGACCCTGCGGGCCGCCCTGACCACCGCCGGGACCGGCGGGCAGCTGCGGGGCACCGCTCGGCAGCTGGGGCGGGCCGCCCATGGGGCCACCCATCTGCTGCTGCGGCGGGCCCGATATGCCGGCGGGCACCGGAGCGCCGGGACCGCGCATGCCCTGCGGAGGCATGCCCTGGGGGGGCATCCCCTGCTGCGGCATGCCCTGCTGGGGCATCCCGCCCTGCTGCATCCCGCCTTGCTGCATGCCGCCCTGTTGCATGCCGCCCTGCTGCATCCCGCCCTGCTGCGGCATGCCACCCTGCTGCTGGTCCTGCTCCGGCGGCTTGCGCATGTTCTGCTGGTTCTGGGCAGCAGCGCGCGTGGCAGCGGCCAGTTTGGCGCGCAGATCCTCGTTCTCGCGGAGCAGGCGGGTCAGTTCGGCTTCGACCTCGTCGAGGAAGGCATCGACCTCGTCCTCGTCATAGCCTTCTCGGAGGCGGACGGTCGTGAACTGCTTGTTCCGCACGTCCTCGGGGGTCAACGGCATCTCTTCACCTCAACGTAGTCGTCGGCATCGGCAAGACGGTAGTTCACATCGCTCACAGCCGGCTCACGATCGAGATCAGGATGTAGACGATGATCATCAGTACGAAGAAGGACAGGTCGAGCGCCACGCCCCCGAGACGCAACGGCGGGATGACCCGCCGCAGAAGCTTGAGCGGTGGATCGGTGACAGTGTAGGTGGCCTCCAGAACGACCACCATCGCCTTGCCGGGCTGCCATGAGCGGGCGAACTGGAAGACGTAGTCCATGACCAACCGGAAGATGAGCACGATGAGGAAGACCATCAGCGCGATGTAGATGACATCAAGGACCACGCTCATGTTCGGTGTTTCCCTCTCCCCTGTTCCGTGCCGCTCTGTACTGCTCTGTACTGCTTTCCGGTCTTACGTCTCAGCTCTGGTTGAAGAACCCGCCCTCTGCGATGCGGGCCTTGTCCTCCGCCGTGACATCGACGTTAGCAGGCGACAACAGGAACACCTTCTGCGTCACCCGCTCGATGCTGCCGTGAAGACCAAACACCAAACCGGCCGCAAAGTCGACAAGTCGCTTCGCGTCTGTGTCATCCATCTCAGTCAGATTCATGATCACCGGGGTGCCCTCACGGAAGTGTTCCCCGATGGTACGGGCCTCGTTGTAGGTCCGGGGGTGGAGTGTGGTGATCCGGTACGGCTCTCGTTCCGACACGACCTTGGGCATGATCACCGGTGCGTTCTTCTCCAGGGACTGACGTTCTTGTGTGATGGATGCCACGGGCGCGATGCGCGCCGGACGCCCGGATTCCGCGGCTGGCGAAGCGGATCGCGCCACCGGCTCACGCGGAGCGGGCGGCTGTACGATTCGCACCTCTTCGCCCCTTTGGGACTGGTGTGCACCGTGGGACTGGTGCACCGGCTCGTGACGCCGGTGGTCCCGCTCGGGCTCAGGGTCGAGCTCGGGTTCGAAGTCGTCGTCGGGGTCGAAACCCCGGCCGTCGTACCCATCGTCCTCCACGAGGCCGAGGTAGACCGCCATCTTGCGCATCGCGCCGGCCATGCTCTGAGTCCTCCGCTCTGTGGTGGATCGACTTCCGACTGCCAAGTCCCGCGATCCACGTGGCCCTTGTGCCGCCTCGCGGCGGTAATGACCATATTTTCTGCTGTGGTCCGACTTCCTGGCGACGTTACCCGAGCCTGGGGCGGACGCCGAGTACCGCGGTGCCGACGCGTACATGTGTCGCTCCGGCCGCCACGGCCTCCTCGAGGTCCGCACTCATCCCTGCCGACACCATGTTCGCAGCCGGACGGTCTCTGCGCAGGTCGGTCGACAAATCCATCAACCGCCCGAATGCTGCCCGTTGACGCCCGGCGTACTCCCCGGTCAGAGGTGCGACGGTCATCAGTCCGTCAAGCCGCAACCCCGGGGAGCCGGCGACCAGCTCGGCCAACTCCTCGATGCCGCCCGGGGCCACTCCGCCGCGCTCCCCCCGCTCGCTCAGCCCGGCGTCCAGGGCCACCTGGATCAGGCAGCCCAGCTCACGGCCGGCCCGCACGGCCTCCTTGGACAGGGCCGTCACCAGCCTCGCGCGGTCGACCGACTGCACGACGTCCGCGTAACCGACCACGGAGCGCACCTTGTTGGTCTGCAGCTGGCCGACGAAGTGCCACCGAAGCGGCAGGTCGGCGCAGTCGGCCGCCTTGGGCGCCGCGTCCTGGTCCTTGTTCTCGGCGACGTCCTGCACGCCGAGCTCGGCGAGGATCCGCACATCGCTCGCCGGGTAGGTCTTGGTGACCACGATCAAGGTCACCTCCTCCCGCTTGCGACCGGCGGCCGCGCACGCGGCGGCGATGCGTTCCTCCACCTTCGCCAGGTTTGCTGCGAGTTCGTCCCTACGGTCCGTCATGCCCCATCAGTCCAGCCAGACATATCCCGCGAGTCGCCCCGTGGAGCGGTCGCGGCGATACGAGAAGTGATCCTTCGACTCCCGAGTGCACACCGGCGACGATTCCCGGTCGTGCACCCCGAGCCGGTCGAGCTGTGCGTGCACCCCGGCGGTCACATCGACCGCGGGAGTGCCCCAGCTCGTCTCGGCGTGCGCCGCCGGCTCGACGGCGGCCACCTCGGCGCGCATCTCCTCCGGCACCTCGTAGCACCGGCCGCACACGGCGGGTCCGGTGCGGGCGACGATCCGGGCGGGGTCGGCGCCGAGCGACTCCATCGCGTCGACGGCGGCGGGCACGATCCCCTTGACCATGCCGGGCCGTCCCGCGTGAGCGGCGGCGACGACACCGGCGACGGGGTCGGCGAGCAGCACCGGCACGCAGTCCGCCGTCAGCACGGCGAGGGCGAGTCCGCGGGTCGCGGTCACCAGGCCGTCGACCGGCGGGGTCAGCCGGGTGGTCCAGGGTCCTTCGACCTCGGCCACGTCGTTGCCGTGCACCTGGTTCATCCAGACGACCCGGCCCGGATCCAGCCCCAGCGACTTGGCGGCCAGCTCACGGTTGACGCGTACGGCGTCGGGGTCGTCGCCGACCGCCCCGCCGAGGTTGAGCTCCTCATGCGGAGCGGCGCTCACCCCGCCCCACCGGTCGGTGAAGGCGAAGTGCGCGCCGCTCACGCTCTCGCGCTGTCCTATCACTTCAGGAAGTCCGGCACGTCCAGCTCCTCGGCCGCGCTGTCCGAGTACGTCCGCGACGGCGGCACCGGCGGGGAGACCGGGAGGTCGGCCACCGGCTCGGGGGCCGGCTCCGGCTCCTCCTTCGGCGTCACGCTGCCGAGCGAGCCGAAGGACGGACGGCTGTCGGACTGCCGTACCGGAGTGGGCTCGTCGCGGCGGGCCGAGGACGAGGACGAGCCGATGACGGTCTCCCGGCGGGCCGGGGGCTGCCCCCCGTCGAAGCCGGCTGCGATGACGGTGACCCGGACCTCGTCGCCGAGCGCGTCGTCGATGACCGCGCCGAAGATGATGTTGGCCTCGGGGTGGGCCGCCTCGCTGACCAGCTGGGCGGCCTCGTTGATCTCGAACAGGCCGAGGTCGGAGCCGCCGGAGATGGAGAGCAGGACGCCCCGGGCGCCGTCGATGGAGGCCTCCAGCAGCGGCGAGGAGATCGCCATCTCGGCGGCGGCCACCGCGCGGTCGTCGCCGCGGGCCGAGCCGATGCCCATGAGGGCCGAGCCGGCCTCGGACATGACCGACTTGACGTCGGCGAAGTCGAGGTTGATCAGACCGGGGGTGGTGATCAGGTCGGTGATGCCCTGGACGCCGGAGAGCAGGACCTGGTCGGCCGACTTGAAGGCGTCGAGGACCGAGACCTGGCGGTCCGAGATGGACAGCAGCCGGTCGTTGGGGATGACGATGAGGGTGTCGACCTCTTCGCGGAGTTCGGCGATGCCGTCCTCGGCCTGGTTGGCGCGGCGCCGTCCCTCGAAGGTGAACGGGCGGGTGACCACGCCGATGGTGAGGGCGCCGAGGTTGCGGGCGATGTTGGCCACGACGGGCGCGCCGCCGGTGCCGGTGCCGCCTCCCTCGCCGGCCGTCACGAAGACCATGTCGGCCCCCTTGAGGACCTCCTCGATCTCCTCGCGGTGGTCCTCGGCGGCCTTGCGGCCGACGGCCGGGTTGGCGCCGGCGCCGAGTCCGCGGGTCAGTTCGCGGCCGACGTCGAGCTTGACGTCGGCGTCGCTCATCAACAGCGCCTGCGCGTCGGTGTTGATGGCGATGAACTCGACGCCCTTGAGACCGACCTCGATCATCCGGTTGATGGCATTGACACCACCGCCGCCGACACCGATGACTTTGATGACTGCGAGGTAGTTCTGCGGTGCTGCCACGTCGAAGGCCTCTCGCCTCGAGTTACGTGTCGTCGCCTCACATGGTGATGCGATCCGACGACTGATGCCGAATGGGACGGTCCGTTTCGCCGACCCGAACCCTAACGCTGAAGTTTAGGGTTACCAGTGTGTCTGTTCCTTGAAGTCTTCTGAACAGGACACTAAGTCGACAAGTGGCGCCCGTTCAACGAACACGCCGAACCTCCCGTTTTTCTTTTCACCCTATGTGATCAGCCGTGTCAGTGCCCAACCAGGGTGCTGGCCTGCGCTGATGTGCGTCAACTCCCTGATGACGCAGGGGCCGTGGGAGCGCTGACATCGAAGTGCCGCGCGTCCGGGGCGGCTTTCATGAGAGCGGTGAGTGCACGGCCCTTCGCGGCGCCCTGCTCGGCGCTCCCCCACGCGACCGTGCGGCCGCCGGTCAACTCCAGCGAGATGTCGTCGTAGGAAAGGACCTTGACGAGGCGGGTGTCGCGGGCGACGGCGGCCGGGAGGGAGCCGGCCGCCTCGACCGCCTCCCGCACCAGCCGGCCCGCGCCGAAGCGGCGCAGGCTCGCGGCGGCGGAACGCGAGGACGAAACGGCCATTTCCAGAAGAGGAACGCCTTTCGGAGCCTCGGAAACCGTGGCGAAACGGACGCCGTCGTCGTCCACTTCCACGAACTTCGACCCCTTTTGGACAAGCAGAACCGGAGTCCGCTCGGTCACTTTCAGACCGATTCCATGCGGCCAGGAACGGACCACGTCAACGGAGTCGATTCGGGGCAATTCCGTACGCAATCGCGCCTCGATCGCCTCCGTGTCGACGGAAATCATCGGCGATCCGACCGGTACCGCGGCGGCTTCACGCACCTGCTGCGGCGTCAGCACGCTCGTGCCGGAGACGGCGACGCGCTGAACCCGCAGCCACTGCGAGCCGTACAACACCCAGACGACGCCCGCCCCGAGGAGCACGACGACCAGCGCAAGAATGATGATCACACGAAGTCTGCGCGGCCCCAACCACGGCCCCAACCGACCCAACCGCCGGACGAGGGGCGGGCCGGAGGACTCCTGCTGACGTGCACCGCGCTCGGCGGTGGCGGATCCGGCCACGCTCCCCTGTCCTTTCGTCAAACGTGCCTATCGGTGTGCACGGGAGGCGGCGATCGCCTCGTACACCATGCCGACGAGCAGGTCGTCGGCGTCACGGCGGCCGAACTCGCTGGCGGCGCGGGACATCTCGTACAGCCGGTGCGGGTCGGCGAGCACGGGCAGGACGGTCTCCCGGACCCACTCGGGGGTCAGTTCCGCGTCGTCGACCAGCAGTCCGCCGCCCGCCTTGACCACCGGCTGGGCGTTCAGCCGCTGTTCGCCGTTGCCGATGGGCAGCGGGACATAAGCGGCCGGGAGCCCGACGGCGGAGAGTTCGGCGACGGTCATCGCGCCCGCGCGGCAGAGCATCATGTCGGCGGCGGCGTACGCGAGGTCCATCCGGTCCACGTACGGTACCGGGATGTAGGGGGGCATCCCCGGCATCTGCTGCACGTGCGGCAGTTCGTTCTTCGGGCCGACCGCGTGCAGGATCTGGATCCCGGCCTGCTGCAGCCACGGCGCGACCTGCTGGACGACCTCGTTGAGGCGGCGGGCGCCCTGCGAGCCGCCGGAGACCAGCAGGGTGGGCAGGTTCGGGTCGAGACCGAACATCGCGCGGGCCTCGGGGCGCGCGGCCGCGCGGTCCAGGGTGGCGATGGAGCGGCGCAGCGGGATGCCGATGTAGCGGGCGTCCCGCAGCTTGCTGTCGGGCGTGGAGACGGCGACCCGGGCCGCGTAGCGCGAGCCGATCTTGTTGGCCAGCCCGGGGCGGGCGTTGGCCTCGTGGACCACGATCGGCACGCCGAGACGCTTGGCGGCGAGGTAGCCGGGCAGGGCCACATAACCGCCGAAGCCGACGACACAGTCCGCCTTGGTGCGCTCCAGGATCTGCTCGGCGGCCTTGATCGTGCCGCGCAGCCGGCCCGGGACGGTGATCAGCTCAGGAGTGGGCTTGCGCGGCAGCGGCACGGCGGGGATCAGCGCGAGCTCGTAGCCCCGCTGCGGAACGAGCGTGGTCTCCAGGCCGCGCTCCGTGCCCAGGGCCGTGATCCCCACAGTGGGGTCCTGCCTGCGCAGGGCGTCCGCGAGGGCGAGCGCGGGCTCGATGTGGCCGGCGGTCCCCCCACCAGCGAGTACGACATGCACCGAAATTCACCGCTCTCCGGACGGGCGCGCCGCCGAGGCACGCCGTCGCATCGTGTTCCATCTCCGGGGGCTCCGAACGAACGCAGAGCTCCCGGTCCCCCGCTTTCTACCAAAACGGGGGTGGCGCATCGCAAGCGCCGCCCGCGCAGCGGGCTCGTCGCGTGCGAAGGCGATCAGCAGCCCGATGGCGAACATGGTCGGCAGCAGGGCGGAGCCCCCGTAGGAGAACAGCGGGAGGGGCACGCCGGCGATCGGCAGCAGGCCGAGCACCGCACCGATGTTGATCACCGCCTGAGCGGTGATCCACGTGGTCACGCCTCCCGCGGCATACCTCACGAAGGGGTCCTCCGTGCGTCCGGCCACGCGGATACCCGCATAGCCTAGAGCCGCGAAGAGGGCGAGTACCGACAGCGTCCCCGCGAGGCCCAGTTCCTCACCGGTCACGGCGAAGATGAAGTCGGTGTGCGCTTCGGGGAGTTGCCCCCATTTCTCCACACTCGCCCCGAGTCCCGAGCCGAAGATCCCGCCGGAGGCCAGGGCGTAGATCCCGTGCACGGCCTGCCAGCAGGCGTCGCCCGGACCGGGGTCGGTCGCGCCGATGCACTTCAGCCGGGCCATGCGGTTCGGGCTGGTCTTGATGAGGATCACGCCGATCGTGGCGGCGACCGCGAGCACCCCGGCGAACAGCCGGGTGGGCGCCCCCGCCAGCCACAGCAGGCCGAACAGGATCGCCGTCAGGATGATCGCCGTGCCCATGTCACCGCCGAGCATGATCAGACCGAGCAGCAGAAAGGCGACCGGCACCAGCGGCACCAGCATGTGCTTCCACTGGGCCAGCAGCTTCCTGTCCTGCTTGCGGGCGAGCAGATCGGCGCCCCACAGCACCAGCGCGAGCTTGCCGAACTCGCTGGGCTGGATCTGGAAGGAGCCGCCGAGCGAGATCCAGTTCTGGTTGCCGTTGACCGACATCCCTATCCCCGGCACCTGCACCAGCGCCATCATGAAGACGGCGCCGGCCAGGATCGGGTAGGCCAGAGCGCGGTGCAGCTTCACCGGCATCCGGGACGCGACCAGCAGCAGCACGCCGCCGATGGAGGCGGCCAGGAACTGCTTGCGGAAGAAGAAGGAACCCGGCAGCGACATCTGCAGCGCGGTGATCTGGGAGGCCGAGTAGACCATCACAAGGCCCAGCACGGTGATCAGCAGGCTGCCGCCGAAGATCAGGTAGTAGGCGGTCAGCGGCCGGTCCCAGGCCTTGCGGGCACGCGTGTACAGGCGTCGCAGCGGGTTGTCACGGCGCGGCCGGGCGGTCGCGGAGGCTCCCCGGACGGTCCGCTGGACGGGCGGACGCCCGGTGCGGCTACCGGGCATCGGGTGCTCCGCTGCACACGGCTCGTCCGCTGCATGTCGGCCCTGACGGTCCCACGCGTCCCTCCCAAGGTCGCCCGGCAGGCGGCGGCCGGGTCAGGCGCCGAGTTCGCTGACCGCTGCTGCGAACGCGTCACCGCGCTGGTTGTAGTTGGCGAACATGTCCATCGAGGCGCAGGCCGGGGCGAGGAGCACGGTGTCGCCTTCGACGGCGAGGCGCCGAGCCTCCTGGACAGCCGCGAGCATCGCCCCAGTGTCGGTCCGTTCGACGTCGACGACGGGTACTTCCGGGGCGTGTCGCGCCAGGGCTTCTCGGATCAGGGCGCGATCGGCGCCGATGAGCACGACCCCGCGAAGTCGCTTCGCCGACTTGGCGACGAGCTCGTCGAAGGTCGCGCCCTTGGCCAGTCCGCCCGCGATCCAGACGATCGACTCGTAGGCCGCCAACGAGGCTTCCGCCGCATGCGTGTTGGTCGCCTTGGAGTCGTCGATGTACGCGACGCCGTCCAGGTCCGTCACATGGGCGATGCGGTGGGCGTCCGGGGTGAAGGCCCGCAGACCGTCCCGGACGGCCTTGGCGGGCACCCCGAAGGCACGGGCGAGGGCCGCCGCGGCAAGGGCGTTGGCGATGTTGTGCGGGGCGGGCGGGTTGACGTCGGAGACCGAGGCGAGCTCCTGGGCGTTCTTCTGCCGGTTCTCGACGAAGGCACGGTCGACCAGGATGCCGTCCACGACACCGAGTTGGGAGGGCGCGGGCGCGGCCAGGGTGAAGCCGACGGCCCGGCAGCCCTCCTCGACGTCCGCCTCGCGCACCAGGTCCTCGGTGGCCTTGTCGGCGACGTTGTAGACGCAGGCGACCCGGTTGCCCTCGTAGACGCGCCCCTTGTCCTTGGCGTACGCCTCCATGGAGCCGTGCCAGTCGAGGTGGTCGGGGGCGAGGTTGAGGACGGCGGCCGAGTGGGCGCGCAGGGAGGGCGCCCAGTGCAGCTGGTAGCTGGAGAGTTCCACGGCGAGGACGTCGTACTGCTCCTCGCCGAGCACCGCGTCCAGCAGCGAGACGCCGATGTTGCCGACGGCGGCCGTGCGCAGGCCTGCCGCCTTCAGGATCGACGTCAGCATCTGGGTGGTGGTCGTCTTGCCGTTGGTGCCGGTGACGCACAGCCAGGGAGCCGCGTCGGGTCCCCGCAGCCGCCAGGCGAGTTCGACGTCGCCCCAGACCGGCACGCCGGCTTCGCGTGCCGCGGTGAAGAGCGGCTTGTCGGGCTTCCAGCCGGGTGCGGTGACGATGAGTTCGGTGCCTGCGGGCAGGGTCGCCCCGTCGCCGAGGCGCACGGTGACGCCCAGGGCCTGCAGCTCGGCGGCCTGTTCACGCGCGCGTGCGTCGTCGCCGTCGTTGACGACCGTGACCTTCGCGCCGAGCCCGTGCAGCACCTTGGCCGCCGGGATGCCGGAGACGCCGAGCCCGGCGACGGTGACGTTCTTCCCCTGCCAGTCGGTCACTTTTCTGCTGCCCATCCCGCGTAGAAGAGACCCAGTCCGACGATCACACAGATGCCCTGGATGATCCAAAAGCGGACCACGACAAGGACTTCGGACCAGCCCTTGAGTTCGAAGTGATGCTGCAGTGGCGCCATCCGGAAGACCCGCTTGCCGGTGAGCTTGAAGGAGCCGACCTGGATGACCACCGACATGGTGATGAGGACGAACAGTCCGCCCAGGAGCGCGATGAGCAGCTCGGTGCGGGAGCAGATCGCGAGGCCCGCGAGCACACCGCCGAGCGCCAGCGAACCGGTGTCGCCCATGAAGATCTTGGCCGGTGACGTGTTCCACCACAGGAAGCCGAGGCAGGCGCCCATCAGCGCGGAGGCGATGACCGCGAGGTCCAGCGGATCGCGCACCTCGTAACAGGCGTTGGGGTTGGTCAGGGTCTCGCCGTTGGCGCAGGACTCCTGGAACTGCCAGACGCCGATGAACGTGTACGCGCCGAAGACGAGGACGGAGGCGCCGGTGGCGAGGCCGTCCAGACCGTCCGTCAGGTTCACGCCGTTGGACATCGCGAGAATCATGAACAGCGCCCAGACGACGAACAGCACCGGGCCGATCGTCCAGCCGAAGTCCGTGATGAACGACAGCTTCGTGGAGGCCGGGGTGTTGCCGCGCGAGTCGGAGAACTGCAGCGAGAGCACCGCGAAGGCGATGCCGACGATCAGCTGGCCGGCCATCTTCGCCTTGGCCCGCAGACCCAGCGAACGCCGCTTGACGATCTTGATGTAGTCGTCGAGGAAACCGACCAGGCCCATGCCGCACATCAGGCCGAGCACCAGCAGACCCGAGTAGGTCGGCGGCTTGCCCGAGATGACCTTGGACAGGAAGTACGCGGCGACCGTCGCGAAGATGAACGCGATACCGCCCATCGTCGGCGTACCGCGCTTGCTGGCGTGCTCGCGCGGGCCGTCGTCGCGGATGTACTGGCCGTAGCCCTTGCGGGCCAGCAGCTTGATCAGCAGCGGTGTGCCGACCAGCGTCAGGAAGAGGCCGATGACACCCGCGAACAGGATCTGATTCATCATCGGGTGGCGACCTCACCCTCGGCGCCGGTCGCGAGCAGCGCCTGCGCGACGCTCTCGAGGCCGACCGAACGGGACGCCTTCACGAGCACGACGTCCCCCGGGCGCAACTCGCTGCGCAACAGGTCGACCGCCGCCTGTGCGTCGGACACGTGCACCGACTCCTCACCCCACGAACCCTCGTTATATGCGCCCAATTGCAGCCAGGCGGCTTCTCTGCCCCCGACCGCGACGAGCTTGCCGACATTGAGCCGGACGGCGAGCCGTCCGACCGCGTCGTGCTCGGCGAGCGCCTCGTCCCCGAGCTCGGCCATCTTGCCGAGCACCGCCCAGGTCCGCCGCCCCTTGCCCATGGCCGCGAGCGCGCGCAGAGCGGCTCGCATGGACTCGGGGTTCGCGTTGTAGGCGTCGTTGACGATCGTCACGCCGTCCGGGCGCTCGGTGACCTCCATCCGCCAGCGGGAGAGGGAGCCCGCCTCGGAGAGTGCGGTGGCGATCTCTTCCGCGGACATGCCCAGCTCATGAGCGACGGCGGCCGCGGCGAGCGCGTTCGACACGTGGTGCTCACCGTACAGGCGCATGGTCACGTCGCTGCACCCGGAGGGTGTGTGAAGGCTGAAGGCAGGCTGTCCGCTGTCCGTGAGTCGCACGTTCTCGGCCCGTACGTCCGCTTCGCCGGACTCTCCGAAAAAGACCACCTTCGCCTTCGTACGGGAGGCCATGGCCCGGACCAACGGGTCGTCGGCGTTGAGGATCGCCGTGCCGCCGTCGCTTTCCGGTGGCAGGCTCTCGACGAGCTCGCCCTTTGCCTGTGCGATCTGTTCGCGGCCGCCGAACTCGCCGATGTGGGCGGTGCCGACGTTCAGCACGAGGCCGATCCTCGGCGGTGTCAGATCGGCGAGGTAGCGGATGTGGCCGATCCCGCGGGCGCCCATCTCCAGCACGAGGAACTTGGTCTCCTCGGTGGCGGACAGGGCCGTCAGCGGCAGCCCGATCTCGTTGTTGAGCGAGCCGGGCGTGAAGACGGTCGGCGCCTTGCGCCTCAGCACCTGGGCGATGAGGTCCTTGGTGCTGGTCTTGCCGGCCGAGCCGGTGAGCGCGACGAGGGTCGCGCCGAGCTTGTGCACGACGTGTCGGGCGAGGGCGCCGAGCGCCGTCTGGACGTCGTCCACGACGATCGCGGGAACGCCGACCGGGCGCGAGGCCAACACGGCCGCCGCACCCGCCTCGACGACCGCGGCCGCGTAGTCGTGGCCGTCCACCCGTTCGCCCACGAAGGCTACGAAGAGGCTGCCGGGCTCCACCTCGCGGGAGTCCCGGACGACCGGTCCGGTGACCTCCACGGAGGGATCCGGTATGTCGTGCGTCTGCCCGCCGACGACTGCTGCGATCTCGGCGAGGGAGAGGGCGATCACAAGTTCATCCCTGGGTCTGCTGGATAGCTTCGCGAAGCACCTGGCGGTCGTCGAACGGACGGACGACGCCGGCGATGTCCTGGCCCTGCTCATGGCCCTTGCCCGCGACCAGCACGGTGTCCCCGGCGTGCGCGCGGGCGACGACCGCGGCGATCGCGGCGGCCCGGTCCTCGAACAGGAGGACCTCGCCGCGCTCGTGCGCGGGCACGGACGCCGCGCCCTCGAGCATGGTCGCGAGGATCGCGAGGGGGTCCTCGGAGCGGGGGTTGTCGGAGGTCAGCACGGCGGTGTCGGCGAGCCGGGCCGCCGCGGCGCCCATCGGGGCCCGCTTGGTGCGGTCCCGGTCGCCGCCGCAGCCGAGGACGACGTGCAGCCGCCCCTTGGTGACCTTGCGCAGCGCTCTGAGGACCGATTCGACGGCGTCCGTCTTGTGGGCGTAGTCGACGACCGCGAGGTAGGGCTGCCCGGCGTCCACCCGCTCCAACCGGCCCGGCACGCCCGGCACGGCGGCGACGCCGTCGGCGGCGGTCTGCGCGTCGATGCCGGCGGCGGCGAGGGAGACGATCGCGGCGAGGGTGTTCGCCACGTTGAAGGAGCCGGGCAGCGGCGCCTTGGCGGCGACCCGCACGCCGTCGGGGCCCACGACGGCGAACGTCGAGTCCATGGGGCCGATCTCGACGTCGACGGCGCGCCAGTCGGCGTCCGGGTGGCCCTCGGCGGAGAAGGTGACGACCGGGACCGTGGCCTCCTCCGCGAGCCTGCGCCCGTACTCGTCGTCGAGGTTGACCACACCGAGTTTGCTGCGTTGCGGTGTGAACAGCTGCGCCTTGGCCCGGAAGTAGTCCTCCATGTCGGAGTGGAACTCCATGTGCTCCGGGCTGAGGTTGTTGAACACGGCGACGTCGAAGACGCAGCCGTCGACCCGGCCGAGGACCAGGGCGTGGCTGGAGACCTCCATGGCGACCGCCTCGACACCGCGCTCGCGCATGACGGCGAACAGGGCCTGGAGGTCGGTGGCCTCGGGGGTGGTGCGCTCGGACTTGATGCGCGTCTCGCCGATGCGCGTCTCGACGGTGCCGATGAGCCCGGTGGACCGGAGCGGCTTCAGCCCGCCCTCGACGAGGTACGCGGTGGTGGTCTTGCCGGAGGTGCCGGTGATGCCGATCTGGAGCAGTTCGCGGCCCGGCCGGCCGTAGATCGTGGCCGCCAGCTCGCCCATCCGACCGCGCGGGTCGTCGACCACCAGGACCGGCAGGCCGGTCGCGGCGGCGCGTTCGGCGCCGGTGGGGTCGGTCAGCACGGCGACCGCGCCGAGGCCCGCGGCCTGCGCGACGAAGTCGGCGCCGTGCAGACGGGCGCCCGGGAGGGCGGCGTACAGGTCGCCGGGGCGGACCGCGCGCGAGTCGTGGGTGATGCCCGTGACCTCGACGGCGACACTCCGCGGCTGCTCGGCGCCCAGCTGATCGGCGAGCTCCGCGAGGGGTGTGGCGGAGACCTGGGCCGGTCGCGGCGGTCCCGGATATGTCACGGAAGCGCCCTTCTGGGTGGTTCGGGACTGATCAGCGTGTGGCACGGCGGTGAGCGTACCGGGCGCACCCGCCCGCGGGCCAAGCGAGGGCGAAGACGGGGGCGCGGGCGGCGATGCGGGCAGTACGTGGTTCCCGGGGTCGGGAGTGATCATGGTCACGGGCTTGGTTCCTGGCTTGCTCGGCGCTGAACAGTGGCGGACGGGGGTCGTGGGCGGACGGGGCGGTCAGGGCTGGGCGGTCGAGGACTGGGCGGTCAGGGCGAGAAGGAGACCGGGAGGTTCGGGGCCTTCGCGCCGGTCGGCGGGACCTGCAGGGTCTTCAGGGCGAACTCCATGACCTGCTTGAAGACGGGACCGCAGATCTGGCCGCCGAAGTAGCTGCCCTGGGTGGCGTTCTGGATGGCGCAGTACACGGTGACCCGGGGGTTGTCGGCGGGCGCGAACCCGGCGAACGACGAGGTGTAGCCCTTGTAGGTGCCGGTGGCCGGATCCACGCGGTTGGCGGTACCTGTCTTGCCCGCGACGCGGTAGCCGGGGATGCGCGCCTTGCCGCCCGTGCCCTCCTCGTCGTCCACCACCGACTCCAGCATCTGGGCGAGGGTCTTCGCCGTCTTCTGGCTGACGACCCGGCTCTTCGCGGGAGCCTCGGCGGGGGTGAAGCGGCCGTCCGGTCCCTTGGTGCCGCGCACCAGGGTGGGCTCCACGCGGACCCCGCCGTTGGCGATCGTCGAGTACACGGAGGCCGCCTGGAGCGCGTTGAGGGACATGCCCTGGCCGAAGGGGATCGTGTACTGCTGCGAGGTCGACCACTTGTCGGGCGCGGCGAGGATGCCCTTGGTCTCACCGGGGAAACCGAGCCCGGTGTGGCTGCCGATGCCGAACCTGTGCAGGTAGGAGTAGAGGACCTGGTTGGCCCGGGGCTGCGTCTTGCCGAGCTGGCCGGTGGCCAGGATGGTGCCGATGTTGCTGGACTTGGCGAGCACGCCGTTGAGCGTGAGGTACCAGGTGGCGTGGTCGATGTCGTCCTGGAAGAGCCGGTCGCCGCGGTGCAGCCGGTTGGGCACGGTGACGTGCGTCAGCGGGGTGGCGGCGTTCTCCTCCAGGACGGCGGCCATCGACATGACCTTGGCGGTCGAGCCGGGCTCGTAGGCGTCCTGGACGGACGGGTTGCCCAGGTCCGCCGAGTTGGCCTGGGAGAGGTCGTTGGGGTCGAAGCCCGGCGAGTTGGCCATGGCGAGGATCTCGCCGGTCTGCGTGTCCTGGACGATGACGTAGCCGCGGTCCGCCTTGGACTCCTCCACCTGCTCGGTGATGGCGTTCTGCGCGGCCCACTGGATGTCGCGGTCGATCGTCAGCTCGACGTCGGAGCCGGGCACCGCCGGGGTCTCGGTGGAGCCCGCGGTGGGCACCTGACGGCCGCCGGACTGGGCGTAGCGGATCTTGCCGTCCTTGCCGGCCAGGGTCGCGTTCAGCTGCTGCTCGATGCCGCCGCCGCCCTTGCCGTCGGCGTTGACCCAGCCCAGTATCCCGGCGGCGAGCTCGCCGTTGGGGTACACGCGCTTGCTGCTGGGCACCGCGAAGAGGCCGGCGAGGACGTTGACCGTGCTGCGGTCCGTCTCCGCCTTGTCGGAGAGTGCGGACCTCAGATCCCTGATCTGCTTCCAGACCTGCGGGGTCTGCCGCCCGGCGAGCTTGACGTAGCGCAGGTCCTTGTCCTTGGGCCGCAGCTTCGTGACGAGCGCGGACTGCTCCTGGCCGAGGATCGGCGCGAGGAGGGCGGCCGCCCGCTCGGGTCCGTCGTCGATCTTCAACTGCGCGCGGGTGAACATCGTCGGGTCGGCCGTGATGTCGTAGGCGTCCTCGCTGGTCGCGAAGGCCACGCCGGTGCGGTCGGTGATCTCGCCGCGCTCGGCGGCCAGCACCTGGCCGACGTACCGGTTCTGCTCGGCCTTGGCGGTATAGGTGCTCGCGTCCACGGCCTGCACCTGCAGGAGGCGGACGACGAAGGCGAGGAGCACCAGCGTCAGCGCCAGGCCGACCATGCGCAGCCGGGGCCGGGGGCTGCCGAGCCGGATGACGCGCGGCGCGGCGGCGCGGGGGGCGGGCGCCGACGGGCGGCGGGCCGGGCGGGCGCCGGGCCCCGGGCGCCGCTGCGCGGACGCGGGGCGGGAGGGCCGGGCGGGGCCGGGCACGCGCCGGCGCGGCTGTTCCCTGTCGGACACTTCCGTCACCTGCCGGGGGTCTCGGGGTCGGCTGCGGTCGGGGCGAGGGCGGCCGGGTCCGGTACGGGAGAGTCGCTCGGTACCGGATCGGCGCCGGGTACGGGTGAGTCGTCGGGTACGGGCGAGGCGCTCGGCCCGGGCGTCGTCGAGGACTCGATCGTCTGGGAGAACAGGACGGCCTCGGGCGGCCGTACGACGACGGGAGCGTCCGGCACGGACTGCCGGGCGGCGGGCGACGGAACGCCCTTCACACTGCCGTCGGGGTTCAGGAAGGCCGGGTCTCCGCCCGGGACCATGCCCAGTTCGCGTGCGCGGCGCTGGAGGGCGTCGGGGGCCGAGTAGGAGTCGATGTCCCGCTGGAGGGCCTGCTCCTCGTCGGTGAGGCTCTTGGTGTCCTTCTGGAGGTCGTCCATCTTGAACGAGCCCTCGCTCAGGGCGGAGTTCAGCACGAGCAGTCCGATGAGACCGCCGCCGAGGAGGAGGACCACGAGGAGGACGAACGGCGTGCGGGCCGCCTGCCGTGGGCCGGCCGGGAAGAGCCGCGCGAGCCGGGCGGCCCTCCCCTTCAACTCGGGTTTCCTGGCCACACGCCCTCCCCCAGGTGGAATTCCGGACCCTCGGCTCACGCCCGTCATTCGATGGACTCCCTGATTCGCTCGGCCCCGCGCAGCCGCGCCGGGGCGGCGCGCCGGTTCTCGGCGACCTCTTCCTCGGTGGGAAGTTCGGCACCACGGGTGAGCAGCTTGAGTCGCGGCTGGTAACGCTCGGGGACGACCGGCAGCCCGGGCGGTGCGGTGTTGGCGGCGCCGGCCGCGAACACCTGCTTGACCAGCCGGTCTTCGAGCGAGTGATACGACAGGACGGCGATCCGCCCGCCCACGGCGATCGACTGCACCGCGGCCGGGATCGCCCGCTCCAGGACGGAGAGTTCGCCGTTGACCTCGATGCGCAGCGCCTGGAAGGTGCGCTTGGCGGGGTTGCCGCCGGTGCGCTTGGCGGCCTGCGGAAGCGCGTCCCGGATCAGCGCGACGAGCCGGGCGCTGTTGGTGAACGGCTCCTGGCCGCGCTCGCGCACGATCGCGGAGACGATCCGCTTGGCCTGCTTCTCCTCGCCGTACGCCCGCAGGATCCGGACGAGTTCACCGGGCGGGTAGGTGTTGAGGACCTCGGCGGCGCTGACGCCGGTCGTCTGGTCCATGCGCATGTCGAGCGGGGCGTCCTGGGCGTAGGCGAAGCCGCGGTCGGCCTCGTCGAGCTGCATGGAGGAGACGCCGAGGTCGAACAGCACGCCCTGCACGCGCGCGATGCCGAGCCGGTCCAGTACCTCGGGGAGCTCGTCGTAGACGGCGTGCACGAGGGTGGCGCGCTCGCCGAAGGGGGCGAGGCGCTCACCGGACAGGCGCAGGGCCTCCTTGTCCCGGTCGAGGGCGACGAGCCTGGCCTCGGGGAACTGTGTCAACAGGGCCTCGCTGTGCCCGCCGAGACCGAGCGTGCAGTCGACGACCACCGCTCCCGGTTCCTGGAGCGCGGGGGCCAACAGGTCCAGGCACCGCTGGAGCATCACCGGGACGTGTCGACTCTGGCTCAAGGGGCCCTCTCAGATCCGGCGGGAAGACGCACCGCCGGGTCCCCGCCCTCTCGTATGGGGAAGGCCTGCCGCGGCACGCGGGGAAGTTCAGTCCAGCAGGGAGATCGTCGCCTCCCGCTTCGCGTCACTTTAGTCCACGCTGTCTCGCGGTCAATCAACCGGCCTGCGCGGCGCGGCCCGGCGCGCGCGCCCCTCCCGCACCCTTGTGGCTTACCTCACAAACGGGACGTGATGACGCTCTTTTTCCCTTCTCACACCAGGACCGGAACGGCCGTGACCAGTACCGTCATGGATATGACGACTTCCGCATCCGTACCCACCGAGTCCGAGGGCGCCATACGCGGCGGCACCGTGACCGACCGCCTGGTGGAGGCGAACGCGCGGTATGCCGCCGCCTTCTCCGACCCCGGCATGGACGCCCGCCCCGTTCTGCACGTCGCGGTCGTGGCCTGCATGGACGCCCGGCTCGACCTGCACGCGGCGCTCGGCCTGGAGCTCGGCGACTGTCACACGATCCGTAACGCGGGCGGTGTGGTCACCGACGACGTGATCCGCTCGCTCACCATCAGCCAGCGCAAGCTGGGCACGCGCAGCATCGTTCTCATCCACCACACCGGCTGCGGTCTGGAGGCGATCACCGAGGACTTCCGCACCGAGCTGGAGATGGAGGTCGGCCAGCGTCCGGCCTGGGCGGTGGAGGCCTTCCGGGACGTCGACCAGGACGTCCGGCAGTCGATGCAGCGGGTGCGCACCTCGCCGTTCCTGGTGCACGCCGACGATGTGCGCGGCTTCGTGTTCGACGTGAAGACGGGCCTGCTGCGCGAGATCGACCCCGCGTAACCGCTACCGAAACCCCGCGTAACCGCTCACGGGCGGTGTCGTTCACTGTCGTTTCGCTGTTGATTTCCGCCTCCGGGATGCCCAAATGGTCATAACACCGACATATCGCGGACAGTTGTCCACAGGCGAGTGACACGAATCGGTAACGGCAGCAAGAATGCGGGTGTGACGTCGCGCTGAGCAGTTCGCGAGTGGCGTCCGTGATTCGGGGTGGGCCGGTTTGCCGCACAGAGCGACGGCCCGGAGAAAGTTTTGGGCCGAGGAGGGCCGGGTGACGACCTATGACGAGCGAGCGAGCCTCACAGATCTGACCGCCACTGTGGAGCGTGTCCGCAGTTCGGTGGAGGGAGTGATCGAGGGCAAGCCCGAGGTCGTACGGCTTTCGCTGACCGTGCTCCTCGCCGAGGGGCATCTGCTGATCGAGGACGTGCCGGGCGTCGGCAAGACGATGCTCGCCAAGGCGCTGGCGAAGTCCATCGACTGCTCGGTGCGCCGGATCCAGTTCACGCCCGACCTGTTGCCCTCGGACATCACCGGGGTGTCCATCTGGGACCAGCAGCGCCGGGAGTTCGAGTTCAAGCCGGGCGCGATCTTCTCGCAGATCGTGATCGGCGACGAGATCAACCGCGCCTCGCCGAAGACGCAGTCGGCGCTTCTGGAGTCGCTGGAGGAGGGTCAGGTCACCATCGACGGGCAGACCTACGAGCTGCCCAGCCCGTTCATGGTGGTGGCCACGCAGAACCCGGTCGAGATGGAGGGCACCTACCCGCTGCCCGAGGCCCAGCGCGACCGCTTCATGGCCCGCGTCTCCATCGGCTACCCGAGCCCCGAGGCCGAGCTGCAGATGCTCGACGTCCACGGCGGGATCAGCCCCCTGGACGACCTCCAGCCGGTCGCGCACGCACACGAGATCGTCAAGCTGATCGACGCCGTCCGCGGGGTCCACGTCGCCGAATCCGTGCGCCGCTACGCGGTCGACCTGGTCTCCGCCACGCGCACCCACCCCGATCTCAGACTCGGCGCCTCCCCGCGCGCGACGCTGCATCTGGTGCGCGCGGCGAAAGCGACGGCGGCCCTCAGCGGCCGGGACTACGCACTGCCGGACGACGTGCAGAACCTCGCCGTGGCCGTCCTGGCCCACCGGCTGCTGCCCACCGCGCAGGCCCAGCTCAACCGCCGCACGGCGGAGCAGGTCGTCGAGGAGATCATCCAGCGCACCCCGGTGCCCTCCTCCCCCCAGCAGCACGGGTACGGGCTGGGCCACGGCACGCAGGCGTACGGCCAGCAGCAGTCGCGGAGGCTGTGATGACGACCGGGGCGGCCGGACAGCCGTCCACCGCCCGGGGCGAGCCGAGCGACAAGGGCGGCGCGCGCACGGCCCTGGCCGGTCTGACCACCCGCGGCCGTTCCTTCCTGGCCGCCGGCATCGCGGCCGCCATCTGCGCCTATGTGCTCGGCCAGCCCGACCTGCTGCGGGTCGGGCTGCTGCTGGCCGCCCTGCCGCTGATCTGCGCGGCCGTCGTCTACCGCACCCGCTACCGGGTCGCCGGCAGCCGCCGGCTCGCCCCCGCGCGTGTGCCCGCCGGCAGCGAGGCCCGCGTCCATCTGCGGATGGACAACGTCTCCCGGCTGCCCACCGGCCTGCTGATGCTCCAGGACAAGGTGCCCTACGTCCTCGGCCCGCGGCCCCGCTTCGTCCTGGACCGGGTCGAGGCGGGCGGCCGCCGCGAGGTGTCCTACCGGGTCCGTTCCGACCTGCGCGGCCGCTACCCGCTGGGCCCGCTCCAGCTGCGCCTGAGCGACCCGTTCGGCATGTGCGAGCTCACCAGGGCCTTCTCCACGTTCGACACTCTGACGGTGATACCGCGCGTGGAACCGCTGCCCCCGGTCCGCCTCACCGGCGAGGCCAAGGGCTACGGCGACGGACGGCAGCGCTCGCTGGCCCTGGCCGGCGAGGACGACGTGATACCGCGCGGCTACCGCTACGGCGACGACCTGCGCCGCGTGCACTGGCGCCTCACCGCCCGCTACGGCGAGCTGATGGTGCGCCGCGAGGAGCAGCCCCAGCGCTCACGCTGCACGGTGCTCCTGGACACCCGGGCCCTGGCCTACCAGGGCGCCGGCCCGGACGCCGCCTTCGAGTGGGCGGTCTCGGGCGCTGCGTCCGTGCTGGTGCACATGCTGGAGCGGGGCTTCTCCGTACGGCTGCTGACGGACACGGGCGACTCGGTGCCGGGCGAGGGCTCCGACGGGTTCGCCGGACCGAGCCAGGAGTCGGCGGACGCGGCCGGGCTGATGATGGACACCCTCGCGGTGGTCGACCACTCCGACGGCACAGGCCTGTCCCGGTCGTACGACGTGCTGCGCGGCGGCAACGAGGGGCTGCTGGTGGCCTTCCTCGGCGATCTCGACGAGGAGCAGGCGGCGGTGGCCGCGAAGATGCGCCAGCGCAGCGGAGGCGCGGTCGCCTTCCTGCTGGACGGCGACAGCTGGGTGCGTGAACCGAACGCCGTGCCCGATCCGATGAACAGGCAGGAGGAGCGGCTGCGGATGCTGCGCGAGGCGGGCTGGACGGCCGTGAGCGTGCCGCGGGGCGCTTCGCTGAACGAGCTGTGGCGCCAGGCGGACCGCGACGGGGCGGGCATGGTGGCCGCGAGCGGGGCGAGCGGCGGGGAGGGAAGATCATGAGCGGGCGGGCTCGACTGACGCTGTGCTCCGCGGCGGCGACGCTGATGGCGTCGTGCGCCCTGCTGCCCCTGGTGGAACCGGCGACGTGGCTGCTCCAGGCGGCGTTTCTGCTGGCGATCCAGTGCGGGGTGGGCGTGGCGACCCGGCGGGTGCCGTTGGCCCGGCCGCTGACCGTGGCCGTCCAGGCCCTGGTCACGCTGGTGCTGCTGACCCTGGTCTTCGCCCGGGAGCACGCCTTCGCCGGCGTCGTACCCGGCCCGGAGGCCTTCCGCCACTTCGGCGACCTGCTCCAGACGGGCGCCGACGACGTGGGGCGGTACGCGATCCCGGCCCCGCTGTCCGACGGCATCCGGCTGATGGTGATCGGCGGGGTGCTGGTGATCGGCCTGGCCGTGGACACCCTGGCGGTGACGTACCGCAACGCCGCGCCGGCCGGCCTGCCGCTGCTGGCGCTGTACTCGGTCGCCGCGGGCCTGTCGGACGGGGCGGCCGACTGGCTGTGGTTCCTGGTCGCCGCCGCGGGCTATCTGCTGCTGCTGCTCGCCGAGGGTAGGGAGCGGCTCTCCCAGTGGGGCCGGGTCTTCGGCGGGGCCCCGCGTGGCCCGGGCGAGCAGCCCGGTCCGGTGGCCCCGGTGCGCACCGGCCGGCGCATCGGCGTGGCCGCGCTGGGCGTCGCCCTCGTGGTGCCGCTGCTGCCCCTGCCGGCGATACAGGGCGGCCTGCTGGACGGGGCGGGCGCAGGCGTGGGCGCGGGCAACGGCAGCGGGGGCACGATCTCCGCGGTGAACCCGCTGGTGTCCCTGCGCGACAGCCTGAACGTGGACGAGGACCGCACGGTCCTGACCCTGCGCACCAACACCAGCAACATCTCGGACATGTACCTGCGGATCGTGTCCCTGGACGACTTCGACGGCACCACCTGGAAGCCGTCCAAGCGCCACATCGTCGCCGTGCCGGACGACTTCCCCTCGCCCACCGGGCTGGGCGCCACCGTGAAGCGCACGGAGATCACGACCCGGATCGCGGCCGCCGAGGGGTACTCCCAGGACTGGCTGCCGATGCCGTACCCGCCCAGCGGCGTGCAGATCAACGGCAACTGGCGGTACGAGCCGGTCGGCATGACCCTGGTCGGCGACCACGGCCAGAACACCAGCGGCAAGACGTACCAGGTGACCAGCCTCGACGTGCAGCCGACGGCGGAGCAGCTGGCCTCGGCTCCCAAGCCGCCCGGCTCGATCGAGCGTGACTTCACGAAGGTCCCGGACTCCCTGCCGGCGGTGGTGGCCCAGCGGGCCGAAGAGATCACCAAGGGCGCCACGAGCGACTACGAGAAGGCGGTCAAGCTCCAGGACTACTTCGCGGTGACGGGCGGCTTCGAGTACGACACCGAGGTCGAGGTCGGCAGCGGTCCAGGCGCGATCGCCCGCTTCCTGCGGGACAAGCAGGGCTTCTGCGTGCACTTCTCCTTCGCGATGGCGGCGATGGCCCGCACGCTGGGCATACCGGCGCGGGTCGCGGTGGGCTTCGCGCCGGGTTCCCCGCAGGCGGACGGCTCGGTGGCGGTCGGCCTGAAGGACGCGCACGCCTGGCCCGAGCTGTACTTCGAGGGCGTCGGCTGGACCCGCTTCGAGCCGACCCCGACCCGTGGCACGACGCCCACCTACACGCTCCCGGAGACCTCGGGCGACGCCCTCCCCGAGCTGCCGCAGGCCACGCGCTCGGCGGACGCCGCGCCGTCGACCGAGCCCTCGGCGAGCACCAGCTGCTCGGCGGACGACAAGAAGCTCGAGGGCTGCGCGGGCGCGCTGCCGCTGGACCCGACCGAGCAGGACGGCGGCGGCGCCCCCTGGTACCAGCTCGCCGGCTGGACGCTGCTGGGCTTCGCGGCGCTCGCCGTGCCCCTGCTGCCGATGCTGTGGCGGCTGAGACGGCGTTCGGTGCGTCTGGCGTCCGCCCAGCACTCCGCGGCGGCCGGGGCGCCCCCGGGCCGGCAGGCGGACGACTCCGGCGGTCCGGCGGTGCTGCTGGACGTGCCGCCGCAGGAAGCCGGTACGGCGGCCGCCGGACATGTCCTGGCGGTGTGGCGCGAGCTCACCGACACGGCCTGGGACTACGGCATCGAGCCGGACGAGGCGCTGACCCCGCGGCGGGCGGCGGCACGGATCGTCCGGATCGGCGAGTTGGACGACACGGTGGCCCGATCGGTGCACCGGGTCGCCGGCGCCGTGGAACAGGTGCTGTACGCGCCGGAGCCCAGGGCCGAGACCGGGCTGGCCGACGAGGTCCGCGCGGTGCGGGCGGCCCTGCGGGAGAGGGTCGGCTGGCGTACGCGCGTGCGGGCCGTCGTGGCGCCGCGTTCGGCCATCCGCGCGGTCTGGGACCTCTCCGACCGCTGGACGGCCCTCAAGGCGTCCTGGACGGCCCGTCTGACCACTCTGGTACGCCGACCGTCGGGCCAGCAGAGCGGCTGAGGAGCAGAGCGGCTGAGGAGGTGCAGCCGACGCGGAACGGCCGTCCGAGAATGGCCGAAGAGCGTCGGCTGCGGGGCCCCGACGCCCGAGCGGCAAGGCCCGAGCGGCGATGCCTGGGCGGCGATGCCCGGGCGACAGCGTCTGCGCGACAACGCTCGAGGAGCGAACGCCCTCGATGAACAAACGCCTGAGGGGGCGACCACCCGGCCGGGTGGTCGCCCCCTCATCGTTGTTCGTGTGTGGGTGGTGTCAGTGGCCGCCCTGTTCGTCACGGCGGCGCTGCCAGCGCTGTTCGATCCGGTCCATCATCGAGCGCTTCTGCCGAGTCTGACCGCGGGCGGGCCGGGCGCCCGGGGCTCCGGTTCCCGCCGCGGGTTGTTCACCCGGCTTGGGAGCCTTGCGCCAGCCGGTCACTGCGAGCACCGCGCAGCCCAGCATGACGAGGAAGCCCACCACGCTCAGCCAGACCTGTTTGGCGACCATACCGGCCATGAGGAGCGCGATTCCCACGAGGAAGCCAGCGACCGCCTGGTAGACCCGCCGCCGGGTGTACGTACGCAGCCCGCTTCCCTCGAGCGCCGACGCGAACTTGGGATCTTCGGCGTACAGCGCTCGCTCCATCTGCTCGAGCATGCGCTGCTCGTGCTCCGAGAGCGGCACGGAGTCCTCCTCATCGTGCAGTCGCCGGGGCGACCCGGGGGGTCCCTTCAGGATAGGCAGGGAATCGCCCCCGTGAAACCCGCCCCTCTACGCCAATTGGCCAACCGGAGCCCGTCATGGACGTCCCGGCTGCTGAGGTGTCCATTCCCCGACAGCCGACCCGTCATGCCGGGCGGTCTCCCTCGATCATACGGCGCGCTGCGCCCGAACGGGGGGCCTGTGGCGTACTCCATCCGCAGCCAAGGCCCTGATCAGCGGTGCGCCTCGGGAGGCGCTCAGCTCCCGTCGGTCCCCTGCGTCTCCCCGAGCACATGAAGCTGGGTGGCGACGGAGTGGAAGGCGGGGAGTTCGGCGGCGGCCTCCTCCAGCTTGAGGAGGGCCTCCAGGGCGCCGGGCTCGGTGTCCACGAGGACGCCGGGGACGAGGTCGGCGAAGATCCGCACACCGTGCACGGCGCCGACCCGCAGACCCGCGCCCTCGACCAGGGCGGTGAGCTGATCGGCGGTGAAGCGGCGCGGCACGGGGTCGCCGGAGCCCCAGCGCCCGTCCGGACCGGTGAGGGCCTGCCGGGCCTCCTTGAAGTGGCCGGCGAGAGCGCGCGCGAGCACGGCTCCGCCGAGGCCGGCGGCGAGGAGGCTGAGGACGCCTTCGGAGCGCAGCGCGGCCACCGCGTTGCGGACGCCCTCGGCCGGGTCGTCGACGTACTCCAGGACGCCGTGGCACAGGACGGCGTCGTAGCCGCCGCGCTCGACGACGTCGAAGAGGCCGTGGGCATCGCCCTGGACGCCCTTCACCCGGTCGGCGACGCCGGCCTCGGCGGTGCGGCGCTCCAGGGCGAACAGCGCGTTGGGGCTGGGGTCGACGACGGTGACCCGGTGCCCGAGAAGGGCGACGGGCACGGCGAAGTTGCCGCTGCCGCCTCCGGTGTCGAGGACGTCCAGCGACTCACGGCCGGTCGCCTTGACCCGGCGTTCGAGGGCGTCCTGGAGGACCTCCCAGACCACGGCGGTACGGAGAGAGGCGCGGGGTCGCATCGGGTCCGACACGGCAGTTGACTCCTCGGCGCGGCACCGCCCCTCACGGGGCGGAGCGAACGGGCTGCCTCCCCGACCCCGACCGGCCCGGCCCGGCCGGGAAGGCGACGGGCGGGCGGGCGGAGGGAAGGCTTCAGGCGACTTCCACCCTATTGCCTCCGACGCCTTGCCCGATCCCGGCGGTACACCGGGTCGCCCGGGTCGCCCCGGCCGTCAGCCGGTGTCCGGCCGGGCACGTCAGCCCGCGTCCGGAAGGTCGCGGTTCGGCAGGTCGCGGTTCGGGTGGGAGCCGTCCGGGGCGTCCCCCTCCTGGCGGGGCTGGGGCAGGACCGGCTGGAGTACCAGCATGCGTTCGACGAGGCGGAGGAACATCGCCACGTCGCGTATCAGGTCGTCGGCGTCCCGGCGGGTGGCGGCGCCCTGGATGCCCGCTTCGGCCCGGGCGCGACGCCGGGCCCCGGAGGCGAACAGCGCGCTCCACTCGGTGAGTTCGGGCGCTATCTCGGGGAGCACTTCCCAGGCGCTCCGGATACGGGCCCGCCGACGGGGCGAGGCATCCGGGCGCCCCCGGGCGGCGAGCACGGCCGCGGCGGTGCGCAGGGCCGCGAGATGGGCCGTGGCGTAGCGCTCGTTGGGGGTTTCGAGGACGGCCGCCTCTTCCAGCCCGGCGCGGGCCTGGGCGAGCAGGTCGAGGGCGGCGGGCGGGGCCGTGGTGCGACGGAGCACGGGGTGCACATCGCTCGCCGGGCCGGTCAGTGAGGGTGCAGGGCCGGTGGCGCGGCGCCGGTTTGCGGCGGCTGCGTGGTGGGTGGCCATGACGAACCTCCTGTCGTCTGTGTGACGGCATGCCCCGATACGGGGGTGCCGTATGTGCTCATCGTGCGGTATGCCACTGACAATCCGTTCTGACCTGGCCTTTTGCTTCGATCGAAGGTTCGGGCTAGTTTTTGCACTGACCAGTCAGTTCAAAAGTTCCAACTCAGGGGGACCTGTGGACGGAGTCGGTGTGACCGCCGACGGCTTCGGGCTCCGAGGCCCTCGCGGATGGGCGTTCCGAGGCATCGGCGTCGACGCGGGGCCGGGCTCGCTGATCGCGGTCGAGGGGCCCTCCGGCTCCGGCCGGACGAGCCTGCTGCTCGCGCTCACCGGAAGGATGAAGGCCACCGAGGGGACGGCGACCGTGGGCGGAGCGCGGCTGCCCAAGCAGCTGGCGGCCGTACGTCGGGTCGGCGCGCTCGCGCACGTCGCCGGGGTGACCGACCTGGACCCGGCCCTGACCGTCGGCGAGCACCTGCGCGAACGGGCGCTGCTGCAACGGCGGTTCGGCGACTCCGTACGGGAGTTGCTGCGCCCGCGCGCGGAGCGGACGGCGCAGACGAAGCTGCGCATCGACACCGCGCTCACCGCCGCCGGACTCGACCGCGAGGCCCTGCCCAAGGGCTCGCGGACCGCCGTCCGCGACCTGGAGCGCCTCGAGGCCCTGCGGCTGTCCGTGGCGCTGGCGCTCGTCGGGCGCCCCGCACTGCTCGGCGTCGACGACGTCGACCTGAAGCTGACGCAGGCCGAGCGGGCGGAGGTCTGGGCGCTGCTCAAGTCCCTCGCCGAGGCGGGGACGACGGTCCTCGCGGTGTGCGCCGAGGCCCCCGAGAACACGGCCACGGTCGCCGTCTCCACGCGCGCGGACACGGATGCGGACGCGGATGCCGGCACGTCCACCGAGGCCCCGGAAGAGGCCGATACCGAGCACGAAGAGGAGACGGCGCATGCGCTCGCCGAGACTGGCCGCGCTTGAGCTGCGGCGCTTCGGCCGGGGCAAGCTCCCCCGGGCCGCCCTCGTCGCACTCCTGCTGCTGCCCCTGCTGTACGGCGCGCTGTACCTGTGGTCCTTCTGGGACCCGTACGGCAGGCTCGACCGCATCCCCGTGGCGCTGGTGAACGACGACCGCGGAGCGACCGCCGACGGACAGCGGATCACCGCCGGGGACGAGATCACCGAGGGCCTGCGCGACAGCGAGGTCTTCGACTGGCACGAGGTGAGCGACGCCGAGGCACGCGCGGGCGTGGAGGACGGCACGTACTACCTGTCGCTCACCATGCCGGCCGACTTCAGCAGGCGGATCGCCTCCAGTTCGGGCGACTCCCCCGAGACGAGCGCCCTTCAGGTGCGCACGAACGACGCGAACAACTACATCGTCGGGCAGATCTCGCGGACGGTCTTCAGCGAGGTGCGCACGGCCGCCTCCACGAAGGCCTCACGGTCCTTCCTGGACAAGATCTTCGTCTCGTTCTCCGACATCCACGGCGCGACCGCCGAGGCCGCCGACGGGGCCGACGACCTCGAGGACGGCGTCGGGAAGGCCGAGAAGGGCTCCAAGGACCTCGCCGACGGGCTGACCGACGCCAAGGACGGCAGCGGCAAGCTGGCGAAGGGCCTGGAGAAGCTCGACACGGGCGCCGACAGCCTTCAGGACGGCTCGCAGAGCGTCGCGGACGGCACCCAGGCGCTCGCCGACAAGGTCAACGGGTTCTCCGCCGCGGTGGGGCCCTTCCTGAAGGACAACGAGAAGAGCATCGGGGACACCGCCCAACTGGTCGCCGACTCCGCCAAGGTGATCCGCGACAACCTCGCGACCCTGGTGAAGGCGGCCCCGACCGCCGCCGAGGGCGCCCACACGGCCTCGGACACCCTCGCCGCCGTCCACAAGGCGCGCTGCGAGGAGCAGGTGCTGCCCGACCCCGCGTGCGCCGACCTGGAGAAGGCCAAGGACGCGGCCGCCGACGTGGCGAAGGTCGCCGACGACGTCAACACGCTGATCGCCGACCAGGACGGCGACCTGACGACGCTCAGCACGAACCTCGCCGCCCTCCAGACGCAGGCGCAGTCGCTCGCCGACAGCGCCCCGCATCTCTCCGAGGACCTCGCCGACGCCGTGACCAAGGTCAACGCGCTGAACACGGGCGCCGGGAAGGTCGCCAAGGGCGCCAAGAAGCTGAACACCGGGCTCGGCACGGCCAAGACGGGTTCCGTCGACCTGGACGAGGGCGTCGGCAAGCTGGAGACGGGCGCCGAGGACCTCAACGGCGGCATGTTCAAGCTCTCCGACGGCTCCGGCAAGCTCGCCGACGGTCTGCACGACGGCGTCGAGCAGATCCCCGACTACGACGAGCAGCAGCGCGACGCACGCACCGCGGTCATGGCCGACCCCGTGCGGCTCGCCTCCCAGGACCTGCACAAGGCGCCCAACTACGGCACCGGCTTCGCCCCGTACTTCATCCCGCTGTCGCTGTGGGTGGGCGCGATGGTGGCGTACATGCTGATCGCGCCGATGAACCGGCGCGCGCTCGCCACGGGCGGCTCGGCGTGGCGGATCGCGCTGGCGGGCTGGCTGCCGGTGGTCGCGATCGGGCTGCTGCAGACGACGGCTCTGATGGCCGTGCTGCACTGGGCGATCGGCCTTCAGCCGGCGCGGGCGGCCGGCACGGTGGGCTTCCTGTTCCTGGTGACGGCGTGCTTCGCGGCCCTCGTGCAGTGGCTCAACGCGCGCTTCGGAGCGGCGGGGCGGATTCTCGTCCTCGCGCTGCTGATGCTGCAGTTGACGTCCGCGGGCGGCACCTATCCCGTGCAGACCAGCCCGGACTTCTTCAACGCGATCCACCCCTACCTGCCGATGAGTTACGTGGTCGAGGCGCTCCGCAGGCTCATCACCGGCGGCGGCCTGGGACCGGTGTGGCACGCGTGCGTGGTGCTCGTCGCGTTCACCGCGGGCGCGCTCGCGCTGACCGCCCTGTCGGCGCGCCGCCGCCAGGTGTGGACGCTGGACCGGCTGCACCCGGAACTGAGCCTGTGAAGATCGGGCGCCCCGGGGGCCGGGTTCCTGTGACAATCAGGACCATGGAAAGCAGCACCACCCCGGGCGGCCGCACCCGCCGCGAGGCCACCCGGCAGAAGCTCTACGAAGCCGCCGTCACACTCATCGCCGAACAGGGCTTCTCCGCGACCACGGTGGACGAGATCGCCGAACGGGCCGGCGTCGCGAAGGGCACGGTCTACTACAACTTCGCGAGCAAGTCGGTCCTCTTCGAGGAGTTGCTGAGGCACGGCGTGGGCCTCCTCACCGCCTCGCTGCGGGAGGCGGCCGAGCGCACGGCACGGGAGGGCGGCGACAAGGTCGACGCGCTGGACGCGATGATCCGCGCGGGCCTCGTCTTCATCGACCGCTACCCGTCCTTCACCCAGCTCTACGTGGCCGAGCTGTGGCGTACCAACCGGGCCTGGCAGTCCACGCTCATGGTGGTCCGGCAGCAGGCGGTGGCCGTCGTCGAGACGGTGCTGCGCGAGGGCGTCGAGAACGGCGAGTTCAGCGACGAGCTCGACGTGCCGCTGACCGCGGCGGCGCTGGTCGGCATGGTCCTGGTGGCCGCTCTGGACTGGCAGGCCTTCCAGCCGGAACGGTCCCTGGACGACGTCCACTCGGCGCTGTCGCGGCTGCTGCAGGGGCGGGTGAGCGGTCGCCGTTAGGGAAGCCGCCCCGTCAGGCGGGTCGCCGTGACGAGCGTCCACGCGCGTGCACATGAACACGAAAGCGCCGGTCCGTGGTGGCCACGTCCCCCGTGGGCCGCCTCGAACCGGCGCTTCCTCGTGCTCCCCCGTTCCCCTGTCCCCCCGTTGTTCCCCCGTTCGGTCGTTCCCCCGGGGTACCCCCCGTGCCTCGCTCCCGCCGAACTGGTCGGCGGAAGGAGCGGATCGAGGGCCGCTCCGTTCCGGCGCCCCGTGTCGCCGGTACCGGAGCCGCGCCCCTTTCCGTGCCTCTACTCTCCCGTTCGCGCAGGTCGGTCCCCATCCGCGCGCGTACTCAACTCACCCCCTAGGTACGTGTACTCAGGGCTGCGCACTCATCCTCAGGACGCTGCGCGGCCGACTGGTGACGATCGCGTCCGTGTCCGTACTCCCCTTGGCCGGGGGTCTGGGGGATGTCCCCCAGAAGACACAGCACCAGCGGCTGGGCCGGCGGCATCAACGCCTACGCGGTGGTGCTGCTCCTCGGCGTCTTCGGCGCGGCCGGCCTGAGCGACGACGTCCCGGGGACGTTGCAGCGTGGCCCGGCACCCCTGGCCGCCCCCACCGGGCTGACGGCGTGACTGTCGGTGGCGGCCGATAAAGTCGCAGGCATGGCAGGGATTGCAGTGATCGGCGCCGGGATGGGCGCGCTGACGGCGGCCGCCCGGCTGGCCGTGGCGGGCCACCGGGTGACGGTCTACGAGCGCACGGGGACGTACGGCGGAGCGGTGCGCCGCTTCGAGCGCGAGGGATTCGGCTTCGACACCGGTCCCGGGCTGCTCCCCCTCCCCGCCGTCTACCGTGACCTGTTCGTCAAGACGGGCAAGGAGCCGCTGGAGGCCTGTGTCGAGCTGGTCCAGGTCGACCCGTCCGCCCGGCACCTGTTCGCGGACGGCACCGAGGTGTCGCTGCCGAACGCCTCGCGCGCGGGCGTCGTCTCGGCTCTGGACGAAGCACTCGGGGCGCAGGCCGGACAGCGTTGGGGCGACTTCCTGGTCCGGGCCCGCGAGGCCTGGGACCGCACGCGTCGCCCGCTCCTGGAGGAGCCGCTGTGGCCGAACTGGTCGGTGCTGGCCGACAACGAGCCCTACCCTGCGGTCCCCCACAAGCGCCTGCTGCGCACCCGCCGGGCGGGCACCCTCGCCGAGGTCGGCGCCTGGGAGCTGCGCGATCCGCGGCTCGCCGCGCTGCTGGAGGGCCACGCGCTCGCGTACGGCCTCGATCCCCGGGTCACCCCGGCGAGCGCGGCCGTCCTGCCGTACCTGGAGCACGCGTTCGGCACCTGGTACGTGCGAGGCGGGATGCGGGAGCTGGCCCGCGCGGTGTACGAGCGGTGCCTGGCCCGCCGGGTCGAGTTCGTCTTCGACGCCGAGGTCGCTCGGATCCTGGAGAAGGACGGCCGGGCGGCGGGCGTGGAACTGGCGGGGGGCACGCTGGCGGAGGCGGACTTCGTGGTCGCCCCCGGCAGCGTCTCCGCTGGTCCCGGCGGCGTCGCCCATGGTCCCGGCAGTGTCGCCGGTGGTCCCGGGAGCATCGCCGGTGGTCCCGGCCGCGGTGAGGGCGAGATCGCGCCCCAGCAGGGCCTGCCGAGTCGGCTGACCGTGCTGCTGGCGCTGCGCGGCGCCCGGCCGGAGGGCGCCGCACACCGCACGGTGGTGCACACGGCGGACCGCGAGGCCGAGTTGGAGAGCCTCTTCGGTACGACGCCGTCCGTGCCCGCGCAGCCGACGGTCACGGTTCTGCGGCCCGACGACGCGCGACTGGCGCCGGACGGCGACCACGAGTCGGTCACGCTCTCTGCCGTGGTCCCAGCCGGTGCGGCGATCCGCGACGAGCACGTGGAAGCGCTGCTCGCCGCCGCCGAGCGGGCCGTTCCCGGCCTGCGGGACCGCGTCCTGTGGCGCGAGGTGCGCACTCCCGCCGACGTCGAGCGGGAGACCGGCGCGGCGGGCGGGGCCGTACCCGCGCCGGCGCTCGCGGCGGCCGGGGGGCGGCTGCTGCATCCCGCCAACTCCACGGGACTGCAGGGCCTGTTCACCGTCGGCGGCTGGTCGCACCCGGGCGGCGGACTCCCGCATGCGGGCATGTCGGGCGCGCTGGTGTCCGGCCTGATCGTGGAGGGCCCGGAGTTCCGGGGCTCGCAGTGAGCCCCCGGTGCTCATGGTGAGCTCACGGCAAGCCGGCCCGGCGGGCAGGCTCCTAAGAGAACGCGGCCGTCAGAACCGATACTGCTCGTCGTAGCCGTTGCCCTGGCCCTGCCCCGGCTGCTGTCCGTCGCCCTGGTACGGGTACTGCTGCTGCTCGGGCGGGAATTCGCCGCCGAGCGGGTCGTCGGTGTTGCGCTGCTGCGGGACCCAGACGCCGCCGGCCGGGGTCTCCCCGTAACCGCCGTTGCCGTACTGGTCCTGGCCGTAGCCCTGCTGCCCGTACTGCTGCTGGCCGTAGCCGGCGTCGTAGGAGCCGCCGCCGTAGGTCTGGGTGCCGATGTACGGGTCGGAGTAGGCGGCGTACTGCTGCTCACCCGTGGCGTCATAGCCGTACTGCTGCTGGTGGTACCCGGAGTAGGTGTTGTCGTACCCGTAGTTCTGGTCCGCGCCCTGCGCGGCCGTCGCGTACTGGTCCTGGGGCTGGCCCTGCGGCTGCCCCTGGCCGGTTGCGGCCGCGTACGCGGCGTCGCTGTATATGCCGTAGGAGCCGGTGTCGTCGGGCAGCGGCTGCGGCTCGTAGACGGAGGTGGTCTCGGCGGCCGTGGGGTCGACGCCCCGGGCGGCGGGCGTGAAGACGTCGTCGCGGTCGTAGTCGTCGTCGCCGTAGGCGCGCTTGTCCTGACCGAACGCCACGTCGTCGGTGCCGTAGGGCGCTGCCGCGTCGAATCCGGCCTCGGCCGTCTGCAGGTCGGAGACCTCGAGGGTCGGGTCCTGGCGCTCGGCCTTGCCACGGCGGCGCTTGGGGAGGAAGCCGCGGGCGCCCTCCGTGTCCGCGCCCTCGCCCTCCTCCGCGTCTCCGCGCCGGAAGGCCCAGCCTTCGGCGAAGCCGCGACGGAACGACAGCGTGACGTAGGTCTGGCCGACCGCGAAGGCGATCGCGCCCAGCGCGATGACGACGACCGATGGGATCAGGACACCGAGGACGACGCCGAGGAACCCGACGAAGGCCAGCAGTCGCCAGCGCAGTCGCGCCTTGTACTGCAGCAGCACCTCGCCCAGCAGCCACAGCGCGACGATGCCGAACGCGATGTAGAGGACCGTCCAGCCCATGTACGCCCCTCTCCCAGTGGCCGCTACGCAGTGTGTCGTATGTGAGTGCGACCGGTCTATGCCTGCGGCGGGTGGTGCAGACCCAGGTTCTCGTAGATTTCCAGCGTCGCCGTGGAGTTGTTGAGCGTGATGAAGTGCAGTCCGGGCACTCCCTCGGCCAGCAGCCGTGCGCAGAACTCCGTGGCGAAGTCGATGCCAATGGAGCGTACAGCGGCCGGATCGTCTTTGGCTGTGAGGATCCGCTCTTTCAGAGCGGCCGGGAAGTGGGCGTTGCTGAGCCTGGGCAGGCTTTCCAACATCTTCACACTCGTCACCGGCAGGACCTCGGGGATGACCGGAGTCACACAACCCGCTGCCTCGACCCGGTCGCGCAGGCGCAGATAGGACTCGGGCTCGAAGAACATCTGCGTGATGGCGTAGTCGGCGCCGGCCCGGCACTTGTCGACGAAGTGCGCGACGTCCGCGTCCCAGTCGTCGGAGCGCGGGTGCATCTCGGGGAAGGCGGCGACGCCCACGCAGAAGTCGCCCGACTCCTTGATGAGCCGGACGAGTTCGGCGGCGTACGTCAGGCCCTGCGGGTGCGGCACCCATGCGCCCATGGGGTCGCCGGGCGGGTCGCCGCGCACCGCGAGCATGTTGCGGATCCCGGCGTCGGCGTACTGGCCGATGATGTTGCGGAGTTCGGCGATGGAGTGGTCCACGGCGGTGAGGTGCGCGACCGGCGTCAGGGTGGTGTCGACGACGATCTGCTGGGTCTCCTTGACCGTGGTCGCCCGGGTGGAGCCGCCGGCGCCGTACGTCACCGACACGAAGTCGGGTGCGACCGCCTCGACCCTGCGCAGCGCGTTCCACAGGCTTCGCTCACCCTTGGGCGTCTTCGGCGCGTAGAACTCGAACGAGTACGTCTTCTTGCCGGTCGCCAGGATGTCGCGCACGGTGCGCGCGCGGTCCGTCCTGGTGGATGCGGTTCCTAGGGCCATACCCGCAGGTTAGCCAGGGGCTGGCGGTCCCCCAACCGAATGCCGGAAATTTGCCCGAATTGTCGACTTGTTGTCCACCCCTTGGACGCGCGGCCGGGGCCGGCCCGGCCGGGCTACGCCTCGCTCAGCCGCTTCGCGAACTCCGCCGCCGCGGCGCCGGGATCGTCCGCCTCCGTGATCGCCCGGACGACGACGACCCGGCGGGCGCCCGCCGCCAGCACCTCGTCGAGGTTGCCGAGGTCGATGCCGCCGATCGCGAACCAGGGGCGGTCGGCGCCGAGGGCGGCCGTGTGCCGCACCAGGTCGAGGCCGGGCGCATGCCGGCCGGGCTTGGTGGGGGTGGGCCAGCACGGTCCGGTGCAGAAGTAGTCCACGCCCTCCTGGCCGGCGGCGGCCTCCGCCTCCGCCGCGGCGTGCGTGGAGCGGCCTATGAGGACGTCGGCGCCGAGGATCGCGCGGGCCGCGGGGACCGGCAGGTCGCCCTGGCCCAGATGGAGGACGTCGGCCCCGACGGCGTGGGCGACGTCCGCGCGGTCGTTGACCGCGAGCAGCTTGCCGTGCCGGGCGCAGGCGTCGGCGAACACCCTGAGATGCTCCAGTTCCGCCGCCGCCTCCATGCCCTTGTCCCGCAGTTGGACGATGTCGACGCCGCCCG
The DNA here is from genome assembly GCF_040635845.1 of Streptomyces sp. NPDC006872. NCBI lineage: Bacteria > Bacillati > Actinomycetota > Actinomycetes > Kitasatosporales > Streptomycetaceae > Streptomyces > Streptomyces sp. NPDC006872. The sequence goes on from NZ_JBEYIL010000017.1 coordinate 140,828, forward strand.
CGAGGACCGCGTCCAGGAACTCCGGGAGGTCGCCCTGGCGGGTGCGGGCGTCCGTGCAGAGGTACAGTCGGGCGTCGCCGAGCCGGGCGCGGGCGGTGTCAGGCATACGAAAGTCCCCCCAGGGTGGTGGTGTACGAGGGCCGGCGGCCCCCGTACACCGGGTCATTCGGTTCGAATCCGCAGGTCGGACGCCAGGCGTCGCCGGGTCAGACGGCGAGCGCCTGGGCGCGGCGCTTCACCTCCGTGCCGCGGTTCTCACTCAGGGCCTGCGCCGGGGTGCCGGGGAGGGTCGGGTCGGAGGTGAAGAGCCACTCCAGGATCTCTTCGTCCGTGAAGCCGTCGTCCCGCAGCAGGGTCAGGGTCCCGGACAGGCCCTTCACCACCTTGTCCCCGTCGATGAAAGCGGCGGGGACGTGCAGTGCGCGGTTCTCGCCACGGCGTACGGCGATGAGCTGGCCGTCCCTGACCAGCTGCCGGACGCGCGTCACCTCGACATCGAGCATTTCTGCGATGTCGGGCAGGGTGAGCCAGGCGGGGACGAGAACATCGGTCTTTGCGTCAATCTCGGTCACGGGAACAAGCCTGCCATCTGCCACCGACAGTCGGAAGTCGGGCCGGTCCGACCGGGGGCGTTCGGGCCAGGGCGGACCGGGGCGTTCAGGCCGGGGCCGTCGCCGTCTTCAGCGGTCTGGCCGGGTCGGCGAGGAGCAGCGGGTCCATGGGCGTGCCCGCCTCGATCAGCCGCCTGCCCTGGGCCAGGTCGCGCGGGCGCCCCACGGCCAGCAGGGCGACCAGACGGTCCTCGCGCAGCCAGCAGACCGTCCAGGCCGGTCCGGACGGGTCGCCGCGCCACAGGGTGCGGTCGGCGTCGGCGTGGTGCCCGGCGTACTGGACGAAACGGCCGAACTGCTCGGACCAGAAGTACGGGACGGGGTCGTAGACGGCCAAGGGCTCGTCGGTGCTCGCGCCGACGATGTTCGCCGCGACCGTGCGCGGCCCCTGGAGGGCGTTGTCCCAGTGGTGGACGAGAAGGCGCTCGCCGTACCTTCCCGAAGGGAAGGAGGCGCAGTCGCCGACCGCGTACACGTCCGGCACGGAGGTGCGCAGACTTGCGTCGGCCACGACCTCGCGGTGCGCGCCCAGCTCGACGCCGGAGCCGGCCAGCCAGGCGGTGGCGGGGCGGGCGCCGATGCCGACCACGACGGCGCCGGCGGGCAGCCGCGAGCCGTCGTCGAGGACGACCGCGCCGGGCTCGACGCGCGCCACGCGCGCGTGGGTGCGCAGAACGGCGCCGCTGTCGGCGTACCAGTCGGCCATCGGGGCGGCGACCTCGGCGGGCAGGGCCCCGGCCAGCGGCCGGTCGGCGGCCTCGACGACGGTGACCGCGCAGCCGGCCTCGCGCGCGGCCGTGGCGAACTCCGCGCCGATCCAGCCGGCGCCGACGACCACGACGTCGTGCTGTCGGGCGAGCACGGGCCGTAGCCGTTCGGCGTCGTCCAGGGTGCGCAGCAGGTGCACCCCGGGCACGCCCTCGGCGCCGGGCAGCCGGATCGGCTGGGCGCCGGTGGCGAGCACGAGGACGTCGTACGGGACCGGGCCGCGCTCGGCGTCCAGCTCGTGGTCGGCGGGGCGCAGGCCGAGGACCTCGCGGCCGAGCTCCAGTTCGATGCCGAGGCCCTCGAAGTCGACGTCGAAGGCGGAGCCCTCGGACGTGCCGAGCAGGACGGCCTTGGACAGCGGGGGCCGGTCGTAGGGCTGGTGGGGTTCCGCTCCGACGAGTTTCACCGTGCCGTCGAAGCCCTGGTCGCGCAGGGCGACCGCGGTCTGCACGCCGGCCATGCCCGCGCCGACGACGACCACGCGCCGCGCCGTGGGCCTGCCTTCCTGGGTCTGCTCGCTCACCTGATCACCATAGTCGGATCACCCTAGCCAGCTGACGCCCCGTCAGTCAGCCGTCCTGCGCTGTGACCTGCTCCACGACGCTCGTGCCGCTGCCCTCCTGCGACTCCCACTCCCAGGTCTCGTCGAGGCGCACCCGGCCGTCGGGCAGCTCCACGACGGTCGACGCGCAGTGACCCGAGGACGTCGTCCCGTCGTACTTGAGCTGTACGTAGCGGAAGTCGAGCCGGTCTCCCTCCCGAGTACCCACCAAATGCCCCCGTACGACGTCGCCGCCCGCGTACTCGGCCCAGATCACGCCGTCCTTCTCGTGGTACGTGAAGCGGGTGCGGGTGCCGACCTGCCCGGGGGCCTGGTCGGCGACCGGGGCGAGGACCAGGCCGTCGAGTGACCGTGCCATGGGCGCAGGCTCCCTTACTGAGGTGTGCGGGGTCGGGCTAGGGTGGCCAACGTAGAGCACTCGCGGGAGCCCGGACGCACCGGGCTGAGAGGGAGGCTGGCGGCCTCCGACCGTACGAACCTGATCCGGGTCATGCCGGCGAAGGGAGGGGCTGGACGCCCATGTCGTCTCCACTGTCACCGTCGTCTCCACGTACGTCGGACGTCCTCGTCATCGGGGGCGGGATCATCGGGCTTGTCACGGCCTGGCGGGCCGCGCAGCGCGGCTTCGCCACGGCGGTGGTGGACCCGGAGCCGGGCGGCGGGGCCGCCCGGGTGGCCGCCGGAATGCTGGCCGCCGTCACCGAACTGCACCACGGCGAGCAGACCCTGCTCGGCCTCAACCTCGCCTCGGCCCGCCGCTATCCGGACTTCGTGGCCGAGCTGAGCGAGCTGACCGGACACGACCTCGGCTACCGGCGCTGCGGCACGCTCGCGGTCGCGCTGGACGCCGACGACCGTGCCCACCTGCGTGAACTGCACGCCCTGCAGCGGCAGTCGGGGCTGGAGTCGGAGTGGCTGTCCGGGCGGGAGTGCCGGCGCCTGGAGCCGCTGCTCGCGCCCGGCGTACGCGGCGGGCTGCGGGTGGACGGCGATCACCAGATCGATCCGCGGCGGCTGGCCGGGGCGCTGCTGGCCGGGTGCGAGCGGGCGGGCGTGGTCTTCCACCGCGCCTGGGCCGAGCGGCTGTCCGTCGTGGACGGGCGGGCCGTGGGGATCGTCGCACGGGACGGTACGACGCTGGGGGCGGGGCAGGTGGTGCTCGCCGGGGGCAGCCTGAGCGGGCGGCTCAGCGGGGTTCCGAAGGACGTCCTGCCTCCCGTACGGCCCGTGAAGGGGCAGGTGCTGCGGCTGACCGTGCCGCGGCCGTACGCGCCGTTCCTGAGCCGGACCGTGCGGGCCGTGGTGCGCGGCAGCCAGGTCTACCTGGTGCCGCGGGAGAACGGCGAGCTGGTCGTGGGCGCGACCAGCGAGGAGCTGGGCTGGGACACGACGGTGACGGCGGGCGGCGTGTACGAGCTGCTGCGCGACGCCCATGAGCTGGTCCCGGGGATCACCGAGCTGCCGCTCACGGAGACCCGCGCGGGGCTGCGGCCCGGGTCCCCGGACAACGCGCCGCTGCTCGGGCCGACGGAGCTGGAGGGGCTGCTGCTGGCCACCGGGCACTATCGCAACGGCGTGCTGCTGACGCCGGTGACCGGTGACGCGATGGCGCATGCCCTGGCCACCGGGGAGCTCCCGGACGAGGCCCGTCCCTTCACGCCCAGGCGTTTCGCGCTCCAGGAGCAGCCCGCATGAACATCTCGGTCAACGGAGAGCGCCGGGAGTTCGCTCCCGGCACGGCTCTCGACAGCGTCGTACGCGCGCTGACCCCGGCCCCCTCGGGAGTGGCCGCCGCCCTGAACGAAACCGTCGTCCCGCGCGCGCAGTGGCCGTCGACGTCCCTCTCCGAGGGGGACCGTGTCGAGGTCCTCACCGCCGTCCAAGGAGGCTGAACCATGGCCGACGATCCCTTCGTCCTCGCAGGCACGTCCTTCTCGTCCCGGCTGATCATGGGCACGGGGGGTGCGCCCAGCCTGGAGGTGCTGGAGCGGGCGCTGGTGGCGTCCGGGACCGAGCTGACGACGGTCGCGATGCGCCGCGTCGACCCTTCGGTGCGGGGTTCCGTGCTGTCGGTGCTGGAGCGGCTGGGCATCCGGGTGCTGCCGAACACGGCGGGGTGTTTCACCGCCGGGGAGGCCGTGCTGACGGCTCGGCTGGCACGGGAGGCGCTGGGGACGTCCCTGGTCAAGCTGGAGGTCATCGCCGACGAGCGGACGCTGCTGCCGGATCCGATCGAGTTGCTGGACGCGGCGGAGACGCTGGTGGACGACGGGTTCACGGTGCTGCCGTACACGAACGACGATCCGGTGCTGGCCCGGAAGCTGGAGGACGTGGGGTGCGCCGCGGTGATGCCGCTGGGTTCGCCGATCGGCTCCGGCCTGGGCATCCGCAACCCGCACAACTTTCAGCTGATCGTGGAGCACGCGCGGGTGCCGGTGATTCTCGACGCGGGGGCCGGTACGGCTTCGGATGTGGCGTTGGCGATGGAGTTGGGGTGTGCGGGGGTGATGCTGGCGTCGGCGGTGACGCGGTCCCCGGACCCTGAGCGGATGGCGTCCGCCATGCGGGCCGGGGTCGAGGCGGGCAGGTCGGCCCGCCTCGCCGGGCGGATCCCCCGCCGCTACTTCGCGGAGGCGTCCTCTCCTGCGGAGGGCCTCGCGGCGCTGGACCCCGAGCGACCTGCCTTCTGACCGCCGGTCCACCTCCGAAAAACATCGCCCACCCACGCACCACCCGTTGCAGTCGGCCCAGAAGTGGGCCTCGCCCGTGGGGGCCGTGCACCGTTGGCGGCCAACCCGCCGGTCCACCACTCGCGTCACAGGTCGGCTGCAGTCGGGGGTCGATCGTGGTGGAGGTGGGGGTGGTGTCAGTGGCTGCTCGTAGACTCGCCTGCGTGGACACGACCCTTCAGGACCCTCTGGTCGGGCAGGTGCTCGACGGCCGCTATCGCGTCGAGGCGCGGATCGCGGTCGGCGGGATGGCCACGGTCTACCGGGCCGTGGACACCCGCCTCGACCGCGTGCTCGCGCTCAAGGTGATGCACCCGGCGCTCGCCGCCGACGGGGCGTTCGTCGATCGGTTCATCCGGGAGGCGAAGTCCGTGGCCCGCCTCGCCCACCCGAATGTCGTCCAGGTGTTCGATCAGGGTGCCGACGCGTCGTACGTCTATCTCGCCATGGAGTACATCGCCGGGTGCACCCTGCGTGACGTGCTGCGTGAGCGCGGGGCGCTGCAGCCGCGGGCCGCGCTCGACATCCTGGAGCCGGTGCTCGCCGCGCTGGGAGCCGCGCACCGCGCCGGGTTCGTGCACCGGGACATGAAGCCCGAGAACGTGTTGATAGGGGATGACGGGCGGGTCAAGGTCGCCGACTTCGGGCTCGTACGGTCCGTGGACACCGTGACCAGCACCACCGGGGCCGTGCTCGGCACCGTCGCCTATCTCGCTCCCGAGCAGATCGAGCAGCCCGGCGCCGCCGATCCCCGGGTCGACGTGTACGCGTGCGGGGTCGTGCTCTACGAGATGCTCACCGGTGAGAAGCCGCACGACGGCGACTCCCCCGCGATCGTGCTCTACAAGCACCTCCACGAGGACGTTCCGCCGCCGTCGGCCGCCGTCCCCGGTCTGCCGTTCGAGCTGGACGAGCTGGTGGCCACCGCCACCGCCCGCACCCCCGGAGTCCGGCCGCACGACGCCGTCGCGCTGCTCGGGCAGGTGCGGGAGGCGCGCGCCCCGCTCAGCGAGGCGCAGCTGGACGCGCTGCCGCCGCAGGCCGTCTCCGCCGGGCACGACATCGCCGAGGACCGCACCAGCGTCATCCCGCGCTCGCTGACCGTGCCGCGCCCGCTGCCCGTCAACGAGGACGACCCCCTCGACCCGGCGCACGGCGACGGCTCGGTCGACCGGACCTCCCGGTTCCAGAGCCCGCCGCCGCTGCCGCCGCGGCGGCGCGCCGTGCGCCCGCCCCGGCGCGGGGTGCTCGCGCTCATCACCGTCGTCCTGCTGGTGTTCGGCGTGGGCGCGGGCGTCTGGTACATCAACTCCGGCCAGTTCACCAAGGTCCCCGCGGTGCTGACGCAGAAGGAGGCGGACGCCAGGAAGCGGCTGGAGGCGGCCGGGCTCGAGGTCGGCAAGGTCCAGCACCGGTACAGCGACACCGCGAAGCGCGGCACTGTCATGGAGACGGACCCCGAGCCGGGCGCCAGGATCCGCAAGAACGACTCGGTGACGCTCACCGTCTCCGACGGCCCCGAGATCGTGAAGGTGCCTGATGTGACGGGCTCCCGGCTGGACAAGGCCGAGGAGCTGCTGAAGACGGACGGCCTGGAGCCGGGCCTGGTCACCAAGGCGTTCAGCGACGACGTCATCAAGGGCTTCGTGATCAGCACCGACCCCAAGGCGGGCACCCAGCGGCGCGCGGGCACCGCGGTCGCGATCACTGTCAGCAAGGGCAGCCCGATCGACGTCCCGGACGTCACCGGGGAGACCCTGGCCGACGCCAGGGCGGAGCTGCAGGAGGCCGGCCTGAAGGTGAAGGTCGCCGCCGCTGCGGTGAACTCCGAGTTCGACAAGGGTCAGGTCGCGGCGCAGACCCCGGAGGCCGACAGCGAGGCCACCGACGGCGACACGGTGACGCTGACGCTGTCCAAGGGGCCGGTGCTGGTCGAGGTCCCGGACGTGGTCGGTGCGAGCGTCGACGACGCCACCTCGCTCCTGGAGCAGTCCGGGTTCGAGGTCAAGGAGGACCGTGGGCTGCTCGGGCTCTTCGGCGACAGCGTCAAGAAGCAGTCCGTGGAGGCCGGCGAGATGGCGCCCAAGGGGTCGACGATCACCATCACCATCCGGTGACCGGCGGGGCGGCCGGGCATGACACCCTGACCGGGTGAGTCCTCGATCCCCCTTCCCCTCCCGCAACCCCGTCGGCGGTCATGTCCCCGTGGCCGGCGGACTGCACGACGTGGGCATGTCGTACGCGCATGACCTCAAGGCCGAGACGGTCCAGGTGTTCGTCGCCAACCCGCGCGGCTGGGCGACGCCCGTCGGCAACCCGCGGCAGGACGAGGCGTTCCGCGAGGCGTGCGCGGCGGAGTCGGTCCCGGCGTATGTGCATGCGCCCTACCTGATCAACTTCGGCTCGCACACCGAGGCGACGGCCGAGAAGTCGGTGGAGTCGATGCGGCACTCGCTGCGCCGTGGGCGGGAGATCGGCGCGCTGGGCGTGGTCGTCCACACCGGGAGCGCGACGGGCGGGCGGGACCGGTCGGTGGCGCTGAAGCAGGTGCGCGAGTATCTGTTGCCGCTGCTGGACGAGCTGACCCACGACGACGACCCGTTCCTGCTGCTGGAGTCGACGGCCGGGCAGGGCGCCTCGCTCTGCTCCCGGACCTGGGACTTCGGACCGTACTTCGAGGCGCTGGACGCCCATCCCAAGCTCGGCGTCTGCCTCGACACCTGTCATATCTTCGCGGCCGGGCACGATCTGACCGGCCCGGCCGGGATGCACCAGACCCTCGATCTGCTGGTGGACACGGTCGGCGAGGGCCGGCTGAAACTGATCCACGCCAACGACTCCAAGGACGTGGTCGGCGCCCACAAGGACCGGCACGAGAACATCGGCGCCGGTCACATCGGCGAGGACCCGTTCCGCGCGCTGATGACCCACCCCGCGACCGAGGGCGTACCGCTGATCATCGAGACGCCCGGCGGCAAGGAGGGACACGCGGCGGACGTGGAACGGCTGAAGAAGCTCCGCGACGGCTGAGGCGTCTGTCAGTCCTCGTTCTCGACGAGCACGTGCGAGGTGTCGACCACATGGACCACGAGCACGATGAGCAGGCCGTCGCTGATGATGTACTCGATCGCCAGGGTGCGGGTCAACGCGACCGAGCGGGTGTTCTCGTCGTCTGAGATCGCCGCGGAGATTTTGGTGCGCGGGTCCCCGGCCAGTATGGCGAGGCCACGCCGAAGCCCCTGAAGGCTGTCCTCGGAGAGGGTGTCGCGCACGTGGGCAGCTGACTCCGAGAAGATCACGTTGAAGACGGCCATGAATGGCTCCCTGCACGATTGTCGTGGTACCCGGCGAAAAGCCTACCGGCCCGCGACACCCCGGCGCCTCAGAGCTCCGGCCCGTCCCCCGGCACCTCCTGGTAGGAGTACCGCTGTTCCTTCCAGGGGTCGCCGATGTTGTGGTAGCCGCGCTCCTCCCAGAAGCCGCGGCGGTCGGCGGTCATGTACTCGATGCCGCGGACCCACTTGGGGCCCTTCCAGGCGTAGAGGTGCGGGACGACCAGGCGGAGCGGGAAGCCGTGTTCGGCGGTGAGCAGCTCGCCGTCCTTGTGGGTGGCGAAAATCGTGCGCTCGGCGGCGAAGTCGACGAGGCGCAGGTTCGAGCTGAAGCCGTACTCGGCCCACACCATCACATGGGTGACGTTCGGCGCGGGCGGCGCGATCTCCAGGATCGTCCGGGCGGGGATGCCGCCCCATTCGGCGCCGAGCATGCTGAACTTCGTCACGCAGTGCAGATCGGCCATGACGGAGGCGTACGGAAGGGCCGTGAACTCCTCGTGGTTCCAGGAGCTCTTCTCACCGTCGGCGGTAGCGCCGAAGACCCTGAAGTCCCAGCGTTCGGGCCGGAACTTGGGCACCGGACCGTAGTGGGTGACCGGCCAGCCGCGCTGCAGTCGCTGTCCCGGCGGAAGTTCTGACACTGCTTCTTCCCCAGATTCGCGCTCCACCGGCTGACCCATGACTCCATCCTGACAGACCCGCGACGGTGCACATGACCAGCCATGACCGCCCATATCCAGAATCGGGCAACTGCTACTAAGCATGCACTAACTTACTAAGTACGCACTTACTGGACGATCTTCGGCACCGGTGAAATCATGCGGCGGAACCTCCCCGAATTCCCCACCCCGAATTCCCATGCGGAAGGAGCCTCTGCGATGCAGGGCGACCCCGAGGTCATCGAGTTCCTCAACGAGCAGCTCACCGGTGAGCTGACCGCGATCAACCAGTACTTCCTCCACGCCAAGATGCAGGAGAACTTCGGCTGGACGAAGCTCGCGAAGTACACCCGGCACGAATCGTTCGACGAGATGAAGCACGCCGAGGTGCTCACCGACCGAATTCTGTTCCTGGACGGGCTGCCGAACTACCAGCGGCTGTTCCATGTGCGGATCGGTCAGACGGTCAAGGAGATGTTCGAGGCCGACCGGAAGATCGAGGTCGAGGCGATCGACCGCCTGAAGCGCGGTATCAAGGTGATGCGCGAAAAGGGCGATGTGACGTCCGCGAACATCTTCGAGTCGATCCTCGAGGACGAGGAGCACCACATCGACTACCTCGACACGCAGCTGGAGCTGGTGGAGAAGCTCGGCGAGGCGCTGTACATCGCACAGCTGATCGAGCAGCCGGAGAGCTGAAGCCCCGGGCGGTTCGCAGGCTAAGCGGCTTCCTCGAGGTCGGTGAGGACCGGCCGGCCCTGGTCGGCCAGCTCACGGCGCGGGCATGCGCCTCGGCCGAGGATGGCCTGAATTCGACGTACGCACGAGCCGCAGTCCGTTCCGGCCTTGCAGGCCGAGGCGATCTGGCGGGGCGTGCAGGCGCCGTCGTCCACGTGCTTCTGGACCTGCGCTTCAGTCACTCCGAAGCAGCTGCAGACGTACACGCGGACTCACCTCCCGCCGAGATCAATAAGGCTAACCTAACCTTACCCGGAGCCCGGCGAGCGCAAAAGTGCGGTGGGGCGCGGATCCTATGTGATCCGCGCCCCACCGCACAGGTAGGTAATGGGCCAGGAGCTACTGGTCCCTGTACATCTCGGCCACGAGGAACGCCAGGTCCAGGGACTGGCTGCGGTTCAGTCGCGGGTCGCAGGCGGTCTCGTAGCGCTGGTGGAGGTCGTCGACGAAGATCTCGTCGCCGCCGCCCACGCACTCGGTGACATCGTCGCCGGTCAGCTCGACATGGATGCCGCCCGGGTGGGTGCCAAGGCCCTTGTGGACCTCGAAGAAGCCCTTGACCTCGTCGAGCACATCGTCGAACCGGCGGGTCTTGTGACCCGAGGCCGCCTCGTAGGTGTTGCCGTGCATCGGGTCGGTGATCCAGGCGACGGTCGCGCCCGAGGCGCTGACCTTCTCGACCAGCTCGGGCAGCTTGTCGCGGACCTTGTCGGCGCCCATACGGACGATGAAGGTCAGCCGACCCGGCTCGCGGTCGGGGTCCAGGCGCTCGATGTACTGCAGCGCCTCCTCGGCCGTGGTCGTCGGGCCGAGCTTGATGCCGATCGGGTTGCGGATCTTCGAGGCGAACTCGATGTGCGCGTGGTCCAGCTGCCGGGTGCGCTCGCCGATCCACACCATGTGCGCGGAGACGTCGTACAGCCGGCCGGTGCGGGAGTCGACACGGGTGAGCGCGGACTCGTAGTCGAGCAGCAGCGCCTCGTGCGAGGAGTAGAACTCGACCGTCTTGAACTCCTCCGGGTCGGCCCCGCAGGCGTGCATGAAGTTGAGTGCCTGGTCGATCTCGCGGGCGAGCTGCTCGTAGCGCTGCCCGGACGGGGACGACTTCACGAAGTCCTGGTTCCAGGCGTGCACCTGGCGCAGGTCGGCGTAGCCGCCGGTGGTGAAGGCGCGCACCAGGTTGAGCGTGGAGGCGGACGCGTTGTACATCCGCTTCAGCCGCTCGGGGTCCGGGATACGGGACGCCTCGTCGAACTCGAAGCCGTTGACCGAGTCGCCCCGGTACGTCGGCAGGGTCACGCCGTCACGGGTCTCGGTGCCCTTGGAGCGCGGCTTGGAGTACTGGCCGGCGATCCGGCCGACCTTGACGACCGGCACGGAGGCCGCGTACGTCAGCACCGCGCCCATCTGCAGCAGCGTCTTCAGCTTGTTGCGGATGTGGTCGGCGGACACCGCGTCGAAGGCCTCGGCGCAGTCGCCGCCCTGGAGGAGGAACGCCTCTCCCTTGGCGACGGCCGCCATCCGGGCGCGCAGCTGGTCGCACTCGCCCGCGAAGACGAGCGGCGGATACGACTCGAGGTCCGCGATCACTGCGCGCAGAGCCTCGGTGTCGGGGTACTCGGGCTGCTGCGCCGCGGGCAGGTCTCGCCAGGTGTTGCCAGCGCTCGCGCTGGTCTTAGCGTTCACGGTCACGCCCTCAACATTACGGGGTCGTGTCGAGTCGTTTTCGCATCGGCTCGACAGGTGAGACGCAGGTTCGCTCAGGTGTGCGCGGGATCGCGTGCGGTAGGGTGCGTCGCATGTTCGCGCTTTCGACCCAGAACTGGTGGTGGACCGCTCATCCGGCGGCCCACTGACTGCGCGTACGCAAGACTTCGCGAAGGCCGCCCGAGGGGCGGCCTTCGGTGTTTCCGGGGCCGTTCCCTCTCCGTCGACGAGATCGAGAAGGAATCCGAACCCGATGAACCTGCCGGACCTGCTGCACGACCCCCGCCCCTTCGCCCTGCTCCGCCGCCGCACCCCCGGCCGCGACGAGCACACCGTCGAACTGCTCCTCGGCCCGGTCGCCTCCTACGACCGCCTCGCCGACCTCCCCGACGAGGGCCTCGCGCTCGTCCCGTTCCGGCAGATCCGCGAGCGCGGCTTCGACGTCCGGGACGACGGGACGCCGCTGGCGGTGCTGACGCCCGAGGAGACGTACGAGATCCCGCTGGCCCAAGCGCTGGCCCAGCTCCCCTCCCATGACGTCCAGGTCCGCTCCGGCGGCTTCGACGTCGACGACGACGAGTACGGCGAGATCGTCGGGCGGGTGCTGCGGGACGAGATCGGGCGGGGCGAGGGCGCCAACTTCGTGATCCGGCGGACGTACGAGGGGGAGATCCCGGGGTTCGGGCGGGCCGACGCCCTCGCGCTCTTCCGGCGGCTCCTCGAAGGCGAGCGCGGCGCCTACTGGACGTTCGTCGTGCACACCGGGGACCGGACGCTGGTGGGGGCCAGCCCCGAGGTGCATGTACGGATGTCCGGCGGCACGGTCGTCATGAACCCGATCAGCGGGACCTACCGGTATCCCGCCGAGGGTCCGACGCCCGAGCACCTGCTGGACTTCCTCGCCGACGGCAAGGAGATCGAGGAGCTGTGCATGGTCGTCGACGAGGAGCTCAAGATGATGTGCACCGTCGGCGACATGGGCGGGGTGGTGATCGGCCCCCGGCTCAAGGAGATGGCGCATCTCGCGCACACGGAGTACGAGCTGCGCGGCAGGTCCTCGCTGGATGTGCGGGAGGTCCTGAAGGAGACCATGTTCGCGGCGACCGTCACCGGCTCGCCCGTGCAGAACGCCTGTCGGGTCATCGAGCGGCACGAGGTCGGCGGGCGCGGCTACTACGCGGGCGCGCTGGCGCTGCTCGGCCGGGACTCCGGCGGCGCGCAGACCCTCGACTCCCCCATCCTCATCCGCACCGCCGACATCGACGCGGCCGGGCGGCTGCGGGTGCCGGTCGGCGCCACGCTCGTCCGCGGCTCGGATCCGGCGGGCGAGGTCGCGGAGACGCACGCCAAGGCGGCGGGCGTGCTGGCCGCCCTGGGCGTACGGCCGTCCCGCCCGCGCGCGGAGCACACGCGCGTGCGTCTCGCCGACGACCCACGCGTGCGTGCCGCGCTCGACGGACGCCGCGCCTCGCTCGCGCCGTTCTGGCTGCGGATGCAGGACCGCTCCGCGGAGCTCACCGGACACGCCCTGGTCGTCGACGGCGAGGACACCTTCACGGCGATGCTCGGGCACGTGCTGCGCTCCAGCGGGCTGGACGTGACCGTCCGGCGCTACGACGAGCCCGGGCTGCGGGAGGCGGTGCTCGGACACGAGGGGCCTGTGGTGCTGGGGCCCGGTCCCGGCGACCCGTCCGACCTGGCCGATCCCAAGATGCGGTTCCTGCGGGAGCTGACCGCCCGGGTGCTCCGGGCGCACCGGCACGGCGTCCTCGGCGTCTGCCTCGGGCACGAGCTGATCGCGGCGGAGCTGGGGCTGGACATCGTCCGCAAGGAGGTGCCGTATCAGGGGGCGCAGACGACCGTGGACCTGTTCGGGCGGGCGGAGACCGTCGGGTTCTACAACAGCTTCGTGGCCTCCTGCGACGACGAGACCGCCCGCGAGCTGGGCGCGCACGGCATCGAGGTGAGCCGGGCCGCGAACGGGGAGGTGCATGCCCTGCGGGGGCCCGGGGTCGCGGGTGTGCAGTTCCATCCGGAGTCGGTGCTGACGCTGAACGGGGCGGCGGTCGTACGGGAGCTGGTGGGCCGGGTGCGGCAGACGAGCGCCTTGTAGCCGACGAAGGTTCGACGAGGGCTCGACGAGGGTTCGGCGAAGGCTCCTCGGCTACAGGCCGCGGCGCAGGCGCTCCGTCAGTGCCCTGCCCTGCTGCGGTGCGGGGCGGGGTTCCGCGAGGCGGGTGAGGAGGCGGTCGAGGTGGAGGTCGACGGTCGATTCGACGAGTTCGGCGTACGCCTCGGCCGCGAGCGCGGCCCGGTGCCGGGAGACGGCCACCACGGCCAGCGCGATCAGCGCGGCCGGCCACCACAGGACCGCGAGCAGCAGGTACAGCAACGCCCAGCCGCCCAGGGCGAACGCCGTGTCGAGGCGGGCCCGGGTGTCGGTGAGGGTGTCTCGGGTGGCCGTGGGGAGGATGAGCCAGAGGCGGGGCCAGACGGTGGCGAGGTCGATGCCGTACTCGTTGTCCAGGCGGACGGCGGGGGCGCGGAGCCGGTCGCCGAGCCGGGTGGGGTGCTCGGGCGGGATCAGGGCGACGGCGTTGCGGCGGGCGGCCGAGGCCGGGTCGCCGCCTTGGTGATGGGCGTCGTCCGCGGCCCGCCAGGCGGTGGCGCGGCGGGCGGTCAGCCGGGCGGAGAGGGCGGCGAAGGGCCGTGGCCAGGGGCCGCACAGGGCGCGTTCGACGGGCGCGGCGAGCGCCTGGGCGACCGCGCCGACGCCGGCGGAGAGGGGCACGGCGGCGAGAACGAGCAGGACCGCGCGGACGGCGAGGCTGTTCTGCCGGTCCGGCTCCCCCTCGGTGAGCCCGGCGAAGCCGTCCCACAGGACGCGCCAGTCGTGCCAGTCGCCCTGGCCCAGCCGCACGGCGACCGCGGCGGCCAGCAGATAGGCCAGGCCGGGCAGGACGAGCAGGGTGAACCATCGCTCGGCCAGCTTCCGGCCCAGCTCGGCGAGGAACCCCGTCACCGGGTGTCCCTCACGCGTCCGCGACGAAGGTCAGCACACGCTCGTGGACGAGGCACTCGGGCGGGCCCTGTCCGGCGCGGCGCAGCTCGACCCGGTGGCAGGCCCCGACCGGGCACAGATAGCTGCCGCGCACCGGCGGGCCGGGGGCGCCGACGGGCGTGGGGGCGCGGGCCAGCAGCGGGGCGGTGAGGGTGACGTCGAGGGAAGCGAGCACCTCGCCGATGTCCGCGCCCTCGCGCAACCGCCGTACCGCCTGTTCGAGGGCCGCCCGCCGGGGTCCGCTCAGCAGCCGCAGGGTCGCCAACTCCCGGCAGAACTCGGCGTGCAGATCGTCGTCCGCTGTTTCCACGACGACGATCGTAGAGTCCCTCGCCCGGCTCACGCCCCGGAATGCACATGCGCGGCCCAGCTCAGCGGGCGGTCCGGGTGGCGGGCGCGCAGCCGGCCGACCGCGTGGTGGAGGGCGAGGGCGGCGGGCGGGGCGCCGGGGTCCGCGTCCTTCAGGGTCTCGTACACGGCCTGCGCGATCTCCGCCGACGATTCGTCGTCCACCCGCCACAGGGTGCCGATCACCTGGGAGAAGCCCGCGAGTTGGAGCGATCCGGCGAGGTGCAGCGCCTCGTCGGGCAGCCGGGCGCCGCCCACGGCGGTCTCGCACGCGGAGAGGTAGGCGAACTGGGCGCCGGGCAGATGGAGTCGGGAGATGTCCAGGACCGAGAGCTCCCCGTCGGGCAGCAACAGCCGTCCGCGGGAGGGCTGTTCGAGGTCCTGGACGCCGTGGCAGGCGAAGTGCGCCCATGAGTGTGCGGCGAGCGCGGTGCGTACGGCGTCGACCTGCGCCGCGTCCCCGGTGAGCAGGGTGCCGCCGACCGCCGCGCGGGTCAGGTCGGCCTCGCGCAGGGCGCCGGGAAGCGGTGCCTGGCCGTCGAGTTCGGGGACGGCGACGATCAGCGGGCGGGCTTCGGCCGCCGAGCCGGCGCGGGCCCGGAGCAGGGGGGCGACGCCCGGCGTGTAGGAGGACACCACCCGGTCCGGTACCTCGCCCGCCGCGTGCAGCGGCAGGAAGGACAGCGCTCCGGAGGGGCACCACCACAGGCGGGGCGGGTCCTCGCCGGGCGCGGGCGGGCCGGTGATGCCGAGGGCGTCGAGGACCGGTTCGGCGACCGTGCGCCAGAGCCAGTCGAGGATGTCCAGGGCGGCCTGTTCGGCGAAGGCGCGGGCCAGGCCGGAGCGGGCGGCGGCGGCCACGGCCCGGACCAGCGTCTCGCCGCGCTCCCTGGCCTCGGCCTCGGAGAAGTCCGGCAACCGCACGCCCTTGAGACCGGCGCCGTCGAGCACCAGCGCGTAGCTGAGGTTCATCGGGCCGCCGGTGACCATGACGACCGGCCCCTGCTCCCCGGCCCGCAGCAACTGCCCTGCCCGGGGCGGGCGCAGGAAGTCCTGGAAGCCGTCGAGGGCGCGGATCTCGTCCAGGGCCTCCTGCCACTCGCGGGCGAGCCGGTGGCGGCGGTCCGCCTCCTCGCCCGCCATGCCGTGGCCGGGAATCCGGTCCAGTTCCCGGCGCAGGGCGTCGAGCCGGGCGGCCGACTCCGGGTGCGCGGCGGCCAGTCCGTCGGTCTCGGTCCGCGTTTCCAGGATCTGGGCGGCGAGCACGCCGCGCCCCGCCTCCAGCAGTTCCAGCGCTTCGAGGGGCCGTCCGGCGGCCAGCGCGATCATCGCGGCGAAAGAGCCGGCCCGCCCCATCCTGCCGAGCATCTCCTCCTGGTCGGACCGGTCGACCCCGCGCCAGGCGAGCAACGGCAGCGTCTCCATCATGGTGCGGACCGCGGCCAGGGACCGCTCCGCGTCCCCGATGGCCCGTGCCACGATGGCGAGTTGCAGCGCGGCGGTCGCACGGACCTGCGCGGGCTGCCCCGGGTCGGCGGCGAGTTCGGCGTTGACGGCGAGGGACTCGTCCCGGACGGCTTCGGAGGAGCCGCCGGCGCCAAGGGTCGTGGTGAGGATCCGGGAGAGCACGGTGAGGGCCTGGCCGCGGCGCGGCTCGCCGGGCGGCAGCAGGCGTACGGCCGTGCGCGCCGCCTCCAGGGCCCGATCGAGGTCGGCGCGGTCGCCGCCGCTCGCGTGGCGCGCCCACAGGGCGTGCGCCAGGTCGCCGTGCAGGACGAAGTCGGCGCGCCGCGACTCCTGCGGCACTTCCCGCAGGACGGCTTCGTAGTGGCGTACGGCGGTGTCGGCGGCCTCGATGTCGGCGCCGGGCGGCTGGGCGCGGGCCAGCAGGATCCCGCCGAGGGCGATCAGCAGGTGGCCGCGCAAGGCGTGGCCGGGGCCGGCGGCAGCCAGGGCCCGCTCCACGAGCCGCTGTCCGCGGTCGAGGTCGGTGGTGTCCGAGGTCTGGCGGGCGTGCTCGACGATCAGGCCGACCAGATTGCCCAGGATCACGGGTTGTTCGGCGACGAAGTCGGGGGTCTCCCTCTGCAGCCACTCCGCCGCGTCGATCGCCTCGCGCAGGGAGGCGAGGTGCCGGGTCCGGCCGTGCCGCTCGACCAGCGCCGCGACGAGGGAGCCCGGCAGTTGCGGGGGCACGTCGGCGCCCGGCGGCAGCACGGCGGCGCCCTCGCGGCAGCAGGCGATCGCCTCGTCGAGCAGGGCCAGGTCGGCGGTGGCCCGGTAGCGGTGCACGAGCACCTCGGCGAGCCGGGCCAGCGCACGGGCCCGGTCCCCGGCGTCGTCGGCGCGGGCCAGCGAGCGGCGGGCGGCGTCCTCGGCGGGCCCGTGCCGCTGCGGGCGGCTCGCTTCGCCGGTGGCGAGCAGCAGGTCGGCGAGGGCGCCGATGACCTGGCTGTCCTCGGCGTGGGCGGCGCCTGGGGCGGTCTGCCGAGTCATCGTGGCCAGGGCCCGCTCGACCGGCTCGATGCGGCCGGACTCGCGGTACTCGTGCAGCGCGGCGGTGCCGTAGGAGGTGAGCGCCTCGTGCTCGGCCGGCCCGGTGGACAGTCCCTCGGCCATCAGGGCCAGGGCGTGCCGGCGGTCGGCGCTGTCTCCGCGCATCTGGTAGCGGTACTGGAGGTGCCGGCCCAGATCGGCGGCGTACTGCCCCGGATCGAGGGCGTGCAGTTCCACGTAGGCCGCGATGGTCTCGTCCAGGATCTCCGGGTCGCGGCGGCGGGCGAAGCGCTGGGCGAGCAGACCGGCGTACTCGTGCCGGTACCCGTGCTGGAGGCGGTGGTACTCGGGATGGCGCATGATCGCGCGCTGCAGGTCCAGGGCCTCGTCGAGCAGTTCGACGTCCTTGGTGTCCTGGACGGTGGCGGTGAGGAGGGCGCCGACCGTCATCCCCGCCTGGGCCAGCCAGGCGAAGCTCGCCGGGTCCAGCGGGGCGAGCGCGGCCCGGGCCAGGTCGACGGCGTCGTGGAGGAGGGCGGGGTCCCGCAGGCGGAGCGAGCGGCCGGTCATCAGCTGGGCGAGGCGGGCGCCGCGCTCGGCCCGTTCCGCCTCGGTGGCCAGGTCGAGTGCGGCGCGGGCGTGGCTGACGGCGACGTCCTCGTCGGCGGGGTCGCCGCTCGCCCTGAAGCGCCGTCCCGCGAGGACGGCGAGGAGTTCGTGGACCTTGCCGCGGGCCGTGTCGCTGGGCGCCGGGCCGTCCAGAGCGCGGGTGCCGAAGATCAGGGCGGTCTCCAGGCACCAGCGACGCAGCCACTGCGCAGTGCGGTCCGATTCGGAATGGGCGGCGTGTTTGGCCCCCATCCGGGCGGCGAGGCCGGCCGCCTGTGCGTCGACGGGCGCCGACGGGTCGAAGAACCAGCGCAGGGCCGGCGGCACGGGCACCGGAACCACGCGGTGCAGCACGGCGCTCGCGAGGAGGCTGACCGTGAGCTCCGGTGCGTCGTCTCCCCCGCCGGCGGCCGCCTCGGACGCCTCCTTGCACAGCGTGGCGAGCGAGCGGAGCTGCGCGAACTCCGGGGTCGGCGGGGCCTTGCCGTCGCGTACGGCGGGCCAGACGGCGGCAAGTGTCTCCGCCTCGGCCTCCACTAACGCGGGCAGGCCCGGCGACTTCCACGATCCGGCCACGAACTCCCCTTTTCCCATGGCGACTTGACGCCCTGTCAGCCGAAGAACACCCCGACTTCCGCGTACAGTGTCGGGTCCACCGTCTTCAGCCGTGCCGTCGCCTCGGCGATCGGTACCCGGACGATATCCGTGCCGCGCAGGGCGACCATCTTGCCGAAGTCGCCCTCGTGGACGGCGTCGACGGCGTGCAGGCCGAAGCGGGTGGCGAGCCAGCGGTCGAAGGCGCTCGGCGTGCCGCCGCGCTGGACGTGGCCGAGCACCGTCGTACGGGCCTCCTGCCCCGTCCGCCGCTCGATCTCCTTGGCGAGCCACTCGCCGACGCCGGACAGCCGGACGTGTCCGAAGGGGTCCAGCGACCCGTCCTTCAGCACCACGTCGCCGTCCTTGGGCATCGCGCCCTCGGCGACGACCACGATCGGGGCGTACGAGGACCGGAAGCGGGAGGTCACCCAGGCGCACACCTGCTCGACGTCGAAGCGCTGCTCGGGGATGAGGATGACGTTGGCCCCGCCCGCCAGGCCCGAGTGGAGGGCGATCCAGCCGGCGTGCCGGCCCATCACCTCGACGACCAGGACCCGCATATGGGACTCGGCGGTGGTGTGCAGCCGGTCGATGGCCTCGGTCGCGATGCCGACGGCGGTGTCGAAGCCGAAGGTGTAGTCGGTGGCGGACAGGTCGTTGTCGATGGTCTTCGGGACGCCGACGCAGGGCACCGCGTACTCGTCCCAGAGCCGGGCGGCGACGCCGAGGGTGTCCTCGCCGCCGATGGTGACGAGCGCCTCGATCCGCTGCTCGGCGAGGGTCTCCCTGATGCGGCGGACGCCGTCCTCCTCCTTGAGGGGGTTGGTCCGCGAGGAGCCGAGGATGGTGCCGCCGCGGGGCAGGATGCCGCGCACGGCGGGGATGTCGAGGCGGACCGACCTCTTGGTGAGGAGGCCCCGCCAGCCGTCCCGGAAACCGACGAACTCATGGCCGTACTCCTGGACGCCCTTGCGGACGACCGCCCGGATGACGGCGTTGAGGCCGGGGCAGTCCCCGCCTCCGGTCAGTACTCCTACGCGCATGGAAGTTTCCCTTCGCCGCGGTTGTCCGACGAAGAGTCAGTTTTGCGCGCCCCTCACTCGTCGTCGAGGCCTCGCTCTATCGCGTACCGGACGAGCTCCACCCGGTTGTGCAGCTGGAGTTTGCCGAGGGTGTTCTGGACGTGGTTCTGGACCGTGCGGTGGGAGATGACGAGGCGTTCGGCGATCTGCTTGTAGCTCAGGCCCTTGGCGACCATGCGCAGCACCTCGGTCTCCCGGTCGGTCAGCCGCGGCGCGTTCGGCTCGCCGCCGCCGGCGGCGGGGCCGGGGTCGGAGGCCAGCCTGCGGTACTCGCCCAGCACCAGACCGGCCAGGCCCGGAGTGAACACCGGGTCGCCGACGGCCGTCCGGCGCACCGCGTCCAGCAGTTCCTCGGTGGACGCCGACTTCAGCAGGTAGCCGGTCGCGCCGGACTTCACCGCCTCCAGCACATCGGCGTGCTCGCCGCTCGCCGACAGCACGAGGACCCGCAGCGCCGGGTTCGCGGCGACGACCTCCTTGCACACCTGGACGCCCGGCTTCGCGGGCAGGTTCAGGTCCAGCACGAGCACGTCGGGCGTGGTGGCCTTGGCGCGGCGCACGGCCTGCTCGCCGTCGCCTGCGGTGGCGACGACGTCGAAGCCGGACTCCGCGAGGTCCCGGGCGACCGCCTCGCGCCACATGGGGTGGTCGTCGACCACCATGACCTTGATCGGTCCCTGTTCCCGGCTCGGTTCGCGGCTCTGTTCCCGGCTCGCTTCCCGGCTCGCTTCCTGGCTCATGGCTGCCCCGCCTTCCCCCGCCGCTTCACGTTCTTCTCCTTCGGCGCCTTCGGTACCGTCAGTTCGACCTCCGTGCCCTGCCCCGGAGTCGAGATCAGCTCGGCGCTGCCGCCGAGGTCGCGCAGTCGGCCGCGGATCGACTGGGCGACCCCGAGCCGCCCCTCGCCCTCGGCCTGCGCGAGCCGCCCGTCCGGGATGCCCGGCCCGTCGTCCCGCACGGTGACGATCACCGTGTCGGGCTCGTCCTCGACCAGGATCCAGGCCCGGGCGTCCTCCCCGGCATGCCTGCGGACGTTGTCCAGGGCGGCCCCGACCGCCGAGGCCAGCTCCCGCGCGGCGGGCCCGGGCAGCAGGACCGGGGCGCCGGGGTCGGCGAGGTTGACGCGGGCCGCGGCGAAGGGGGCGAGCAGCGCGCGCAGATCGAGCGGACCGCTCTCCTGCGCCGGCTCCCGCGGCTCTTCCTCCACCGCGTACACGACGGCGCCGTCGGCCGCGTCCTGCGACACCCGGGAGATCGGCACCAGACCGCCGGAGACCAGCGTGCGCAGCGCGACCTCCTGCTCGCCCGCCATCCGGCCCAGCTCGGCCGCCTCGCCGCCGATCACCGCCCCGCGCCGCTGCACCATGGCCAGCACCTGGAGCACGCTGTCGTGGATGTCCCGGGCGAGCCGCTCCCGTTCCCGGGTCGCCGCCTCGATCTCCAGGGCGCGGGCGAGGGTGCGCTCGGAGGCGCGGGCGACCTCGACGACATAGCCGATGGCGATGGAGGCCACCCATACGAGGATCACGTTGTGGACGGTGTCGCGGGCCGGGGTGCCGCGCTCGACCAGGTTGGTCACGGCGACCGCGGAGGAGGCGAAGGCCGCCCAGCGCCAGCCGCCCTTGATGGCGAACGCCAGGACGGAACCGGCGGTCCATATCGACGGCAGCGTCGGACCGCCCGACTGGATGCGCTCATGGGTGTCGGCGACGGTCGTGAGCATGATGCCGGTGAGCGCGACGGTGAGGTCCGCGGCGAGGAACCGCTTGGTGCAGCTGGCCGCGTTCGCGACCCTGGGCAGGGTGGCCACCGTCCACACGAACAGGACGCAGTAGTAGGCGACGGCGACCCAGGGGCGCTCGAACCCGTCGTAGGCGGTGGCGAAGAACCCCACCGCGTACAGCATGGTGAGCACCCGGTAGCCGGCGAGCGCGCGCCACAGCGGCAGCTCCACCGACATGGTCATGACTCTCTCGCGTTTGGCCATCCCGATCTCGTCCCCCGTCCCCCGAGCCCGCCCCCGGACTGCCGACTACTTCTCTTGCCCTCTGTCTTTGTCCGCCTGGTCCTTCTCGGCCTGCGCGAGGGCCGCCTTCGCCGCCTTCTCCGCCGCCTTCTCCGCTTCCTTCTCGGCCTTCGCCGCCTCCGCGATCTGCCGCTTGGCGGCGGTCGCGTATATGTCGACGTACTCCTGACCGGACAGCTTCATGATCTCGTACATGACCTCGTCGGTCAGCGCGCGCAGTACGAAGCGGTCGTGGTCCATGCCCTGATAGCGGCTGAAGTCCAGCGGTCTGCCGATCCGGATGCCGGGCCGCATGATCTTCGGGAGGACCTTCCCCGGCGGCTGGATCTTCTCGGTGTCGATCATCGCGACCGGGATCACGGGCGCGCCGGTGGCGAGCGCCACGCGCGCGAGGCCGCCCGGTTTGCCGCGGTAGAGCCGGCCGTCGGGCGAGCGCGTGCCCTCCGGGTAGATGCCGAACAGCTCGCCGCTCTCCAGCACCTCGACGCCGCTCCTGATGGCGGCCTCGCCGGCGCCGCGTCCGCCGGAACGATCCACCGGGAGCTGGCCGACGCCCCTGAAGAAGGCGGCCGTCAGCCGTCCCTTCACACCGGGCGTGGTGAAGTACTCGGCTTTCGCGATGAAGGTGACCTTGCGGTCGAGGACCGCGGGCAGGAAGAACGAGTCGGAGAAGGACAGGTGGTTGCTCGCCAGGATCGCGGGGCCCTCGGCGGGAATGTTCTCCAGGCCTTCCACCCAGGGCCGGAAGGTGACCTTCAGCGGTCCCCCGATAGCGACCTTCATCGCGCCGTACAACAAGCGAGTGCCTCCTGTTTGTGTCGCTCAGACCTTAACCCGCCCGTGGCGGCAAAGGCTCCGACGACCCTGGTCGGTGTCAGTGGGGTCGCGTACGGTGAAGCAGACGTCCCTCCCATGAAGAACAGACGAAGACAGGAGACCGAAGGTGCCGGTCCTTCCTGGAGCCGAGCCGTACCGCCATGAGGGCGGGGAGGTCGGGGTGCTCCTCTGTCACGGCTTCACCGGTTCCCCGCAGTCGCTGCGCCCATGGGCGCAGTACCTGGCCGAACAGGGCCTGACGGTCTCGCTGCCGCTGCTGCCCGGCCACGGCACGCGCTGGGAGGACATGGCGCTCACCGGCTGGCAGGACTGGTACGCGGAGGTGGACCGCGAGCTGCGCGCCCTGCGCCGGCGGTGCGCGAAGGTGTTCGTGGTCGGCCTGTCCATGGGCGGCGCGCTGGCGCTGCGGCTGGCCGCGAAGCAGGGCGCGGGGGTGGAGGGCGTGATCGTCGTCAACCCCGCGAACAAGGTGCACGGACTGTCCGCGTACGCCCTTCCGGTGGCCCGCCATGTCGTCCGCACGACGAAGGGCATCTCGAGCGACATCGCGAAGCAGGACGTGCTGGAGAAGGGGTACGACCGCGTGCCCCTGCACTCGGCGCACTCCCTGCGGACCTTCCTGCGGCTGGTCGACGGCGAGCTGCCGCAGGTCACCCAGCCGCTGCTGCTTCTGCACAGCGTGCAGGACCATGTGGTGCCGCCGGCCGACTCGGCCCGGATCCTCGGCCGGGTGTCGTCCACGGACGTGACCGAGATCCTGCTGGAACAGAGCTACCACGTGGCAACGTTGGACCACGATGCGGACCGGATCTTCGAGGAGAGCTACGCGTTCATCGCCCGGATCGCGCCCAGTGTCGGCAAGGAAGGGACGGCCGTAGGTGGCTGAGCACGACTCCGACCGCGAGGACCGGGAGAACCGGGACGAGCGGGACGGGCGGGACGGGCTGGACGCCCGTCAGGGCGGCGAGCCGGAAGAGCAGAGCGTGCCCTTCGACGAGGCCGCCGCGTGGGCGGCGATCGTCGCGGGGTACGGCGAGGAACCGGTGGACCCGCCGGGGGCCAAGCCGTTCAAGTCGGTCGAGGACCTCGCGCTGCTCGAGGCCGTGACGAACGACGACGGGCCGGAAGCCGGGCCGGAAGGCACGAAGGAACACGCGAAGGAATCGACACCGGAATCGGGGCCGGAATCGGGCATAGAGCCCACTCCGGACCCGGTCGAGGAGCAGAAACCGGCCAAGCCGCTCGGGAGTTCGATCGCCTTCGCACCCGGCGTCGGCCCCCGCGACTACACCACCCCCGAGCCGGCGGAGGAGGACTTCGACGAGGACGACGAGGGTCACTTCGTTCCGCCGGAGCCGCCGCCGCTGCCCGCCGCGGACGCCACGGCCAAGTTCGCCTGGCTCGGGGTGATCGGCGGGCCGCTCCTGCTGCTGCTCGCGGTGCTGCTGGGCTGGGAGATGACGTGGTGGCTGACGACCGTCGGCATCGGCGGCTTCCTCGGCGGCTTCGCCACGCTGGTGATGCGGATGAAGACGGACGACGAGGACGACCAGGACCCGGGGCGGGGCGCGGTCGTCTAGACGGCGGGGATTCCGAGGCCGGCGGGGATTCTGAGGGCGGCGAGGACCGGCAGGTGATCCGTGGCCGCCCTCAGGGCAGAACCTCCCGATGCCTCCTCGCACTGCTCGGCCCCGGGGGCCTCGCAGGCTTCGGGCGGCTGCGCCGGACTCCGTCCGTCGGGGGGTCAGGTTGCGGGCACGCGCAGCGCGGCCAGCACGGGCAGGTGATCCGTGGCCGCCCTCAGGGCGTCCTCGGTGATACCGGGGAGTCCGGTGGGCACCCCGCAGCCCAGTACCTCCACGCCCTTGGTGGCGAAGATCGCGTCGATACGGCGGTCGGGGCCGGTGGCGGGGAAGGTGTGCTCGGCGCCCCAGGGAGCGGCGGTGCGGCAGTCCCGCAGGACGGTGGTCAGACGGCCGAAGGTGCGTCCGTCGGGGCGCTCGTTGAGGTCGCCGCCCGCGACCGCGTGTTCCACGCCCATCCCCGCGAGCCGGTCGAGAAGCATCCCGCCCTGCTGGTAGCGCTCCCCCCGCTCCAGACTCAGATGGCAGCTGAGGACGCCGAGGCGAGCGCCCGCGATCCGGACGACCGCGGTGGCGAAACCGCGGCGGTGGCGCCCGGGGGTGAGGGGCAGGAGGACGTCCTCGGCGCGCTCGACGGTGGCGCGCAGGTTGCAGAGGATCGCGGGGCCCGCTGCCGTGCCGCCGCCGGTCAGGATCACCAGGTCGGTGGCCGCGGCCAGGCGGGCGAGTTTCTTGCGCCACCGGAAGAAGAGGGGGGCTTCCTGGATGAGGACGAGGTCGGGGGCGCAGGCGGAGACGACGCGGGCGAGGGCGTCGGTGTCGTCGCGCATCGAGCGGATGTTGTAGGTCAGGACCCGGATGACTGCCGAACCGTCAGGCTCGGTGCGGGAGTTGGGGAGCGGCGTCATGTTGATCAATTTACGCCCATTGGCGCGGGGCGCGAGGTTTGTGTGCGACTGCCGGTTCCGTCGTGGCTTGTCGCGCAGTTCCCCGCGCCCCTGGGTGGGCTCGGTCACGCTGCCCGAAAAGTGATCCCTACATGATCGGGTCGGGCTCTCTCGCCAGGTCCGCCGCTCCGACCAGGCCCGCCTTGTTGCCGAGTTGGGCTGCGATCACCTCGGCGACCGGGCGCCAGTTGCCGCCGACCAGCCAGCGCTTGTAGGACTTACGGATCGGGTCGAGGACCAGTTCGCCCTCGTCGGAGAGGCCGCCGCCGACGATGAAGGCGGAGGGGTCGAAGAGGGAGGCGAGGTCGGCGAGGCCCGCGCCGGCCCAGCGGGCGAGCTCGCGGTAGGAGTCGACGGCGACCGCGTCGCCCTGGCGGGCGGCCATGGAGATGTGCTTGCCCTCGATGCCGTCCGGGCTGCCGTCGCCCAGGCCGAGCAGGACCTCGGCGTTCTCCGGGGTGGCGTTGGCGCGCTGCTTGGCGTACCGCACCAGCGCGCGGCCGGAGGCGTACTGCTCCCAGCAGCCCTGTGAGCCGCAGCCGCACAGCAGGCCGTCCGGCACCATGCGGATGTGGCCGAACTCGGCGGCGACGCCGAAGTGGCCGCGGCGCAGCTTGTTGCCGATGATGATGCCGCCGCCGAGGCCAGTGCCGAGGGTGATGCAGATGACGTTGCGGTGGCCCTTGCCCGCGCCGAACTTGTACTCGCCCCACGCCGCGGCGTTGGCGTCGTTCTCGACGACGACGGGGAGACCCACGCGGGCCTCGACCTTCTCCTTCAGCGGCTCGTTGCGCCAGTCGATGTTGGGCGCGAAGTAGACCTCCGAGCGCTGGCGGTTGACATAGCCGGCGGCTCCGATGCCCACGCCGACGATCTCGTGCCCGGCGCGCGCGCCCTCCACGGCGGAGGCGATGGCGTCCACGATCCCCTCGGGCGTGCCCGGGGTCGGCACCTTGTACGTCGAGAGGATGTTGCCTTCCTCATCGACCACGCCGGCCGCGATCTTCGTGCCGCCGATGTCGACGCCGATGGTGAGTCCCATGAATCCCTCAGTTTCGGTCGAGCCCCGCTACGGCCAACCGTACCCGAGGCCCTGCCGTGGAAGGGCTTCAGTCCAAGTCGATGCGCTGGCCGGGACCGGTGTCGTCGCCACCGTCACGGCCGCCGTCGCGGGGGGTGTCCCGGGGGTCGTTCGCCCCGGTCGTCCAGCGTCGTTCCTGGGTCTGGACCGCCGAGCGGTAGGCGGCGAGGAGTTCGGTGCCGGCTGCCGCGAGGTGGTCGAAGACGTCGGGGTTGCGCTCGATGACGGGCTCCACGACGGCCTTGGCCTGCTGGACGACCTGGCGGACCACCTGCTCGGCGGCGGGTCCGGCGACCGCGCCGAGCAGCGGGGACTGCAGCGAGGACAGCTTGTCGCCGACGGCGTCGACCAGCTTGCGCAGTTCCTCGGCGGCCGAGCCCTGGGGCCGGCCGTACTCGGCGCGGCGGCGGGCCTTCTCCGCCGCCAGGTCCTCGGCGGCGGCGGTGGCCCAGGCGTCGGCGTCGCTCACCCGGGGCTGCTCGTCGAACGGCCGCTCGTCGAAGCCTGCTGTCCCGGCGGGCTCCCCGGCGGCGTCGGGCGTGGGGCGCTCTTCGCTCATGACGGACTCCTGATGACTCCTGGTGGACGACACCTGACGGACGACACCTGATCGACGACCCGGCTACCGCTCGTCTCTACGACGTTACCCGAACGGCGGTATATCGCTCACGTCGTCCGCGGCCACAGCCCGGGGTCGGGGGCGAACCGCACGCACAGCTCGCCGTCGCGCAGGGCGGCGCCGTCGACGGTGCAGCGGCGCAGGACGGAGGGCAGCGGGACGATGCGGCGGAACGGCCCGGCGGTCACCACGAGTTCGTCGCCGCGCCGGATGAGGTCGAGCTCGTCCCGTATGGCGCCGGGCAGCGGGAGGTGCCAGACGAGGACGCCGTCCTGGGCGAGCCGGTCGGCGACGGGCCACTCGACCGGGGAGGCTGCCGGGTTGACGGCGGGCACGGTGAGCGCGGCGAGGTCGTCGGCGCCCCGGGGATCGTGTCCGAGGTGGGCGACGCGGTGGGCGTCGCCCCACTCCCCCAGCGTCTTGTGCTGCTGGGCGACGAGTCCGGTGAGCAGGCCGGTGTCCGCGGCCTCCTCGGGCAGGACGCGGTTGGCGACGAGGGATTCGACGGGCAGGGCGCGCAGGGCGAGGCCGAGGCGGGCGTCGCGGACGGCGTCGGCGCCGGCCGGTCCGGGCTCGGCGACCAGGCGGACGGCGGTGTCGCGGTCGGCGAGGACGGCCTCGACGGCGGCCAGCTCGGTGTCCCAGCGGGCCGTCGTCTCGTACAGCCACTCGGCGGGCATCGGCACGCCGGCGAGGCGGCCGAGCATGGGGCGCAGGGCGCGGGCGGCCTGGCGTTCCGGCGGGAGGAGTCGGCGCAGGTAGCGGCGCAGTTCCTCGGGGAGCGCCAGCAGGGCCAGGGCCTGTGGGGCGGGCGGCAGGTCGACGACGAGAAGGTCGTGGGCCTCGGCGAGGGCGGCGTCCCGCAGGGCGCGCAGCAGGGTCAGCTCCTCGGCGCCGGGGAGCGGGGTGACCTCCTCCGGGTCCAGCCGGGAGGCCCCGAGCAGGTCGAGGACGGTGGTGGCGCGGTCCTGGAAGCCGGTGAGGTCGTCCCGGAAGCCGGCGGCGGCGTCGGGACGCCAGGCGGTGAGGTGCGGGGTGACCCGCACGGGGCTCGCTCCGGTGCGTACCCCGAGCGCGGCGCCCAGGGTGTCGGTGCGGTCTGCGCTGAGGACGAGAGTGCGGGACCCTCCGGCGGCTGCCTGGTGTGCGGTGGCGGCCGCGACTGTCGTACGGCCGCTGCCGCCGGGGCCGGTGATCAGGAGGGTGCGCATGAGGGTGAACGGTAACCGAGGTCGGAGGGCCCTCCCGACCTGCTGCTCCCGGCCCTCGGCCCGCTGCTCCCCGGCCGCCGGCCCGGCGCCGCCCGGCTTCGGCCTACTTCTCGGTCGCCTCGGCGCCCGTGTCCCCCGACTCCACGCGCTTCTTCAGGCCCGCGAGCGCACGGTCGATGATGACCTTCTCGGCCTTGCGCTTGATCATGCCCAGCATGGGGATCTTGACGTCCACGGTCAGCTGGTAGGTGACCTCGGTCGCGCCCCCGCCGGCCGGCTTGAGGAGGTAGGAGCCGTCGAGCTGGCGCAGCATCTGGGACTTCACCAGCGTCCAGGACACCTCGTGCTGTCCGGTCCAGGTGTAGCCCAGGACCTGGTCGTCCTTGATGGCGCCGGCGTCCATGACCAGGCGGACCTGTTCGGCGCGGCCCTGGTCGTCCTTCTTCAGGACCTCCGCCTGCTTCACCTCTCCGGTCCAGTCCGGGTAGCGGGCGAAGTCGGCGATCACCGCCATGACATCGGCCGGTGCCGCCTCGATCGTGATGCTCGAGCTGGTGTGTTCCGCCATCGCCGTGGCTCCTCCGGATGCGGGCCGGTCAGGGTAGAGAAGAGGACACCGTGTGCCGGCCGTGGGCGCACGTGTGTGCAGCGTGAAGGCTACCGCGCGCCCGACCGGCCGCTTTCACCAGGAGTGGGTCGCCGTCGGGCCGGCGGCGGTCACCACTCCAGGGCCCATGGCTTCCCGCTGCCCGCGAAGTGCCCCACGTTCACGCATTCGGTCGCCCCGATCCGCATCCGGGGCGCGAGCGGCTGGTGGACGTGGCCGAAGAGCGAGTAGCGGGGGCGGGTGCGGCGGATCGCGTCCAGCAGGGCCCGGCTGCCGCGTTCGAAGCGGCGGGCCACGGTGTCGTAGACGAGTTCCGGCACCTCCGGCGGGATGTGGGTGCACAGCACGTCCACCTCGCCGACCGCCTCGATCTTCGCCGCGTACTCCTCGTCGCTGATCTCGTACGGCGTGCGCATGGGTGTGCGCAGGCCGCCGCCGACGAAGCCGAAGACAAGGCCGCCGATCTCCGCCCGCTCCCCGTCGAGGACGGTCGTGCCCGGCCCGGCGAACTCGGACCACAGCTGGGGCATGTCGACGTTGCCGTAGGTGGCGTAGGTCGGGGTGGGGAACGCCGGGAACAGCTCGGCGTACTGCTTGCGCACCGCCTGCTCGATCAGCTGGGCCCGGTCGCCGTCGATGCCGCCCCACAGTCGGCCGCCCAGCTCACGGGCCTCCTCGAAGCGGCGGGCGGTGCGCAGTTCGACGAGGCGGTCGGCGTTCTCCACGCCGAAGAGGTCGGGGAATATTCCGCGGGAGTGGTCGGCGTAGTCCAGGAACAGCACCAGGTCGCCCAGGCAGATCAGCGCGTCCGCGCCTTCTCCGGCCCGGGCCAGGTCGCGCGCGTTGCCGTGCACGTCGCTGACCACATGAATGCGTGTCCTGCGGTTGCCGGACGGTGTGGATGCCATGTCGATCAAGGGTAGGCGTGTGCGGCATACGTGAACAGTGGCGACCGGGATACCGGTTACTGGCCAGTCAGTAAAGCTGTGGACTACTGTCAGCCAGGAAACACCAATCTGTGTGACGCAGCGAACATCTCGTCGGACCCCCCTGTCGAAGGGGCCATACCGGCGGGTAACGTCCAGGCAGTCCAGTCGTGCTCAGGATTTCAACTACCGAGATGCCCGAGTGCATGCCCGACCCTTGGACCGCACCGTCGCATCACACAACGTCGTGGCGCCGGCGCCCTATGAGGAGCAGCAGTCTTGCGCGAGTTCAGCCTTCCGGCTTTGTACGAGGTCCCCGCGGACGGCAATCTGACCGACATCGTCCGCAGAAACGCCGCGCAGCATCCCGACGTCGCCGTCATCGCCCGCAAGGTGGGCGGCGCCTGGCAGGACGTGACGGCCACGGCCTTCCTGGCCGAGGTGCACGCCGCCGCCAAGGGCCTCATCGCCTCCGGCGTCCAGCCCGGCGATCGCGTCGGCCTGATGTCGCGGACCCGCTACGAGTGGACGCTGCTCGACTTCGCGATCTGGTGCGCGGGCGCGGTCACCGTGCCGGTGTACGACACCAGCTCCCCGGAGCAGGTGTCGTGGATCCTCGCCGACTCGGGTGCGACCGCCCTCGTCGTCGAGCTCGACGCCCATGCGGCGGCCGTCGAGTCGGTGCGCGAGTCGCTGCCGGCGCTCAAGCACGTCTGGCAGATCGAGGCCGGCGGCGTCGAGGAGCTGGGGCGGCTCGGCAAGGACGTCTCCGACAAGGCGGTCGAGGAGCGCAGCTCGCTGGCGAAGGCCGACGACCCGGCGACCATCGTCTACACGTCGGGCACGACCGGCCGGCCCAAGGGCTGTGTGCTCACCCACCGCAGCTTCTTCGCCGAGTGCGGAAACGTCGTCGAGCGCCTGCGGCCGCTGTTCCGCACCGGCGAGTGCAGCGTGCTGCTCTTCCTGCCGCTCGCGCACGTGTTCGGCCGGCTGGTGCAGATCGCCCCGATGATGGCGCCGATCAAGCTGGGCACCGTCCCGGACATCAAGAACCTCACGGACGAGCTGGCGGCCTTCCGGCCGACGCTGATCCTGGGCGTGCCGCGGGTCTTCGAGAAGGTCTACAACTCGGCGCGCGCCAAGGCGCAGGCCGACGGCAAGGGCGCGATCTTCGACAAGGCCGCGGACACCGCGATCGCGTACAGCAAGGCGCTGGAGCTGCCGGCGGGCCCGCCGCTCGCTCTGCGGATCAAGCACAAGGTGTTCGACAAGCTGGTCTACAGCAAGCTGCGCGCGGTCCTCGGCGGCAAGGGCGAGTACGCGATCTCCGGCGGCGCGCCGCTGGGCGAGCGGCTCGGTCACTTCTTCCGCGGCATCGGCTTCACGGTCCTGGAGGGCTACGGCCTGACGGAGTCCTGCGCGGCCACCGCCTTCAACCCCTGGGACCGGCAGAAGATCGGCACGGTCGGTCAGCCGCTGCCGGGCTCGGTCGTGCGCATCGCGGACGACGGGGAGGTGCTGCTGCACGGTGAGCACCTGTTCAAGGAGTACTGGAACAACCCGGGCGCGACCGCCGAGGCGCTGGCCGACGGCTGGTTCCACACCGGTGACATCGGCACCCTCGACGAGGACGGCTACCTCAGGATCACCGGCCGCAAGAAGGAGATCATCGTCACCGCGGGCGGCAAGAACGTCGCTCCGGCCGTGATCGAGGACCGGATCCGGGCGCACGCGCTGGTCGCGGAGTGCATGGTGGTGGGCGACGGGCGGCCGTTCGTGGGCGCGCTGGTCACCATCGACCCGGAGTTCCTGGGCCGTTGGGCCGAAGAGCACGGCAAGCCCGCGGGTTCGACCGCGGCGTCGCTGCGCGACGACGCCGATCTGCTGGCTGAGATCCAGTCGGCGATCGACGACGGCAACGCCGCGGTCTCGAAGGCGGAATCGGTGCGGAAGTTCCGCATTCTCTCCTCCCAGTTCACGGAGGACTCGGGCCACCTCACGCCGTCGCTCAAGCTCAAGCGCAACGTGGTGGCGAAGGACTATGCGAGCGAGATCGAGGCGATCTACGCCAAGTAGTACAGCGGTTGCGTCATGGCGCGGCGTCCTCGGCGAGGACCCGCGCCATCGTGCGTTCGGCGAGCGCGGTGATGGTGACGAACGGGTTCACCCCGATGTTGCCGGGCACCAGTGAGCCGTCGGTGACGTAGAGCTTCGAATACCCCTTCACCCGGCCGTAGTCGTCGGTCGCCTTCCCCAACACGCAGCCGCCGAGCGGGTGGTAGGTGAAGTCGTCGGCGAAGACCCTGCTGGGGGTGCCGAAGAGGTCGGAGCGGTAGATCGTGGCGTTCGCCGAGTTGATCCGGTCGAAGAGTTTCTTCGCCATGCCCATGGAGACGGCGCTCTGCGCGGCGCTCCAGCCGAGCTTCACCCCGCCCGAGGCGGCGTCGTAGGTGAACGCGGCCCGCTGCGGGTTCTTGGTGATCGCCAGATACAGGCTGACCCAGTGCTCCAGTCCCGTCGGCAGCGGGGCTATCTCGGCGAAGACGGGGTTGGCGGTGTTGGCCCAGTCGTCGATGCCCATGACCGGCATGGTCGACTGGTTGGCGCCGACGGTGTCCCACAGATGGTTGGCCCGCCCGAGCATCACGTTCCCGTTGGGCCCCCAGCCTGCCCCGACGCTCGCGTCCAGCGCGGGCAGCGTGCCCGTCTCCCGTGCCCGCACGAGGAGTTCGCTGGTCCCGAGGCTGCCGCCGCCGAGGAACAGGTAGGTGCAGCTGTACTGCTTGGTCTCGACGATCCGTCCCGTGTCGTCGATGCGATCGGCGGTCAGGAGGTACGTCCCGTCGCTCGCCCGGCTGATCCCGCGCACCTTCTCCATGGTGTGGATGGTGACGTTGCCGGTGCCCAGCGCGGACGCCAGATAGGTCTTGTCGAGGCTCTTCTTGCCGTAGTTGTTGCCGTAGATGACCTCCTGCCCGAGGGCGGACCTGGTCGCGGTGCCGGCCGCCTCGCGCTGCATGTAGCCGAAGTCGTAGACGCTGGGCACGAAGGTGGTCTTCAGCCCGGTGTTCACCGCGTGCTTCCGGGAGACCCGGCTGAACCGGTACCACTCGGTCGACTCGAACCAGGCGGGGTCGATCGTGTTGACGCCGAGCATGGCGCGGGCGCGCGGGAAGTACGTGGAGTACATCTCCGTCGCGTTCACCGTCGGGAACTGCTCGGCGAAGTAGGACTGGAGCGGGGTGACCGCCATCGAGCCGTTGACCAGGGAGCCGCCGCCGACCCCGCGCCCCACGAAGACGGACATGTTCGCGAAGTGCACCCGGTCCAGGACACCGGGGTAGAGGCTGATGTCCTTGTTGACGACGTCCAGCCACAGGAAGGTGGCCAGCGGCGCCTCGGTGCGGGTCTTGAACCACATGGAGCGCTGGTCGGGGCTAGCGGTGTTGCAGAAGACCTTGCCATCGGCGCCGGCCGTGTTCCACAGCCGGCCCATCTCGAGGACAAGGGTGCGGATTCCGGCCTGACCGAGGCGCAGGGCGGCGACGGCGGCGCCGTACCCGGATCCGACGACGATGGCGGGGGCGGATTCGACGGCTGCGGGCTCGGCCGCACGGGCGGACTGCAGGCCGACGCGGGTGAAGCCGAGGGTGGCCGCCGTCTGGAGGGCGGCCATACCAAGGATTTGACGTCTCGTCAGCTGACGGTGCATCAGTTTGGCTGTCATGTGCGCAGCATCAGCGGATTTTCACCCTCCGCCTAGAGCAAAGGGGGAAAAGTCTAGAACAATGTTTTCAAACGCTCCGCGAGCAGATCCCACCGCCACTTCTCCTCGACCCAGGCACGCCCCCGCTCCCCCATCCGACGGCGCAGCTCGGCGTCCCCCAGCAGCACGACGATGCGCTCGGCGACGTCGGCCGGAGAGCCGCCCCGCACGACCCACCCCGTCTCCCCGTCGAGCACGGCGTCGGGAGCGCCCCCGGAGTCCCCGGCGACGACGGGCAGCCCGGTCGCCGACGCCTCCAGATAGACGATCCCCAGCCCCTCCACATCGAGCCCGCCCCGCCGCGTCCGACAGGGCATCGCGAAGACGTCCCCGGCGCCGTAGTGGGCGGGCAGCTCCGCCCAAGGCACAGCCCCCGTGAACCGCACCGAACCGGCGACCCCCGTCTCCTGGGCGAGCCGCCGCAGCTCCTTCTCGTACGGCCCTCCCCCCACCACCAACAGCACCGCCTCCGGCTCGGCGGCCAGGATCCGGGGCATGGCCAGGATCAGTGTGTCCTGCCCCTTCCGCGGCACCAGCCGCGAGACGCACACGACCACCGGCCGGTCGGTCAGCCCGAGCCGCGCCCGCACCTCGTCGCCGCCCGACCCCGGGTGGAAGGTCTTCTCGTCGACGCCCGGCGGCAACTGCACCATCCGCCCGGCGGCCTCGGCGCTCAGCGCGGTCGCGATCCGCGAACGCGTGTACTCGCCCAGGTACGTGATGGTGTCCGTGGCCTCACCGATCCGCCCCAGCAACTGCCGCGCGGCGGGCAACTGCGCCCACCCGGCCTCATGCCCGTGCGTGGTGGCCACCAGCCGCTCGGCGCCGGCCTTCCGCAGCGCCGGCGCCATCAGCCCGAGCGGCGCGGCCGCCCCGAACCACACCGAGGTGCACCCGTGCTCCCGCAGCAGCCCGACGGCCCGCCGGGTCGCCCCGGGCGTGGGCAGCAGCATCGTCGTGGCATCCCGTACAACAGCGAACGGCTGCTCGGCATCGAAGGCGGCCGTGGCCTCGACGCCCTCCCGCCCCCGCTTCCAGGTCGACGCGTAGACGACGAGCCGGTCCGGGTCGAGCCGGAGCGCCATGTTGTGCAGGAACGCCTGGATACCACCCGGCCGGGGCGGAAAGTCGTTGGTCACGATCAGGGTCTTGTGCATCGCACCCGACCCTATCCAAACGCTGTTCACAGCCGCGCCCACCCGCGCCTCACAGCCCACCGGGAGATCATGTGGCGAACAGGAACGGACGGGGGCCACCGGTGGACAGCACGGACGTGAAGCGCCCCCTGACGCACCTGCTGACGACCTGGGGCGTCACCCGCCTGGCCCTCCTCCTGTTCGTCTTCAAGGTGTTCCTCTTCCCCGGCCCGGACGTCACCACCGACGTCTCGGTCATCTACCAGGGCTGGTACGAGATCCTGCGCACCGGCGCCTTCCCGGCCACCGACATCACCTGGCAGTACCCGCCCGCCGCCGCCCTGGCGATCCTCTCCCCCGGCCTGCTGCCCTTCCTCGACTACGCGTCGGCCTTCTTCGTCCTGGCCTTCCTGGCCGACCTGGCCGTCCTGATGTTGCTCCTGGACTCAGGCCTGCGCCCCGGCCGCTCACCGCGCGGCGCCTGGATGTGGGTGGCGGCCGTCCCCCTGCTCGGCCCCACCGTCTACGCCCGCTACGACGTGATGGTGACGGCGGTGGCAGTGGCCGCGCTGATGGCTGGCGTCCGGCACCCCAGGGCGATGGGGGCGCTCACCGCCTTGGCGGCCCTGCTGAAGGTCTGGCCGGCACTCCTCCTGGCAGGCGCAGTACGCAAACGGGCCTGGACGACCACGGCGGCAACAGCCGCCGCCCTCGCCGCCCTCTTCGCCTTCACCATGCCCGGTGCCTTCGCCTTCCTCGCCTACCAGCACGACCGGGGCACCGAGGTGGAGTCGGTGGGCGCCCTCGCCCTCCACGTGGCCCGACAGTTCGGCTGGCAGGGCGAAGTCCTGTTCCGCTACGGCTCCCTGGAGTTCGTGGGCCCGTACGTGGACCTGGTAGGAAACGTGGCCCTCGCCCTGACAGCCCTGGCCCTCGGCTGGCTGCTCCTGTGGCGCCTCATGGCCGAACACCTCGCACCGCACACCCTCGCGGAGGCGGCCTTCACGGCGGTCCTCCTCTTCACGGTCACCAGCCGGGTGATCAGCCCCCAGTACCTCGTCTGGCTGATCGGCCTGGCGGCGGTCTGCCTCTGCTCCCGAGAAACCCGCATGACCCTGCCGGCAACCCTCGTCCTGACAGCGTCCCCCCTCACCACGCTGGAGTTCCCGATCTTCTTCTCGGACGTGGTGGCAAGCACCCCCCTGGGCGTAACCCTGCTACTGCTGCGCAACACCCTCCTACTGACAGCCGCCCTCACAGCAGCCACCCGCCTCTGGCGCGCAACGGTGCCCCGACCCAGCGGCCCTTCCCCGACGCACCGCCCTCGACGCACGCGCGGCCGCCCGTCGACGGGAGTGGGTCGTGGCGGTGCGGCGCAGCCCGTCGCTTAGCTCGTCACAGCCAGGTCCCACTGTGGCAGCAGGCAGCAGTACGCCCAACACGCGACGGGCTCGCCGCACCGCCACGACCCCGACCCACCCACAGGGCCTGCGCACGACCCGGCTCAGCCCACCCGCACCACCACCCCGGCCGCCTCGCGCTCCCGCTCCCGTTCCCTTTCCCGCCACAACACCACCCCCACCGCCCCACACTGCACCCCCATCGCAAGCGCCAGCGCCAAGGACACCCCCGGCAGCCCAAGCCCCGACAGCCCATACGCCAACGGCAACTGGACGGCCGTCCCCAGCACGGTCACCCGCAACAGCACGCCCGCTCCCCCGCTCCCCTCGAAGACCCCGCCCAGCGCGATGAACCCGGCCATGAGCAGCAGATACGGCCCGACCGAGCGCAGGAACAGCACGCCCTCGCCGGCAACAGCGGACCCGGCGCCGAACGCGGCCATGATCCAGGGGGCCGCACCCCCCAACAACACGGCGGCCACCAGTCCGACGGCCCCGGACACCACCACCGCCTGCCGCGCGATCGCCCGCAGCCCGCCCCCGTCCCCGCCCCCGTCGCCGTCCCCGCCCGCGCCGCGGGTGTGCGCGGTGTGGATGGAGGCGGCCTGGCGGACGGCGTAGAAGGCCATGGTCGCCACGTACAGGACCTTGTAGGCGATCGAGTACGCGGCCACCGCCGTCACCCCGAGCCGCGCCACCACGGCCACCATCCCCAGCGTCCCGGCCTGCCGGACGGTGAAGTCGGCGGACATCGGCAGCCCGGTGGTCAGCGTCCGCCGCAGACAGACCCCGACGCCGAAGGCGGGCTCGGCGGCCGTCCGCAGCAGCGCGTTGCGGCGCAGGGCGAGCAGCCCGACCCCCAGGGCCACGCTCCGGCACAGCACCGTGCAGGCGGCGGCGCCCTGGACGCCGTACAGGTGGATGAGCAGCGGGTCGCCGACCAGGATCAGCCCGTTGGCGAGGAGGGCCAGCCGCATCGGGGTCCGGGTGTCACCGGCGCCTTTGAGGATGCCGTCCACGAGTTGCTGGGCGAAGAAGACGGCGATGCCCGGCATCGAGATCGCGAAGTAGGACACGGCAAGGGGCAGGGCCGGCCCGCCGCCCCCACCGAGAACCAGCCGGGACAGCGGCTCGCGCAGCAGGAACCCCCCGATCGCGACCACCGGCGTGACCACGGCACACAGCGCCCAGCCGCCCCGTACGGCCGCGCGCACGGCCCCCGGATCCCGCGCGCCCCGGGCATGGGCGACCAGCACGGTCGTCCCGGAGGCGAACACCAGCGCGACGCCGAGCAGCACGTTCTCGGCGTTGGTCGCGACGGCGACGGCGGCGACCGCCGGCCCACCGAGCCGGGACACCCAGACGGTGTTGATGACCCCGGCGGCCACGGAGGCCAGAAGCGAGAAGTAGACGGGCCGAGCCAGCACGATGAGCTGCTCCCGATGACTGTTCACAACGCATCCCCTTAAAACCGAGCTACCTCGAATCGCGCTACCTCGAATAGAGGTAGCTCGATAAGAGGTAGCATGACGTCGTCGCATCCGCAAGGAAAGGTCGTCGAAGGGCCATGCTCGAACTGTCGATCCTCGGATTCCTGGCCGAAGAGCCACTGCACGGATACGAGTTGAAGGAGCGGATCACTGCACTGACCGGCCACGTCCGCCCGGTCAGCGACGGCGCTCTCTACCCGGCGATCACCCGTCTCGTCACCGCAGGCAAGCTCGACCAGCGCACCGAGGACGGCACGGGCGCGGCCCCCCGCCGCGTGCTCTCCCTCACCGACAAGGGGCGCGCGGACCTGCTGGAACGCCTCCGCCACCCCAAGGACACGGAGATCACCGACCATGTCCGCTTCAACACGGTCCTGGCGTTTCTGCGGCACCTGCCCGACCGCCGGGAGCAGGCGGCCGTCCTGTGCCGCCGGTCGGACTTCCTCGAGACGCCTGCGAGCTTCTTCTACGCCGAGGGCCGACCCGTACGCGCGGAGGAGACGACGGACCTGTTCCGACAGGGCATGCTGCGCGTGGCCCGGGCGACGGGCGAGGCGGAGCGGGCGTGGCTGC
Organism: Streptomyces sp. NPDC006872; assembly: GCF_040635845.1. Lineage (NCBI taxonomy): Bacteria > Bacillati > Actinomycetota > Actinomycetes > Kitasatosporales > Streptomycetaceae > Streptomyces > Streptomyces sp. NPDC006872. Next base: position 178,332 of record NZ_JBEYIL010000017.1, read on the forward strand.
GCGAGGCGATCGAGGAGCTGAACGCAGTTCAGCCGAGCTGAGCCTTCAGATAGGCCCGCCAGTCAGCCGTGAACTGCTCCGAAGAGGTGCCCAGCACGCTCCGCAGCGCGCCCTCCACCGCCCCGGCCCGCGCCCGGTGCTCCCCCACGGCCCGGTAGAAGGCGTCCAGCTTCACCTCGCCCCACCGCTCGGCGATCATCCGGCAGGCCAGCCACCCGCCCTCGTACGCCTGCGCCAGCCGGTTGGCGTCACCGTAGAAGCCGAAGTCGCCGTCGGCGGGCAGCGCCTCCGGCATGTTCCCGTCCCTGACGGCCTGCTGGAGCTCCGGCGCGGCCTCGGCGGGCGTGCGGCCGGTCTCGCGGTAGCCGACCCAGTCGGCGAACCCCTCGGACAGCCACAGCGGGGTGGCGGCGTTGGTGTGGGCACGGGTGGCGACATGGGTGGTCTCGTGGGTGAGGACCACCTGCCGACCGACCTGGCCGAGCAGGTCGTACGCGTCCGGGTTGACGACGACCCGGTCCGCGGGGGTCTTCGCGCCGCCGCCCGTCTCGCCCGTGGTGACCGCGGCGATCCCCCGGTAGGCGGAGGCGGGCGAGCCGAGCAGCCCCGCCATGCCCTCCAGCGACTTCGGCACGAGGACGACGACATGCCCGGCCCAGTCGGTGCCCCAGGCCGCCGACACGGCCGGCACGGCGCCGTCGGCCAGCTCCGCGAAGGACCGCAGCCGCGCGTCGGACTGCCCGACCCCCAGCACCAGGCTGTGCGCGCCCCGGACGACGCGCACGACGCCCTGGTCCCACAACTGCTCGCCGGCCTTCGCCGCGGGCTTCTCCGACGTCACCGACCACCGCCCGGCCCCGTCACGGGCCAGCCGCAGGGTGCGGCCCACGGTCACCGGGGCCTTGTCGTAGCCGTCGACCCGGTAGCTGAGTTCGGCGTCGGCGGTGGCGCTGTCCCCGCTGCGCTGCAGGGCCGTCACCCGGTACGCCCAGCCCGCCAGCGGCACGGCCCGCACGGCGGCGTACCCGGCGGCGGCGCCGGTGGCCGCGTAGGCGCTCGCGTCATGACCGAGGAGGGCGGCGGCCCGCCGGTCGAGGACCCGCTGCACATCGGCCCGCGCACTGTCCGTCCCGGTCCGCCCGCCGCAGCCGACCAGCCCGACGAGCAACAGGACGACCAGCGGGACAAGCCGCGCATGAAACCGCAGACCAAGCCGCGGAGCGAGCCGTGGAACGAGCAGCGGGCAGCGGCCCGGAACCCCGGATCCGCGCGCCCGCCGTCCCTCAGCCATCCCCCCGATCGTACGGCGGCAGCCGGGCGCGGGGTGCTGTGGGTCAGGGCCTGGTGACGGACGAGACCGGCATCATCCCGACCGGGTCGTAGCGCACGGGCGCGCCCGGGTAGGGGGCGTGGATGACCTGACCGTTGCCGACGTACATGCCGACATGACTGGCGTCGGAGCGGTAGGTGACGATGTCCCCGGGCTGGGCCTGGGAGAGCGGGATCCGGCGGCCGGCGTGCGCCTGGGCCTGCGAGGTGCGCGGGATGGAGACTCCGGCCTGCGCGTACGACCACTGCATGAGGCCCGAACAGTCGAAGCCGGTGGGCCCGTTGGCGCCCCACACGTACGGCTTGCCGAGCGCGGAGCGGACGGCGGCCACGGCGGCGCCCGCACGGCCGGAGGACGGCACGGCGCCCGAGAGGTCGGGCATCTCCTCGCGGCCGGAGCGGGAGGCCCGGTCGTAGGCGGCGCGTTCGTCGGACGGCAGGGAGTTGAGCAGCTGCCGCGCCTTGGCGAGCTTCTGCTCCACGGTCCGCTTGTGGCTGACGACGGCCTTGCGGCTCTTCTCCAGCTCGGCGAGCTTGCGGGCCGCCTCGGAGCGCTCCTGGGTGAGTTCGCGCATCGCGCCCTGGAGTTGGCTCAGTTCGCCGGCCTGGTGGGCGGTGATCCGGTCGAGGACGGACGCCTTGTCGAGGTAGTCCTCCGGGTCGTCGGAGAACAGCAGCGCCAGGGAGGGGTCGAGGCCGCCGGAACGGTACTGGGCGCCGGCCAGCGAGCCGAGCTGTTCGCGCAGGCCGTTGATGCGCTCCTGCTGCCGGGCGATGTGGTCCTGGGCCGTGCCGACCTGCCTGCGCAGTACGTCGACGTGTTCGTCGGCCTTGTTGTAGGCCTCGGTCGCCTTCTCGGCCTCCTCGTAGAGACGGTCCACCTCGGCACGGGTGTCGTCGTGCGGTGCGGCCGTGGCCGGTACGGCGGACACCGCGCCGAGTGCGGCGGCCGCGACGGACAGCACGCCCAGGGCGCTGCAGGCGCCCCGGTCGAACCCGGATCGTGCAAGTCGGCGATGGGACCCCACGGGAAGCCGCGCTCCTTCCGCTGGCGGACAGGGAAACGCGGGAGACAGTAGCCCTGTGTCAGGGGGTCGGCCAAAGACCTCGGCGGGCACGCACAGTGACGCCCCGCCGCTGACGCAGGTCACCGGCGGGGCGTGGGGTCACAGCTCGTTGTCGTAATTCGCCCGTTCGGGCGGCGTGGTGTCCTGATCTTGAAGTCGATCAGGCTCCGTACCGAGCTCGATCAGGTTCCGGTCCCGGGATGGATCAGACCCGGACGCCGAACATGAACGGGCCGCCGATCGTGCTCATCGACTCGTAGCGCACGACGGTACCGGTGCGCGGGGCGTGGATGATCTGGCCGTTGCCCGCGTACAGACCCACGTGGTGCAGGTCGTTGAAGAAGAACACCAGGTCGCCGACCTTGAGGTCGCTCTGGGAGTAGATGCGCGTCCCGTCGTTGGCCTGCGCCTCCGAGGTCCGCGAGATGCCGACGCCGGCCTGCGCGTAGGCCCAGGAGGTCAGGCCCGAGCAGTCGTACGTGGCGGTGCCGGTGGCACCGTACTGGTAGGGCTTGCCGAGCTGGCTCTGGGCGGCCTGGAAGGCGGCCATGGCCCGGCCGGAGCCCGCGGGGGCGTCACCGAGGTCGACCCGCTCACCGGCGTCACGGCTGGCGCGGGCGTCGGCGGCGGCGAGGTCCGCCCGCTCCTTGGCGGTCAGCGTGTTGAGGAGCGCCCGCGCCTCGGCGAGCTTGCCCTGCACCGTCTTCTTCTGCTTGGCCAGCTCGGTGCGGGTGGAGGCGAGGTCCTTGAGCTTGCTGGACGCCTCGGAGCGCTCCTGGGCGAGCTCGCGCTGCTTCTCCTGGATCTTCTTCAGCGCCTCGACCTGCTGGGCGCTCAGCTGGTCGGCGGTGGACGCCTTGTCCAGGAAGTCGTCCGGGTTCGAGGACAGGAGCAGCTGCACGGACGAGTCGATGGACCCGGTGCGATACTGCGCGGCCGCCGCCAGGCCTATGGAGTCGCGCAGCTCGTTGAGTTCCGCCTGGCCGCGGGCGACGTTGTCCTGGATGGTGGAGATCTCCTTCTGGAGCTTCTCCTGCTTCTCCTGGGCGCCGTTGAGCTTCTCGGTGGCCTGCTCCTGCTCTTCGTAGAGCTTGTCGACCTTGCTCTTGACCTCGTCCTTGGTGGGCTTCGCACTGGGCGCCGCGTTGGCGGCCTGGGAGCTGAGGACGACGGCAGCGGCAGCTGCGGTGGTCAGCACGGTCACGCGCACGCGACTCGGCTGCTTCGGTCGACGGTGGGACGCCACGGAGACGGGCTCCTTCTTTTGAGTGATCACCCGTGTGGAGGTTCGAGCACCAGACCTTAGTGACCCAGCCGTGATCAGTTCAAATCCTCGGGAGAAAAAAACCCATCACGCAACACAGTTTTTTCACACAACTCACGCGCAGCAATGCTCGATTGACGCTACGTTGCGTGATCATTCAGTCAATTCAGGCATTAAACCAGTAACTTCGACCTTCAGGACAGTCGCTTCAGAAGTACCGCGGAAGCCACCGGTCGGGCACCCGCCTTCGCGACCCCGTCGGCCACCTCGCGGTCGGTCGAGGCGACGATGACCGGCCGGCCCGGCGGCTCGGCCCGGACCAGCTGACGGATCAGCTCGTCGGCCGTGACCCCGGGCTTGGAGAACAGCACCCGCACCCCGCGCGGCGGCGCGAGCAGCACCGGAGCCGCCAGTTCGGCCCCGTCGAAGACACAGGTGACCTCGGCGCCGGTCTGCGCGGCGAGCTGCGAGAGCTGCCCCAGCAGCCGCAGCCGCTGCTTCTCCAACGGCATCTGCGGATACCCGGTCTTGGTGACGTTGTAGCCGTCCACGACGAGATGCGCCTGCGGCAGCGCGAGGAGCTGGTCCAGAATGGCCGGATCATGCTCGGACAGGGCACGCGCGGCGATGTCCTTCGGGGTCATCCGCCCGGGCTCGACCGCGTCGACGGTCTCCGCGGGGCGCACCGACAGCGGCGGCAACGCCAGTTCCCGCCGCAGCCCTTGGGCCGCGTCCAGCACGGTGTCGAGCAGCAGCCGCACCCGCATGTCCTCGACGCTGCGCCCCTCGCGCGCCGCCCGCCGGGCGGCCTCCAGGGCGGCCTCCGTCTCCCCGAGCCGCCCCTTCAGCCGCCGCGACTCGCTCTCCGCGGCGGACACCTGGGCATGCCCCTCGGCCCGGACGGCCTCGATCTCGCTCTGCACCTTGCGCAGCGCGGCCTCGCCCCGCTTGACGTCGCTGAGGGCCGAACGCAGTTTGCGGTTGAGCGAATCGGCTTCCCTTTTCGCCACGTCCAGTTCGACGCGCAGCCGCTCGGTGTCCGCGCGGGTCTGCTCACGCGCCCGGTCCAGCTCCTCGCGCAGCCGCTCCAGCTCGGCCCGGCTCTCCTCGTCGGCGCGCTCGGCGTCCGCCCGCTGGGCCTCCTCGCCGGCCGCGGTGACCAGCTTCACCCAGCCCGTGGGCCGCAGTACATAGGCCGCGGCCGCCACGTCGAGCGGGTCCGCGGCCGGGGTCGGCGAGCCGGAGTCGAGAGCGCCGGAGAGTTCCGGCTGGGCTTCTCTGAACTTCTCGGCGATGCGTTGCCGGAAGAGCGGATCGGTCTCCAGCGCGGCGGCCATCGCGTTGCCGGCGAACTTGGCCCGCCGGTTCGGCGCGAACCGCGCGTACTGGCGCAACTGGGCGGGCAGTTCGCCGACGGTCAGTCCGCCGAAGCCGTCGGACACGATCGTGACGACCCTGCGCCGCACGCCGTCCGGCAGCGGACGGTCGAGCATCTCGGCGGCGCCGTCGCCCGGCCCCCCGCCTGCGCTCTCCACCATCCGTCACACCCCAATACCTGTGCGGGGCCGGCTCCCGTCAGGAGCCGGCGCCCGGCCGATCCACGAGTTCCACCTGGTCCACGGCGTTGCACCAGCGGCACCGCACCGTCTCGATGGTCTCACTGACCACCTCGCGCTCCTCGACCTTCGGCTCACCGGCGAGGTCGAGGTGCACGTACTCGACGACCTTCGACGAGCGCGTCACGTCGAAGCGCGTGAGGTTGCCGCAGAGCGTGCAGCGCCACCGCGTCGTGGCGGTCGGCAGGGGAACCGTCATCGTGACTTTCCGCTTCCTTCTAGTGTCGTACTTCCAGTGTCGGGGTCGGGCCGGAGGCTCCCCCGCGTGTATGGCTCGTAACCCTACGGCCTGGCGCGTACTCGCCGCCCATCCGATCACCGCGCCCATCCGGCGGCGAGGCGGTCTGTGCTGGTGCGTCCTGTTCCGTCATGCTCTGTGGTCATGATCAGCAACTGGAGCGGGACGGTCGGCAGGACGGTCCGCAACCCCTCGGCGCCGGTGACCTACGGACTGATCGCCGTGTGTTGCCTGATCTTCGTCATCGGCCCCGCCTCGGGCTTCAATCCGGGCTACGGCGCCGGCGACGAGCTGCTGGCCGCGCAGCGGGCCTACTTCCGACGCTGGGGCGTGGTGCCCGCCGAGCTCTTCGCGGGCTCCCCACGGGCCGCCCTGACCCCGGCCACGGCCCTGTTCGTGCACGGCAGCTGGGTGCACCTGCTGGGCAACATGCTCTTCCTCCACGTGTTCGGGGCGATGGCCGAGGAGCGGATGGGCCGCGTCGAGTTCACGCTCTTCTACCTCGGCTGCGGCTACCTGGCCCTGCTGGGCTACGCCGCCGCCAACGCCGGGTCCGCGCAGTCCCTGGTCGGCGCCTCCGGGGCGATCTCGGCGATCCTCGGCGCGTTCGTGTACCTGTTCCCCCGGGCACGGGTGACCAGCCTCCTGCCGTTCCTGTTCTTCCTGCCGCTGCGCTTCCCCGCCTGGGTCGTGCTGCCCTTCTGGGCGGCCCTGCAATGGGTCGCGGCGGGCCGGGCCGCCCAGGGGCCAGGGGTGGCCTACCTGGCCCATGTGGTGGGCTTCGGCCTGGGGCTCGTCTACGCCTGGGCCCGTTTCGGACACAGGAAGGGCCCGAAGGGCGGCCTCGGCAGAGCGGCGGCGGGAGACGAGCGGGCGACTAGAGTGAGGGCCGCCCCAGCAACGGCCCCCGAGGGAGAGAACCAGCCGTGATCACCGCGATCGTCCTCATCAAGACCAGCGTGGACCGGATCCCCGAGATCGCCGAGCGGATCGCCTCGCTGGACTCCGTGAGCGAGGTCTTCTCCGTCACCGGGACCTACGACCTGATCGCCATGGTCCGGGTGAAGCAGCACGAGGACCTGGCGGAGGTCATCCCCGGGAGCATCAGCAAGATCCCGGGGGTCGAGGGAACGGACACGCACGTCGCCTTCCGCACCTACTCCCAGCACGACCTCGAGGCCGCGTTCGCCATCGGCCTGGAGTAGGCCCTACACCGCGGGGACGCAGCGGCCGTCCTGGGTCCGGTACCGCCACCGCGCGCCGTCGGTCACCAGTTCCCGTACGGCGGTCACGAAGCGCTCCACGTGCTCGTCGGGGGTGCCCGCGCCGAAGCTCACCCGGATGGCGTTGAGGGACTTCTCCCCGGGGGCCGCCTCGGGGGCGCCGCACTCGCCCTGGCTGTGCAGGTCGCCGCCCAGGAGGGTGCGGACCAGCGGGTGGGCGCAGAAGAGGCCGTCCCGGACGCCGATGCCGTACTCGGCCGAGAGGGCGGCGGCGAAGTGGGAGCTGTTCCAGCCCTCGACGACGAAGGAGATCACGCCCACCCGCGGGGCGTCGTCCCCGAACAGGGACAACACCCTGACCTGCGGCACCTCGGCCAGACCGGCCCGCACCTTCTCGATCAGGTACTGCTCACGGGCCACCAGCGCCTCGAAGCCGGCCTCGGTCAGCGCCTTGCAGGCCGCGGCGATGGAGTACGCACCGATCACGTTCGGGGAGCCGGCCTCGTGGCGGGCGGCGCTCTCGTGCCACTCCACGTCCACTCCCCCGTCCTCGCGCCGGGTGACCTTGCGGCTGGCGCCGCCGCCCGCGAGGTACGGGTCGGCGGCCCGGAGCCAGTCGGCGCGGCCGGCCAGGACGCCGGAGCCGAAGGGCGCGTACAGCTTGTGGCCGGAGAAGGCGACCCAGTCGACGTCGAGGTCCTGCACCGACACCGGGTGGTGGGGGGCGAGCTGGGCGGCGTCCAGGACGATACGGGCGCCGTGGGCGTGCGCGGCCGCCGCCAGCTCGCGCACCGGCCACAGCTCGCCGGTGACGTTCGAGGCGCCGGTCACGCAGACCAGGGCCGGGCCGTACGGGTCACGGTCGGCGAGGGCGCGCTCCAGGGTCTCCACGGCCTGGCGCGGGGTGCGCGGGGCGTCCAGGTAGGTGACCCGGGCGTCCTTCCAGGGCAGCAGCGAGGCATGGTGCTCGGTCTCGAAGACGAAGACCTGGCAGTCGGCGGGGAGGGCCGCGGCGAGCAGGTTGAGGGAGTCCGTGGTGGAGCGGGTGAAGATCAGCTGGTCGTCGGGGCGGCAGTCCAGGAACTCGGTGACCGTCCGGCGGGCGTTCTCGAACAGGTCGGTGGAGAGCTGGGAGAGGTAGCCGGCGCCGCGGTGGACGCTGCCGTAGTAGGGGGCGTAGGCCGCGACGTCGTCCCAGACGCGCTGGAGGGCGGGAGCGCTGGCCGCGTAGTCGAGCGCCGCGTAGGCGACCTCGCCGCCCGTGACGAGCGGAACGGTGACATCCCGGCCCAGAACGGGCAGAGGCGCACAAACGGTCTGGACAGAGGCAGCGGTGAAGACGGAAACGGACATGACGGAACTCCCGTGTGAGGCAAGGGAAAAGTGAAAAGGGGTACGCGGAAGCGGGGCTCTGCGCCCTATCGCATTCGCTTGCTCACAGAAGGCTCCCTCGATGACCAGGATCCCTGGCCGCACGCTCTCAGAAGCGTGTGAGGGATCCGCGCTTGCCGTGCACCTTGTTGTGCACAGCCTGGTCTTCACCCGGGGCACCCCGCCACGGACGGAGGGTTGCCGGACAGTCGGCCGGGGCCTCTTGACTGTCACTCATGACCTGACAAAGGAACGTACGCGATGTGATCGTCGTCCCGCAACCCGTGTCCGGATCGCGGGACGACCGAGCGCCCGAAGGGGCGCGGGGAACTGCGCGACCAGCCGCGACGGCGCCGCAGACGGCTGACGGCGCCGCGCGGCTCTTCCAGCGGGCGCCTACGCGTTGCTGGCGGCGACCCAGCGCTCCAGCGACCGCTTGGCCGCGCCGGAGTCGATGGACTCGGCCGCCCGGTCCATGCCGGCCCGGATCTGCTCGGCCAGCGTTCCGCTGCCCGGGTCGAGGGCCACCAGCGCGGCCGCCGAGTTCAGCAGCACGGCCTCCCGCACCGGGCCCGGCTCGCCCTCCAGAAGGCGGCGGGCGACCTCCGCATTGTACGACGGGTCCCCGCCCCGCAGGGCCTCCACGGGGACCAGCTCCAGACCGACGTCACGCGGGTCGAAGCTCTCCTCGGCGACCTTGCCGTCGCGGACGACCCACACATGGGACGTGGCCGTCGTCGTCAGCTCGTCGAGGCCGTCGTCGCCCCGGAAGACCAGGGACGAGTTGCCGCGCTCGGCGAAGACGCCCGCGACGACCGGCGCCATGCGCGGGTCCGCGACCCCGACCGCCTGGGCCCGCACCTTCGCCGGGTTGGTCAGCGGGCCGAGGACGTTGAACACCGTGCGGATGCCCAACTGGCCGCGGGCCGCGCCCACATGACGCAGCGCCGGGTGGAACTTGATCGCGAAGCAGAAGGTGATCCCGGCCTCCTGAGCCACCTCGGCCACCCGCCGTGGCGTCAGCTCCAGATTGACGCCGAGCTTCTCCAGGACGTCCGAGGCGCCGGACGCGGAGGACGCGGCCCGGTTGCCGTGCTTGACGACCGTGGCGCCCGCACCGGCCACGACGATCGCCGACATCGTGGAGATGTTGACCGTCTTCGCGCCGTCGCCGCCCGTGCCGACGATGTCGACGGTCCGACCCGGCACCTCGATCAGGTTGGCGTGCTCGTACATCGCCCGGACGAGCCCGTTGATCTCCTCGACGGTCTCGCCCTTGGCCCGCAGCGCCACCACGAACCCGGCGATCTGCGCGTCGGTCGCCTCGCCGCGCATGATCCGGTCCAGCGCCCAGAACGTGGCGTCGGCGTCCTGGTCGTGGCCGTACAGCAGGCTGTTCAGCACCTCGGGCCAGGAACGGCCCGCCGCGGTGTCGCCTCCAGCGGGGGTCACAGCGCTCATCAGCCGCTCCTGGGTGTCGTAACGATCTTCTAGGGCTCTCGTAGAAGAGTGTGTCCCCACCCTATCCAGCCCATGGGCACGGCAACGGGCCCCGTCCGAAGACCGGACGGGGCCCGTTGCGCGGGCGTGGCGACGCCGCAAGCGATCAGTGGTGGCCGTGGCCGCTCGTGATCTCCTTGTACTCCTCGACGGTGGGCTTCGGGATCTGCTGGTCCTCGCCGAAGTACGCGCCGCTGATCTTGGCGCGCAGCTTCTCGGAGCCCGTCACCTTGCGCTCGACGCCGTTCTCGTCGACCGCGGGGCCGATCGCGGCGGGCACGTACTGCTCGTGCGCGGTGAGGGTGTGCAGCTGCTCCTGGCTGAGCGGCTCGTGGATCTCGACGAACTCACCGTGCGGCAGGCGCTTGATGGTGCCGGTCTCCCGACCGTGCAGCACCTTCTCCCGGTCCCGGCGCTGCAGGCCGAGGCAGATCCGCTTGGTGAAGATGTACGCGATGACCGGTCCGACGAAGAAGAAGATCCGGACGAACCAGGTGATCGAGTTGATCGACAGGTGGAAGTGGGTGGCCCACAGGTCGTTGCCACCGCCGACCAGCGTGATCATGTACATCGTGACCCAGGCGACGCCCAGCGCGGTGCGGGTCGGCGCGTTGCGCGGGCGGTCCAGGATGTGGTGCTCGCGCTTGTCGCCGGTGACCCAGGACTCGATGAAGGGATACATCGCCAGCGCCGCGAGGACCACGCCGAAGAGCACCAGCGGGATGAACACGCCCAGGACGAGCGTGTGACCCCAGATGTTGATCTCCCAGCCCGGCATGAAGCGGATCAGACCCTCGGCGAAGCCCATGTACCAGTCGGGCTGGGCGCCGGTCGACACCTGGTCCGGACGGTAGGGGCCCATGGCCCAGATCGGGTTGATCTGCGCGACCGCCGCGATGGCCGCGATCACACCGAAGACCAGGAAGAAGAAGCCTCCGGCCTTGGCCATGTACACCGGCAGCAGCGGCATGCCGACGACGTTCTTGTTGCTCTTTCCGGGGCCCGCGAACTGCGTGTGCTTGTGGTAGAAGACCAGGATCAGGTGGCCCACCACGAGGCCGAGCATGATGCCCGGCAGCAGCAGGATGTGGATCGAGTAGAACCGCGCCACGAAGTCGTGACCCGGGAACTCACCGCCGAACAGGAACATCGAGATGTACGTGCCGACGATCGGCATCGACAGGATCGCGCCCTGGGTGAAGCGGACACCGGTGCCGGAGAGCAGGTCGTCCGGGAGCGAGTAACCGGTGAAACCGGTGAACATGCCCAGGACGAACAGCAGGAAGCCGAACAGCCAGTTGATCTCACGCGGCTTGCGGAACGCGCCCGTGAAGAACACGCGCATCATGTGCACGAACATGCCGGCGAGGAAGATCAGCGCCGCCCAGTGGTGGATCTGCCGGATGAGCAGACCGCCGCGCACGTCGAAGGAGATGTGCAGGGTCGAGCTGAACGCCTCGGACATCAGCTGTCCCTGAAGCGGGACGTAGCTGCCGTGGTACTCCACCTCGTTCATCGACGGGTGGAAGAACAGCGTCAGATACACACCCGTCAGGATGATGATGATGAAGCTGTAGAGGCAGACCTCGCCCAACATGAACGACCAGTGGTCGGGGAAGATCTTGCGCATGTTGGCCTTGGCCAGGGAGTAGATCCCCAGCCGACCGTCGGCCCAGTCGGCGACGCGCTCGCCGGCCGGCGCCTTCCCGCGTTCGCGGGACTCTGTCGTCTCTGTGGTGCTCATCCGCGCTCCCAGAATGCAGGACCGACGGGCTCTTCGAAGTCGCCGAGCGCCTCGAGGTAGCCCTCGTCGTTCACACCGATGCGCAGCTGCGGCAGGGCGTGACCGGCGGGACCGAAGATCACTCGGGCACCGTCGGAGAGGTCGAAGGTGGACTGGTGGCAAGGGCACAGCACGTGGTGCGTCTGCTGCTCGTACAGCGAGATCGGGCAACCGACGTGGGTGCAGATCTTCGAGTACGCCACGATGCCCTGGTAGGACCAGTCGAGTTCCTGCTTGTCCTTGATGTTGTCCGGCTGCAGCCGGACGATCATCAGGGCCGCCTTGGCGATCTCGTTCTGGAACTCCTCGTCGTGCTCCTCCAGGCCCTCGGGCTTGGCGAAGGTGAGCGAACCGACGGCGACGTCCGAGGGACGCAGCGGCTCGTTCGTGTTCATGTTGACGAGCAGCTTGCCCTTGGACCACAGCGTGTGCCGCAGCTTGTCCTCGGGCAGCGGACCGAGGTCGCGCAGCAGCACGATGCCGGAGAGCGGCACCAGGGTGAGCGCGCCGAACATCGTGTTGCGGATCAGCTTGCGCCGACCCATCGCCGATTCCTTGGCGCCCTGCTTGAAGTCCGCGTGGACCTTGGCCCGGACCTCGGGTTCGGCCGCGATCGGGTGCCGGTCGTCGGCGACCTCCACGTCCGACATCAGGGTGCGGGCCCAGTGGACCGCGCCGGCGCCGATGGTGAACAGCGCCGTGCCCAGCGTCAGACCCAGCGCGAAGTTCAGCGCGCTGAGGTGGCCGATCGGGAACACGAAGATCGACTTGTCGGCGGGGATCGCCACATACGAGGCGATGAAGCCGACCGTGGCGAGCATCGACAGCGTGAACAGGAAGGCGACCGCACGCTCGGACCGCCTGGCGGCCCGCTCGTCGATGTCCTGGATGCGGTGCTCGTGGGGCGGCAGACCGGGGTCCGCGAACGGGTTCTTCTCGTCCGCGACGGATACCGCGCCATGGGCGTGGTCCTGCTCAGCAGGCAGGTTCTCTTCTGGAATGTCTTGGTTACTCATGACTTCTTGGCCTTTGCGGTCCGAGCGGCGACCCAGACGGCGACCGCGATCAGGGCGCCGAGTCCGAAGATCCAGGCGAAGAGGCCTTCGGTGACCGGCCCGAGGCCGCCCAGCTCCAGACCACCGGGGTTGTTCGTCTCGTCGCTGTTGACCGCGTGCAGGTACGCGATGATGTCCTTCTTGTTCTGCTCCGACAGCGTGGTGTCGGGGAAGGAGGGCATGTTCTGCGGGCCGGTCTGCATGGCCTCGTAGAGGTGCTTCGGGTCCACACCCTCCAGGGTCGGAGCGAACTTGCCCTCGGTGAGGGCGCCGCCCTTGCCGGTGAAGTTGTGGCACTGCGCGCAGTTGGTGCGGAACAGGTCGCCGCCCTTGGCGATGTCCGCGCCCTCCGGGCTGTACTCGGCCTCGGTCGGGACGGACGGGCCGGCGCCGAGGGAGGAGATGTACGCGGCGAGCTGGTCGATCTCGGCCTGCGTGTAGATGTTCTTCTTCTTCACCACCTGGGCGCCCTGGGAGGTCGCCGCCGGCATGCGGCCGGTGCCGACCTGGAAGTCCACGGCCGCGGCGCCCACGCCGACCAGGCTGGGACCGTCGGAGCTGCCCTGACCTCCGGTGCCGTGGCAGCTGGCGCAGCCGACGGCGTAGAGCTTCTTGCCCTCGTCGATGGCGAGGGACTGGGCGGTGTCGTCTGCCTGCGCCTTGCTCGCGGGCGCGAACACGGCGTACAGCCCCCCTGTGCATGCCAGCGCGAGGAGTAGGACGACGAGCGCCGCCAGCGGATGGCGTCGTCGTGCGGAGAGCTTTTTCACGGATTACCCCGGTGTCAGGATCTTCTGCGTCGATGCGTACGGATGTGCGGGAGCGGGCCCGGCTACTTGATCATGTAGATCGTGGCGAAGAGGCCGATCCAGACGACATCGACGAAGTGCCAGTAGTAGGACACGACGATGGCCGCGGTCGCCTGCTCGTGGGTGAACCTCTTGGCCGCGTAGGTGCGGCCGAGGACGAACAGGAAGGCGATGAGGCCGCCCGTCACGTGCATGCCGTGGAAGCCGGTGGTCAGGTAGAACGCCGAGCCGTACGGGTCGGAGGAGAGCGAGAGCCCGTCCTTCTTCACCAGCTCCGTGTACTCGAAGATCTGACCGCCGATGAAGATCGCACCCATGATGAAGGTGACGATGAACCACATCCTGAGCTTCTTCACGTCACCGCGCTCGGCGGCGAAGACGCCGAGCTGGCAGGTGAGGGAGGAGAGCACCAGGATCGTGGTGTTCGTGGCCGAGAACGGGAAGTTCAGGCTCTCGGCCATTTCCTTCCAGTGATCCGGCCCGGTCACCGATCGCAGGGTGAAGTACATCGCGAAGAGGGCCGCGAAGAACATCAGCTCGGAGCTCAGCCAGATGATGGTTCCGACGCTGGTGAGGTTCGGCCGATTGACCGACGGGTGCGCGTGCCCGGTTTCTACTGTCGTTGCTGTCGCCACGACCGACATTATGTCGGTCCCTTATCCAGCCCTCACTCCCGGGGGTGCCGTTCGGAGTGTTCACACCGCGTGTACTGCCCGTATGGCCCATCGAAGTGGTGTTCCAACCGGTGTTGACGGGGTGTGCAAGGGAGTAGCATCCGCGGCATCGGTTCTGTCCGTACGACGCTGATGTCACGGAGGAAGCATGCAGGCGACCGCCACGGTGCTGGTCTACAGCGACGACTCCAACACCCGCGAGCAGGTGCGGTTGGCCTCCGGCCGACGACCCGCCCCCGATGCGCCGCTCGTGGAGTTCCTCGAGTGCGCGACGCCCGCGGCGGTGCTCACGGAGTTGGACAAGGGCGGGATCGACGTCTGCGTCTTCGACGGGGAGGCCGTGCCGATGGGCGGCATGGGCCTGTGCCGCCAGGTGAAGGACGAAGTTTTCCAGTGTCCGCCGGTGTTGTTGCTGATCGGGCGGCCGCAGGATGCGTGGCTGGCCACCTGGAGTCGGGCGGAGGCGGCCGTGACGCTGCCGGTGGAGCCGGTCGAGTTCGCCTCGGCGCTTGCTTCCCTGCTGCGGCGGAAGAACCTCCAGCAGAGCGCGTAGCCCTCCGGGAGAGGGGCGCGAGGTCGTGTCGCGACCGACGGCCGTCCGTGGCTGCACATCGGTACAGCCCCGCGCCCCTCAAAAGCATCTACGCAGCCGCCGGGCTGAGTCTCGCCGTCTCTTGACGGGTCTCCTGCTTGCCGCCGGTGAGAGCGCTGCCCTTGGTCCACTTCTGCCAGTCCAGGTTCCAGTCGCCGAAGCCGTTGCCGAAGGTCTCCATCGTGTTGCCGTAGCTGTTGACGACCTGGACCACGTCGCCCGCACGGACGTTGTCGAAGAACCACTCGGCGTTGGACGTGCTCATGCCGGTGCAGCCGTGGCTGACGTTGGCATAGCCCTGGGAGCCCACCGACCAGGGTGCGGCGTGGACGTACTCGCCGCTCCAGGTGACCCGGGTGGCGTAGTAGACGGGCAGGTCGTAGGCCTCGGAGGAGTCCTCCGAGATGCCGACGGTGGTGCCGCGCATCCGTACGAAGTACTCCTTGCCCAGGACGACCTTGACGCCGTTGCGGGTCTCGAAGCCCGGCTTTCCGGTGGTGACGGGGATCTGGTTGATCTCCTCGTTGTTCTTGAAGACCGTCATGGAGTGCGACGACGCGTCCGTCACGGCGATGACCCGGTCGCCGATGGTGAGCTTGAGGTCCTTCGCGGGGCCGCCCCACAGCCGGTCGCCGATCTTGATGCCGTCCAGGTTGCTGTGGACGCGGACGGTCGCGTGGGCGGGCCAGTAGTCCTTGGGCCGGTAGTGGAGTTCCTTGTCGTCCACCCAGTGCCAGCCGCCCTGCACGGAGGGCGTGGAGTCGACCTTGAGGGCGCGTTCGACGACGGCGCGCTGGGCGGGGTCCTTGACGGGCTGGTCCAGCTTGGCGGTGACGGGCTGGCCGACGCCGTACTCGCCGGCATCGGGGCCGAACTGGACCGCCAGCCGCTTCTTGCTGGTGGGCTTGCCGGTGTCGAAGGTGAGGACCCGGCGGCCGGGTGCGCCGTCGTCGTCCTCGGTGCTCACGCGGACCGTGTAGCGGGCGCCTGCGGCCAGCGGCTCGGTGCTGTGCCAGCGGCTGCCGTCGGCGGAGAGTTCGCCCGGCACATAGCGGCCTGTGCCGTCCACGGCGGTGACGTCCGTGATCCGGTCGTCGTCCTGCGCCGTGACCTCCAGCGGCTTGTCCGGGTCGGTCTTCTTCCCGTCCTCCTCGACGCCGTTGAAGGAGATCTGGTCCGTCGCGTCGTAGGGGCGGCGCACGGACAGTGGGTTGCCGTCCGAGCCGCAGGCGCTCGCGACCGCGCCCAGGGCGATCACCAGCAGGGTGCAGCCGACGACGGTGCGGGGGCGTGGTTGGTGGCTCATGACTTCACGCTAGGGAGCCGCGTCGGCGGCGGCGCGCCGAGTGACACGGACGGAGCAGCGCCGCTACGGCAAAAGCGTGAGCCCGGACCCTCCTGACGGAGTGTCCGGGCTCTCGCCGCGTTCCACGCGTGCTACTGGGTGCGGTTCTCACCGTGGTAGTACTCGAAGACCCAGCCCCACAGACCGATCATGATCAGCGGGACGGAGAAGTACAGCAGCCACCAGCCGATCGCGACGCCCAGGAAGGCCAGCGCGCCGCCGATGCCGAGCGACAGCGGCTGCCAGCTGTGCGGGCTGAAGAAGCCCAGCTCGCCGGCGTCGTCCGCGACGTCCGCTTCCTTGTTGTCCTGCGCGCCCGAGTCGACCCGCTTGGCCGTGAAGCCCAGGTAGAAGCCGATCATGATGGACAGGCCGAAGGCGAGGAAGAGGGCCGTGGTGCCCGCCGGCTCCTTCGACCAGACGCCGTAGACGATGGCCATGATGAGGATGAACACGCTCAGCCACGTGAACATCCATCCTTGGACCTTCACTTGCCGGCCTCCTTGCCGCCTGCGATGGCACTCGCGCCGTGACCGCTGTGCTCCAGCTGCTCAAGCGCGGCGATCTCCGGGTGGTGCAGGTCGAACGCCGGGGATTCACTGCGGATCCGCGGCAGGGTGAGGAAGTTGTGGCGCGGCGGCGGGCAGGAGGTGGCCCACTCGAGCGAGCGGCCGTAGCCCCACGGGTCGTCGACGCCGACCGGCTTGCCGTACTTGGCGGTCTTCCACACGTTGTAGAAGAACGGCAGGACGGACAGACCGAGGACGAACGAGCTGATCGTCGAGATCGTGTTCAGGGCGGTGAAGCCGTCCTGCGCCAGATAGTCGGCGTAGCGACGCGGCATGCCCTCGGCGCCCAGCCAGTGCTGGACCAGGAAGGTGCCGTGGAAGCCGATGAACAGCGTCCAGAAGGTGATCTTGCCGAGGCGTTCGTCCAGCATCTTGCCGGTGAACTTCGGCCACCAGAAGTGGAAGCCGGAGAACATCGCGAAGACGACGGTGCCGAAGACGACGTAGTGGAAGTGCGCCACCACGAAGTACGAGTCGGACACATGGAAGTCCATCGGCGGCGAGGCCAGGATGACGCCGGTCAGACCGCCGAAGGTGAAGGTGATGAGGAAGCCCGTCGCCCACAGCATCGGTGTCTCGAAGGACAGTGAGCCCTTCCACATCGTTCCGATCCAGTTGAAGAACTTCACGCCCGTCGGCACGGCGATGAGGAACGTCATGAAGGAGAAGAACGGCAGGAGGACGCCGCCGGTGACGTACATGTGGTGCGCCCACACCGTCACGGAGAGACCGGCGATGGAGATGGTCGCGGCGATCAGGCCCATGTAGCCGAACATCGGCTTTCGGGAGAACACCGGGATCACTTCGGAGATGATGCCGAAGAACGGTAGGGCGATGATGTACACCTCTGGATGGCCGAAGAACCAGAAGAGGTGTTGCCATAGCAACGCGCCGCCGTTGGCCGCGTCGAAGATATGGGCGCCGAACTTGCGGTCCGCCTCCAGGGCGAACAGCGCGGCCGCGAGGACCGGGAAGGCCAGCAGGACCAGGACACCGGTCAGCAGGACGTTCCACACGAAGATCGGCATGCGGAACATCGTCATGCCCGGGGCGCGCATGCAGATGATGGTGGTGATGAAGTTGACCGAGCCGAGGATGGTGCCGAAGCCGGAGAAGGCCAGGCCCATGATCCACAGGTCGGCGCCGATGCCCGGGGAGCGGACGGCGTCCGAGAGCGGGCTGTAGGCGAACCAGCCGAAGTCGGCCGCGCCCTGCGGGGTGAGGAAGCCGCCGACCGCGATGAGCGAGCCGAACAGGTACAGCCAGTAGGCGAACATGTTCAGTCGCGGGAAGGCGACGTCCGGCGCGCCGATCTGGAGCGGCATGATCCAGTTCGTGAAGCCGGCGAACAGCGGCGTCGCGAACATCAGCAGCATGATCGTGCCGTGCATCGTGAACGCCTGGTTGAACTGCTCGTTCGACATGATCTGCAGACCCGGACGGGCCAGCTCGGCGCGCATGAAGAGCGCCATTACGCCACCGATGCAGAAGAACGCGAACGACGTGACCAGGTACAACGTACCGATGGTCTTGTGGTCGGTGGTCGTCAGCCACTTCACCACGACGTTGCCGGGCTGCTTGCGCCTGACCGGCAGCTCGTTCTCGTACGAGTCCTCAGCTGCGGAGGCACCCTGGGGTTCGTTGAGGATGCTCACAGGTTGTTCGTCTCCCGGTTCTTCTCGTGGCTCGTCTGCTCGATGCCCGCGGGAACGTAACCGGTCTGCCCCTTCTCTACGAGTTCCTTGAGGTGCTGCTCGTAGCGCTCCTGAGAGACGACCTTCACGTTGAACAGCATCCGGGAGTGGTCGACGCCGCAGAGTTCGGCGCACTTGCCCAGGAAGGTGCCCTCCTTGTTGGGAGTCACCTGGAAGGAGTTGGTGTGGCCCGGGATGACGTCCTGCTTCATGAGGAACGGCACCACCCAGAAGGAGTGGATGACGTCACGCGAGGTCAGGATGAAGCGGACCGTCTTGCCCTCGGGGAGCCAGAGGGTCGGACCCGGGTTGTTGGTCTGCGGGTTCCGCTCGTTGGGGACGCCACAGGTGTAGGTGCCACCCGCGTTGTCCGGGAAGTCCGCCTTGAACCGGTCCGGGATCGCGGCCAGGTTCTTGTCGGTCTTCGCGTTCCCGTCGGAACCCTCGACGTTCTCGATGTAGTTGAAGCACCAGCTCCACTGGAAGCCGACCACGTTGACCGTGACGTCGGGCTTCTTGTCGAGGCTCAGCAGCTTCGACTCGTCGCGGGCGGTGAAGTAGAACAGCACCGAGACGATGATGATCGGCACGACCGTGTACAGCGCCTCGATGGGCATGTTGTACCGGGTCTGCGGAGGAACTTCGACCTTTGTGCGGCTGCGCCGGTGGAAGAAAGCACTCCACAGGATCAGGCCCCACACCAGCACGCCGGTGGCCAGCGCGGCAGCCCAGGAGCCCTGCCACAGGGAGAGGATCCGCGGAGCCTCTTCTGTGACCGGGGTGGGCATACCAAGGCGGGGGAAGTCCTTGTATGTGCAACCGGTGGCGGTCGCCAGGACCAGGCCCGCGGTCATTGCCTGCAGCAGCTTCCGCCGCATCGGGCGCCGCGGCGAGCGGTCGGAGCCGTTGGGACTCACGTAGCGCCTTCCCGAGAGTCTCGCCCGCGCGGTTGGCTGCGGCCTGCCTTCTCGCGGGTCGGTCGCCGCCCTGCGTCGGGCAGGGGTTTGGATGTTTATGCGGACCAAACCCTACTGGACGCGTTTTGGGGTCGCGCGGGGAGGGGTGGGCAACGCGCCGGGCGTCCCGCGTAAGGGGCGGGTTGCCCGACTCCGGGGTACTTCTGACGGGGGGTTCGGGCGCGTGACAGCTCGTGCGGCTCTGCCGTGTGGCGAGTGCGGGCTCCGTCGTGGCTCGTCGCGCAGTTCCCCGCGCCCCTGGACGGGCCACCGGCGTTCTAACGTTGCTGTGTGTCCTACTTCGATGCCGCTTCCGCCGCCCCCCTCCATCCCGTCGCCCGGCAGGCGATGTCGGCCTCGCTCGACGAAGGCTGGGCCGACCCTGCCCGGTTGTATCGGGAGGGGCGTCGGGCGCGGCTGCTGCTCGACGCGGCCCGGGAGGCCATGGCGGAGGCCGTCGGGTGCCGGGCGGACGAGGTCGTGTTCACGTCGTCCGGGACGCGGGCCGTGCACAGCGGGATCGCCGGTGCGACGGCCGGGCGGCGGCGCGTCGGACGTCACCTGATCGTGTCAGCCGTCGAACACTCCTCGGTGCTCCATTCGGCCGAGGCGTTCGAGGCGGACGGCGGTGAGGTGACCCGGGTGCCGGTGGCGCGGACGGGTGCGGTGGCCGTCGGGTCGTACGCCGACGCCCTGCGGTCCGACACCGCGCTGGCCTGTCTGCAGTCGGCCAACCACGAGGTGGGGACCGGGCAGCCGGTGGCCGAGGTGGCCGAGGTCTGCCGGGCGGCGGGGGTGCCGTTGCTGGTGGACGCCGCGCAGTCGCTCGGCTGGGGGGCGGTGGAGGGGCCCTGGTCGGTACTGACCGGCAGCGCCCACAAATGGGGCGGGCCGCCCGGGGTGGGGGTGCTCGTGGTGCGCAAGGGGGTGCGCTTCGCCGTCCAAGGCCCCGTGGACGAACGGGAGTCGGGGCGGGCGGCCGGGTTCGAGAACATTCCGGCCGTGGTCGCGGCGGCGGCCTCGCTGCGGGCGGTGCGGGCGGAGGCCGCGGCCGAGGCGGTACGGCTGCGGGAGCTGACGGCGCGGATCCGGGCGCGGGTGGCGGCCGTCGTACCGGATGTGGAGGTGGTCGGGGATCCGGAGCGGCGACTGCCGGGGATCGTCACCTTCTCCTGTCTCTATGTCGACGGGGAGGCGCTGCTGCACGAGTTGGACCGCGCGGGCTTCTCCGTGTCGTCCGGTTCGTCCTGCACGAGCAGCACGCTGACGCCCAGCCATGTGCTGAAGGCGATGGGGGTGCTGAGCGAGGGGAACGTGCGGGTCTCGCTGCCGGCGGGGGCGGCCGAGGAGGACGTGGAGCGGTTCCTCGCCGTGCTGCCGGGGGCGGTGGCGGGGGTGCGGGAGAAGCTCGGGGCGCCCGTTCCGGCCACGGAGACGCGGGGTGACGTGCTCGTCGTGGACGCGCTCGGCAAGCGGTGTCCGATTCCCGTCATCGAACTGGCGAAGGTCTTCGGGGACGTCCCGGTCGGGGGCATCGTGCGGGTGCTGTCCGACGACGAGGCGGCTCGGCTCGACATCCCCGCCTGGTGCGAGATGCGAGGGCAGGAGTATGTCGGCGAGGAGCCGGCGGACCGCGGTGCGGTCTACGTGGTCCGCCGGGTGTCCTAGGACAGGACAGGGCCTGGGCCTCAGGCGAGGTGGCCGCGGACCTCGGTGGCGGCCTCTTCGCCGTAGGCCTTGGTGAAGCGGTCCATGAAGTGGAGGCGGCGCAGCTGGTACTCCTGGGTGCCGACCGTCTCGATGACGAGGGTGGCGAGCATGCAGCCGATCTGGGCGGCGCGCTCGTGGGAGACGCCCCAGGCGAGGCCGGAGAGGAAGCCGGCGCGGAAGGCGTCGCCGACGCCGGTGGGCTCGAGCTTGCGCTCCTCGTCCGGGCAGCCGACCTCGATCGGGTCCTCGCCGGCGCTCTCGATGCGGACGCCGCGCGAGCCGAGGGTGGTGACGCGGTGGCCGACCTTGGAGAGGATCTCCGCGTCCGACCAGCCCGTCTTGGACTCGATCAGGCCCTTCTCGTACTCGTTGGAGAAGAGGTACGTGGCGCCGTCCAGCAGCGTCCCGATCTCGTCGCCGTTCATCCGGGCGATCTGCTGGGAGAAGTCGGCCGCGAAGGGGATCGAGCGGGAACGGCACTCCTCGGTGTGGCGGAGCATCGCCTCCGGGTCGTCGGCGCCGATCAGGACCAGGT
Source organism: Streptomyces sp. NPDC006872 (assembly GCF_040635845.1). Lineage (NCBI taxonomy): Bacteria > Bacillati > Actinomycetota > Actinomycetes > Kitasatosporales > Streptomycetaceae > Streptomyces > Streptomyces sp. NPDC006872. Next base: position 199,662 of record NZ_JBEYIL010000017.1, read on the forward strand.
CGAGGCCGCCCACCCGGTCGGCGACGGTCTTCAGCTCGATGAGGCGGGCCTCGCTCATCGCGCCGGTGTAGAAGGAGCCGATCTGGTTGTGGTCGGCGTCGGTCGTGCAGACGAAGCGGGCGGTGTGCAGCGTCTCGGAGATCCGGACCGAGTCGGTGTCGACGCCGTGCCGGTCCAGCCAGGCCCGGTACTCGTCGAAGTCCGCGCCCGCGGCGCCGACCAGGATCGGGCGGGTCCCCAGTTGGCCCATCCCGAAGGCGATGTTCGCGCCCACGCCGCCTCGGCGGACGTCCAGGTTGTCGACCAGGAAGGAGAGCGAGACCGTGTGCAACTGGTCCGCGACGAGCTGATCGGCGAAGCGGCCGGGGAACGTCATGAGGTGGTCGGTTGCGATGGAGCCGGAGACTGCAATGCGCACGGCGTGGACTCTCCTGTGGGGAGGGGGATTGACAGTTCACGCTACCGGGTCGGCCCGCGCCACTGAAGCAGCTGAAACTACCCGATAGTAGATCTTTCTTCGCAGGCTCCGGCGTGCCTACGGTTCGGTTATGACGAACCTCAAGGTCCACGCCCCCGCTCCGGCCGATCTCGACGGCGACCTGGCGTCGCTGCGCGGTGACTGCGCCCGGATGGCTCCGCACTGGGCGGTCCCGGAGAAGATCACTTCCCGTCCGGTCTCCCCGTCACTCATCCATGGCGTGACCGTACCGGCGAAGTCCGCCCGGCTGCTGGAGGCGATGCCGGACTACGGCAACTAGGGTTTTCTTCGGTACGGCGCTCAGAAGGGAACCGTGCGCTCCCCCGCCGCGTCCCATCGGCGTCCCCCGTAAAGGGGATGTGGGGTACGACAGCAGGGCTGCCGAAGGAGCGATGCGGTGAACACCGAGCGACCCGAGAACGACGACGCCGCGCGCGAGCCGGAGGAGACGGGTTCCGAGGAGACGGGTCCCGAAGGGACCAAGGCCGAAGAGGCGAAGCCGGAAGAGGTGACGGCCGAAAAAAAGGCTGAAACCGTAGAGGTCGAAGCTTCAGAAGCCTCGGAGGCTTCCGAGGTCGAGACGTCAGCGGCTGAAGTTTCCGAGGCCGAAGCTTCAACGGTCGAGGCCGAGCCTGCCGTCGTTCCGGAACGACCCGCCGCTTCCGACGACGACGCCGACGAGCCCGTCGTCACTCCGGCGGCCGGTGACGGCGAGGCGGCCGGGGGCTCCCGGCGCCGCTCGCCCGTGCTCGTCGCCTCCGTCGCCGCCGCCGTGCTGCTGGTGGGCGGTGGCGGGGCCTATCTGACCTCCACCTCGGTGAACGGCTCGGGCGGCGGGGGCTCCGGCTCCGGGGCGCCCTCCGGGGACAGCACCCCCGCGGCGCTCCTCCTCGACGACTACTCCGGAGGTACGGGTACCCCCGAGGGCGGCACGAGCGGCATCGCGCCCGGCGAGCCCAACCCCTACGGGGTGACGTACAGCGCCGCCGGCACGCTGCCCGAGGGACCCGGCTCCGCGCCCGTGTACTGGGCGAAGGGCGAGGTCACGAAGGACGAGGTGGCCGGGCTGGCGAAGGCGCTGGGCGTCGAGGGCACGCCGGTCGTCGACGGTGAGGCCTGGAAGGTCGGCGCCGGGAACGACGGCTCGGGGCCGGTGCTGCGGGTGAACCGGCAGGCACCGGGGATGTGGACGTTCACCCGGTACGCGCCCGGCACGGACAACTGTTCGGGCGGCACCGTCAAGTGCACCCCGACTCCCGCGACCCCGGCCGGCGACCCGGTGAGCGAGGCGGCCGCGAAGAAGGCGGCGGCGCCGGTCCTGAAGGCGGTCGGCCAGGACGAGGCCAAGGTGGACGCGAGCCAGGTCATGGGCGCCCAGCGGGTGGTGAACGCCGACCCGGTGATCGGGGGTCTGCCCACCTACGGCTGGACGACCGGGATCAGCGTCGGCGCGCAGGGCGAGATCGTCGGCGGTAACGGGCAGCTGGAGGCCCCGGCGAAGGGCGACACGTATCCCCTGCTGAGTGCGCAGGAGGCGCTGGACGCGCTGAACATGGCGTCGGGGAGCGACCACCGGATGGGCATCGGCGGCTGTGCCACCCCGGTGCCGACGAAGGACCGGCTGGAGAGTCCGTGCGGTGCGTCGACCACGACGACCACGCAGACGCAGACGTCGGCGCAGACGGCGACGGTCGAGGACGCGGTGCTCGGGCTCGCCCCGCACAACTCGGGCGGACAGCAGGTTCTCGTGCCGTCCTGGCTGTTCGACGTGAAGGCGGCGGGGACCGCGGCCGGCTACACCGTGACGCAGCCGGCCGTCGAGCCGGCGTATCTGAAGTCCGCGGCGACGCCCACGCCCGCACCGACGCCCACGGGCACCTCGGCGACGCGTGATGTGCAGGTGGGCGGCTACACCGTCGAGGGCGACACGCTGACCGTGAGCTTCTACGGCGGGGTGTGCGCCGACTACAAGGCGAAGGCGGTGGAGAGCGGCGATGAGGTGAAGGTCACCGTGACCGAGACGCCCTGGCCGGACAAGGTCTGCATCATGATCGCCAAGGAGTACCACCAGAGCGTGCAGCTGGACGAGTCGCTCGGCAGCCGGAAGGTGGTCGGCTCGGACGGCAAGGCCATCCCGCTGGAGAAGGCGGGCGCCCGGCTGCCGCAGGTCCAGTAGCGCGCAGACCACACCCGTACCGCACCCGCACAGCGCGAAGGCGGCGGCCCCGTCGGAGGGGGCCGCCGCCTTCGCGTACGCCTGAGCCGAAACGCCTGAGCCGCTTCAGCTCAGCCGAAACGGCTTAGCTGAAGGAGTCGCCGCAGGCGCAGGAGCCCGTCGCGTTCGGGTTGTCGATCGTGAAGCCCTGCTTCTCGATGGTGTCGACGAAGTCGATGGACGCGCCGCCCAGGTACGGGGCGCTCATGCGGTCGGTGACGACCTTGACGCCGTCGAAGTCCTTGACGACGTCGCCGTCGAGGGAACGCTCGTCGAAGAAGAGCTGGTAGCGCAGGCCGGAGCAGCCGCCGGGCTGAACGGCGACGCGCAGGGCCAGGTCGTCGCGGCCTTCCTGGTCGAGCAGGGCCTTGACCTTCGCCGCGGCGGCGTCGGACAGGATGATGCCGTCGGTGACGGTGCTGGTCTCGTCCGATACGGACATCTACATCTCTCCCGGGTTGTACGGAGACTGCTTGCCGACAGGTGCAACCGGCAAGGCCGCGGATTCATTCCGGGCCGGGCGACGGGTTTTCGACGCCTCCTTCATGCTCGCACATGCGCCTGCGGGCGGAAAACGGCTCATCGGGATTCACGTCACATCGACGCAATGACCATCGTCAAAGTGACGTTATGCGGGTTATCATAGATAACGTCAGATCGACGAAAAGTAGAAAGGGTGCGTGTCGTGACCACCGCCCAGACCACGGAGCTCGACGTACAGCCGTCTCCGCTCGCCCTGTTGCTGCTCGGCCGTGAGGCCGACCCGAAGAGCGAGCGGGGCGTCGAGTGTCCCGGCGACCTGCCCTCGCCCTCCGACCCGGACCTGGTCGAGCGTGCCCGTGCCGCCAAGGAGAAGCTCGGCGACAAGGTGTTCGTCCTCGGCCACCACTACCAGCGCGACGAGGTCATCCAGTTCGCCGACGTCACGGGCGACTCCTTCAAGCTGGCCAAGGACGCGGCCGCCCGCCCGGAGGCCGAGTACATCGTCTTCTGCGGTGTGCACTTCATGGCCGAGTCCGCCGACATCCTGACGTCGGACGACCAGAAGGTGGTCCTGCCCGACCTCGCCGCCGGCTGCTCGATGGCCGACATGGCCACCGCCGAACAGGTCGCCGAGTGCTGGGACGTGCTGACCGAGGCCGGCATAGCCGAGCAGGTCGTGCCCGTCTCGTACATGAACTCGTCCGCGGACATCAAGGCGTTCACGGGCAAGCACGGCGGCACGATCTGCACCTCCTCCAACGCCCAGCGGGCCCTGGAGTGGGCCTTCGCACAGGGCGAGAAGGTGCTGTTCCTGCCCGACCAGCACCTGGGCCGGAACACGGCCGTGCGGGACCTCGGCATGTCCCTGGAGGACTGCGTCCTGTACAACCCGCACAAGCCGAACGGCGGGCTGACCGTCGAGCAGCTGCGCGACGCGAAGATGATCCTGTGGCGCGGCCACTGCTCGGTGCACGGCCGCTTCAGCCTGGAGTCGGTCGACGACGTCCGCGCCCGGATCCCCGGGGTGAACGTGCTCGTGCACCCCGAGTGCCGGCACGAGGTCGTGGCCGCGGCGGACTACGTCGGCTCGACCGAGTACATCATCAAGGCGCTGGAGGCCGCCCCGGCCGGCTCGAAGTGGGCCATCGGCACGGAGCTGAACCTGGTCCGCCGGCTGGCGAACCGTTTCGCGCCCGAGGGCAAGGAGATCGTCTTCCTCGACAAGACGGTCTGCTTCTGCTCGACGATGAACCGGATCGACCTCCCCCACCTGGTCTGGACCCTGGAGTCGCTCGCCGAGGGCAAGCTCGTCAACCGCATCGAGGTCGACAAGGAGACCGAGACGTTCGCGAAGCTGGCGCTGGAGCGGATGCTGGCGCTGCCGTAGCCCCGCGCCGCCGGGGACCCTTGTGGGCCCCGGCCCCGGCTCACTCCGCCGCCGGCGTCCGGTCGGGGTGGGCCGGGTCCAGGCTGAAGACGGTGCCGTCGGGGGTCAGCACCACCAGGGCTCCCTGGTCGAGGAACACCCGGCCCGCGGCATAGCCGGCCCCGACGACCTGCTCGGCCCGCGCGGGGGACTCCCACAGCAGGGTGCCCGTCTCGATGTCGAGGGCGGCGACCCGTCCGGAAGCGCTGGCCGTGAACACCGCCTCTCCCCGTTCGTCGGCGACGGGAGTACCGGGCTGCTGAAGGGTCGTCGAGGTCTGCCACAGCCGCTCGCCCGTCTCGGGCGAGTGGGCGACCAACTGCCCCGCGGAGGAGGCGAAGCAGAGCACTCCGCCCACCAGCGCCACCTCACCGCGCGGGTCGCCCGCCAGCTTCCTGGTGCGCACAGCGCCGGTGTCCGGGTCGATCAGCAGGACCTCGCCGTACGCCGATTCCGCGGAACTCTCGGTGTCCCGGATGTACATCACGAAGGCCAGGTCGCCGTCGACGGCCCCGACGTACACGGCGTCGCCGTCCGGCACGCTCACCTTCCGGGTCGAGCCGTCGGCCGGGTCGACGGCGTAGAACACGGTGCGCGACGGTGTACCCGCGTCGGTGCAGCCGGCGTACGGGACGCTGTCGACGTCGTAGAGGTCGCAGCCGTAGGTGGGCCCGGCGGGCAGAGTGGCCGTCCAGCGCACGGTGCCGTCGCGTGGGTCGCGGGCGGTCACCCCTTTGTCGCCGTCCGGGGTCATCAGCAGATCGCCCACGAGGGCTGCGGTGACGCCGCCCTCGCTCATCGGGTGCGACCAGAGCCGCCGCTTGCCGGTGGCGGCGTCGAGGGCCACGACGGTGCTGGTCTGGTCGTTGCCCGCGCTGTTCCGGATCGACTCGGAGACCAGCAGCACGCCGTCGTGCACCCCGAGGACCGTGTTGTCGTACCTCTCCCGGGCCAGGCCCGAGGGCTGGGAGTCCGCCCGCCAGGCGAGCCGGCCCATCGCCGTGTCGACGCGGACCGGAAGAACGCCGTCGCCCCCGCAGTAGAAGGCGCCGTCGCCCATCGCGCAGGACAGGGAGGTGCCGTAGGAGACCCCGGAGCCCTCCAGCGGCTTCGTCACCCCGCTCGCGGCGGTCCCGAACACCGTGGTCCGCCAGGGCTCCCAGCCGTTGGGCAGCGGATCCCAGCTGCGCAACTCGGAGCCGGTGACGTCCGACTCCGCCGCCTTGTCGTCCTTCTTGAAGGGGTCGAACAGGAGATAGCCGGTGAGCGCCAGGGCCACGACGCCCGCCACCCCGGCCAGCACCGGCCACCGGCGCAGCCGGGAGCGGCGGCCCGTGCGAGGCGGCGGTGCGGCGGGTCCCGGCTCCTCGCCCGCCACGGGCGCGGGCGCGGGCGGCGGACGCAGGATCACCGTCTCCGGGTCGCCCGGCGCGGATTCGGGCAGCGCCTCCGCGAACTCCCCCGCCAGTTCGTCGAGTCCGGGCCGGTCCGCGGCCTCCTTGGCCAGGCAGCGGGTGAGGATCGCGCGCAACGGCTCGGCGACCGTGTCCACCGCGGGCTCCTCGTGCATCACCCGCCACGCCGTCAGATACGGGCTGTCCGCGTCGAAGGGGCCGCGTCCGGTCGAGGCGAACACCAGCAGCGCGCCCAGCGAGAAGACGTCCGAGGCGGGCCCGACCGAACGGGCGTCCGTGAACTGCTCCGGCGACATGAACGGCGGGGTGCCGATCGCCTTCCCCGTCTCGGTGAGCGTCTGGTTCTCCGCCGCCCGGGAGATCCCGAAGTCGATGACGCGCGGGCCGTCCGGGGCCATCAGGACGTTGCCGGGCTTGAGGTCGCGGTGCACGACCTGGGCCCGGTGGATCTCCCGCAGCGCCTCCACCAGGCCCAGGGCGAGCCGGCGCAGTTCCACGCCGCGCACCGGACCCTGCTCGCGGATCCGCGCGGAGAGCGTGGGGCCGGGCACGTACTGGGTGGCCATCCAGGGCCGTACGGCCTCCGGGTCGGCGTCCACCACCGGGGCGGTGAACGCGCCGCTCACCTTGCGGACGGCCTCGATCTCCTGCCGGAAGCGGGCGCGGAAGACCGCGTCCTCGGCGTACTGGGAGTGCACCACCTTGACGGCGACCTCACGCCCCGAGCGCGCCCGCCCCAGATACACGACGCCCATACCGCCGCTCCCGAGCCGGTCGACGATCCGGTAACCGCCGAGCGCCTTCGGGTCGTCCTTGTGCAGAGGCACCGCCCCGACCACCTTCCCCCGAGTCCCCCGAGCCGTTCGAGTCGCCAGCATATGAAACGGCTGGGCGGTGCCGGCGGTTCCACCGTGCCGGTTGCGGTTCGGGCTCAGTCCACCCGTGGGCGGACCAGCCCCGACTCGTAGGCGATGACCACGAGTTGGGCCCGGTCGCGGGCGCCCAGTTTGGCCATGGCCCGGTTGACGTGTGTTTTCACGGTGAGCGGGCTGACCTCCAGGCGCTCGGCTATCTCGTCGTTGGAGTGGCCGCCGGCGACCTGCACGAGGACCTCGCGCTCGCGCACGGTGAGCGCGTCCAGCCGGGCCGAGCGGGTGGGGTCGTGGTCGTCGGCCGTGCCGCCCTGGGCGAGGAAGCGGGCGATCAGGCCCTTGGTGGCGGTCGGCGAGAGCAGCGCCTCCCCGCCCGCGGCGACCCGGATCGCGCTGAGCAGCTCCTCCGGCTCGCTGCCCTTGCCGAGGAAGCCGGAGGCGCCGGCCCGCAGCGACTGCACGACGTAGTCGTCCACCTCGAAGGTCGTCAGGATGACCACCCGGACGTGGGCGAGGGAGTGGTCGGCGCTGATCAGACGGGTCGCGGCGAGGCCGTCCACGCCGGGCATGCGGATGTCCATCAGGACGACGTCGGCGCGCTGCTCCTTCGCCAGCCGGACCGCCTCCGCGCCGTCGGACGCCTCGCCGACCACCTCCATGTCGGGCTCGGAGTCGACGAGCACGCGGAACGCGCTGCGCAGCAGTGCCTGGTCGTCGGCGAGCAGGACGCGGATGGTCATGCACTGTCTCCCATGGTGGCCGTGCGGGTCTTGACCGGCAGGATGGCGTGGACGCGGAAGCCGCCGCCGTAGCGCGGGCCGGTGGTGAGGGTGCCGCGCAGGGCGGAGACGCGTTCCCGCATCCCGAGCAGTCCGTGGCCGCCTCCGCTCTCCGGGCTCTCGTCGCCCGCCGGGCGCCCGTTGTCGAGGACCGTGACCTCGATGTTCGGACCCACGCGCACGACGCTGACCTCGGCCTTCGCCTCGGTTCCCGCATGCTTTTGGACGTTGGTGAGGGCTTCCTGGATGACCCGGTAGGCGGCCAGGTCGACGGCGGCCGGGAGCTTGGTCCCGTGATCGGTGCGGGCCACCTCGACGTGCAGGCCGGCGCTGCGGAAGGTGCCGGCGAGCTCGTCGAGGCGGTCCAGGCCGGGGGCGGGTTCGGTGGGGGCCTCGGGGTCGCCGGACTGGCGCAGCAGGCCGACGGTGGCCCGCAGTTCGTTGAGCGCGGAGCGGCTGGCCTCACGGACGTGCGCGAGGGCCTCCTTGGCCTGGTCGGGCCGTTTGTCCATGACGTGCGCGGCGACTCCGGCCTGGACGTTGACCAGGGCGATGTGGTGGGCGACCACGTCGTGCAGATCGCGGGCGATGCGCAGGCGCTCCTCGGCGACCCGGCGGCGGGCCTCCTCCTCGCGGGTGCGTTCCGCGCGCTCGGCTCGGTCGCGGATGGCCTGGACGACGACCCGGCGGCTGCGTACCGCGTCCCCGGCGGTGGCGCCGATGCCGGTCCACGCGAGGATCCCGAGGTTCTCCTGGGCGTACCAGGGCAGCGGTCCGGCGAGCATGGCCGCGCCGGTGAGGACCGTCATGGTGAGCAGACCGGCCCGCACGGTGGTGACGCGGTCGGTGGCGGCCGCGACGGTGAACAGGGCGACGACGGCGGACATGGCGACGGGGGCGCGGGGGTCGCCGGTGACCGACTCCATCACGGAGGCGGCGCCGGTGAGGGCGAGAACCGTCATGGGTGCGCTGCGGCGGAAGACGAGGGCGACGGCGCCGAGGGTCATCAGCAGGAGGCTGAGCGGGTCCGGGCTGCGCAGGCTCCAGGTGACGCTGTGCTCGCCGTGCGGGTCGACGAAGGAGCCGGCCAGCATGCAGAGGAGGACTCCGGCGGCGAGGGTCGCGTCGAGGGCCAGGGGGTGGGCCTTGAGCCGGCACTCGGCACGGGCGAGGAGGGTCACTGCCTGGTTACCGTCGCTTTCCGTGCCGTGCTGCTCGTCTCACCCCGGGATCAAGCCGTCGTCGCTCAGCATCTCCCGGACCTCCGCCAGGCTTGCGTCCGGGGCCGGGAGGATGAGTTCCGAGGGTTCCAGGGCGTCGTCCGGCAGGGGGGCGCCCAGGCGGCGGACGGCGTCCAGGAGGGCGCCGAAGGTGCGGTGGAAGCCTTCCTCGTCGCCGCTCTCCATCTCGGCCAGCAGCTCGTCGTCCAGCTTGTTCAGTTCGACGAAGTGGGAGTCGGCCAGCGTCCACTGGCCCTCCCCCATGATCCGTACGATCATGTCGCTCTCCTCGGCTCCGGGCCCCGGCGCCGGGCTACTGCTTGTCGAAGCGCGGGGTGTCCTGCGGCTGCTGCTGGGACTGCGACTGGCTCGTGCCACCTTCGATGGCCTGCTGGCCGGAGGAGCTCCCGCCGGCGAGTTCGGCCTTCATGCGCTGCAGTTCCAGCTCTACATCCGTACCACCGGAGAGCCGGTCCAGCTCGGCCTGGAGGTCGTCCTTCGCGATGCCCGTCGGGTCGTCCAGGGCACCGGAGGCCATGAGCTCGTCGAGGGCGCCGGCGCGGGCCTGGAGCTGGGCCGTCTTGTCCTCGGCGCGCTGGATGGCCAGGCCGACGTCGCCCATCTCCTCGGAGATGCCGGAGAAGGCCTCGCCGATGCGGGTCTGGGCCTGGGCGGCGGTGTAGGTGGCCTTGATCGTCTCCTTCTTGGTGCGGAAGGCGTCGACCTTGGCCTGGAGGCGCTGGGCCGCGAGGGTGAGCTTCTCCTCCTCGCCCTGGAGCGTCGAGTGCTGCGTCTCCAGATCGGTGACCTGCTGCTGGAGGGCGGCGCGGCGGGAGAGCGCCTCGCGGGCGAGGTCCTCGCGGCCGAGCGCGAGCGCCTTGCGGCCCTGGTCCTCCAGCTTGGTGGACTGCGACTGCAACTGGTTCAGCTGGAGTTCGAGGCGCTTGCGCGAGGTCGCCACGTCGGCGACGCCACGGCGGACCTTCTGGAGCAGCTCCAGCTGCTTCTGGTACGAGTAATCGAGGGTTTCGCGCGGGTCCTCGGCCCGGTCAAGGGCCTTGTTCGCCTTCGCGCGGAAGATCATCCCCATACGCTTCATGACACCGCTCATGGGCTTCGCGCGCCCCCTTCTGACGGACTCCGGCTCCAGCCTTGCGACAGAACCCACAGTACGGGCCCTGCATCCATTGACGCACTGTTCGGGGACGGATGCGCTCATCCCCAAGGACGACTGACCAAGCCCTTGCTCCGGCGTAGGGAGTAGGTGACCTTCAGGGTGAGCATTAGGTCACCCTGTGTCTCTTCTCCCTCGTTCTTGGACGGTCTGTCCCCTCTACAGACGACTGGTGTTGCCGGATCGTTCCCCTCCGGGCTGGGGTCCATGCCCAGAAGCGCTTACCCTTGGGTTTTGTGTTCCGTAGCCGTGCCAAGGAAGAGAAGGCCCCCGCCGACGCGGTGGTGACCGACTCCAAGCAGACCCGTGACCCTCAGGCGAAGAAGGGTCGGCCCACGCCCAAGCGCAGTGAGGCCCAGACCCAGCGCCGCAGCGCCGCCAACACGACGACGTCGCGCAAGGACGCCGCCAAGCGTCAGCGCGAGGAGCGCCGCGCCCAGATGGACCGGCAGCGCCAGGCGCTGGCCGGGGGCGACGAGCGGTATCTGCCGGCCCGTGACAAGGGTCCCGTGCGCAAGTTCGCTCGCGACTTCATCGACTCGCGGTTCAACGTGGCGGAGTTCTTCCTGCCGATGGCCGTGATCATCCTCGTGCTGAGCATGGTGCGGGTGGGCTCGCTGCAGACCATCGCGCTGCTGCTGTGGCTGGTCGTGATCGTGCTGATCGTGCTGGACTCGTTCGTCACCTCCTTCCGGCTGCGCAAGCAGCTCGCCGAACGCTTCGAGGGGCAGAACCGGCGGGGCGCGGTGGCGTACGCGCTGATGCGCTCGCTCCAGATGCGTCGCCTCCGGCTGCCCAAGCCGCAGATCAAGCGCGGAGCGCGGCCCTGAGCGCTGCGGCCTTCTCCGGGGGAGCGGCCGAGGCCTGGCTGAACAGGCTGGGTGGGCTGCGTGACGTCGTACGACAGGAGCTGGTGGCCCGGCAGCTCGACGAGCAGATAGCGGGGCGCTACCCGGTCGGGCAGCGGCTGCGGGTGCTCGACGTCGGCATGGGGCAGGGCACGCAGGCGCTGCGGCTGGCCCGGCTCGGACATCAGGTGACCGGTCTCGAGCAGGAGGCGACGATGGTCGCCGCGGCCCGTACGGCCCTGGCCGGCGAGCCGGAGGGCATCCGGGAGCGGGTGCGGATCATCGAGGGCGACGGCCGGGACACCGGGGTGCACTTCCTGCCCGGCAGTTTCGACGTGGTGCTGTGCCACGGCGTGCTCATGTACGTCGAGGAGCCGGACGCGCTGCTGGCGGGGCTGGGGCGGATGCTGGCGCCGGGCGGACTGCTGTCGCTGCTGGTGCGCAACGCGGACGCGCTGGCCATGCGGCCGGGCCTGTCCGAGGACTGGGCGGGCGCGCTGGGCGCCTTCGAGACCACGGCCTACGTCAACCGGCTGGGGCTCGACGTGCGCGCGGACCGGCTGACGACGCTGACCGGCGCGCTCGCCGGGATCGGGGCGCCGCTGCAGGCCTGGTACGGCGTGCGGGTCTTCACGGACACGGCGGCGGACGACGCGGAGATCCCGGACGACGTCGAGACCCTGCTGTCCGCCGAGGAGCGGGCCGGGCGGACCGACCCCTACCGGCAGGTGGCGGCGCTGCTGCATCTGTGCGGAGTGCGCGGCTGAGCCTGCGTTGTTCACTCGTTCGAGTGAGCGGCGGACGGGGTGGACCCGGCCGGCGGTCGGGGTGACCGGGCCGCGGCCACCCCGACGCAACGGTAGGACCGGTTACGACTCGTTCGCGTGCAGGCTCATCGGGCCGTAGATCTCGGTGGAGTCCTCGAAGAGCCGCACCTGGTCCGCGCCGCCTTCGACGAGGTCCTTCCAGATCTCCCCGATCCACGACTCGGCGTCCCCCTGCGTGGTGAACTCCTCGGGCTGCACCGCGGGTTCGACCTCCGTCCCGTCGGCCTTCTCGAACCGCCACGTCCATGCCGCCATGTACGCCTCCCAGCTGTGACCACGTGCAGAGCAGAAGCCGGATCAAGGTCCGGCTTCTGCGGTCAGCCTAGTCGGGTGCGCAAGACCAGGTCAGACACGCGAAAATCAGCTTCGTGGAAGTCACTCTGCTCGGTACCGGCGCCCCCGCGGGGCTGCCCCGCCCCGACTGTTCGTGCGCCGTGTGCGCGGTCTCGCTCGGGGTGCATGCGCGGGCGGCGACCGCGTTGCTCGTCGACGGGGCCCTGTTGCTCGATCTGACGCCGGGTGCGGCGTTCGCGGCCGCGCGGGCCGGGCACTCGCTGGGCGGGGTCGGGCAGGTGCTGCTGACGCATCCGCACGACGGGCCGCCGGTGGAGGTGCCGGCCGGGCTGCCGCAGCCCGGCCGGGTGCCGGACGGGCGGGAGTTGGCGCTGCTGACGGGACATCGGGTGCGGGCGGTGGCGATGGACGCGCCGGGCACCGGGTACGCGGTGACCGGGCCGGACGGGCAGCGGCTGCTGTATCTGCCGCCCGGGGGCGCGCCGGCCGGCCTGGAGGAGGGGCCGGGGCCCGTCGAGCGGTACGACATGGTCCTCGCGGATCTCGTGGGGCGGCCGGACGCGCTGGCCAAGCTGCGGGCGGTCGGCGAGGTCGGGCCGACGACCGACGTGGTCGCCGTCCATCTGGACCACGACGTGCCGCCGGGCGCGGAGCTGCGGCGACGGCTCGCGGCGGCGGGCGCGCGGGCGGTGCCGGACGGGTCGACGCTGACGGTGGGGGTGTACGAGGACGTCCCGGACGTGCCGCGCCGGACGCTGGTGCTGGGCGGCGCCCGGTCGGGGAAGTCGCTGGAGGCCGAGCGGCGGCTGGAGTCCTTCCCGGACGTGCTGTACGTGGCCACCGGGGGGACGCGGGGCGGCGACACCGAGTGGGCGTCCCGGGTGGCCGCGCACCGGGAGCGCCGGCCGGGGTCGTGGCGCACGACGGAGACCTGCGATCTGGCGCCGTTGCTGGCGCAGGACGGGGCGCCGCTGCTGATCGACTGTCTGTCGCTGTGGCTGACGGACGTCATGGACTCGGTCGGGGCGTGGGACGACGCGGTGTGGGCGGACGGCGGCGAGCGGGCGCTGCGCTCACGGGTGGCGGAGTTGGCGGCGGCGGTGCGTTCGGCGCGGCGGACCGTCGTACTGGTGTCCAACGAGGTGGGCTCGGGGATCGTGCCGGCCACCGCGTCGGGGCGGCGGTACCGGGACGAGTTGGGGCGGCTGAACGCGGCGGTCGCGGCCGAGTGCGAGCAGGTCGTGCTGGTGGTGGCGGGGCAGGCGCTGGTGCTCCGCGGCTGAGCGGCCGTCCGCTCGGCGGCTTCAGCGGGCGGCTTCAGCGGGCGGCTTCAGCGGGCGGCTTCCGTCGCGGGCGGGCGCCGTCAGCCGCGTCGCGCGATGATCCGGTACGCGTTCGAGAAGCGGGTGCGACGCAGGGCGGGGGCCAGCAGGTGGTCGAGTGCCGCGGCCAGGGCGGTGAGCGGCCCGGCCGCCGGGCGCAGGCGGCTCCGCTCGGCGTAGAGCGAGACGGCCGCGGCCAGGTCGTGGGGGGTGTGGGCGGCCCTGCGGTCCGTCACGACGATCTCGCAGCCCTGGGCCTGGAGTTCCGCCCGGAGGTTGGCCGGCGGGATCAGGTGCAGATGGCGGGGCTGGTCGTAGGAGTGCCACCACTTGCCGAGGACGGCCGCGGAGGCGCTGGCGGGGTCGGGGAGTTCCAGCAGGAGATGGCCGCCCGGCCGCAGGGCGGTCAGCGCCGCCGCGAGTTCCGCTCTCGGGTCCCGGGTGTGCTCCAGGTGGTGGAGCATGCTGACGACGTCGTAGCGGCCGCGCAGCCGGGACAGGACCTCCGGGGCGGTCAGCCGGCCGACATGGGCCTCGTCGAGCCGGCCGGCCGCGTGCGCCCGCTCCACCCTGGAGGTCGGGTCCAGCCCGTCGAACGCCGTGTAGGCGAACAGTTCCTTCGCCGCCTCCGGGAAGGGCGCGTCGCCCGTTCCGACGTCCAGCCAGCTCTCCGGCTCGGGGAAGGGCAGCATCGCCCGGGCCGTCGCCCTGAGCTGTCTGCGGGCGACGGGCCGTCGCTCCCCGTCCGCCGGGTAGAGCTCCAGCCCTTCGACGGTCAGGCGCGGGTTCTGGAAGGCGTGTGCGCAGTCCAGGCACTCGTCGACCACGAACGTGCCCGGCCTGCGGTGGCGCAGATCGGGTGCGCGCAGCCGGGTGCGCAGCCGCTTCGAGCCGCACCAGGGGCAGTCGTCGCGGCGCGGCTCGTGGACGGGCCTGGGGGGCATGAGCGGCTCCGGGGAGGACGAGGAGGGGCACACGAGGGGGGAACGGGAAGAGCAGGGCGAGCGGATGACAATTTGCGGCAAACTGGAACGTATGGGATCCCGATCTTGGGTGCAATGACGTCACGCGGGTGTGGTGGCGACGGGGCGCGGAACTGTTCGATCGGTGCCGGTACTGTTCGGCGAATGAGCTCGCTTAATCTCGACGACTTCACCGATCTGATCGAGCGCCCGGACGGCGGTGTCCGCCGTGACGCGGAGGCCCGCCGGGAACGTCAGATCGTGCCGCCCGGATCGCTGGGGCGCCTGGACGACCTGGGTGAGTGGCTGGCGGCGGCGCAGGGCTCGTCGCCCGTGCGACCGGTCGAGCGGCCGCGGGTGGTGCTGTTCGCCGGCGACCACGGCATCGCCGAGCTCGGCGTCTCCGCCCGACCCGCGGGCAGCGCCGCGGAGTTGGTGCGCGAGGTCCTGGAGGGCGGCCGTCCGGTCTCCGTGCTCGCCCGCCGCCTCGACGTGCCCGTGCGGGTCGTGGACATGGCCCTGGACTGCGATCCGGAGGCCTTCCCCGAGGACGTCGTGCGGCATCGGGTGCGGCGCGGCAGCGGCCGGATCGACATCGAGGACGCGCTGACCGTGGAGGAGGCCGAGGCGGCCTTCCGGGCGGGCATGGCCGTCGCCGACGAGGAGGCCGACTCCGGTACGGATCTGGTCGTGCTCGGCGATGTGAGCGTCGGCGGGACGACGGCCGCGGGGGTGCTGGTGGCCGCGCTGTGCGGGACCGACGCGTCCGTGGTGACCGGACGGGGCGGCGAGGCGATCGACGACCTGGCGTGGATGCGCAAGTGCGCCGCCATCCGGGACGCGCTGCGGCGGGCCCGGCCGGTGCTCGGGGAGCAGCTGCAACTGCTGGCGACCGTGGGCGGGGCGGACCTCGCGGCCATGACGGGCTTTCTGCTCCAGTGCGCGGTACGGAAGTTGCCGGTCGTGCTGGACGGGGTCGTGGTGGCCGCCTGTGCGCTCGTCGCGCAGCGGATCGCGTTCCGGGCGCCGGACTGGTGGCTGGCCGCGCACAAGAGCGGTGAACCGGGACAGGCCAAGGCACTCGATCGGATGGCTCTGGAACCACTCCTCGACCAGGGCGTGAAGGTCGGCGAGGGCGCCGGCGCGCTGCTGGCCCTGTCGCTGGTCCAGGCCGCGGCCGCACTCGCCGCGGAACTTCCCGAGAAGCCCGAGAAGCCCGAGGACGAGCCGGCAGCGGAGTCAGTGGAGAAGCCGGCGGAGGAGTCGGCAGAGAAGTCGGCAGCAGAGTCGGCCAGGGAGTCGGCCAGGGAGTCGGCTGGGGAGTAAAGGGGACAGGCGGACACAAAAGAGCGGTTTCCCGGAAGTGCAGCCATATGATCACCGCTCATGGGCAACACCCGGGGCGCCGCCGCCTTCGCCGTCTGGTACCTGCGTGCCGTCGCGTTCGTCAACTTCCTCAGTGCGGTCTGGGTCTCCCTGGGGCAGGACGTGCGGCGGCACAACCAGGCGGACTTCTTCACGCCGTACCTGCTGACGGCCGGGTTCGCCTCCGGGGTCTTCACCGCGTTCCTCGCCGTCACCATGCGGCGGCGCAAACGGGCCGCGTGGATCCTGAACCTCGGCCTGAGCGGGGCGTTCCTGGCGCTGTTCGCGTTGGCCATGGCGTTCCCGGAGATCCGGCGCCACCCCCAGAACTGGGTCTCGCTCGCCCTGACCGCCGCGTTCGTCGGCGCGCTGCTCGCCGGGCGGCGGGAGTTCTACGCGAAGGGCGACCGGTCCAACCCGCGGCTCGCGGCGGCCGTCGGGGTCGGCGGGCTGCTGGGCGCCTCACTGCTGGCCGCCCTGCTGGTGACGGTCACCAACCGGGCGTCCGGACCCTCCACGTTCCTCGACCGTTGGCGGTACGGCACGCTGCGGCTGGTCTCCGTCGCCGCCGACGACGGACGCGTCGCCGGGATCGTCACTCCGACCTGGGTCGACGTCGCCGTCAACGTGCTGAGCACGGCGCTCGTCCTCGCCGTCCTGTACGCCGCGTTCCGCTCCCGGCGGGCCGTCGACCCGCTCACCGACGACGACGAGAAACGGCTGCGGGAGCTCCTCGACCGGCACGGCGAACGGGACTCGCTCGGCTACTTCGCGCTGCGGCGGGAGAAGAGCGTCTGCTGGTCGCCGACCGGGAAGGCCGCCGTCGCCTACCGCGTCGTCGGCGGGGTGTCGCTGGCGTCCGGGGATCCGCTCGGGGACCCGGAGGCCTGGCCGGGGGCGATCGGGCCGTGGCTCGCCGAGGCGCGGGCGCACGGCTGGATCCCGGCGGTCATGGGCGCGAGCGAGGAGGCCGGGACCGTGTACGCCCGGCACGGGCTCGACGCGCTGGAACTCGGGGACGAGGCGATCGTCGAGGTCGCCGAGTTCACCCTGGAAGGACGCGCCATGCGGACCGTCCGGCAGGCCTACAACCGGGTCCGGCGGGCCGGTTACACGGTGTGCGTCCGACGCCACGAGGACGTCTCCGCCGACGAGATGGCGTACCTGCTGCGGCGCGCCGACGACTGGCGCGACGGGGCCGCCGAGCGCGGGTTCAGCATGGCGCTGGGCCGGCTCGGGGACCCGCAGGACGGGCGCTGCGTGCTGCTGGAGTGCCACGACGCGGACGGTGAGCTGCGGGCGCTGCTCTCCTTCGTGCCGTGGGGCCCGCACGGGCTCTCGCTGGACCTGATGCGGCGCGACCGGGACTGCGACAACGGTCTGATGGAGTTCATGGTCATCGAGCTGCTGCTGCGCGCCCGGGACGAGCGGGAGGCGATCACCCAGGTCTCGCTGAACTTCGCCGTGTTCCGCTCGGTCTTCGAGCGGGGCGCGCGCCTCGGCGCCGGGCCGGTGCTGAGGCTGTGGCGGTCGCTGCTCAGCTTCTTCTCGCGCTGGTGGCAGATCGAGTCGCTGTACCGCGCCAACGCCAAGTACCGGCCGATCTGGGAGCCCCGGTTCCTGCTCTTCGAGAAGAGCGCGGACCTGCCCCGCATCGGCATCGCGTCGGCGCGGGCGGAGGGGTTCCTGCCGTGAGGCGGATCGCCCGCCGGGCCCGCGCCGAATGGGGGCCGCTGTACGAGGCCGTACGCGACCCCCTGGCGGAGCGGCGGTGGCGGGCGGTCCCCATGACGCTCGGCGCGGTGTGTCTGACGGCGGTCACGCAGATCGTGCAGAACCGGTCGTGGGGCTGTCAGCCGGTCCAGGACCTCGGGGCGGTACGGGCCGAGGACCCCCTGTGGCTCGCCCTGCTGCGCACCCCGCTGTCGCTGTTCGTCCCCGCGCCGGACCTGCCGGTCTGGGGCGCGCTCGCGCAGATCCTGCTGGTGTTCGGGATCGCGGAGCTCTGCCTGGGCTGGTGGCGCACGCTCGTCATCGCCTACGCCGCCACCCTCGCGGGCACGCTGTACGCGCGCGTGGGCATCGCCCTGGGCTGGCTGCCCGCCGCCGACGGCCTGGTGGTGGACACCGGCCCGTCGGCGGCGGTGGTCGGCCTCGCGGTCTTCCTGTGCCGGCGGTATCACGCCTACGCGACGGCGGCGGCGGTGATCGTCGCGATAGTGGTGGAGGTCCTGCTGAAGAACAACCTGGCGGGCAAGGAGCACTTGGCGGCGATCGCGGCGGTGCTGGCGCTGTGCGCGGTGGCGGGGCGGGTGCGGGTGGTCGGAGGGCAGGCGCATCCGCATCCGCGCCCGCTGAGGCGGCGTTGAGGCACCGTCGGGACGCCGTCGGGATGCCGTCGGGATGCCATGGGCGCGCCGTCGGGGCGCCGTCTGGGCGCCCTCACTTCCGCTCGGCGGGCTCCGTGGACTCGGCGAGCTCCGCGGTCGTCTTCCCGCCCAGCCAGTCCCCCACCGCCCGGCGCGGGCCGGCCCAGCGTCGATCGTGCCGGTAGGCCCGCAGCAGCGCCCTCGCACGCGCGCGTGGCCGCTTCCGGTAGAAGCGCCGGGCCCACGGCGAGTCGGGCCGGGCCAGCCGCACCAGGCCCACGAGGCCGAGGAACGGGATGAACACGCTGAAGACGGCCATCTGGGCCTTGCCCTTGCTCAGCACGGCCAGCGAGAACAGGAAGTTGACCACGACCGTCGAGATGACGCTGCCCCGGTCCTGGAGCTCGTCCTGGCTCATGTCGTTGACGCCGAACGGCGCGAAGCCCACCAGCAGCAGTCCGACCAACGCCGCCGTCAGGACCACGGCCTCCACGCTCTTGCGGCCCGCCTCCGTCCAGTACACGTCGTCGAGGTGCAGGATCAGCGCGAACTCGTCCAGGACGAGGCCGGTGCCGATGCCGAAGACCACCGCGAAGGCGTTCGCGCCGAAGCCGTGCCGGCCGCTCGCCACCGCGCCGAAGCCGCCCGCGACGGTCAGGACGACGCCCGGGACCACATGGTGGATGTGCACCCCGCCGGCGCTGCTGATGTTGCCGAAGGGCCCCTTGCCCGCGCGGATGAGCCGGGTGATGACCCGGGTGATCAGGAAGGTGAGCACGAACGCGGTCAGCGCGACGAGCAGCGGGACCTTGCCCGGTTCGACGATGTTGCGCTGTAGCCAGTCGCCCATGTCGACAGTCTTCCGGGGCCGGGGGTGGGCTGCCCGGCGGACGGGGCGTCCGGGCTACTCTGCCGCGGTGTCAACGACCTCGCCGCTCGACGGCCTCCGCTTCGCCTTCGGCACCCTGACCGTGTTCCCGGTCCGGGTGACGCGCTGGGACCGTCCGGCCGCGCGCGGGGGCATGCTGGCCGCCCCCCTGGTGGGGCTGGTGGTCGGCGGCTGCGCGGCCGGGCTGGGGCTGCTGATGCTCCGCCTGGGCGCGAGCCCGCTGCTCGCCGCCGTCGCCTCTGCCGCCGTGCCCGCCGTCCTCACCCGGGGTCTGCACCTCGACGGGCTGGCGGACACCGCGGACGGGCTGGGCAGCGGCAAGCCCGCCGAGGACGCTCTGCGGATCATGAAGCAGTCGGACATCGGGCCGTTCGGCGTGCTCACGCTCGTTCTCGTACTGCTGGTGCAGGTGGCGGCGCTTGCGCAGCTCTACGACGAGTCCTGGGCGCTGGGCGCGGTCGCCGTCGTCGTCTCGGCGGCCGCCGCCCGCCTCGCGCTGACCCTGGCGGCCCGCGCCGGGGTGCCGGCCGCGCGGCCGGAGGGGCTGGGGGCGGCGGTGGCCGGCGTGGTCCCGGTGCGGGGCGCGGTGCTCGTCGCGGCCGCCGTCGTCCTGGCGGCGGCGGGCGCGGGAGCGTACTTCGGACCGTACGACGTCGGCGTCGGCGCCGTCGCCGTGATCGGGCCGGTCGAGGCGGGGCCGGTCCTCGAGCCGTACGACGCCGTCCGTCCGGCTCTCGCGGTCCTCGCCGCGCTCGCCGCCGCCGAACTGCTCCTGCGGCACTGCACCCGCCGCTTCGGCGGCGTCACCGGGGACGTGTTCGGGGGCCTCGCGGAGACGGCGGCGACCACCGCCCTCGTGGCGCTGGCCCTGCTCGGCTGACGCCTGCCCTAACAGGCCTCGCGCCAGACGCCCAGTTCGTACTTCTTCAGCAGCGAACTCAACTTCAGACGGCGGGAGTCGGCGCAGAAGTCGCTCGTGGGCAGTTCGTACTCGACGTGGAAGACGGCCTTGCCCGCCTCGATGAAGGGGGTCAGGTCCTCGCACTCGTCGTACTGGGCGCACTGTTCGTTGACCGCGAAGTCGAAGTCGTCGACGAGTTCGGGGATCTGGTCGAGGTCGTTCTTCAGGCCGACCGACATGCCCCGGTCGTGGGCGAGGTCGGCGATGAGCCGGTTGTAGCGGAGCTGGTCGGCGGCCTTGACGGGGAAGCCGGTGGTGTTCTTGTAGCCGTCCATGTTGTCCGGCTCGACCGCGTCGAAGCCCTTGTCGCGGCACATGTCGAGGCGGGCCGCCATGAGGGGCTCGAGGATGTCGACCTGGCGGATGTCGAGCCAGCGCTCGCCCTCCCAGCCGTTGCCCTTGCCGATCACCGACTCGGGGAAGTCGTCGGCGTCGGGCCGCCAGTCCTCCCAGGCGCCGGTGGACAGGTAGCAGATGACCTTGCGGCCGTCCTTGTGCAGGCCGGCGACCGCGACCTCGGTCTGGTCGAAGCCGTCGATGTCGTAGACCGGCACGTCGACGGAGGTGTCCAGGCGTCCGCTGAGCTGCCACTGCCAGCCGATGCCGGGGGCCGGCTGCCAGAGAGTCGTCCCGCCCTCCTCTCCGGTTGCGCTCGCTTCGTCGTCCGGCTTGTCGTCCGGTGCGGCGGTGCAGCCCGCGAGCAGCAGGGCGAGGAGGGGCAGCAACAGGGTCGGGCGTCTCACCGGAGGGGCTCCAGGGGGTGCGGCAACGGACTCCAGCATGATCGCCCATGCCGGAACCCGGCGAGTGTGACCCAGTTCATGGAGTGCGAGGATCCAGAAGTGGCTACGACGCCACCGACAGGTGAACACTCGCGTGCATGGGCGAACGCACACGCACGCGTACGCTCATTGCGGGATTCGCCAAGCCGGTTCGCCGCGCCGGTGAGGCAGACCCCCGGATGCGACCGCACCCATGACCCGGATCTAGGGTCGGCTTTCGGGCCCGGTCGACCCACACACTCCGGCCACAGCAACTCCACATCGGAAGCGAGATTTCACCACCGTGACTGCTCTCACTCTCAGCACCGCCGCGGCGCCCGGCCTCCGGGCCGACGCGATCGTGATCGGTGTCGCCAAGGGCGCGAAGGGCCCGATCGTTGCCCCAGGCGCCGAAGCCGTCGACCAGGCCTACGACGGCCGACTCGCCGCGGTCCTGGAAACCCTGGGCGCCGCCGGCGCCGAGGGCGAGCTGACGAAGCTGCCCGCCCCGGCCGGTTTCAAGGCGCCGCTCGTGCTCGCGGTGGGCCTCGGAGCCGAGCCCGAGAAGGACGCCTCCTTCGACGGCGAGGCGCTGCGCAGGGCGGCCGGTGTGGCCGCCCGCGCCCTCACCGGCTCCAAGAAGGCCGCCTTCGCCCTGCCGGTGACCGACGCCGCCGACATCGGCGCGATCGGCGAGGGCGTGGTGCTCGGCGCGTACGCCTTCGACGCCTACAAGCAGAACGGCAACGATGCCAAGGCCAAGAACGGCAAGGCGCCGCTCGCCGAGGCCGCCCTGCTCGGCGGCAGGCCGCGCGACGCCGCCCACAAGGCCGCGGTGCTGCGTGCCGCCGCCGTCGGCGAGGAGCTCAACCGCGCCCGCGACCTGATCAACATGCCGCCGAACGACCTCAACCCCGAGGCGTTCGCCGCGCTGGCCCAGACCGCGGCCAAGGAGCACGGCATCAAGGTGCAGGTGCTCGACGAGAAGGCGCTCGCCAAGGGCGGCTACGGCGGCATCCTGGGCGTCGGCTCCGGCTCGGCTTCGGCCCCGCGTCTGGTGAAGCTGTCGTACACGTCCGCCAAGGCGACGAAGCACCTCGCCCTCGTCGGCAAGGGCATCACCTACGACTCGGGCGGCATCTCGCTGAAGCCGGCCGGGCACAACGAGACGATGAAGTGCGACATGAGCGGCGCGGCGGCGGTCTTCGCCGCGGTCGTCGCCGCCGCGCGGCTCGGGCTCGAGGTGAACGTCACCGGGTGGCTGGCGCTGGCCGAGAACATGCCGTCGGGCTCCGCCACGCGTCCGGGCGACGTGCTGCGCATGTACAGCGGCAAGACGGTCGAGGTGCTCAACACCGACGCCGAGGGCCGGCTGGTCCTGGCGGACGCGCTGTGGGCGGCCTCCCAGGAGAAGCCGGACGCGATCGTGGACGTCGCGACCCTGACCGGCGCGATGATGCTGGCGCTGGGCAGCCGGACCTTCGGGATCATGGCGAACGACGACGCGTTCCGCACCGCGCTGCACGAGGCCGCCGAGGAGGTCGGCGAGCCCGCGTGGCCGATGCCGCTGCCGGAGCACCTGCGCAAGGGCATGGACTCGACCGTCGCGGACATCGCGAACATGGGCGAGCGGATGGGCGGCGGGCTGGTGGCCGGGCTCTTCCTGCGCGAGTTCGTGGGCGAGGGGGTCACCTGGGCGCATCTGGACATCGCCGGGCCCGCGTTCAACGAGGGCGGCCCGTTCGGGTACACGCCCAAGGGCGGTACGGGTACGGCGGTGCGGACGCTGGTGCGGCTTGCCGAGCTGACCGCCGCGGGTGACTTGGGCTGACGTTCGCCTGACAACTCGGTCCATTCCGTCGCATGGCGGCTCCGCCGCGTGGGGGCTGGTCGCGCCCACGCGGCGGAGCCGCATATCGGCACAGCCCCGCGCCCCTGTGGGGCGCTCATCTGAACGTGGGACGTCTCACACCCCGGCCCGGCGTCTCGTTCGTCTTCTGCAAGTGCGAAGATGGGGCTCGGCAGGACAGGGCCCCCACCACAGGGCCGAAGAAAGAGCGGCCGGACACCAGCCGCCGCCCGGTCAGCGACGACCGGCGTACGGCGCACATGCATGGAGGACGTGACGTGGCGAACGACGCCAGCACCGTTTTCGACCTAGTGATCCTCGGCGGTGGTAGTGGCGGTTACGCCGCGGCGCTGCGCGGGGCCCAGCTGGGGCTTGACGTCGCCCTGATCGAGAAGGACAAGGTCGGCGGCACCTGCCTGCACCGGGGTTGCATCCCCACCAAGGCCCTGCTGCACGCGGGCGAGATCGCCGACCAGGCCCGCGAGAGCGAGCAGTTCGGCGTCAAGGCCACCTTCGAGGGCATCGACGTCCCCGCCGTCCACAAGTACAAGGACGGTGTCATCTCCGGCCTGTACAAGGGTCTGCAGGGGCTCATCGCGTCCCGCAAGGTGACGTACATCGAGGGTGAGGGCCGGCTGTCCTCCCCCACCTCCGTCGACGTGAACGGCCGGCGCGTGCAGGGCCGTCATGTCCTGCTGGCGACCGGCTCCGTGCCGAAGTCGCTGCCGGGCCTGGAGATCGACGGCAACCGGATCATCTCCTCCGACCACGCCCTCGTGCTGGACCGGGTGCCGAAGTCCGCGATCATCCTGGGCGGCGGCGTCATCGGCGTCGAGTTCGCCTCGGCGTGGAAGTCCTTCGGTTCCGACGTCACGGTCATCGAGGGCCTGAAGCACCTCGTGCCGGTCGAGGACGAGAACTCCTCCAAGCTTCTTGAGCGCGCGTTCCGCAAGCGCGGCATCAAGTTCAACCTGGGCACCTTCTTCTCGAAGGCCGAGTACACCGCCGACGGCGTCAAGGTCACCCTGGCCGACGGCAAGGAGTTCGAGGCCGAGGTCCTGCTGGTCGCGGTGGGCCGCGGGCCCGTCTCCGCCGGTCTGGGCTACGAGGAGCAGGGCGTCGCGACGGACCGCGGCTACGTCCTGGTCGACGAGTACATGCGGACGAACGTCCCGACCATCTCCGCCGTCGGCGACCTGGTCCCGACGCTCCAGCTCGCGCACGTCGGCTTCGCCGAGGGCATGCTGGTAGCGGAGCGCCTGGCCGGTCTGAAGGTCGTCCCGATCGACTACGACGGCGTCCCCCGGGTGACGTACTGCCACCCCGAGGTCGCCTCCGTGGGCATCACCGAGGCCAAGGCCAAGGAGATCTACGGCGCGGACAAGGTCGTCGCTCTGAAGTACAACCTCGCGGGCAACGGCAAGAGCAAGATCCTGAACACCGCGGGCGAGATCAAGCTCGTCCAGGTGAAGGACGGCGCCGTGGTCGGCGTCCACATGGTCGGTGACCGCATGGGCGAGCAGGTCGGCGAAGCCCAGCTGATCTACAACTGGGAGGCGCTGCCCGCCGAGGTCGCGCAGCTCATCCACGCCCACCCGACGCAGAACGAGGCGCTCGGCGAGGCCCACCTGGCCCTGGCGGGCAAGCCGCTGCACTCGCACGACTGACCCTCGGTCGACGAAGCGACGACTCAGACTTCCGCAATTCGTTAGGAGCAACCGAAACCATGGCGGTTTCCGTAACCCTTCCGGCGCTCGGCGAGAGCGTCACCGAGGGCACTGTCACCCGCTGGCTGAAGGCCGAGGGTGAGCGCGTAGAGGCCGACGAGCCGCTGCTCGAGGTGTCGACCGACAAGGTCGACACCGAGATCCCCTCCCCCGCCGCCGGCATCCTGGCCTCCATCAAGGTCGCCGAGGACGAGACGGTCGAGGTCGGCGCCGAGCTGGCCGTCATCGACGACGGCACCGGGGCCCCCGCTGCCGCCCCCGCCCCGGCCGCCGAGCCCGTCGCGGCTCCGGCCCCGGCTCCCGTGGCCGAGGCGCCCGCCGCGCCTGCCCCGGCCCCCGCCGCTCCGGCTCCGGCCGCCGCCCCCGCGGGCGCCGCGTCCGGCACGGACGTGGTCCTGCCCGCGCTCGGCGAGTCCGTCACCGAGGGCACCGTCACCCGCTGGCTGAAGTCGGTCGGCGACAGCGTCGAGGCCGACGAGCCGCTGCTCGAGGTCTCCACGGACAAGGTCGACACCGAGATCCCGGCGCCCACCTCCGGTGTGCTGCTCGAGATCACGGTCGCCGAGGACGAGACCGCCGAGGTCGGCGCCAAGCTCGCCGTCATCGGCGCCCCGGGTGCCGCTCCGGCGGCTGCTCCGGCCCCCGCTGCCCCGGCTCCGGCACCCGTCGCCGCGGCTCCGGCTCCGGCTCCGGTCGCGCCCGCCGCCCCGGCTCCGGCCCCGGCTGCTCCGGCGCCCGCCCCGGTCGCCGCTGCCCCGGTCGCACCGGCCCCCGCGCCGGTCGCTCCGGCTCCGGTCGCCCCGGCCGCTCCGGTCGCGCCCGCCGCGCAGGACACCGACGAGGGTGCGTACGTCACCCCGCTGGTGCGCAAGCTCGCCGCGGAGAACGGCGTCGACCTGGGCTCCGTCAAGGGCACCGGCGTCGGCGGTCGGATCCGCAAGCAGGACGTCCTCGCCGCCGCCGAGGCCGCGAAGGCCGCCGCCGCTGCCCCGGCAGCTCCGGTCGCCGCCGCGCCGGCCGCCGCGAAGAAGACCCCGAAGCTCGAGGTCTCCCCGCTGCGTGGCCAGACCGTCAAGATGCCCCGCATCCGCAAGGTCATCGGCGACAACATGGTCAAGGCGCTGCACGAGCAGGCGCAGCTGTCCTCGGTCGTCGAGGTCGACATCACCCGGCTGATGAGGCTCCGCGCGCAGGCGAAGGACTCCTTCGCGGCCCGTGAGGGCGTCAAGCTCTCCCCGATGCCGTTCTTCGTGAAGGCGGCGGCCCAGGCGCTGAAGGCCCACCCGGCCGTCAACGCCCGGATCAACGTGGACGAGGGCACGATCACCTACTTCGACACCGAGAGCATCGGTATCGCGGTGGACTCGGAGAAGGGCCTGATGACCCCGGTCATCAAGCACGCGGGCGACCTGAACATCGCCGGCATCGCCAAGGCCACGGCCGACCTGGCGGGCAAGGTCCGCGCCAACAAGATCACCCCGGACGAGCTGTCCGGCGCGACCTTCACCATCAGCAACACCGGTTCGCGCGGCGCGCTCTTCGACACGATCATCGTGCCGCCGAACCAGGTCGCGATCCTCGGCATCGGCGCCACGGTCAAGCGTCCGGCCGTCATCGAGACGGAGGAGGGCACGGTCATCGGCGTCCGCGACATGACGTACCTGACCCTGTCCTACGACCACCGTCTGGTCGACGGCGCCGACGCGGCCCGTTACCTGACCGCGGTCAAGGCCATCCTGGAGGCCGGCGAGTTCGAGGTCGAACTCGGCCTGTAATCCCAGGGTTCAGCAAGCAGGTGCCCCCGTCCGGAGCGTTCCGGACGGGGGCGCTTGTTTTTCGGTTTCGGCAACCGGGCCCCATGACGGCACTTCCGCCACTACATTTGACGTCATGAGTGCCATCACCCTGCGCATCCCGGACTCCATGGACAAGGCACTGCGGGACGCCGCCGCCGACGCGCCCTCCCTCAACGACTACATACTGAAGGCCGTACGTCGACAGATGACGCTGGATGCAGCGCGCAAGCTCGCCGCGCTCGGAACGCTCGACCTCGAGGGGGAGGGCGACGCGCTGTGACCATCCGCAGGGGGGACGTGTGGGACGTCGACACCGGAAAAGGCGTCCGCACGGTACTCGTCGTCAGCCTTGACGGGCTCGCCGACGCGTACGGGGTGGTCGTGGCCCTGGTCCTGCACACCCCGGCCGCACACCCCGACACGGCCATGAGCGTCCGACTCACGTCGCCCATCGACGCCTCGGCCGTCGCCGTCAACGTGCTCCAACTCGCCGCGGCCCGGTTCGACACCGCGACGGCACACGGCAACATCGGCCCGGACCAACTGGCGCTCGTCGAGAACGCGCTGCGCGCGGTTCTCGACCTCTAGGGCGGCGCCCTGGGCCCTACGCGCCCGCCGGACGGGGCCGCCCCTCGCGGTCGGCCCCGTCCGGTCATGTAAGTCTCGTCTCACCTGCGTAAAAGCGTCCCCGCGCGCCCGTCGGGAAAGCGCTCACGGCCGTATTGTCTAAACGTCGAACGCCCCGGGGCCCATGGGCGGCCCCTTTTTAAGGAGCCCTCATGACCGCGCCCGTCGTGCACTCGCTGCGCGAGCAGATCCGCGAGCACATCGTGGAGGGGATCGTCAGCGGGCGCTGGAAGCCGGGCGAGCGGATCGTGGAGCGGCGGATCGCCACCGAGCTGGAGGTCAGTCAGACGCCGGTGCGCGAGGCGCTGCGCGAGCTGGAGTCGCTGCGGTTGATCGAGTCCGCGCCGAACAAGGGCGTGCGGGTGCGGAACCTGACCGCGGCCGACCTGGAGGAGAGCTACCCCGTCCGGGCCGGTCTGGAGGCGATCGCGGCGGAGCTGGCCGCCCAGGCGCTCGCCGAGGACTGCTCGGCCCTGGAGCCGCATGTCGCGGCGCTGTACGAGGCGGACCGCGCGGCGGACGGCACGGCCCAGGTGCGGCACACGGTGGGCTTCCACCGGGAGCTGGTGCGGGCGGCCGGCAACTCGGTGCTGCTGCACACCTGGGAGGGGCTCGGCATCGAGGTGTTCACGGCGCTGTCGATCCGCTGGCTGGGGACGCAGCAGCAGTCGTACGCCGAGGAGCACGAGGAGCTGGTGGCCGCGTTCAAGCGGCGCGATCCCCAGATCGCCGAGCTGGTGAAAGCCCATGTGCTGGGGTGCGCGCCGAGGGCGTGACGCAGTCCTGTACTCCCCCGAGCACTCCCCCGCTCACCTGCGAAAACAGCCAAAATATGCGGCACCCGGTGCCCGCCCGAAAGGCACCCCGTGCCTACTTTCTCGTAATCGAGAAGTTTTGCCTGGAACCCTTTGATCGATCATCGATCAGGGAGTTATTGTCGCCGACGGGCCGCACGGCGGAGCCGCATAACGGCGCCGCACCGAAGCCCTACGCCCTGTCCTGCCAAAGACCAAGGGCAACCCCGAACCCTTACCCGTGAGGGAACCCCCTTCGACTGAGGAAGGCGGCGACATGACCGACCCCAACGCCATCCAGCCGAGCGCGCTCGACCAGCTCCCCGACCGGGACCCGGAGGAGACCGCCGAATGGCAGGCCTCACTGGACGCGGTCGCCAAGGCGGCCGGGCCGCACCGCGCGGCATACCTGATGCGCCGCACGCTGGAGCGTGCCGAGGGCAACGGCATCGCGCTGCCCAAGCTGCTCGAGACGGACTACGTCAACACCATCCCGACCGCAGCCGAGCCCGCCGAGCCCGGTGACGCGGAGCTGGAGCGGAAGATCACCGCGTGGAACCGCTGGAACGCGGCCGCGATGGTGACCCGCGGCAGCAAACACGGCGTCGGCGGCCACATCGCCACCTTCGCCTCGGCCGCCTGGCTCTACGAGACCGGCTTCAACCACTTCTTCAAGGGCAAGGAGGCCGACGGCTCGGGCGACCAGCTCTACATCCAGGGCCACGCCTCCCCCGGCATCTACGCCCGCGCCTTCCTCGACGGCCGGCTGACCGAGCAGCACCTCGACAACTTCCGTCAGGAGGCGGGCGGCAACGGCCTCCCGTCGTACCCGCACCCCCGCCGCCTGCCCTGGCTGTGGGAGTTCCCGACGGTGTCGATGGGCCTCGGCCCGCTGTCGGCCATCTACCAGGCGCGCTTCAACCGCTATCTCACCAACCGCGCCATCAAGGACGTCTCCGCGTCCCACGTCTGGGCGTTCCTCGGCGACGGCGAGATGGACGAGCCCGAGTCGACGGCGGCCCTGGCGCTCGCCTCCCGCGAGGGCCTGGACAACCTGACCTTCGTCATCAACTGCAACCTGCAGCGCCTCGACGGCCCGGTCCGCGCGAACTTCAAGATCGTGCAGGAGCTGGAGGCCCAGTTCCGCGGCGCCGGCTGGAACGTCATCAAGACGCTGTGGGGCGGTGCGTGGGACGAGCTGTTCGCGCTCGACGTCACCGGCGCGCTGGTGCGACGGCTGCGCGAGGTACCCGACGCGCAGGTGCAGACGTACCAGACGCGTGACGCGGCCTACATCCGCCAGGACTTCTTCGGCAAGGACCCGGCGCTCGTCGAGATGGCGAAGCTGCTGAGCGACGACAAGATCCTCGAGTGCTTCCACCTCTCCCGCGGCGGCCACGAGGCGAGCAAGGTGTACGCCGCCTACAAGGCCGCGGTCGAGTTCAAGGGCGCGCCGACGGTCATCCTGGCCCAGACGGTCAAGGGTCACACCCTCGGCCAGGGCTTCGCGTCGAAGAACGCCAACCACCAGATGAAGAAGCTCACGGTGGACGAGTTCAAGACGATGCGTGATCTTCTCGAGCTGCCGATCAAGGACAGCGACTTCGTCGACGGCGTGGTGCCTTACGGCCACCCCGGCGCCGACTCCGCCGAGGTCCGCTACCTGCAGGAGCGCCGCGCCGCACTGGGCGGCCCGGCTCCGGCCCGCCGTACGCACGCGCTCGCCCCGCTGCCCGCCCCGGCCGAGAAGGCGTTCGCCTCCTTCGACAAGGGCTCGGGCTCGCAGAACGTGGCGACGACCATGGCCTTCGTCCGGCTCGTCAAGGACCTGGTCCGCGACAAGGAGACGGGCAGGCGGTGGGTGCCGATCGTCCCCGACGAGGCGCGCACCTTCGGCATGGAGAGCCTGTTCCCCTCCCTCGGGATCTACTCCCCCAAGGGCCAGACGTACGAACCGGTCGACCGCGACCAGCTGATGTACTACAAGGAGGCCAAGAACGGCCAGATCCTCAACGAGGGGATCACCGAGGCCGGTTCGATGGCCGACTTCATCGCCGCTTCCACCGCGTACTCCACGCACGGCGAGGCGATGATCCCGTTCTACATCTTCTACTCGATGTTCGGCTGGCAGCGCACGGCCGACCAGATGTGGCAGCTCGGCGACCAGCTCGGCCGCGGCTTCCTCGTCGGCGCGACGGCCGGCCGGACGACCCTGACGGGCGAGGGCCTCCAGCACGCCGACGGCCACTCCCCGGTCATCGCCGCGACCAACCCGGCCGCCCTGTCGTACGACCCGGCGTTCGCCTACGAGGTCGCGGCCATCGTCAAGGAGGGTCTGCGCCGGATGTACGGCGAGGCGGCCCCGGGCGAGGACCAGAACGTCTTCTACTACCTGACCGTCTACAACGAGCCGATCCCGCAGCCCGCGAAGCCGTCGGTCGCCGGTGTCGACGAGGGCATCGTCAAGGGCCTGTACCGCTTCAACACGGCGGAGTCGGCGGGCGTGAACGTGGCGGCCGCCAACGCCCCGCGCATCCAGCTGCTCGGCTCGGGCACGGCGATCCACTGGGCCCTCGAGGCGCAGCGGCTGCTCGCCGAGGAGTGGGGCGTCGCCGCCGACGTGTGGTCGGCGACGTCGTGGACGGAGCTGCGGCGCGACGCGCTGGAGGCCGACGCGGCCCTGCTGCGGGGCGAGGAGCGCGTGCCGTACGTCCGTCAGGCGCTGCAGGGCGCCGAGGGCCCGGTCCTCGCGGTCTCCGACTACATGCGCCAGGTCCCGGACCAGATCGCGCAGTGGGTCGAGCAGGACTACTCGTCGCTGGGCGCGGACGGCTTCGGCCTCTCCGACACCCGCGAGGCGGCCCGCCGCCACTTCGGCGTCGACGCGCAGTCGATCGCCGTCGCGGCCCTCGCCCAGCTGGCCCGCCGCGGCGAGGTCAAGGCGACGGCGGTCAAGGAAGCCCGGGAGAAGTACGGGCTGTAGCCCGACCGCGACCCCGCTGTGGTTGATCGCGCAGTTCCCCGCGCCCCTGAGGGCGCGGGGAACTGCGCGTTCGGCCCTCCTCCGCCCGCACCCGACCGTGCGACCCCGCCACCCGGCAATATGAGCGCATGCGTGCTGCCCGTCTCATCAAAATGGTGTTGCTGCTCCAGAACCGGCCGGCCATGACCGGCGCCGAACTGGCTCGGGAGTTGGAGGTGTCGGAGCGTACGGTCACGCGGGACGCTCAGGCGCTGTCGGAGGCGGGCGTGCCGGTGTACGCCGAGCGGGGGCGGGCCGGCGGGTACCGGCTCGTCGGCGGGTACCGGACGCGGCTGACCGGGCTGGCGCGCGGCGAGGCCGAGGCGCTGTTCCTGAGCGGGGTGCCGGGGGCGCTGCGCGAGATGGGCCTGGAGGACATCGCCTCGGCCGCGCGGCTGAAGCTGTCGGCGGCCCTGCTGCCCTCCCTGCGGGACGCCCCGCGCGCGGCCGCGCAGCGGTTCCACCTGGACGCGCCCGCCTGGTTCCGCGAGCCGGAGGCGCCGGCGCTGCTGACGGTGATCGCGGACGCGGTGTGGGACGACCGGTGCGTCCGGGCGCGCTATCGGCGCGGGGAGGGCGAGGTCGAGCGGGAGTTGGAGCCGTACGGGCTCGTGCTCAAGGCGGGGGTCTGGTACCTGTGCGCCCGGGTCCGGGAGACCGGGACGTTCCGTACGTATCGCATCGACCGGTTCGTGGCCGTCGAGGCCGTCAAGGCGGTCGAGCATCTGAAGGATCGTTTCAGCCGGGACATGGACTTCGATCTGCCCGGGTTCTGGGCCGAGCAGGCGGAGCGGTTCGCCCGGTCCATCCTGCGGGCCGAGGCGGTCGTGCGGCTCTCGGAGGCGGGCGTGCGCGCGCTGCCCCACGCCGTGGACCCGGTGGCCGCGCGGGACGCGCTGGCGGCGGCCGGACAGCCGGACGAGCGCGGACGGACGACCGTCACCTTGCGGATCGAGTCCGAGGAGGTGGCGTACACGCAGCTCACGGCGCTGGGGCCGGAGGCGGAGGTGCTGTCCCCGGCCACGCTCAGGGAGCGGTTCGCCGCGGACGCGGTGCGGCTGACGGCGCTGTACGGTTCCCGGGAGGGATGACGTTCCCGGCGGCATCCCGGCGACATCCCGGCCACATTCCCGTCGAACGCCCTGGAATACCCGCCACTCCGGGTGCGTCGCGCACCCTGAGGCACGATGCTGGACGCGTGATGGACGAGACGGAGTTCTGGGAGCTGGTGGACGCCTCCCGCGAGGCGGCCGAGGGTGACCCCGAGGAGCAGGCCGACCTGCTCGTGGAGCGGCTGCTCCGGCTGGACCCGGAGTCCGTGCTCGACTTCGCCCGGCACTTCGAGTCCCGCTACAACCGCGCGTACCGCTGGGACCTGTGGGGCGCCGCCTGGCTGCTCCTGGACGGCGCGAGCGACGACGCGTTCGACTTCTTCCGGTGCTGGCTGATCGGACAGGGCCGGGAGGTCTTCGAGGGCGCCCTGCACGCCGACCCGGACTCGCTCGCCGACCTGCTGGACGACTTCGACGAGGAGATCGACGGGGACGGCGAGGAACTCGGCTACGCGGCCGACGAGGCCTACGAGCAGCTCACCGGGACGGTCGCCCCGGACCTGGGCATTCCGCCCCCGCCGTCCGAACCCGAGGGCTCGCCCGTCGACTTCGAGAACGAGGGGGCGCTGGCCGAGCGGTATCCCCGGTTGTGGCAGCGCTTCAAGGAATAGATCCGGCCGGGGTCAGACGGCGAGCTTGCGGCGGGTGGTGTCCGTCGGGATGTAGGCCTGCGTCTGGTCGACCCGCACCGCGTGGTGCAGGGGCGCCTTGTTGGCCTGCTCCAGGGCGGACGCGGTGGCCGCGGCCGGGCCCAGGACGACCGCCGCGACGGCGCAGAGCACGGTCCAGGGGCTGCGTGCGGCCTTCGTCCAGCCCGCGCCCTGCTCGGTGGTCCGGGTGGTCTCCGTGGACCGCGTACGACTGCTGTTCATGATCCCCGCCTCTGGTCTGCTTCTTCGCTTCGCTTGTGTTGTGCATGACCGTAGGACGCGGGAATGGGAGAACTCTGAACGCTGCCTAAGGCGTTCCTGTGAGTGCCTGGGCGGCCGTTCTGCCCTGGAGACGGGCGGCGGTCGCCCGGATCTCGGGGAGGCGCGCGGTGAGCGCGGCGCCGGGGCAGCTGGTCATGAAGCCGTCCCGGTGGCCGGCCAGGACGGGGAGGGTGGCGGCGGTGCCGGAGGCGTACCGGCTGTGGCTGTTGCTGGAGACGAGCCGGACGGTCGTGCGCGGGTCGATGTCGGACAGGCCGAGTTTCCAGGCGGTCAGGGCGGCTATGGCGTCGACCAGCGGCTGCGGCACCGGGACGCCGTGGGTGAACGTGCCGAGTGCGGCGACGCCGGTGGTGCGGTGGTTGAAGCCCTGGGTGTGGGCGCCGGTGACGGGGCGGTCGACACCGCCCGCGCGGCCCTCGTAGATCGTGCCGCAACGGTCGACGAGGAAGTTGTAGCCGATGTCGTCCCAGTCCCGGGCGCCGGTCTGGCCCGTGTACAGGTCGCGGATGATGCGGGGCGCGTCGGCGCAGGCGTAGCCGTTGGGCGAGTCGGTGTGGTGGACGAAGACGGCGACGACCTT
Source organism: Streptomyces sp. NPDC006872 (assembly GCF_040635845.1). Lineage (NCBI taxonomy): Bacteria > Bacillati > Actinomycetota > Actinomycetes > Kitasatosporales > Streptomycetaceae > Streptomyces > Streptomyces sp. NPDC006872. Next base: position 232,761 of record NZ_JBEYIL010000017.1, read on the forward strand.
GTCGTCGTAGCGCGGGGGCGGCTGCTCGCGCCGGGCGCGCGCGTCCAGCCAGGCTGCGCGGGGCACGACGGGCGGCCGGGACGCCTGGTGCGCGACGGCGGGGCGGGCGATCGCGCGCGGGGCCGGTGCGGCGGTGACGGCGTCCTCGACACCGTTCGCGCACAGGCCCAGGGAGGCGACGGCGGCGAGCCCCGGCAGACAGCCCAGCAGCACGAGGAGCGGGCCCGGCGTCCGCGCCGGGAGCCGGCCTCGCGTTCCCCGCGGACCGCGGGAGGCCGCTCGGAGGGCGCACATGCTCCCACTCTCGGCCGGTTCTGCTCCGCCCGCGATGTGTGCTGTGCCACCTGGTGGAACCATCCTCCCGGTCCATGACGTTTTTCGAGGTACGCGCGTGCGTGGCCGGTTCTGGTCGCACTCGCGCGCGTGATCGATGGGTAGCTGATCACTGGGCCCTTCCCGCGCGTACTAGGGGATCTGAGAGAAAGGGGGCCGTGTGGACCTGCTCGACATCCTGCTGGCGCTGGTGATCCTGGCCTACGCCGGTTCCGGCTACCGGCGTGGGCTGGTGGCCGGCTGTGTCTCGCTGGCCGGGTTCGTGGGCGGCGCGGTGATCGGCGTGTGGGTCCTGCCCTGGCTGATGGATCTGGTGACGCCGGGGACCACGGCGGCCACCGTGACCGCCATCGTCACGGTCCTGGCGCCGGCGGTGGTCGGGCACGAGCTGGCGGGGCGGCTGGCGCTGCGGCTGCGCAGGGAGCTGGACCGCGGGCCGCTCAGGGTGGCGGACGGCATCGGCGGGGCGGCGGCGAACGCGGTGGCGGTGCTGATCGTGGCGTGGGTGGCGGCGAGCGTGCTGGGCGCGTCCTCGTCGCCGGTGGTCACCTCGTCGATACGGGACTCCCGGCTGCTGGGGGCCGTGCAGGACGCGATGCCGGACACCACGCCCACCTGGTTCTCACGGGCCACGTCGGCGCTGACCCAGGCGGGCTTCCCCCAGGTCTTCAACCCCTTCGAGAGCGAGTCGACGGCGGAGGTCGCCAAGCCCACCGGCGACAGCGTCACGGCGAGCGCGACCAGCGCGGCCAAGCTGAGCACGGTGAAGATCGAGGGCTCCGTGGGCACCCAGGGCCGTGAGGGCAGCGGTTTCGTGTACGCGAGCGAGCATGTGATGACGAACGCGCACGTGGTGGCGGGCATCGACGACCCGACCGTCCGGATCGGCGGGGTGGGCGAGTCGTACGACGCGCGCGTGGTGCTCTTCGACCCGGACAAGGACGTGGCCGTGCTGTACGTGCCGGAGCTGAAGGCGCCGGTCCTGAGCTTCGACGACGACGCCTCGCGCGGGGACTCCGCGGTCGTCGCCGGCTATCCGCAGGACGGCGATCTGAACCTCCAGGCGGCCACGGTCGCCAACCGGGTGAAGGCGACCGGCCGCAACATCTACAACGACGAGATCGTCACCCGCGAGATCTACTCGATCCGCTCGACCGTGCGCCCTGGCAACTCCGGCGGCCCGCTGCTCACCACCGACGGACGGGTCTACGGCGTGGTCTTCGCCCGCTCCACCTCCGACGACGAGACGGGGTACGTGCTGACGGCGGCCGAGGTGGCCGGCGACGCCGAGCGGGCGGCGAAGGCGACGCAGGCCGTGGACACGGGAGACCTGGTCAGCTCGTGAGCCGGTTCGTGAGCCCTGCGGAGTACCTCCGGAGAGCTACAGCGAGCGGCCCATGAAGACGTCGTCCACGTACTCGCCGCCCAGCAGGAACTCCGCCGGGAGGATCCCCTCCACGGTGAAGCCCTCGGCCTCGTAGAGTGCCCGGGCGGGGGCGTTGTGGCCGAGGACGCGCAGGGTGAGCCGGCGGGCGCCGCGACGGCGGGCCTCCTCGGCGGCCGCGCGGACCAGCGCGCGCCCCACGCCCCGGCCGCGCGCCTCCTCGGCCACGGCGAGGCCCTGGATCTGCCGGACGTGCGCATTGCAGGCGAGCGGGGTGGGGAAGCCGAGGCGGATGTAGCCCACGACCCGGGCGCCGCTCCCGGCGTCGGTTTCGGCCTCGGCGACCAAGTGGTCCTCGGGGGCGTGGCGTTCGTCGAAGAAGGGGTCGTAGGGCGGCTGTGGCCGCGGCATGACCGCGTGCAGGTGCGACCAGGTCAGCCGGTCGACGAGGGCGAGCGCCTCGCCGTCGGCGGGCAGCGCGGTGCGTATGCGAAGCGTGGATGGCTCGGGCATGGCCGTCACCCTATGGCGCGGACGCGACCGTCTGACCGGGGTTTTATCCGGACGACGGGCAGGATGACCGCATGGAACGTACGCGAATCGCGGTGGCCGGCGCGTCCGGCCTGATCGGCAGCGCCCTGGTGCGGTCTCTGACGGCCGACGGACACGAGGTGGTCCGCCTGGTGCGGCACCCGCCCCGGAGCGCGGACGAGGTGCGCTGGGACCCCGAGAAGGGGCAGGTGGACACGGCCGGGCTGGCCGGGTGCGGCGCCGTGGTCAATCTGGCGGGGGCGGGGGTCGGCGACCGGCGCTGGAGCGAGGCGTACAAGAGGCGGATCCACGACAGCCGGGTGCACGGCACGACGGCGCTGGCGCAGGCCGTCGCCTCGCTCGACGAACGGCCGCGGGTGTTCGTGAACGGCAGCGCGATCGGCCGGTACGGCGAGACGGGCGAGCGGGTCGTGGACGAGAGCGCGCCCGCCGGGAGCGGTTTCCTGCCGGAGCTGTGCGTGGAGTGGGAGCAGTCGGCGGCGCCGGCCCAGGAGGCGGGCGTGCGGACGGTCTTCACCCGGACCGGGCTGGTCGTGGCGCGCGGCGGCGGGGCCTGGGGCAAGCTGTTCCCGCTGTTCAAGGCCGGACTCGGGGGACGGATGGGCGACGGCCGGCAGTACTGGTCGTATGTCTCGCTGCACGACGAGGTGGCGGCGATCCGGTTTCTCCTCGACCGCGACGACCTGTCGGGGGCGTTCAACCTGACCGCGCCCGAGCCGCTGACGAACCGTGAGATCACCGCGGCCATGGGACGGGTGCTGCACCGGCCGACGCTGTTCGCCGTGCCGGCGCCGGTGCTGCGGACGGTGCTCGGCGAGATGGCCGGGGATGTGCTGGGCAGTGCGCGGGTGGTGCCGAAGCGGCTGCTGGAGTCCGGGTTCACCTTCGCGTTCCCCGGGATCGAGGATGCGATCCGGGCAGCCTGAACCTCCGCGTGACCGTATGCGACCGCCGTGCGACCGTGCCCTGTTCATGCGCGACTGTTCCTGACCGATCACGGCCCTACCCTCGATCCGAACTCGGGTATCCGGGACGGCTGTTGGGGGCATGACGTCTCCACCGGCCGCGCAACCTCGAGGAGGGGCACGTGCTAGAGCCCGCGTACCAGGCAGACGTCGTCGTGGTGGGAGCCGGAGTCGCCGGACTCTCCGCCGCGCACCGGCTGACCAGCGCAGGAGTAACGACCGCAGTCCTGGAGGCCGCCCCTTACGTCGGCGGCCGCATGGCGACGGAGAAGATCGACGGGTTCCGGCTCGACCGCATCGGACAGCTGCTGTCCACGGCGTATCCCGAACTGGCCCTGACACCGGGGCTGGACGCGTTCGTGATGCGTCCGTTCGCGCCGGGGGTCCTGCTGCACAGCGACGGGCGACATCACCGCGCGGGCGCGCAGGCGGGCGCGGGGAGCGCAAGGGGCGCACTGCACGCCGTACGCGCTCTGGCGAGCACTCCCCGGCCGGGCGGGCTGCCCAGGCCGCGCGCCGGCGGCTCCCTGCCCGCACCGGGCCGTCCGACGGCCCCGCCCAGGGTCCGGGCGGGCGCGCCGCTGGGCACCGCCGTGGACCAGGCCCGGCTGGGCGCCGCGCTCACCCGGCTCGCGACCACCCCGGCCGAACGGCTGCTGCGCCGCCCGGAGTTGCCGGCCGCCCAGGCCCTCGCGGCCCGCGGTCTGCCGGCCCGCACGGTCGACGGGTTCCTGCGACCGCTGCTCGCCGCGCTGCTCTGCGACCCGGACCTGACCACGTCCAGCCGGTGCGCGGACCTCGCGCTGCGCGCCTTCGCGTCGGGCCGGCTGTCGCTGCCGGAGGGCGGGGCGGAGGTGCTGCCGGAGCTGCTCGCGCGGACGCTGCCGCCGGGCACCGTGCACACCGGGGTGCGGGTCACCTCGGTCTCCACGACCTCGGTGACCACCGCGGGGCACGGCGAGTTCCGCTGCCGTGCCGTCCTGGTGGCCACCGACGCGCGCACCGCGGCGGAGCTGCTGCCCGGGCTGCGGGTGCCCGACTTCCACCCGGTGACGGTCGTCCACCACACGACGGACGAGCCGCCGCAGACCGGCGCCTCGCTGCTGCTGGACGCCGACCGGGGAGGGCCGGTCGCGCACACGGCGGTGGTCAGCGAGGTCGATCCGAGCCGGGCGCCCGCGGGCCGCGCGCTGATCTCGTCCACAGTGCTGGGCACCCCGCCGCCGGGCGTGGACACGGCCGTGCGGATGCATCTGTCCCGGCTGTACGGCACGTCGACCGCGCGGTGGGAGACGCTGGCCGTGCATCACACCGCCGAGGCCGTGCCCGCGATGCGGGCGCCGCATGATCTGCGGCGCCCGGTGCGGTTGCTGGCGGGCCTGTACGTGTGCGGCGACCACCGGGACACGAGCACGGTGCAGGGGGCGTTGCACTCGGCTCGGCGGGCTGCGTCGGCGATCGTCTCCGACCTGCGATCCGCGGGTTCGCTGAACGCGGCCGAGCCGTTGCCGACGGCCCGCCGGGAACAGGCCGCAGCCTGACACCGGCACCGCCCCTGGGGGCTGCCGCCCCCAGACCCCCGCTTCGGCCCTGAACGGGCCTCGTCCTCAATCGCCGGACGGGCTGGAGTGCCCGTCCAGCGTCAGCCCAGGGCCGCGACCTTGTCGCGGTACGTGCGGGCCGGGGCCGCGTCGCGGTACGGCTCGAGCCTGCGTTCGAAGTCCCTGACGTACTCCAGGGCCCGGACCGACCGCATCTCCGCCGCCTGGCCGGCCGCCTCGGCGGCGAGCTGGCAGGCCGCCTCGAGCTCGCCGAGGCCGAGGCGGGCCGAGGCCAGGACGACACGGCAGAACACGCGGCTGCGGGCGTGCGCGGCGGGACGCAGCTGCAGGGAGCGTTCCGCGTGCTGGGCGGCCGCCCGGAACTGCTGGAGATCGCGGTGGCAGTGCCCGAACTCGTCGGCGAGCTGCGCCTCGTCGAAGAAGCGTGCCCAGTGCGGCACCTCGTCACCGGCCTTGGCCGCCTCCAGCGCGCGTTCGGCCCGGACGAGCGCGGCGGTGGAGGCCCGCACCTCGCCGAGCACCCCGTGCCCGCGCGCCTCGGCCGAGTGCAGCAGCGCCTGCACGACCGGCGGGGCGCCCGTGCCGACGCCCTGCTGGGCCACCCGCGCGAGCTGCACCGCTTCGCGGCCGTGGCCGAGATAGACGGCCTGGCGGCTCATGGTGACGAGGACGAAGGAGCCGTACGCCCGGTCCGCGGCCGCCTGGGACAGGCGCAGGGCCTGGACGAAGTAGCGCTGGGCCAGGCCGTGCGCGGCGATGTCGAAGGACGTCCAGCCGGCCAGGCGGGTCAGGTCGGCGGCCGCGCCGAAGAGGCGGCGGCCGGTCTGTTCGCCGTAGGCGCCGCGCAGCATCGGCTCGCACTCGTGCTCCAGGTAGCGCACGAGGGCCTGGCGGGCGTGGCCGCCGCCGTACCGGTCGTCGAGGGTGCGGAAGAGCTCGCCGACCGAGCGGAGCGCGGAGATGTCGCCGCCGGTGACCCGCTGGCCGGGGCCGCGCTCGCTGCCCTGGCCGCGCTGCCGGGGCACGGCCGCGAGCCCCGGCACCACCTGGGCGGGCGCCGTCGCGGGCTGGGGCGACGACGGCTGCTGGGGTACGGCGGGCCTGACGGCCGGGCGGGTCTGGACGGGCACCCGGGCGGGCGGTTCGCTGCGGGCGACCTTCTCGTCGGCCCGCCCGATCAGCCAGTCGCGGCTCGGCACGACGAGCCCGGCCGGGGTGAAGGCGATCTTGCGGAGCTCGGCATGGCTGCCGGAGTCCTTGCGCCAGAGCCCGCCGACGATGTCGATGGCCTCCTCGGGGGTGCCGGCGAACTCCAGGCCCGCGTAGACGGGGGCGCAGGCGTCCAGGCCGAGGTCCTGGGCGGTGAGGCGACGGCCCAGGCGTCGGGTGAAGACCTCGGCGATGAGGGCGGGGGTGGTGCCCCGGGGCTGCTGCCCGCGCAGCCACCGGGTGACGGACGTCTTGTCGTATCTGAGATCCAGCCCGTGCTCGAGGCCGAGCTGATCGACGCGACGGGCCAGTCCCGCGTTGGAGAAGCCCGCTTCTGCGATGAGCGCGGCGAGCTGGCGGTTGGGATTGCGCTGCGCGGGTCGTTCCGTCATCTGCGGTGCGGTCTCCTGCCTTCCGGGCGTCTGACGTGCCCGGTTGAAGTGCCCTGGTGGGTGTGAGCAGCCCTTTTGGCCTCGTGAACGGCGCGAATGTAGCGGAGCGTAGCCACTCGGTCGCATATCTCCACGTTCATTCATCCGATCGTGTGAGGATTGGCCGTGCGGCTGACGCGGAACGCGCGGACGTACAGTGGCTTGGGCGCATGACGCGCCTGACGACTTTCCAGGGGAGGCGCTTGCCGTGAGCGAGCTGCGGTTCGTCCGGATGGGGTTCGGCGAGGACGCCGTCGAGTACCAGGAGGCGTGGGACGAGCAACGCCGTGTGCACGCGGCCCGGTTCGCCGACGAGGCCCCGGACACCGTGCTGCTCCTGGAACACCCGCCGGTCTACACGGCGGGCCGGCGCACGGCCGACGACGAGCGCCCCCTGGACGGCACCCCGGTCGTGGACGTGGACCGCGGCGGCAAGATCACCTGGCACGGCCCCGGCCAGCTGGTGGGCTACCCGATCCTCAGGCTGCCGCGTCCGGTGGACGTCGTCGCCCATGTGCGACGGCTGGAGGACGCCCTGATCCGCACGTGCGCGGAATTCGGTCTGGAGACCTCTCGGGTCGAGGGCCGCAGCGGGGTGTGGGTGCTCGGCGATCCGGTGGAGCGGCGCCCGTCGCTCGGCGGCCTGTCGCTGGACTTCGACCCCCGGCTCACCGACGAGGAGTTCGACCCGCGGCTGAACGGTCCGGAGTACGCGCCGTCCAACGCCGGTCAGCGACGTGAGGACCGGAAGATCGCGGCGATCGGCATCCGGGTCGCCAAGGGCGTCACGATGCACGGCTTCGCACTCAACGTGAACCCGGACAACAAGTGGTTCGACCGGATCATCCCGTGCGGGATCCGGGACGCGGGCGTCGCCTCGCTGGCGGCCGAGCTGGGCCGGGACGTGACCATCGCCGAGGTGCTGCCCGTGGTGGAACGGCACCTGACGGACGTCCTCGAGAACGCGGAGCTCAAGCCGCGGGCGATCGAGAAGACACCGGCCTGAGCAGCCTGCCCGGCGCAGGCAGGCACCCGCGCCGGGTTTCAAATCGACGGGCGTACCCTTAGGGACGCCGAAGAATCAATCGCTAGGGAGCCGGTCGTGTCCGCAGTCGCCCCCGACGGACGCAAGATGCTGCGCCTGGAGGTCCGCAACGCCCAGACCCCCATCGAGCGCAAGCCCGAGTGGATCAAGACCCGGGCGAAAATGGGTCCCGAGTACACGAAGATGCAGAACCTCGTGAAGAGCGAGGGCCTGCACACCGTCTGCCAGGAAGCCGGCTGTCCCAACATCTACGAGTGCTGGGAGGACCGTGAGGCGACCTTCCTCATCGGCGGCGACCAGTGCACCCGGCGCTGCGACTTCTGCCAGATCGACACCGGCAAGCCCGAGGCGCTGGACCGCGACGAGCCGCGGCGGGTCGGCGAGTCCGTCGTCACGATGGACCTGAACTACGCCACCATCACCGGCGTGGCGCGGGACGACCTGGCGGACGGCGGGGCGTGGCTGTACGCCGAGACCGTCCGGCAGATCCACCTCCAGACCGCCGAGCGGGAGGCGGGGCGCACGAAGGTGGAGCTGCTCGCTCCCGACTTCAACGCCGTCCCGGAGCAGCTCGCGGAGGTCTTCTCCTCCCGGCCCGAGGTCTTCGCGCACAACGTCGAGACCGTCCCGCGGATCTTCAAGCGGATCCGGCCCGGCTTCCGTTACGAGCGTTCGCTGAACGTCATCACGGCCGCCCGCGACTACGGGCTGGTCACCAAGTCGAACCTGATCCTCGGCATGGGCGAGACGCGCGAGGAGGTCAGCGAGGCGCTTCGGCAGCTGCACGAGGCCGGCTGTGAGCTGGTCACCATCACGCAGTACCTGCGGCCCTCCGTGCGCCACCACCCCGTGGAGCGCTGGGTCAAGCCGCACGAGTTCGTCGAGCTCAAGGAGGAGGCCGAGGAGATCGGCTTCTCCGGCGTGATGTCGGGTCCGCTGGTACGGTCCTCCTACCGCGCCGGACGCCTGTACCAGATGGCCGTCGAGAAGCGCGGTTCGTTCATCGCCACCCAGGCCGTCTGACGCAACGTCACCCGCCTTGCGCCGTACGGCCGCAAGCCGAGTGTGTGAATTCGCGCACAAGTCCCTACTCGCCAGTAGTGACCGAAATGACGCGGCCCCGACCGTCCTCGCAGATGAGGGCGTCCGTCAGGGCCGCGTCAGCGTTTCGGCCCCCCGCATCAAGGCTTCATTCGCGTTTGACCGGTCGGTCACGCACTGGTAACACCAATCAGTGACGCTCGTATCACACCACGTAGAACCATGCCGAAGCCCTACGAGGGGGACGTTCACCATGCAGGCCGCGCCCGTTCGCGCCACCGCGATCCCGACCTTCACCGACGCACTGCGCGCCGTCGAGTCGCTGCTCATGAGCAGCGGCCAGCGCACCGCCCGTCGCAACGCCTGGACCTCCGTGCTGGAGGACCGTCGTCGCGCCAAGGACCGGGTCGAGGCGCAGCGCGTCCTCGAAGAGGTCACCTCCGCCCGTTCCTGACCCACCCGCCCCTCCGCACCCCGTACGCGTCCCGCACCTCCCCTCCTGCCGTCGAAGGCGCTTCCGAGGCCACGTAGACTTCGTGGCATGGCGAGAAGTGACAGCGCGGCGGACGCCGCTAACCCCGGGCGACTGAAGCAGATCGCCCTGACGTACAAGATGACCCGCAAGGCCGACAAGACGATCGGCCTCGTGCTCGCGGGTGTCTTCCTCCTCACCTTCGGCGTCTTTCTCGCGATCGGTTTCCTGATCGACCACCCGGTCTACCTGGGCATCCTGGGCTTCCTGCTCGCCTTCCTCGCGACGGCGATCGTGTTCGGACGCCGGGCAGAGCGGGCCGCCTTCGGTCAGATGGAGGGCCAGCCCGGCGCGGCCGCGGCCGTCCTCGACAACATCGGCCGCGGGTGGACGACCACCCCCGCCGTGGCGATGAACCGCAGCCAGGACGTGGTGCACCGGGCCGTCGGCAAGGCCGGCATCGTCCTGGTCGCCGAGGGCAACCCGAACCGGGTGAAGTCCCTGCTGGCCGCCGAGAAGAAGAAGATGAACCGCATCGTCGCGGACGTCCCGGTGCATGACGTGATCGTCGGCACGGGCGAGGGCCAGGTCCCGCTGAAGAAGCTGCGCACCACCATGCTGAAGTTCCCGCGCGTGCTGGCCGGCCCCCAGGTGACCGCGACGAACGACCGGCTGCGCGCCATGGGCGACCTGATGAGCAACATGCCGCTGCCCAAGGGCCCGATGCCGAAGGGCATGCGCCTGCCGAAGGGCGGCAGCCCGAAGTCCCGCTGATCTCGTACGGCCTTACGTACGGCCTTACGCTCTTACGGCGATGGGGCGCCCGGATCACTCCGGGCGCCCCATCGCCGTCTTCGTGTGTGCTTCGTTCTCAGATCCGTACTTCCACCGTGCGGGCCAGTCGGTCGTGCAGGCCTCGGCCGTCGCGGTCCCAGATCAGGGCCGGGAGGGCCAGGCACAGCAGGACCGTGCGCAGCACGGAGCGCAGCGGGTTGACGGTGCCGGTCTCGGCGGAGACCACGCGCAGGCCGAAGAGGCGCTTGCCCGGGGTGGAGCCGACCGTGCCGACCGTCAGGACGCCCAGCACGAGGAAGATGAGCAGGGCCCAGTTGCTGGTGGCGGGCCGGTAGCCGTCCGTGATCAAGCTGTATGCGATCAGAACGCTGAGGCCCCAGTCCACGGCCAGAGCGCCGAGCCGGCGGCCCGGGCGGGCGATCGAGCCCGGCCCCTCCTCCGGCAGACCGAGCTGCTCGCCCCGGTATCCGAAGTCGGCACCGGCTTCTTCCATGGCCGAACGGGGTCCGGAGAGCCACGATCCGAGTGCTTGCCTGTTGTCCACCCGTCCACGGTACTGCGCACCCATATGACCGCTGACGGGTGGGGGTGGCGACCTGGTGTGTCCGGGCTACGGTGGACGGTGGGCCGGTTAACTTGTGCGAAACAAATGGGTCACGCCCGAGAAATCACCCGTCCCTAGGGTCGACGACAGCGTGTGCCACCGCACTGGCCGCACGAACGAACTACCACCCCGGCTCGACGGTCGGGAGTAGGAGGAGCTGGATGTTCCAGAACGCCGACGAGGCCAAGAAGTTCATCGCGGACGAGGACGTCAAGTTCGTCGACGTCCGATTCTGCGACCTGCCGGGCGTCATGCAGCACTTCACGCTGCCCGTCGAGGCGTTCGACCCGGACGAGGAGCTCGCGTTCGACGGTTCGTCGATCCGCGGCTTCCAGGCGATCCACGAGTCCGACATGGCGCTGCGCGCCGACCTGTCGACCGCGCGCGTGGACCCGTTCCGCCGCGACAAGACGGTGAACATCAACTTCTTCATCCACGACCCGATCACGGGCGAGCAGTACTCCCGTGACCCGCGCAACGTGGCGAAGAAGGCCGAGGCGTACCTGGCGTCGACCGGTATCGCCGACACCGCGTACTTCGGCCCCGAGGCCGAGTTCTACGTGTTCGACAGCGTGCGCTTCCAGACCTCCGCGAACGAGTCCTTCTACCACATCGACTCCGAGGCCGGCGCCTGGAACACCGGTGCGGTCGAGAACAACCGCGGTTACAAGGTCCGCTACAAGGGCGGCTACTTCCCGACCCCGCCGGTCGACCACTTCGCCGACCTGCGTGCGGAGATCTCCCTGGAGCTGGCCGCGTCCGGCCTCCAGGTCGAGCGCCAGCACCACGAGGTGGGCACCGCCGGCCAGGCGGAGATCAACTACAAGTTCAACACGCTGCTCGCCGCGGCCGACGACCTCCAGCTCTTCAAGTACATCGTGAAGAACGTGGCCTGGCGCAACGGCAAGACCGCGACCTTCATGCCGAAGCCGATCTTCGGCGACAACGGCTCGGGCATGCACGTCCACCAGTCGCTGTGGTCCGGCGGCTCCCCGCTGTTCTACGACGAGGCCGGGTACGCGGGCCTGTCGGACATGGCCCGCTACTACATCGGCGGCATCCTCAAGCACGCCCCGTCGCTGCTGGCCTTCACCAACCCGACGGTGAACTCCTACCACCGTCTGGTCCCGGGCTTCGAGGCGCCGGTGAACCTGGTGTACTCGCAGCGCAACCGCTCCGCGGCCATGCGTATCCCGATCACGGGCTCCAACCCGAAGGCCAAGCGCGTCGAGTTCCGCGCCCCCGACTCCTCCGGCAACCCGTACCTCGCCTTCTCGGCCCTCCTCCTCGCGGGCCTGGACGGCATCAAGAACAAGATCGAGCCGGCCGAGCCGATCGACAAGGACCTCTACGAGCTGGCCCCCGAGGAGCACGCGGGCGTCGCGCAGGTCCCGACCTCCCTCCCGGCCGTCCTGGACCGCCTCGAGTCGGACCACGAGTTCCTGCTCGCCGGCGACGTCTTCACGTCCGACCTGATCGAGACGTGGATCGACTACAAGCGCGCGAACGAGATCGCCCCGCTGCAGCTGCGCCCGCACCCGCACGAGTTCGAGCTGTACTTCGACGTGTGATATCTCCCCAGGTCAGAGCGGGTAACCGCTCCCCTGGGCCGTCTGTGGGCCGTCGGCCGTGCTCTTCCCACTCCGGGAAGGGCACGGCCGGCGGCCTTTTGCGCGCAGGACCCGGGAGACACTCCCTCGCCCTCGAAAGCGAGTACGGAAGCCTGTCTACCTCGGCCAGACCTTCCCTACCCATCAAGGCCCGCGCACGACGCGGGCGCGCACCGACCTCATTCGCAAAGCGCGCCTGACCTTATCGATATAAACATTCACAGCACCGGTGGCCGACTGTTCAGGTGCTCATCGACTTCACGCAAAAAATTGGCGCGTGAGACGCCTTCGATACAAGCCCGCGATTATAGCCGCGGGGCGCTTCTGGGGCCAGAGGGCGAGCGAGCGCACACCGCGTGGCCCCCGAAGTTCCGCTGCAATTCGGCCCATACTGCAAAAGGTGACTAGTAAGCCTACGCTGGATCAGGAGGGTGGATTTCTCATCGAAAGGAATGAGGCCATGACTCTGAGTTCAGCGCGTTCGTGTGCCGGAGCCGTTGCAGTAGGCACCCTGCTGCTCACCGTCTTCGGTTTGGCAGCCGCTCCCGCAGCTGACGCTTCGACTTCGACGACGGTTCAAGGGAAACCCGGGCACATGTCCTATGCAACCTGCCCGGCGGGCACCCACCTGATCGGCGGAGGATACTCTGCGGCCAACCAAGACGCCATTAACGCAGGGGCGACTTCGGGATATGCTATATGGGCAAATCACTCAGTGACCGACCCCGAAGTCTTCCCGGAAGACACTTGGTTTGTCGGGGCCCAATTCGAGGTCGTGGCATTTGCTCTTTGTGAAACCAACGAGTGAGCCTTTCCGACCCGGCCCTTCACTTCTTCGACGTGTTATCCGCGGATTCCTTACAGCGAAGGCCGCCGCCGCCTACGGCGGGGTGGCGGCGGCCTTCGCCGTGGGGGGGGCCGTACGAGAGACGGACGGTGCTAGGGGCTGTCTCTAGTTGTGATCAAGTGGCTTGGGATGGGGACCGGTGCGATAAGACTGTGGTGTGACGCGCGCGCAACTCACCGACAGTGAG
>NZ_JBEYIL010000018.1:0-101053 GCF_040635845.1 Streptomyces sp. NPDC006872
GCTCCCGGTCACCGCCTCCGCGTGCCCCTGCTTCACCAGTCGCCGCAGATGGGCCTCGGCCTCCGAGACCGCGATGTTCCGTGAGCCGTACGGGATTTGGTCCCAGGGGCGGTTCCACTCCATCCGCTCCGCGAGCTGCCAGGGGGTGAGGGGGGTGGCCAGGAGGGTGAGCAGGCCGGTGAGGCGGTCCTCGTGGTGGGTGAGCAACTCCGCCACCCGGGAGGGCGCGTCGGTGAAGCTGTACTGGTGGGCCGGGAGGATCTCGGCGGGGGCGAGACGGCCGACGCGTTCGAGGGAGTCGAGGTAGTCGCCGAGCGGGTCGGTGACGGTGGCGTCGTCCGGATCCTCGTACAGGCCGATGTGCGGGGTGATCTCCGGGAGCAGATGGTCGCCGGAGAACAGGCGTCCGTGGCCCGGCAGTTGGGCCGGATGCTCCTCCTCCAGGTGGAGGCAGACATGGCCGGGCGTGTGGCCCGGCGTCCAGATCGCGCGCAGGCGGCGGCCGGGGAGGTCGAGGAACTCGCCGGGGACGATCTCGCGGTCGGGAAGGGCGGGCGCCAGGCCGGGGACGGTGCGGCGGCGGGCCGGGGGCGTGCGCAGCGGGGCGATGTGCTCCTCGGGGGCGCCGGCCGCCGTGAGCTTGTCCGCCATGTACGTGTACCAGCGTTCGGCGCGCGTCTCCCGGGTCCGCCGCACGATCGAGGCGTCCGCGGCGTGCATCGCCACCCACGCCCCGGAAGCCTCCCGCACCTTGCCCGACAGGCCGTGGTGGTCGGGGTGGTGGTGGGTGACGACGACTCCGTGCAGCGCGTCGACCGAGGTGCCGCAGGCGATCAGCCCCGAGGCCAGGGCGTCCCAGGACGCCGGGTCGTCCCAGCCGGTGTCGATGAGCACGGGCCCGCGGTCGGTGTCGACGACGTACACCAGCGTGTGGCCGAGCGGGTTGTCCGGGATCGGCACCCGGAGAGACCTGACACCCCCGCCGTGATCGAACGTAGCCGTCATCTGCCCGCCCCCTCCTGTGGCCCCGCGGCCGCACGGCCATTGCTCACTATAACTAGAACTGGTATCAGTTCTGGGGACAGCTGAGACACCGTCAGAAATGAAGGCAGCGGACATGGCTGAGCTCGTGGAACACGGAAAGCTGGTCATCGGCGGCGAGTTGACGGACCCGCTCGGCGACGCCGTCATCGAGGTGATCTCCCCGCACACCGAGGAGGTCATCGGGCGGGTGCCGCACGCGTCGGCGGCCGATGTGGACCGGGCCGTCGCCGTGGCGCGGCAGGCCTTCGACGAGGGGCCCTGGCCGCGGCTGTCGCTCGACGAGCGGCTCGCGGTGGTCACCCGGATCAAGGACGGGATCCTCACGCGGCATGAGGAGATCGCCCGGGTGATCTCCTCGCAGAACGGCTCCCCCTACTCCTGGAGCGTCCTCGCGCAGGCCCTCGGCGCGATGATGGTGTGGGACGCGGCGATCACCGTCGCCCGGGACTTCACCTACGAGGAGCGGCGCGCCGGCGTGCTCGGGAAGATCCTCGTCCGGCGCGAGCCGGTGGGCGTGGTCGCGGCCGTCGTCCCCTGGAACGTCCCGCAGTTCGTGGCCGCCGCCAAGCTCGCGCCCGCGCTGCTCACCGGCTGCACGGTGGTGCTGAAGCCGTCCCCGGAAACGCCGCTCGACGCCTACATCCTGGCGGACATCGCGCGGGAGGCCGGGCTGCCGGAGGGTGTGCTGTCGATCCTGCCGGCGGACCGCGAGGTGAGCGAGTACCTGGTCGGGCACCCCGGCGTCGACAAGGTCGCGTTCACGGGCTCGGTCGCGGCCGGCAAGCGGGTCATGGAGGTGGCGTCCAGGAACCTGACGCGGGTGACCCTGGAGCTGGGCGGCAAGTCGGCGGCGATCGTGCTGCCGGACGCGGACATCGCCACGGCCGTCCCCGGGATCGTCTCGGCCGCCTGGATGAACAACGGGCAGGCCTGTGTCGCCCAGACCCGCATCCTGCTGCCGCGCTCGCGCTACGACGAGTTCGCGGACGCCTTCGCCGCCGCCGCGAGCGCCCTCGTGGTCGGCGATCCGCTGGACCCGGCCACCCAGGTCGGGCCGCTGGTGGCCGAGCGGCAGCAGCGCCGCAACCTCGACTACATCCGCATCGGCCAGGAGGAGGGCGCGAAGATCCTCACCGGCGGCGGCCGTCCGCCCGGCCTCGACCGCGGCTGGTACGTCGAGCCGACGCTCTTCGGCGACGTCGACAACTCCATGCGGATCGCCCGTGAGGAGATCTTCGGCCCGGTGATCTGCCTGCTGCCCTACGACGACGAGTCCGAGGCGCTGAAGATCGCGAACGATTCCGACTACGGGCTCAGTGGCAGCGTCTGGACGGCCGACGTCGAGCACGGCATCGAGATCGCGCGCCAGGTCCGTACGGGGACGTACTCGGTGAACACCTTCAGCCTGGACATGCTCGGCCCGTTCGGCGGCTACAAGAACTCCGGGCTGGGGCGGGAGTTCGGGCCCGAGGGCTTCAGCGCGTACCTGGAGCACAAGATGATCCATCTGCCGGCCGGCTGGGAGGGCTGAGGCCGTCATGGGGGATCGGTGGCACGTCGAGGTGGACCGCTCCCTGTGCATCGGGTCGGCCCAGTGCATCCATCACGCGCCCGACGGCTTCCGGCTGGACACCGCACGCCAGTCCCATCCGGCCGATCCGGACACGGACGCGAACGAGCGGGTGCTGGCGGCGGCGGAGAGCTGCCCGGTGGAGGCGATCACGATCACGCTGCCGGAGAGCGGGGAGCCGGTCTTTCCTCCGGAAGAGTGAAAAATATCCCTATTGGGGTGTTCTGCTTTGCCCCACGTGTTCTATTCTGGTAGTGGCCTACGAGGCGAATGAGGGAGTTCGACCGGAGTAGCCGACTCTGGCGAGACGCCGAGAGGTACGGGCATCCGCTGGGGCCGACGTCGACGGACGAGCTGAGGGACCGGAAGGTCGCAGGACAGGGCCTGACGGAAAGCCCTCTTCGTCTCGTAGGTTCTATCTATCTGTCCGCCCGGTCCGCCCGAGGGTCCGTCACGTCGATCAGGCGGCAGACCGTCTCGATGTCGATCCGGACCTGGGCGATGGACGCGCGGCCCGACAGCCAGGTGATGAGCGCCGAGTGCCAGGTGTGCTCGATGACGCGGACCGCGGAGAGCTGCTCGGGGGTGGGGTCGGTCAGGCCCATCGAGTCCAGGATGATCGCCGTCGTCTGCCGGGAGACCTGGTCGACCTCCGGGGAGACGCTGCGGTCGGCGAAGGTCAGCGCGCGGACCATCGCGTCGGCCAGATGCGGCTCGCGTTGCAGGGCGCGGAAGGCGCGCATCAGGGTCTCCGCGACCCGGTCCGCCGCGTTCTCGCCCGTCGGGGGCTTCTTCCGCAGTGTGCCGTGCATATGCTCCAGCTGGTCCTGCATCGTGGCGACCAGCAGGTGCACCTTGGAGGGGAAGTAGCGGTAGAGGGTGCCGAGGGCGACCTGCGAGGACTCCGCGACCTCCCGCATCTGCACCGCGTCGAAACCGCCCCGGCTGGCCAACTGCGCGCTCGCGTGCAGGATCCGGCGGCGGCGCGCCTCCTGCCGCTCCGTGAGGGGGGAGTGCGCGGGGCGCTGAGGGGTGACTTCCGCAGGCATGGGTCCCGTTTCCGTTCCGTTCCGTCGGTCGTGCCGTCGGTGGTGCCGTCGGTCGTGGCGCGAATCACCTGATCCACCGCTCACAGCACAGCTACCTGCCGGTAGATTCAGAGCCTCCCGAACGATCAAGTCTGAAACTTGTTCTAGATTAGCGTCCCGTCGTAGTCTCGCGGGACAATGCAGGCAGAAGGGGGCCCGGAGTGACCGCTGAGGCCAGTCAGGCGGGGTCCCGGAAGGACCTTGCCGCTGACGGCGGGCGACCGCTCGACATCGCGCTCCTCACCTATAAGGGGAACCCGTTCTGCGGGGGCCAGGGCGTCTACGTACGGCATCTCTCACGGGAGCTCGTCCGCCTCGGTCACCGTGTCGAGGTCATCGGCTCCCAGCCCTATCCGGTGCTGGACCCGGGCCACGACGACCGCCTCTCCCTCACCGAGCTGCCCAGCCTCGACCTCTACCGCCAGCCGGATCCTTTCCGCACCCCCGGGCGCGGCGAGTACCGCGACTGGATCGACGCCCTCGAAGTGGCGACGATGTGGACCGGCGGCTTCCCCGAACCGCTGACCTTCTCGCTGCGCGCCCGCCGCCATCTGCGCGCCCGGAGCGGCGAGTTCGACGTCGTGCACGACAACCAGACCCTGGGCTACGGGCTGTTGGGGGACGTCGGCGCGCCCCTGGTCACCACCATCCACCACCCCATCACCGTCGACCGGCAGTTGGAGCTGGACGCCGCCGAGGGATGGCGGCGGCGGTACTCCGTGCGCCGCTGGTACGGGTTCACCGCCATGCAGAAGCGCGTCGCGCGCCGGCTGCCGTCCGTGCTCACCGTCTCCGGCACCTCCCGCCAGGAGATCATCGACCACCTCGGCGTCCGCGACGACCGCATCCACGTCGTCCACATCGGCGCGGACACCGACCTGTTCCGGCCGGATCCGGCCGTGCCGCGGGTGCCGGGCCGGATCGTGACGACGTCCAGCGCGGACGTCCCGCTCAAGGGCCTGGTCTTCCTCGTCGAGGCGCTGGCGAAGGTGCGCACCGAGCATCCGACGGCCCACCTCGTCGTCGTCGGCAAGCGCCCGCAGGAGGGGCCGGTCGCCCAGGCGATCGAGCGGTACGGCCTCGAAGGCGCCGTCGAGTTCGTCAAGGGCATCTCCGACGCCGAACTGGTCGACCTGGTGCGCTCGGCGGAGGTCGCCTGCGTGCCGTCGCTGTACGAGGGCTTCTCGCTGCCCGCCGCCGAGGCCATGGCCACGGGCACCCCGCTGCTCGCCACGACCGGCGGGGCGATCCCCGAGGTCGCCGGGCGCGACGGGGAGACCTGTCTGGCCGTGCCGACGGGCGACGCGGGCGCGCTGGCCGTGGGCCTGAGCCGGCTTCTGGGCGACCCCGAGCTGCGGGCCCGGCTCGGCGCGGCCGGCCGCGAACGGGTGCTGGAACGGTTCACCTGGGCGCGGGCCGCCGAGGGGACCGTGGCCCGCTACCGCGAGGCGATAGCCGACGGCCGTCACCAGCGGGCGGCCGAGGCGCCGGCCCCGGCCCAGGCCCAGGCCCCGGCTTCTCAAGCTGTCGACCCTGACGTGGACGTGGACGTCGACGTCGATGTCGTAACCGAAGCATCCGATCGCGAAAGCAGGGCCACGTGCTGACCGTCGACTTCTCCCGGTTCCCGCTCGCCCCGGGCGACCGAGTCCTGGACCTCGGCTGCGGGGCCGGCCGGCACGCCTTCGAGTGCTACCGGCGGGGCGCGCAGGTCGTGGCCCTGGACCAGAACGCCGAGGAGATCCGCGAGGTCGCCAAGTGGTTCGCGGCGATGAAGGAGGCCGGCGAGGCCCCGGAGGGCGCCACCGCCACGGCGATGGAGGGCGACGCCCTCGCGCTGCCCTTCCCCGACGAGTCCTTCGACGTCGTCATCATCTCCGAGGTCATGGAGCACATCCCGGACGACAAGGGCGTCCTCGCGGAGATGGTGCGGGTGCTCAAGCCGGGCGGCCGGATCGCGATCACCGTCCCGCGCTACGGGCCCGAGAAGGTCTGCTGGACCCTCTCCGACGCCTACCACGAGGTCGAGGGCGGCCACATCCGCATCTACAAGGCGGACGAACTGCTCACGAAGATCAAGGAAGCCGGGCTGAAGCCGTACGGCACCCATCACGCCCACGCGCTGCACTCGCCGTACTGGTGGCTGAAGTGCGCGTTCGGCGTGGACAACGACAAGGCGCTGCCGGTGCGGGCGTACCACAAGCTGCTGGTCTGGGACATCATGAAGAAGCCGCTGGCCACCCGGGTCGCCGAGCAGGCGCTGAACCCGCTGATCGGCAAGAGCTTCGTGGCCTACGCGACCAAGCCGCATCTCCCGACGCTGTCCGAGGCGGCCGCCAAGTGACCACCCCCCGGACAGAACACCTGGTCCTGCCCGGGGTCCTCACCGCCGAGCAGGCCGCCGCGACCGTCGCCGGCATCCTCGCCGTGCAGCGCGAGGACGGCGCGATCCCGTGGTTC
Source organism: Streptomyces sp. NPDC006872 (assembly GCF_040635845.1). Lineage (NCBI taxonomy): Bacteria > Bacillati > Actinomycetota > Actinomycetes > Kitasatosporales > Streptomycetaceae > Streptomyces > Streptomyces sp. NPDC006872. Next base: position 6,163 of record NZ_JBEYIL010000018.1, read on the forward strand.
CGGGGTCACCACCTCGACCCGTGGGACCACACCGAGGCCGCCATGGCACTGGACGCGGCCGGCGAGCACGAGGCCGCCGACCGCGCCTACACCTGGCTGGCCCGGCACCAGAACGACGACGGATCGTGGTTCGCCGCCTACGCCGACGGGGACTTCGACGAGGTCACCGACCGCGGCCGGGAGACGAACTTCGTCGCCTACATAGCCGTCGGCGTCTGGCACCACTACCTCTCCACCGGCGACGACACCTTCCTCGACCGCATGTGGCCGGCCGTCTACGCGGCGATCGAGTACGTGCTGCGGCTCCAGCAGCCGGGCGGCCAGATCGGCTGGCGGCGCGACGACGACGGCACACCGACCGCCGACGCGCTGCTCACCGGCTCCTCCTCGATCCACCAGGCGCTGCGCTGCGCCCTCGCCATCGCCGAGCAGCGCGAAGAGGCGCAGCCGGACTGGGAGTTGGCGGCGGGCGCGCTGCGGCACGCCATACGACGGCATCCGGAGCGGTTCCTCGACAAGGACCGCTACTCGATGGACTGGTACTACCCGGTGCTGGGCGGCGCGTTGACCGGCGCCGAGGCCAAGTCCCGTATCGAGGCGGACTGGGAGCGGTTCGTGGTGCCCGGTCTCGGCGTGCGGTGCGTCGTGCCCAACCCGTGGGTGACGGGCGGCGAGTCCGCGGAACTCGCCCTCGCGCTCTGGGCGATGGGCGAGTCCGACCGGGCGCTGGAGATCCTGCAGGCGATCCAGCATCTGCGGGACGCGGAGTCCGGGCTGTACTGGACCGGGTTCGTGTTCGACGACGAGGCGATCTGGCCCCGCGAACTCACCACCTGGACCGCGGGCTCGCTGCTGCTCGCCGTCGCGGCCCTCGGCGGCCACGAGGCCACCTGCGCGGTGTTCGGCGGTGAGCAACTCCCCTCCGGGCTCGAGGCGGACTGCTGCGCCTGAGCGGACCGGCCGCGCCTGAGCGGATTGCTCAGGGGTGGCTCGGCGGCTGCCGAGTGGCTGCTCGATGGTGGCTCGGCGGCTGCCGATTGGCTGCTCGGTGGCTGCTCAGTGGCGGTGGACGCGGCCTGCGATCGCGTGGCCCACGAACAGGTAGACGACCGCGGCCAGGCCGTACCCCGCCACCACCCTCGCCCACGCCTCGTCGAACGTGAACAGATCGTAGGACCAGCCCGCGAGCCAGCGGGCCGTGTCGTGGACGAACTCCACGAAGCTGTTGCCGCGGTTGGCGTCGAACAGGTACATCACGATCCACAGGCCCAGGATGAGGGCCATCACGTCTGCGACGATCGCGATGACCGTCCCTGCCTGGTTGGCGCCGTTGCGATTTCGAGTGGACATGCTGCTCGGGTTGCCGTTCGCACCCGTATGAAACGTGTTCCCCGCGAAACCCGTTCCCTAGGCGGTGAGTTCCGCCAGCACCCGCAGGGTGTGCGGGTCGGGCGCCACCACCAGGAGGTCCGTCACCGGGCCCTTGCGCCACAGCTCCAGCCGCTCCGCGATGCGTTCGCGCGGGCCGACGAGGGAGATCTCGTCGGCGAAGGCGTCCGGGACGGCGAGTACGGCCTCCTCGCGCCGGCCGGCCAGGAACAGCTCCTGGATGTGCCGGGCCTCCGCCTCGTAGCCCATGCGTGCCATCAGGTCGGCGTGGAAGTTGCGGGTGGCGTGGCCCATGCCGCCGATGTAGAAGCCCAGCATGGCCTTCACGGGCAGCAGTCCCTCGGCGAGGTCGTCGCAGACCCGCGCCCGCGCCAGGGGGGCCACCCGGAAGCCCTCGGGCAGCTCGGCCACCGCCGGGCCGTACGCGTCCGGCCGGTTCGGCGACCAGTACAGCGGCAGCCAGCCGTCGGCGATGCGGATCGTCTGGGCCACGTTCTTCGGCCCCTCCGCGCCCAGCAGCACCGGCAGGTCGGGGCGGAGGGGGTGGGTGATCGACTTGAGCGGCCGGCCGAGGCCCGTCGCGTCCGGCCCGCGGTAGGGATGGGCGTGGAACCGTCCGGCCGCCTCCACCGGCCCCTCGCGCCGCAGCACCTGCCGGACGACGTCCACGTACTCCCGGGTCGCGGTCAGCGGCGACTTCGGGAACGGGCGGCCGTACCAGCCCTCGACGACCTGGGGACCCGACAGGCCCAGCCCCAGCATCATGCGGCCGCCGGACAGATGGTCCAGGGTCAGGGCGTGCATCGCGGTCGTGGTGGGGGAGCGGGCCGCCATCTGGGCCACCGCCGTGCCCAGCCGGATCGTCGACGTCCGGGCGGCGATCCAGGTCAGGGCGGTGAAGGCGTCCGAGCCCCAGGCCTCCGCCGTCCACACGGAGTCGTAGCCGAGCCGTTCCGCTTCACGCGCCAGCTCCACGTGGTCGGGGGAGGGGCCGCGGCCCCAGTAGCCGAGCGCCAGACCGAGCCGCATGACTGCCTCCTGACGGTTCGTCAGATCACAGAGGTGGGCTGCGACTGTACGACAACGGCCCCCCGCCCGGAAGGGCGGGGGGCCGTTGTCGTACAGGTGCTGCGCGGGGGTGGGACTCAGCCGCGCTGGATGCCGGAGGTGTCCCGCAGGACACCGCGACGGCCGTCCTGCGTCTGGGCGACCAGACCCTGGCCGCCCTGCTCGACCGCCAGGTACCAGGTGCCCGGCGCCAGTTCGGCGATGGGCAGCGGCGCACCGTCCTCCGCGTACAGCGGACGCGGCACCGGCACCGCGAACCAGAACGGCGAGAAGTCCCCGGCCGGCGGCTGCACCGGACCCGGCTGACCGCCGCCGAACGACTGCGGACCCGGCTGACCGGGCTGGCCCTGCTGCGGCGGAGTGCCGAACGCCGACGGCTGCGGCGCGCCCGGGTAGCCGTAACCGGCGGGCGGCTGCGCGCCGTACGGCTGGGGCGTCGGAGGCTTCGGCGCCGGGATGAGCCCGGCCTGGAGCGCGGGGACCAGCGGAGTGGCGATCGCGCCGCCGGCCATCACCAGCGTGGCGACCAGGGCGAGGATCAGACCGGTGCCGGCGGAGGGGGCGTTGGAGTTGTCGCCGCCGAAGTTGTCCAGGCCGCCGATCGGGTCGATGACGTTGCCCAGCGCGCTCCACGCGGCGAAGACCACGAAGGCCACGCCGAACGGGCCGAGGTCCAGACCGGCGACCTTGCGGGGCTGCGGCAGCGCACGGGCCACGACGATGAGCGCGGCGCCGATGAGGCCTGCGAGGACGACGCTGAGCAGGACCGGTCCGCTCGACCAGAGGCTGGGGATGTCGAGACCGCTGGCGACGCCGTCGTACGAGTAGTTGTCCAGGAACGACGCGATGAACAGCAATACCGCTGCTCCGATCACCACGCCGTCGCCTCGAGTGAGGGAGCGGATATTCACTTCAGGTCCTTCGTCAGTCGTCTCGTCGTCGGTACACGCGTGTACGCATACACGTAGCGGGTGGAGGCGTCGCTGTCACCATGTCGCCGTAAGGCCCCTGTGTGAAGCGCGGGGGTGGCCCCTCATCGTAGGGACGACACTATCGTCCGCACGATTGAGCTGTCCGCCCGGATCAGTCCGCTGATCACTACCCGCGCAGGAAACTCACGATTCCCTCAGAGATCCCTCGCGCCGCCTGCTGCCGCCAGGCGCTGCTGGTCAGCAGCGCCGCGTCCTTGGTATCGCGCATGTTGCCGCACTCGATGAACACCTTGGGAACCGTTGACAGATTGAGACCGCCCAGGTCCTCACGCGTGACGAGACCGGTTCCGTCCCCGACGTAGTTGGACGGCGAAGTGCCCGTCGTGCGGGCGAAGTCGCCCGCGATCAGCTTTCCGAGGTCCTTCGACGGGGCGACGATGCCCCGGTTGTCGGCGATGCCCTCGTGCACCGCGCCCGGCAGGATCACATGGAAGCCGCGCTGCCCGGCCCCGGCGCCGTCGGCGTGGATCGAGACGACCGCGTCGGCGTGCGCCGTGTTCCCGATCCTCGCCCGCTCGTCGACACACGGGCCGAACGGCCGGTCCGCGTCCTGCGTCAGCTTCACCGTGGCGCCCTGCTGTTGCAGCAGCGTGCGCAACCGGTGGGCCACGTCCAGCGTGAACTCCGCCTCGCTGTAACCCGAGTTCGTGGACGTACCCGTCGTGTCGCACTCCTTCCGGTTGGTGCCGATGTCCACCTTGCGGTTGATCTCGGCGGTGTGCTCGACGTTGGTGGGGTTGTGCCCGGGGTCGATGACGACGACCTTGCCCGCGAGGCCGGCCGCGCTCTCGCTCGGCGACGCGGTGAGCGTGCCCGGCTTCTCGTTGCCGCCGGCCGGGGTGGGGTCGAGGACGCCGGCGCCGGCAGAGGCGCCCGCCCCCGCACCGGCCACCCGGTCCGCTCCGCCGCCCCCGTCGCTCCCGCCGTTCCCGGTTCCGCCCAGCGTCTCGAACGCCAGCCAGCCCAGCAGCGCCCCGGGCACGAGCACGGCGAGCGCCAAGGCCAGCGGGCGGCGCGGCGGCGAGCGGCGCGGCGGCGGAGGGCCGAAGGGGTCGGAAGCGCCGAAGGGATCGACGGGGCCGGAGTTCGAGCCTGTGTACGACACGCCTGCCACCCTAGGGCCTGTCGTTTGGATCACGCCGCAGACGCGGGGTGTGGCACGCACATCTGCGGCGTTGTCGTCAGTCGCCGACTCCCCCACTCTCGGCTGCGCTCGAGCGGGGGGACCCCCATCGCGTCGACTCCCTCCTCCGCCTTGCAGCTGCACGCACCACACCCCGCTCACCGGCGCTGATTCGGCACCGCCGATTTCCTGCGACCTGATCCAAACGACAGGCCCTAACGGGCACCCCTAACGCGTCACCTCCGCCGACTCGTACTCGGTGCCTTGTGGGGCCAGACAGGCGAACCAGTCGTACGGGGAGCCGTCGGCCGTGCGGAGGGCCGGGGCGGCGACGCCGTCTCCGGCGGCGTTCGAAGGGGCCCTGCCGACCTCGGTCTTCGTGCCGTTCTTCCAGGTGCAGGTCACCTGTCGGGCGGTCTTGGCCACATGGCCGATCACCAGCCGGTCGGGCCCTTCGGCGGTCGGGTCGAGCGGAACCGCGAAGGCGTCCATGGCCGTGCCCGACATGGTGTCCCCTGCGGCGGTCAGGCCGTGCAGGGTCAGGTGCTGCCAGGCGACGCCGTTCGCCTCGGTGCCGCGGTACACGAAGTACGCGCTCCTGCCGACCAGGTCGGCGGCCGTGTTCGCGGCCGTCGGGGTCTCGCCGTACTCCTCCATCGCGTTCATCATGGCCCGGGCGTCCCGCACGTCGGCCGGCGCCGGCCAGACGTCGAGCGTGACCTGCCATTCTTTGCCGCCGTCCGTGCCGGTCCAGAGGGTGATGCTGGTCGTGGGCCGGAACGACGACGCCGTCCCGGTGGCCGCCGGCTGCGTCGCCGCCGGTGTCACCCGCTCTCCGCCGCCGCCCGGCAGGCCGCCCGCCGCCAGCGCCCCCGTGGAGCCGGCGACCACCAGGGCCGTGGCCGTGGCGACCGCCCAGCGGCGGGCCCTGCGGCGGCGGCCGCCGCGGATCAGTGCCTGGGTGGGGGCTATGCCGATCTCGACCTCGTCCGCGGCCTCGGCCAGCAGGACGGCGATGTCGTGCTGTGTCATGTCGTGGCTCGTCTCCCGGTCCGCGTTCATCACTTCCGCCCTCCGTACGTCACCGTGTCCGCCAGTTCCGGTATGGCGCGCAGTTTCGCGATCCCCTTGGCCGCGTTGCTCTTCACCGTGCCGACCGAACAGCCCATCGCCTCGGCCGTCTGCGTCTCGGTCAGGTCCTCCCAGTAGCGCAGCACCACCGCCTCCCGCTGCCGTGGCGGCAGCGCGGCCAGCGCCTTCAGCAGGGTGTGCCGGTCGTCGGCCCGGGCGATCAGGTCGCCGGTGTCGGCGACCTCGTGCGCCGGGCCCGAGCCGTCGTCCCTCGGCGCGAGCAGCTCTCGGAGCTTCCTGCGGTACTTGCGTGCATGCGCGTTGATCATCACGCGCCGTACGTAAGCCTCCGGCTCGTCGGCTGCGCCGACCCGGCGCCAGGCCACGTAGACCTGTTCCAGCGTCGACTGGACCAGGTCCTCCGCGGCGTGCTGCTCCCCCGTGAGGAGAAAGGCCGTGCGCATCAGCCGCGGCCAGCGGCCGACGACGAAGGCCTGGAACTCCGTGTCCCTGTCCTGCTTCCCATCCCGATCCCGATCCCCCATGGGCACTGCACCTCCTAGATGTTCAAAGGAGGCCATGAGCGGTCCGGATCGTTGCCTCGGGAGGGAGAGATTCTCCGCGACAGCCACAGCAGTCACAGCGGCCACAGCAGTCACAGCCCGGCGCCACGGTCCCGTTTCCCAAGAGAACCTAAAGAAATCGTTAGTACGCCGAAGCATCGGAATAGTTGCCCATGCGTACAGGTTCAGGTCCCATGTAATCCCCGAACCACCGCCCCGGAGGCACCACCTCATGACGCACACGACCGACCGGCCCACCCGCCAAGCGAGCGGAGCCGTCGTCCCGGTGCTCGCCTTCGCGGGCATCGTGGTCGCGGTGATGCAGACCCTGCTCGTCCCGGTCATCAAGGACCTGCCGCAGCTGCTGGGCACCGAGCCCAGCAACGCCACCTGGGTCCTGACCTCCACCCTTCTCTCCGGCGCCGTGGCCACCCCGATCATGGGCCGCCTCGGCGACCTGTACGGCAAGCGGCGGCTGCTGATCCTCAGCCTCGCGGTGATGGTCGTCGGCGCCCTGGTCAGCGCGCTCACCAGCGACCTGCTCACGATGATCGTCGGCCGTACCCTCCAGGGCTTCGCCATGGGCGCGATCCCGCTGGGCATCGGCCTGATGCGGGACATGCTGCCCCGCGAGAAGCTCGGCTCGGCGATGGCCCTGATGAGCTCCTCCATCGGCGTCGGCGGCGGCCTCGCCCTGCCCGCCGCGGCCCTGGTCGCCCAGCACGCCGACTGGCACGCCCTCTTCTACGGCGCCGCCGGCCTCGGCGTCCTCGCCATCGGCCTCACCCTCCTCGTCGTCCCCGAGTCCCCGGCCCGCGCCGAGGGCACCTTCGACGTGCTCGGCGCGATCGGCCTCTCCACCGGGCTCGTCCTCTTCCTCCTGCCGATCACCAAGGGCAGCGACTGGGGCTGGACCTCCGGCACCACGCTCGGCCTGTTCGCCGCCGCGGCCGTCGTCCTCCTGCTGTGGGGCGTGATGGAGCTGCGGCTGAAGGCCCCGCTGGTCGACCTGCGCACCACGGCCCGCCCCGCCGTCCTCTTCACCAACCTCGCCTCGATCATGGTCGGCGTCTCGTTCTACGTCGTCTCCCTGGTGCTCCCGCAGCTTCTCCAGCTGCCGAAGGCCACCGGCTACGGACTCGGCCAGTCGATGGTCACCGCCGGTCTGCTCGTCGCACCGCTCGGTCTGACGATGATGATCACCGCGCCCGTCTACGCCAAGCTGTCCGCGAAGTACGGCCCCAAGGTGACCCTGATCCTCGGCATGCTGATCATCGCGATCGGCTACGGCGCCGGACTCGGCCTGATGAGCGCCGCCTGGCAGAGCCTCGTCATCGCGGTCGTCCTGGGCGCCGGCATCGGCCTCGCCTACTCCTCCCTCCCCGCGCTGATCGTCGGCGCGGTCCCCGCCTCGGAGACCGGCGCGGCCAACGGCCTCAACACCCTGATGCGGTCCATCGGCACCTCGGTGTCCAGCGCCGTCATCGGCATGGTCCTGGCCAACACCGCGAACGACGTCGGCGGCGTAGCGGTCCCGACCATGCACGGCTTCCGCGTCTCCTTCCTGATCGCCACGGCCGCCGTCGCGATCGGCCTGCTCCTCGCGCTCTTCCTGCCCGGCCGGCCGCGCCCGTCGACGGCCACGCAGCTGCGCGCCAGCAGCGAGGAGGACGCCAACCTGGAGCGCGCCGAGGCAGTCCTGCGGGGCTTCCGCGGCCGGGTCCTGGACTCCGCCGGCACCCCGGTCGCCCGCGCCAAGGTCACCCTGATCGACCGCCGCGGCCGGCAGGCCGGAGCCACCCTGTCGTCCCAGGACGGCAGCTACGCCCTCGCCGTCCCGGCCCAGGGCGCGTACGTCCTCGCCGCCAAGGCCACCGGCCACGGCCCGCTGGCGAGCGCCGCGACCCACGCGGGCGACGAGCGGGCGGTCGCCCTGGACCTCACCCTGCCGCTGCCCGAGGAGACCGAGGAGACCCTCGCCGCTCGCTGAGGGCAGGGGCGCACCTATCCTTGGCCCCGGGGTTCCGGGGCCAAGGATCGGAGGCGACGCATGCTCGGGACGGTGTTCCGCACCGACGACGTACCCGCGGAGGGCAGGCTCGACCTCTGGCGGGATCTGCTCACCACGACCCGCTCGCCCAGCGAGATCACCAGCCCGCACGCCGCCGACTTCTGGGCCGAGTACCACCTCATGGAGCTGGGACCGGTCACCGTGTGGCCGACGTCGTACCAGCCGTCCCGGTTCCGGCGCAACCAGCGGCTGGTCCGCCGGTCGGACCCCGAGCGCTACCACCTGACGTTGCTGATCCAGGGCGGACTCGCGGTCGAACACATCGGGCGGGCCAACACCTTCGGCCCGCGCGACCTGCTCATGACCGACAGCTCACGCCCCTACGACGTCCTCCCCCACGGCGCCCCCTCCTACGACGACCGGGGCCGGCAGGTCGTCCAGGGCGTGGGCGTGGACTTCCCCAAGGCGCTGCTGTCCGTGCCGCCGCACCTGGTCCGGGACCTGCTGTGCCGACGGCTGCCCGGGCAGGACGGCGTCGGCGCCCTGCTCACCGACTTCCTCGTCGGCCTGGACCGGCAGGCCCAGCACCTCGGGCCGTCCGACGCGCCCCGCCTGGGCAGGATCGTCCTCGACCTGGTGTCGGCCTGGCTCGCCCACCTCCTGGAGACGGAGGACGCCCTGGACCCGGAGACCCGCCACCGGGTCACCGTGGACCGCATCCGGGCGTTCATCCGGCAGAACCTGCACGACCCGACGCTGACCCCGACCGTGATCGCGGCCGCCCACCACATCTCGCTCAGCTATCTCCACCGCATCTTCCAGCAGCGCACCCAGGGCGACACCGTCGCCGCCTGGATCCGCGACCAGCGGCTGGCGGGCGCCCGCCGCGACCTGGCCGACCCCGCGCTGCACGCCACCTCCATCCACACCGTCGCCGCACGCTGGGGCATGCCCCGCGCCTCCGACTTCACCCGCGCCTTCCGCACCGCGTACGGCGTCACGCCCAGCGAGTACCGGCTCCGGGCGGAGCACGAGCGGCAGCAGGAGCAGGAGCCGGGGCGGTAGTCCCACCCCTCGGTCGACGACCCGCGGGGCGTACGGCAGCATGGGCCGCCGACACCGTCGTACGACCATCGGAAGGCAGGCCCCCATGCCCGCGGCACCCGCGCCCGAGATCCTCGCCGCGTTCGAGGCGGCGAAGGGCTTCATGCCCGTCGACGAGGGGCTCGCGCTGTACGCGGCCGCCGTCGAGGCTGGTGCGCTCGGACTGCCGTTGCTGGAGGTCGGCACCTACTGCGGGCGTTCGACGATCCTGCTCGCCGACGCGGCCCGCGCCGCCGGGGTCACCGCGCTCACGCTCGACCACCACCGGGGCAGCGAGGAGCAGCAGCCGGGCTGGGAGTACCACGACCCGGAGACCGTCGACCCCGAGATCGGCCTGATGGACACACTGCCCACCTTCCGCCGGACCCTGCACCGGGCGGGTCTGGAGGAGCATGTCGTCGCCCTGGTCGGACGCTCGCCGCAGATCGCCGCGTTCTGGAACTCGCCCCTCGGCCTCGTCTTCGTCGACGGCGGTCACACCGACGAGCATGCCGCCTCCGACTACGAGGGCTGGGCCCCGCAGGTCGCCGAGGGCGGCCTCCTCGTCATCCACGACGTGTTCCCCGACCCGGTCGACGAGTTCACCGGCCAGGCCCCCTACCGCGTCTACCTGCGCGCCCTTGCCTCCGGCGCCTTCACGGAGGTCTCGGACACCGGCTCACTGCGGGTGCTGCGGCGCACGGGCAAGGGGATCTAGGCTCGATTCAGCCGACGGCGGTACCGGACCCCGGCAACGACGACGACCAGCAGGGCGCCGACGGCCGTCCACACGACGGGGTGCCGGGACGGCAGGTAGAGCGGCGCCGGTGACGCCTCCAGCGGAATGACGGCGACGTCGTTGGCGGGGGTGCGGTCGAACGGGTTGTACGTGCGGATGCTGCCCTTCGCACCCGGCACCTGCCGGTCGATACGGATGTGGAAGTCGATGGCGGTCGTCCCGCCTTCGTGCCGTACGTCGTAGAACGAGTCGTAGCCGATCTCGCAGACGAACGCCCCGCCGGGCTTCTCCGGCCGGTCGCACGCCCACTTTTTGCCGTCCTCCTCGAACTCGTACGGGATCGAGGTGACCGTGGTGCCCTCCGGCGGGACCACCTCGAAGCGGCCCAGCTCCTCGGAGCCCTGGATCCGGCCGGGGCCGAGGTCCTTCAGCCCGAGCCGCACCTTCACCGTGCTGCCGACCCGGCCCCGCACGGTCGCGGTGACCGGACGGTAGTCGGCCTGCACGGTGGTGGTGATCCCGACCCTGCCATGACTGTCGTCGAAGGCCTGGCGCGCGGTCGGGACCAGGGTGAGCGGGGCGCCCGTGCCGCGCACGGTGTGGTCGGCGGGCTGCTGCGGCGCCGACGACCAGCTGTAGCTCACCTCGCCGGTCAGCTGCCCGGGCGGGGTGAGCGTGTAGACCAGCGGGGCGCTCGTGCGGTAGGCGGCGCCCGCCGCGGCCTTCGTGGGGAACGTGCACCATGCCGAGGTGGGCGCGGGGCCCGCGTAGAAGCAGTTGCTGTGCCGGGCCGTCAGCGTCACCCCGTCCGACACGTCGACCTGGAGCGCCACGCCCTTCGTGGCGGGGAACCGGGTGTTGTTGGCGAGCCTCGGGGTGAGGTTCGTGGGGGTGCCCGGGGCCAGCCCGCTCACGCCCTTCTCCTGCCCGGGCGCGGACAGCGTCGGACCGCCGACGGTCATCCGGGTGGCGCCGGTGACCGGGGCCGCGTTGTCGGCGGTCGCGGTGTACGTCACCGTCCCGGCGGCGCCCGGCTGGACGCCGTCCACGCCGAGGAGGGTGAGGGGCCGGTAGCTCTCGCCGTCGCCGTTCTGCAGGTCGCCGTACTCGCAGGTGTAGATCGGGCCCTCGGCCGCACACGCGCGGTTCTCCCCGAGCCGGGCGACGCCGGTCAGCCCTGACGCGTCCACGACGACCCGGACGTTGCGCGCGGGCCCGCCCTTGCTCGCCTCGACGAAGACCGGCACGACGAATTCGTCGTTCTGGGCCTTCGCTCCCTCGTCGGCGTTGTACATGACGTAGGTCGCCGCGGTCTCGAAGCGCAGCACGACCTGTCCGGACTCGTCGGCCGCGGCGGGCGCCGCGGCCATGGCGAGGACGGCGGCGGCGAGACCCGACACCAGGGCGGCCAGGTGCCGGACCGCACGCTTCCGTATGGGTAGGAGCATGCGGGCACTATGCCAGCGCCGGTCCGGACCCTTGCAGCTACCCCTCCCACCCCTCTACAACCAGCCCTGTTGACGAGCCTCCCGCATCGCCTCCATGCGGTTGCGGGTGCCTGTCTTGCCGATCGCGGAGGAGAGGTAGTTGCGGACCGTGGGCTCCGCGAGGTGCAGCGCGGCGGCGATGTCGGCGACCGTCGCGCCGTCCGCCGACGCCTTGAGCGCGTCGCGTTCGCGGGCGGTGAGCGGGTTCGGGCCGGCGCTCAGCGCGGCGGCGGCGAGGGCCGGGTCCACGACCGTCTCGCCGGTCAGCACCCGGCGGATCGCCGCCGCCAGCTCCTCCACCGGGCCGTCCTTGACCAGGAAGCCCGATGCCCCGGCCTCCATGGCCCGGCGCAGATAGCCGGGCCGGCCGAACGTGGTGAGGATCAGCACCCGGCACTCGGGCGCCTGCTCACGCAGCTCGGCGGCGGCGTCCAGGCCGCTCATGCCGGGGAGCTCGATGTCGAGGAGCGCGACGTCCGGGCGGTGGAGGAGGGCCGCGTCCACGATCGCGTCCCCCCTGCCCACCTGCGCGACCACTTCGAGGTCGGCCTCCAGCCCCAGCAGCAGGGCCAGTGCCCCGCGCATCATGCCCTGGTCCTCGGCGAGCAGCACTCTGACGGACTTGGCGGGACGGTGGTCGCGGGGCATCTCGGTCACGGGGCAAGGCTATGCGTGGTGGCCGCGTACGGCGCTCTGTCGCGGCTGCCCTCGCTGTCGCCGCCGGCCTCGCTGTGGTCCGCGGCCGTCGGCAGCTGCGCCGTGACCGTGAAGCCGCCGTGTGGTTCCGGGCCCGCCGTCAGGGAGCCGCCCGCCGTCGCGAGGCGCTCACGCAGGCCGGTCAGGCCGGTGCCGCCGCCTTGCGCGCAGCGGTCACCGGCACCCGCGCCGATATCAGTGCCGGTACCCGTGCCGTTGTCCGTCACCGTCAGCCGGACCTGCTCCGGCTCGCCGGACACGGTGATCCGACACCGGGTCGCCCCGCTGTGCCGGACGACGTTGGTGACCGCCTCGCGCACCACCCAGCCCAGCAGCGCCGCCGTCTGCGGCTGCGGCTGCGGACCCGACCGGCTCACCGACGGTTCCACGCCCGCCGCCGTCAGGGCCGAGCGGGCCCGGTCCAGCTCGGTGGCCAGGCTGCCCTCGCGGTAGCCGGTGACCGCCTCCCGGATCTCGCTCAGCGCCTGACGGCCCACCGCCTCGATGTCCGTGACCTGGGAGAGAGCCGCGTCCATGTCACGCGGCGCCAGCCGTCTGGCCGCCTCCGACTTCACCACGATCACCGAGAGGGTGTGGCCGAGCAGGTCGTGCAGATCGCGGGAGAAGCGCAGCCGCTCCTCCTTCACCGCGCGGCGGGCCAGCTCCTCGCGGGCGGCGCGCAGCTCCCGCACGGCCTCGGAGAGGGACAGGATCGCCGCCGTCACCATCGTCGAGATCCAGGTGGCGTAGGCGATGGTGAGGCCGCCCCAGCCGTCGTGGACGCAGGACACCACGCCCGCCAGGACGGCGACGGCGGTGCCCAGGGTGCGCAGTTGCGGGCCGCGCAGGACCGCGCCCGTCGCGAGGCCGAGCAGCGGGAAGAAGAGCAGCCAGTTGCCGCCGTAGCCCAGGGCGAGTCCGCAGGTCACGAGGCCCATCAGGGCGAGGGCCACCCGCGTCGAGGTCGCCTCGCGGGCCACCTTCACGAAGGAGCGGAAGGCGATGTAGACGTAGAGGGAGTTGAACGTCAGCAGGCCCAGGCCGCCGATCCACGGGTTCGCGGCGTCCCCCTGGAAGAGGTTGGAGAACGCGCCCATCCCCATCAGCAGCCACGGCAGCAGGGAGAAGCCGTTGGCCGGCGGGCCGGGGTCCTGGACGGCCTCGCAGGCCTCGGAGACCTGCCCGTCCCTGCACCGTTCCCGCCCGGCCTTCCAGCGCCGCCGCTGCTCCCGCGCGGCGGTCCAACGGCACCTCACCGCAGTCCACATGGTCGTGTCCCTTCCCCCGGTCCCGCTCCAGGCTCCATGCCCGTCTTCGACGCTACGTTCCCGGGCGCGCGGCCGGCAGGTCGTGATGTAACCGGTCGGGCAGTACGAATGTCACGGCCGCCCGCGACGGCGTCCGCCAGCGGGTCTGACACCCCGTCAGGAGCCTTCACAACTGTGGAGCGCTCGGCTATACAGGGGACGCCGGACTGGAACGCGTTCTAGATCGGCCACCGTGACGACCTCGGTGCGGCCGATCGGTGCGGACGGCCGTGCCGAGGTCTTGCCGCCGTCTTCGAACGATCCGAGCGATCAGGAGTTCCATGCCCATCGACGCAGCCAAGGCGCTCGCCGCCGAGCCCCGGACCGGCGAGATCACCTGGGACCGCCGGGACGTCCAGCTGTACCACCTCGGCATCGGCGCGGGCGTTCCGGCCACCGACCCCGACGAACTGCGCTACACGCTGGAGTCCCGGCTGCATGTCCTGCCGAGCTTCGCCACCGTCGCCGGTTCCGGCTCGCCCGGCGTGATCAGCGGACTGTCCATGCCCGGCGTAGACGTCGATCTCGCCCGCGTCCTGCACGGCGGCCAGCGTCTGGAGATCCACCGCCCCCTCCCGCCGGCCGGCCGGGCGACCGCCACCGGGCGCATCGCCGGCGTGTACGACAAGGGCAAGGCCGCCGTCCTCGTCATGCGCACCGAGGTCGGCGACCAGGACGGGCCGCTGTGGACCAACGACGCCCAGATCTTCGTCCGGGGGGAGGGCGGCTGGGGCGGCGACCGGGGCCCGTCCGCCCGGCTCGACCCGCCCGCCGGCGAGCCCGACAAGGTGGTCGAGCGGGCCGTCCGCGAGGACCAGGCCCTCCTGTACCGCCTCTCCGGCGACTACAACCCGCTGCACGCCGACCCCGAGTTCGCGAAGCTCGCCGGGTTCGACCGGCCCATCCTGCACGGTCTGTGCACCTACGGCATCACGCTCAAGGCGGTCGTCGACACCCTGCTCGACGGCGATGTGACCCGGGTGCGCGCGTACACCACCCGTTTCGCCGGGGTCGTCTTCCCCGGCGAGACCCTGCGCATCCGCATGTGGCGGGGCGAGGGCGAGAGCGAGGTGCGGGTGGCTGTGAGCGCCGTCGAGAGGGACGACGCGCCCGTCCTCGCCGACACGATCGTCGAACACTCCTGAAGCCCGGACGACCTGACGACCTGATCGCCTGACGACTTGATGACCTGATGACCTGAGGGGAGCCGCACCATGCGCGCAGCCGTACTGCACGAGATCGGCCAGGACAAGCTGGAGGTCCTCGACGACGTCGAGGCGGTGGGCTTCGGCCCGGGGCGGGTCAGGATCCGGGTGCGCGCCACGGGGCTGTGCCACTCGGACCTCTCCGCGATGGGCGGCGTGCTGCCGCAGCCCGCGCCGTTCGTGCCCGGCCACGAGGGCGCGGGCGAGATCATGGAGGTCGGCGAGGGCGTCACGAACGTCAAGCCCGGTGACCGGGTCGTGGTCTGCTGGCTGCCCGCCTGCGGTGTCTGTCCGGCCTGCAAGCGGGGCCAGACCGAGCTGTGCCTGGCCGGGTTCATGAACGCCGGCACGCCCAACTTCCGCCGCCCGGGCGGGGATCTGTTCGGCATGGCCGGCACCGGCACCTTCGCCGAGGAGGTCGTGGTGGACGCCCGCTGCGCCGTCCCGATCCCCGACGACGTGCCCTTCGACATCGCCGCGCTCATCGGCTGCGGGGTGACCACCGGTCTGGGCGCCGCGCTCAACACCGCCGA
This sequence comes from Streptomyces sp. NPDC006872, assembly GCF_040635845.1. Lineage (NCBI taxonomy): Bacteria > Bacillati > Actinomycetota > Actinomycetes > Kitasatosporales > Streptomycetaceae > Streptomyces > Streptomyces sp. NPDC006872. The sequence goes on from NZ_JBEYIL010000018.1 coordinate 21,430, forward strand.
CCTGGAGGCCGGTTCGTCCGTCGCCGTGATCGGCTGCGGCGGGGTCGGCATATCGGCGATCCAGGGCGCGCGACTCAAGGGCGCCGCCGAGATCGTCGCCGTCGACCCGGTCGCCTCCCGTCGCGAGGCCGCCCTCAAGTTCGGTGCCACGAAGGCGGTTTCACCGGACGAGCTGGGCGAGGCGAAGCAACTCGTCACCGGCGGCGAGGGGTTCGACTACGTCTTCGAGGTCGTCGGCCGCTCCGCCACCGCCCGCACCGCCTACGAGACCACCCGGCGCGGCGGCACCCTGGTCGTCGTCGGCGCGGGCGCCCTCGACGACTTTCTCCAACTCAGCATGTTCGAGCTGTTCTTCGACGAGAAGCGCATCCTGCCCTCGATGTACGGCGGCGGGGACGTCCTGCGCTCCTACGAGCGGACCATCGCCCTGTGGCGGGCCGGCCGGATCGACCTCACCGACCTGATCACGCACCGGGTCCCGCTCGCCGAGATCAACGAGGCGCTGGACCAGATGCGCACCGGGGCCGCGCTGCGGACCTGCATAGAGATCTGAGGGGCGGGAGTTGCGGATGGCACTGCCACTGGAGGGGCTGTCGGCGATCGTCACCGGCGCCGGACGCGGGCTCGGCCGGGCCGAGGCGCTGGAACTGGCCCGGCTGGGCGCGGCCGTCGTCGTCAACGACTACGGGCAGCCGGGACGGGACGGCTCCGGTGAGGCCTCGACCGGACCGGCGGAGCAGGTCGCGGCGGAGATCCGGGCCGCGGGCGGCACCGCGCTCGTCCACACCGGGGACGTCTCCGACTTCCGACAGGCCCGTGAGCTGGTCGAGTCGGCCGTCGACACGTTCGGCAAGCTGGACGTCGTCGTCAACAACGCGGGCATCCTGCGCGACCGTATGGTCTTCTCCCTCACCGAGGGCGAGTGGGACGCGGTGATCCGGGTCCACCTCAAGGGGCATTTCAACACCACCCGGTTCGCCGCCGCGCACTGGCGTGAGCGCTCCAAGGCGGCCGGCGCCCCGGTCTACGGGCGGATCGTGAACACCTCCTCGGAGGCGTTCCTGGCCGGGTCGGCCGGACAGCCCAACTACGCGGCGGCGAAAGGCGGGATCGTCGGGCTGACGACCTCGACCGCGCTGGCCCTCGCCAAATACGGCGTCACCGTGAACGCGATCTGCCCGCGCGCCCGCACCCGCATGACGGAGGACGTCTTCGCCGGGTTCGAGCAGCCGGCCGAGGGGCTCGACCCGCTCGCGCCCGAGCATGTCGCCCCGCTGGTCGGCTACTTGGCCTCGCCGGCCGCCGCCCGGATCAACGGGCAGCTGCTCGTGGTGCACGGCGGCATGGTCGCCGTCGTCGAACGGCCGCGCGTGCAGGCGAAGTTCGACAGCAAGGAGGACGTGTTCAGCCATGCGGAGCTGGAAGCGGTCCTCGGCGCGCACTTCGCGGAGCGACCGACGGGCGAGACGTTCGCGGCGGCGGAGGTGCTGGGCCTGCGGAGGGGTCAGGAATAGCGGCGAGGGGGATGCGAAGGGGGCTCCGGTCGTCCGTGGACGACCGGAGCCCCCTTCGGTCCTTCGGCGTATCTATGCATCTATGCATCTGTGTATCTGCGTTACGTCAGGCAGCCACTGAATGCTGTCCTACGCCTTGTCCTCGGTCTTGCTCTCGGCCGGCTTGCGGTGCCGGCCGTGGGGGGCCGAGTCGCCGTCGTGGGACGAGACCGGGCCCCGGTGTCGGCCGTGACCGGCCGTTTCGTGGGAGTCGGCGGACAGCGGCTGCATCGTGCTTGCGTCGCTCATCGGAAGTGTTCACCCCGTCAACATGATCTTTCTTACAGCCGGGCGATTTTATCCAGCACACCGAGGGGCGAATCCAGGCGGCCACGCCAACCGCAGCTAGTTCGTTACAAGTCTGCCGAGCGGGGCCTGTTGGAGGGGGACCGGGCGGGGGGCGGCGGTCGGCTGTTCCGTCGGCGCGGAGGGCATCGACGGTTCCTCGGGGAGCGGGTCCGCGATCGGCGCCGTCAGCAGGGCCACCGCGCACGGCTCCGCCGCCGAGGCGTACGGCAGCCGCAGCACGCCCTGCGCCGTCCACAGCCCGCTGCCCGTCAACCAACCCTCCGGGGCGGCGAACTGGTGCAGCCGGCGCTCCACCGGGCGCCACACGCCGACCCAGGCGCCGAAGGCGCCGTCGATCCGGAGCGCCACCGCGCAGGTCTCCGGCACGAGCAGCTGGCCCGGCTGGATCGCGAACGGGGTGACGGTGAGATCGGGCAGCCGCAGGGACTCCGGGAAGCGGACCGGCAGTGTGCTGCCGAGCACTCCCCAGCCCAGTCGGGTCTCGCCCGGCGAGGGGGCGTCCGAGCCGATGAGCAGCAGGCCGCTGTCGGGGTCGGCGAGCAGCAGACGGTCGTCGCTGTCGGCGCTGATCTGCAGGAGGGGCGACACCTCGCCGCCGCGCTCCAGGTCCACCACGACGGCCTTGGTCCGGCCGGCGATCTCCCGGTCCAGGGCGAGCATGCGGCCCGTATCGTCCAGCCAGACGCCGCCGGAGCAGCGGCCGGGGATCTCGGCGACGTGCTCGGGGCCGAAGCTGCCGCCCGCGACCAGCCACACGGCCGTCGTGTAGCGGCCGACGGCGAGGGCGTAGGCGCGTTCGCCGCAGGGGGCCGGGGGGAGCAGGTGCAGCCGGGTGCCCTCGTCCGGGCACTCGACGCCGCCCAGCGGCAGTTCGCCCGTGCCGGGGCCGGTCGGATACAGCAGGGAGAAGACGTGCCGTCCGTCGATCAGCCGCCGGATCAGGACCCGGCCGTCGGCCATCGGCTGCACCTCCGTGCCGGGCTCCTCCGGCTGGTTGCCGGGCAGCGGCACGGCGTACGGCTCGGGGCCGTCCAGGGTCCAGCGCTCCGGGAACCAGGAGTCGCCGTCCCGGGCCAGGCGCGCGGCGTAGGCGCCGTTCGCCGTGATCACGCAGCCCGCGGCCGGGCTGTCCGCGGCCGGGCTGTCCGCGGCCGGGCCGACGGCCGGCAGGCCGTCTGCGAGCATGCGGTCCGCGATCACGCCGTCCGCGTGCGGTGTGCGCTCGGCGGCGCCCCCCTCGTCGGGGTCTCCGGCCGATCCGGGGTCTCCGGCCTCTCCGGCCCCTCCGGGGTACTCGGGGTTCCCGGAGACCTCCCCGCCCGCCCCGTCCGCTGCGTTGGGCTCGATCGCACAGGTCGGCGTCGTCATCGTTCGGTCACCTCCGGCCACGAAGCTAGTTTTCGTACGCACGGACGTGGGACCGCCAGGCGGTCTACTTCCCTCATAAGAGTGGCGCAGAAGCGATTCGCCTGAGGGGGGCGGAGGGGGTGTGCATGGGCGGCGGCGGCAGCGGTACGGGCCCGTGGGGTGGCCAGGTAGCCTTTCACCCGTGCCCCGTCTGTCTGAAGTCATCGCCGCGTTGGAGAACCTGTGGCCCGCCGAGCGGGCCGAGTCCTGGGACGCGGTCGGCACCGTCGTGGGCGACCCCGACCTGGACGTCTCCCGGGTCCTGTTCGCCGTCGACCCCGTCCAGGAGATCGTCGAGGAGGCCGTGAAGCTCGGCGCCGACCTGCTCGTCACCCACCATCCGCTCTATCTGCGCGGGACGACGACCGTCGCGGCGTCCGACTTCAAGGGCCGTGTCGTGCACACGCTCATCAAGAACGACATCGCCCTGCACGTCGCCCACACCAACGCCGACACCGCCGATCCGGGAGTGAGCGACGCCCTCGCCGGCGCCCTCGACCTGCGCGTCGTACGGCCCCTGGTGCCGGATCCGAGCGACCCCGAGGGGCGGCGCGGCCTCGGGCGCGTCTGCGAGCTGGACCACCCGCTCACCGTCCGTGAGTTCGCCGCCCGTGCCGCCGAGCGGCTGCCCGCCACCGCGCAGGGCATCCGGGTGGCGGGCGATCCGGAGGCGCTCGTCCGGACGGTCGCCGTCAGCGGCGGGTCCGGCGACAGCCTGTTCGACCATGTCCGGGCGGCCGGCGTGGACGCCTTCCTCACCTCGGACCTGCGCCACCACCCGGTCTCCGAGGCCCGCGCCCGCAGTCCTCTCGCGCTGCTCGACGCGGCGCACTGGGCCACCGAGTGGCCCTGGTGCGAGCTGGCGGCCGCCCAGCTCGACGAGATCTCCGACCGGCGGGGCTGGGACCTCAGGGTCCATGTCTCCCGCACGGTCACCGACCCCTGGACGGCCCACGCGGCGTCCAACGCCACCTCTAGCTCAATGGGAGCCCCCAACTGAACGCCGCGACCGCCGACCAGATCCGACTCCTCGACGTCCAGGCCTTCGACGTCCGGCTCCAGCAGCTCGCGCACAAGCGGAGGTCGCTGCCCGAGCACGCGGAGATCGAATCGCTGACCAAGGACCTCACCCAGCTGCGCGACCTTCTCGTGGCCGCCCAGACCGAGGAGAGCGACACCGCCCGCGAGCAGACCAAGGCCGAGCAGGACGTCGACCAGGTCCGTCAGCGTGCCGCCCGCGACCAGCAGCGGCTCGACTCCGGGGCCGTCACCTCCCCGAAGGACCTGGAGAACCTCCAGAAGGAGATCGTCTCCCTCGCCAAGCGCCAGGGCGACCTCGAGGACGTCGTCCTGGAGGTCATGGAGCGCCGTGAGAGCGCGCAGGAGCGGGTCGCCGAGCTGACCGAGCGCGTCGGTTCCGTCCAGGGCAGGATCGACGACGCCACCGCCCGCCGGGACGCGTCCTTCGAGCAGCTCGACGGCGAGGCCGCCACCGCGACCAAGGAGCGCGCGGTCGTCGCCGGCTCCGTCCCGGCCGACCTGCTGAAGCTCTACGAGAAGCTGCGCGAGCAGCAGGGCGGCATCGGCGCGGCCAAGCTCTACCAGCGCACCTGCCAGGGCTGCCGCCAGGAGCTGTCGATCACCGACATCAACGAGATCCGCAAGGCGCCGTCCGACACGGTCGTCCGGTGCGAGAACTGCCGTCGCATCCTGGTCCGTACGTCAGAGTCCGGTCTGTAAGAGTCCGGTCTGTAAGGGCCCGGTCTGTAAGAGTCCGGTCTGTAGAGGAGCTGCGCGGTGCGGGAGTTCATCGTCGAGGCCGACGGCGGGTCGCGGGGCAACCCGGGGCCCGCGGGCTACGGCAGCGTGGTGATCGACGCGGGGACGGGGGAGACGCTCGTCGAGCGCGCCGAGTACATCGGCGTCGCCACGAACAACGTCGCCGAGTACCGGGGGCTGCTGGCCGGCCTGCGTGCCGCCCGTGAACTCGACCCGTCGGCCGCGGTGCGCGTGCGGATGGACTCCAAGCTGGTCGTCGAGCAGATGTCCGGCCGCTGGAAGATCAAGCACCCCGACATGAAGCCCCTCGCGGCGGAGGCGGCGCGGATCCTGCCGCGCGCCCAGGTCGCCTACGAGTGGATCCCGCGCGAGCAGAACAAGCACGCCGACCGCCTGGCGAACGAGGCGATGGACGCGGGCAAGCGGGGCGAGCAATGGGACGCGGAAGCGTCCCGGGCGGCGCTGCACCCCCGCTCCTCGGCACCCGCCGCCCCCGAGCCGTCCGGCCCACCCGGCGACGCCACCGCAGGCGCGGCAAGGGCCCGCGAGGCGCTGGCCGCGGCCCGCCCGGCTGCCGCGGGGAGCGCGAGAGGGGCGAGGGCTGTGGGATCGACGAGGGCTGTGGGATCGACGACGGCTGGCGCAGCGACGGCTGCCGCGGGATCGGCGACGGCTGCCGGGCCGACCAGGGCTGCCGGGTCGGCCGCGGGCGACACGGCCGGCGTGTCCGCCGCGGGCGCGGGATCGACGACGGTCGCGGGATCGGGGACGGCTGCCGGATCGGCCAGGGCTGCTGGGTCGGCCGCGGGAGATACGGCCGGCGGGTCCGCCGTGGGCGGCGATTCGGCGACGGGTGGTGACTCGGCCGCGGGTGGCGACTCGGCGCGTGCCGTGAAGTCGGCGACGGCTGTCATGTCGTCGGGTGGGGGCACCGATTCGGCCGCGGGCGGCCCGGCTGATGGGTCGGCCACGGGTGGCACGGCTGCCGACGCCGGCGTGAGCGGTACGGGCGGCGGGTCCCCCGTCGGTGGTACCGACCCGGCGGGTGACCCGAAGGGCGGCGACGCGGCGGGCGCTGGCGCGAAGGGCGGTGACGCGGCGGACGGTGACGCGGCGGGCCGCGACCCGGCGGGCGCTGACGCGAAGGGGCAGGCCGATCGTCGTGCTGCCCGGGCTGTCGGCGGCTCCGCGTCCTCCAGCCCCTCTGTCGGCTGGGGGGCTGCGCCCGATCTCGGGGCGCCTGCCACCTTTGTGCTGCTGCGGCACGGGGAGACCCCGCTCACCCCGCAGAAGCGGTTCTCCGGGAGCGGGGGCACCGATCCCTCCCTCTCCGACGTAGGCCGGGAGCAGGCCGAGCGGGTCGCCGCCGCGCTCGCCCGGCGCGGCACCGTCCAGCACATCCTCGCCTCCCCGCTCGCCCGGACCCGGCAGACCGCCGGCGCCGTCGCCGCCCGTCTCGGTCTGGAGGTCACCGTCGACGAGGGGCTGATCGAGACGGACTTCGGGGCCTGGGAGGGGCTGACCTTCGGCGAGGTCCGCGAGCGCCACCCGGAGGACCTGAACGCCTGGCTCGCCGACCCGGAGGCCGAGCCGACCGGCGGCGGTGAGAGCTTCGCGGCGACCGCCACCCGGATCGCGGCCACCCGCGACCGGCTGGTCGCGGAGTACGCGGGCCGTACGGTCCTGCTGGTCACCCACGTGACCCCGATCAAGACGTTCGTACGGCTCGCCCTGGGCGCCCCGCCCGAGTCGCTGTTCCGTATGGAGCTGTCGGCGGCCTCGCTGTCGGCGGTGGCCTACTACGCGGACGGCAACGCCAGCGTCCGCCTGTTCAACGAGACATCCCACCTGCGGCCCTGAGCGACGCGGCGGCCCGCGCGAGCTCCTCGACCCGCGACCAGTCCCGGGCCGCGAGCGCGTCCGCCGGAAGCATCCAACTCCCGCCCACGCAGGCGACGTTGGGCAGAGCCAGGTACTCCGGCGCGTTGTCCGGGCCGATCCCGCCCGTCGGGCAGAAACGGGCCTGCGGGAGCGGTCCGGCGAGCGACCGCAGATACGCCGTGCCGCCCGCCGCCTGCGCCGGGAAGAACTTCATCTCCCGTATCCCGCGCTCCAGCAGCGCCACGACCTCCGACGTGGTCGACACCCCGGGCAGGAACGGCAACCCGGACGCCCGCATCGCCGTCAGCAGGACGTCCGTCCAGCCGGGGCTGACCAGGAACCGCGCCCCGGCCGCCGCGCACGCCGTCACCTGCTCCGGGGCGATCACCGTCCCGGCCCCGACGACCGCCTCCGGGACCGCCCCGGAGATCTCCCGGATCGCGTCGAGCGCGGCGGACGTCCGCAGCGTCACCTCGATCGCGGTCAGCCCGCCCGCCACCAGCGCCCGCGCCAGCGGCACGGCGTCGGCGGCGTCCTCGACCACCACCACGGGCACGACGGGAGCCAGATCCAGTACCGAGCCGGCCGGGCCAGTCGAGCCGGCCGAGACAGCCGAGTCAGCCGAGCCGGTCAAGGTGTCCGGGACAGGCGAAGGGGAGGGCAAGGGTGAGGTCATGCGCCTCATCCTGCCCCCGGTGTGCAACACGCGCAAAGGGCATTGCGCATGTTGCAATGACGGTATGTGTGACGGGGACGACGGTCAGTGCACCTCGTCCACCAGCACATCCAGCGTCCAGGCCGTCCCCGCCCGCGTCGGCGCCTGCTCCTCCACCACGTATCCGAGGTCCCGCAACGCCTCCACGAGCTCCGCCGGGCCCTTGGGGGCGATCCCCGCCGTCAGCAGGCTCCGGACGATCCGCCCCTTCGTCGCCTTGTTGAAGTGGCTGACGACCTTCCGGGTCGGCGCGTGCAGCACCCGCACGCTCGCCGTCCGCCCCGCGACCTCGCCCTTCGGCTTCCACGCGGCCGCGTACGCCGCCGACCGCAGGTCGAGCACCAGCCCGTCGCCGGCCACCTCGGGCAGCACGGACGCCATCGGCGCACGCCAGTGCGCGCCCAGCGCCCCCAGCCCCGGCAGCCGTACGCCCATGGAGCAGCGGTACGACGGGATCCGGTCCGTCACCCGGACGGCGCCCCACAGCCCCGAGAAGACGAGCAGCGACCTGGCCGCGCGCTTCTTCGCCGCCGCGTCCAGAGTGGCCAGGCCGAGGGCGTCGTACAGGACGCCCGTGTAGATCTCCCCGGCCGGCCGGGTGCCCGCCGTGCGCAGCTCCGTGTTCTTCGCGATCTCGCCGCGCAGCCCCTCGCTCAGCCCGAGCACCTCGCGCGCCTTGTCCTCGTCGGCCGCGCACAGCTCGACCAGCTCGTCGAGGACCGCCTCGCGGGCGGCGCCGATCCCCGGCAGGGAGAGCGCCTCCGGCTTGAGCGGGGCACCACGTCCGGAGGACGCCTTGCCTTCGGAGGGCGGCAGCAGGACCAGCACGGAAAATCTCCTTCGAACTTCAGACTTCGAACGTCAGACTTCGGACTTCGGACTTCGGTAGAACGTGAACCTGGGCGGAACGCGAAACTGTGCTGCGACAGCGTACGGCGTGCCGCCGGGCCGCCCCGGTCCTACGCTCGTTGCATGCCCCGCCGCCACATCCGCGTGACCGGCGCCCCCGAAACTCCCCTCCGGGCCGCCCTCACCGCACTGCGCACCGAGCTCGGGGCGCCCGGCGACTTCCCGCCCGAGGCGCTGGCCGAGGCGGAGCGCGCCGCACAGGCCCCGGCGCCCCCGTCCCCGTCCTCGTCCTACGACGCCACGGACATCCCCTTCCTCACCATCGACCCGCCCGCCTCCACCGACCTCGACCAGGCGCTGCATCTCTCCCGGCAGGGCGCCGGCTACCGCGTCCGGTACGCCATCGCCGACGTCGCCGCGTTCGTCGTCCCCGGCGGAGCGCTGGACGCCGAGGCACACCGCCGGGTCAACACCCTGTACTTCCCGGACGGCAAGGTTCCGCTGCACCCGGCCGTGCTGAGCGAGGGCGCCGCCAGTCTGCTGCCGGGCCAGATCCGCCCCGCCGCCCTGTGGACCATCGACCTCGACGCGGACGGCCGTACCGTCGCCGTCGACGTCCGGCGCGCCCTGGTCCGCAGCCGCGCCAAGCTCGACTACGCGGGCGTACAGCGCCGGATCGACGACGGGACCGCCGAGGAACCGCTCCGACTCCTCCCCGTGGTGGGGAAGTTGCGGGAGGGCCTGGAGGTCGAGCGGGGCGGGATCTCCCTCGATGTGCCCGAGCAGGAGATCGTCGAGCGCGACGGCGGCTATGAGCTGACCTACCGCGCCCCGCTCCCCGCCGACGGCTGGAACGCGCAGCTCTCCCTCCTCACCGGGATGGCGGCGGCCGACCTGATGCTGGCCTCGGGCACGGGCGTCCTGCGCACGCTGCCCGCCGCTCCCGACGGCGCCGTCGGCCGACTGCGCCGCACCGCGCACGCCCTGCGCATCGACTGGCCGCACCATGTCTCGTACGCGCAGCTCGTCCGCTCCCTGGACCCGCACGAGCCCCGCCACGCGGCCTTCCTCCAGGAGTGCACGACCCTGCTGCGTGGCGCCGGCTACACCGTCTTCCGGGACGGCAAGCTCCCCGACATCACCACCCATGCCGCCGTCGCCGCCGCGTACACCCACTGCACGGCCCCGCTCCGCCGCCTCGCCGACCGCTACGCCACCGAGCTGTGCCTGGCCGCCGTCGCGGACGAGCCCCCGCCCGGCTGGGTGCTCGCCGCGCTCGACGCCCTGCCCGAGGAGATGGCGGAGGGCGGGCGGCGCGCGAACGCCGTCGAGCGGGGCTGCGTCGACATCGCCGAGGCCGCCCTGCTCGAGGACCGCCTCGGCGAGGTCTTCGACGGCTGTGTGGTGGACGTGGAGGAGCGCCGCCCGTCCGTCGGAACCGTCCAGCTGGAGTCCCCGGCGGTCATCGGCCGGATCGACGGCGATCACCTCCCTCTGGGGGAACGGTTGAGGGTCCGGCTGACCCAGGCCGACCCGGCGACGCGGAAGGTGCGGTTCGCGCCCGCCTGACGACCCCGCCTGACGACCCCGCCTGACGGACCCGTCTGACGACCTCGCCTGACGGACCCGTCTGACGACCTCGCCTGACGGACCCGTCTGACGGCCCCGCCCGACGGACCCGACGCGGCGGTCAGGAGACGGGCGCGCCGAACCAGCGCTCCAGGGCCGCCTCCAGCGTGTCCTCGGGACCCTTCCCCATGTCCTGAGCGCTGTCGGTCGTCGCCGCCCATGCCACGTATCCGTCCGGCCGCACGAGCAGCGCCGCCAGCTCCGGGTGGCCGGCGGCGACGGTCGTGCGGACGTCCACCCGGTCGCCGTGGCCCTCCGCGCGGGCCCGCAGCTTCGGGTCGTCGGCCAGGTCGAGCAGCAGGGCGCGCCCGCCGTGCAGGTGGTCGGCGAGCCGGGTGCCGTCGGCGAACTCCAGGTCGGGGGCGCTGTGGCCGACCAGCGGATGGTCGCCGGGCAGGTCGTAGTGCTGCCAGACGCCGGAGATCTTCTTGACGAGGTAGGTGGTGCCGCCGACGGTTCCCGCCATGCCGGTCACCACCTCGCGCAGGGCGCGCGCGTGCGACTCGGTGCGCATCAGCGCGATCTGGGCCCGAGTCCACTCCAGCACCCAGGCGCCGATCGGATGGCGTTCCCTCGTGTACGAGTCGAGCAGTCCCTCGGGGGCGTCCCCGCGTACCACCGCCGCGAGCTTCCAGCCGAGGTTCATCGCGTCCCCGACGCCGAGGTTGAGCCCCTGCCCGCCGAACGGCGAGTGCACATGCGCCGCGTCGCCCGCGAGGAGGACCCGGCCCGCGCGATAGGTGCTCGCCTGGCGGCAGTTGTCGGTGAACCGGGTCAGTGAGCGCACCTCGCCCACCGTGACGTCCACGCCGGTCACGCGGCGCACACTGGCCTGCAGCTCCTCGGTGGTGACGGGCGTCTCGCGGTCGGCGGGCGGTCCGTCGAACTCCACGGTCAGGATGCGGCCGGGCATCGGACCGTAGGCGTACGTCCCGGACTCCGTCGTGTTCCAGCCGCCCCGCAGCCCCTCGACGCCGGTCAGGTCGGCGATCGCCTGGTAGCCGGTGATCTCCGGGGGCGTGCCCGGGAAGTCGAACCCGGCGAGCTTGCGCACGGTGCTGCGGCCGCCGTCGCATCCGACGAGCCAGCCCGCACGCACGTCCTGCGCACCCGCGAGACGCACCGTGACGCCGCTGCCGCCCTCGTCGGTGTCGTCGGTGGCGAAGCCGGTCAGCTCGACCTGGCGGCGGACCTCCACGCCGAGCTCCCGGGCCCGCTCGCCGAGCAGCCGCTCCAGCGTGGCCTGCGGGATCAGGCCGATGCCGTCGGCCGGCCCGAGGTCCGCGAAGGCCGGGTCCGACTCGTCCAGCAGTGCGGCGCTGAGCATGATCCCGGCGAAGTGTCCGGCGAACCTGGGCGGAGGCACGGCCGACGCGGCTGCCGCGCCCGACTCGCCGCCCCGCGACTTCCGGAACTCATAGGACTCCCGGAACTCCCGGAACCGGTTCATCGCCGCCTCCTGCACCTCCGCGAGCGCGGGCAGCAGTCCACGCCGGTAGAGGGCGACGGCCGTCGGGGAGTTGATCGCGCCGGCCTTGATCGTCTCGTCCACCTCGGCCAGCCGCTCGACGACCAGCGTCCGCGCCCCGCCGAGCACCAGCTCGCAGGCCAGCATCAGCCCGACCGGCCCGGCCCCGGCCACCACCACGTCGTATTCCGCCACACTGTCATCCATCATGCATTTGACTGTAGTCACTAAAAGTTTGTTGCCGCTATAGTTTTCCTCATGGTGGAGGAAAAGAAAGCGGAACCGGAACCGTCCCTTCGGGAACGCAAGAAGCAGGCCACGCGGCAGCGGATCTCGAACGTGGCGACGGGCCTGTTCGTGGCGCGCGGCTTCGACGAGGTGACCGTCGCGGAGGTCGCCCGGGTGGCGGAGGTGTCCGCGATGACCGTCTTCAACTACTTCCCGCGCAAGGAGGACCTCTTCCTCGACCGCATCCCCGAGGCCGTCGAACTCTTCACGGAGGCGGTACGGCGACGGGGCCCCGACGAGAGCCCGCTCGCCGCCCTCCGCGCGCTCGCGCTCCGGCTCCTGGGCCGACGGCACCCGTTGGGCGGGCTCGACGACGACTTCGCGCACTTCTGGCGGATCGTCGTCGACTCGCCGGCCCTGCGGGCCCGGGCCCGCGAGGGGGTCGAGGAGGTGGAGGAGGCGTTGGCGCAGGCCCTCGCGGAGACCGCCCCCGAACTCCCCGACCCGCACCTGGCCGCCGCCGTGACGGTCGCGGCGTACCGCGCGGTCTACGTCGTCACGGCGCGCCGCATGCTGGAGGGGGAGCGGGCGGCGACGCTCGTGGACGGACATCGGGTGCGACTGGAGGCAGCCTTCGACGCACTGGAGGGGGTGTTCGGGACGGGAGGCTGACGTCCAACGCCCAGCGGCATGGAACCGCGGCCGGAAAGCGTTGCACTCCCAGTGGCACGAAGGGGTCGGCGGAGAGACGAGGGGGATCGGCGCGTGAGCCGTGAACAGGCCGTGAGCCGTGAACAGGCGTTGTGGACGAGAGCCCGGCTGGGCCGCTGCGGCCCTCCCCTCGACCTGCTCACCGCCCGCTTCGACAAGCACGTCTACGCCCCGCACGCCCACGACGAGTTCACCGTCGGCGTCTGCGTCGGCGGCTCCGAGATCATCGACTACCGCGGCGGCCACATCCGCAGCGGCCCGGGCGCCATCGTCGTCCTGGCCCCGGGCGAGATGCACACCGGCGGCCCCGGCAACGACACCGACGGCTACGCCTACCGCGCGCTCTACGCGGCCCCGGGCCTGCTCGGCGACGGCGCCCTCGGCACCGGCGTCCCGCACTTCCGCGACGCCGTCGTCGACGACCCGGAACTGGCCGCCGCCCTACGCCGCGCCCACACGGAGCTGGCCGCCTGCCCCGACCCGCTGGAGGCCGAGTCCCGCTTCCCGTGGCTGCTGACGGCCCTGGCCCGCCGCCACTCCACGGCCCGCGCGGTCACCGACACCGTCCCCGGCGCCGACCGCATCGCCCACACCGTCCGAGACCGGCTGGCCGACGAGCTGGTCGAGCCGCCCTCCCTGGCCGAAATGGCCGCCGACCTGGACCTGTCCCGCTACCAGCTCCTGCGCGCCTTCCGTACGACGATGGGGATACCGCCCTATGCCTGGCTGGCCCAGCACCGGGTGGCCCGCGCCCGCGGCCTGCTGGAAGCCGGACTGCGACCGGCCGAGGTGGCGACCCTGGTCGGCTTCGCGGACCAGGCCCATCTGACCCGCTGGTTCCGCCGCGTGCTGGGGGTGACCCCGGCGGCGTACCGCAACAGCGTTCAAGACGGGCTTCGCTGAAACGGTGAGCATGGCCGTATGACTGCACGCGGCTGGTTTCTGTTCTCCCTGATGGGAGTGGTCTGGGGCATCCCCTATCTGCTGATCAAGGTGGCGGTGGAGGACCTCTCCCCGTCCATGGTCGTGTTCACGCGCTGTGCGCTGGGGGCGCTGCTCCTGTTGCCGTTCGCGATCCGCCAGGGCGGCCTGATCCGTACCGTCCGGGCACACTGGGCGCCCATGCTGGCCTTCGCGTGCATCGAGATCGTGGGCCCCTGGTTCACGCTGACGGACGCCGAGCGGCACCTGTCGAGCTCCACCGCCGGCCTGCTGATCGCGGGCGTCCCGATCGTCGGCGTCCTGGCGGCCCGCTTCTTCGGCGACACGGAGGTACTGGGCGCCCGGCGGATCACCGGCCTGGCCCTGGGCCTGGCCGGCGTCGGCGTGCTCACCGTCCCGCACCTGACGGGAGGGGACGTGAAGTCGCTGGGCGAGGTGCTGCTGACGGTCGTCGGCTACGCCACGGCCCCCCTGATAGCCGCCCGCCGCCTCAAAGACGTCCCCACCCTCCAACTGATCGCCCCCTGCCTGACCCTGACGGCCTTGATCTACGCCCCCGCGGCGGCGGCGTCCTGGCCGTCAACACTCCCGTCAACGGAGGTCCTCGCCTCCCTCGCGGCCCTCGGAGCCATCTGCACGGCGGTCGCCTTCGTGGCCTTCCTCGAACTGATCAAGGAGATCGGCCCGACCCGCTCGACGGTCATCACGTACGTCAACCCGGCGGTGGCGGTGGCGGTCGGGGCGATCTTCCTGGACGAGCGCCTCACGGCAGGAATCGTGGCCGCGTTCCTCCTGATCCTGGCGGGTTCGGTACTGGCGACGGCGGGCGGTCCTGACAAAGGCACCCGCCCGGTAACATGGTCGACACGGCAGACGAGCCGGGCGGACGGCCGCGTGGAGTCCCCTTAGGGGGCTTCCCGAGGAACGTCCGGGCTCCACAGGGCAGGGTGATGGCTAACGGCCACCCGGGGTGACCCGCGGGACAGTGCCACAGAAAACAAACCGCCCGGCGCTCAGGCGCTGGGTAAGGGTGAAACGGTGGTGTAAGAGACCACCAGTGCCCAGGGCGACCTGGGCAGCTAGGTAAACCCCACCCGGAGCAAGGTCAAAAGGAAACACCCCGGTGTTTCTGCGTGGACGTCCGAGGGCTGCCCGCCCGAGTCCACGGGTAGACCGCACGAGGCCGGCGGCAACGCCGACCCTAGATGGATGGCCGTCTCCCCGGCCGCCGCGAGGCAGCCGGGCGACAGAACCCGGCGTACAGCCCGACTCGTCTGCCGTTCAGGCTCTGACCTGAATATTTGGTTAGTCACGGGATCTCGAATGTGAGGTTGACCGCGGCTGGCCTAGGACCTGCTGGAAGGCTGCCCGCGAACGGGTATTCGCCTTCGGCGAGTTCGGGCCGCTGGGGATCCGGATGACGCAAGGCTTCTGCTGGGCAGAGCAGGGCAAGCTGAACCGATGCGTCGACCGGCGGGGCAAGGCCTTCACCAACGGCTTGGCTGTGCGAGTTGATCACACCGCCGGACCCGGCGGCGCTCCAACCTGCGGCGTGACGCGGCGGGCCCGCCGAAGCCGCGCCCCAGCAGCGCGGGTGCGCCTCTTCCCTGGAGCCGTTTCCGCCGTCGCCAACCGCTGGCCTTCGAGGACCTACTACCAGGGCGCGGCACGGTCATACAGACTCTGCGTGCCGTCCACGCGTCAGCATTACACCGCTCGCCGACACCCGGCTGATGGACCGCGCAACGGCGGTCGAGCTGTACCCGCGTGCCGCGCGTCTCCGCTGCGGTCACGCCCATGCACATCGAGGTCGAGGACGTGCTGCGCGAAGCGAGTTTTCCCTCACCTACGACTCCGAGTGCAGGCGCTTCTTCCCACCGGCTGTCGAGGGCGCCCGCTGAATGGGGTCGGCACGCTGCTGGTCGACCTCAACGCGGAGTTCCTGATCGTCTTCCGTGCACTTGCCGACGAACTCGGCACCGAATGGACGAAAGTCCAAGGGCCGTGGCCATCGTCACAGAGGCCGGCGAACTCAAGCCTGGGCTGCGCTCCTACGACCAGCGCGTCACCGCTTGCCTGGTCGACCGGCTGAGGGGGCGGGCGGAGACGTCCGGCCCCAAGACGGTGCTCCTCGTCCACAACTCCGGTCTGCTCGCACTGCTACAGGGTCTTTGGTGGCTGTGTCCGATGGAGGACTCGAAGCAGAAGCCCGCGCTGGACGGGCGGCTGTAGAGGTCGATGGACCGGGCGATGGAATCGGTTGTGCCATTCGCTGTTCCTGAACGGGCTGCGGGCCGTGAACACCGAGGCTTCGTGACCGCCGAGATAGCCGTTCTGTAGTTAACGCTTCACGCATTGGTGAGCTGACCGTAGAATTCCGCGTCCAGGGGGATCAGCGGGACTTGTGCGGCCACCAGGACAGTACGGACGTCCGTGGCCGCGCTTTGAGTTGGCGGCGGTGGGGACTGCGGTCGACGCCGGTGCTCCGTCGGCCCAGAAGCGACAACATCGGGGACCAGCGTGACGAACTCGGGTGACTTCAGGGGGAGCCAGGAACTCGACCGCCTCAAGGCGATGCTCGAGAGCTGGCGCACCTCTCTGGTGGACCTGAGCGGCCGCAACCGGCTGCTCAATTTTCGCCACACCAAATCGGCGACATTGGAGATCTCGACTCCATCCGCACAGGAGCTCATCAAGGGCCTGGCCCGCGGCTGGGACTTCGCGCCGCTCCCGGACGAGGAACCGGAGGCCGGTGAGGGCATACGATCCAGCGATGTGGTCCTCGCGAAGAAGGGCGACCGCGCCGACGGCATCGTCACCCAGAAGACCACCGCGCCTGCCCTCCTGCGCGCGTTGAACAGCCTTCGCACCAAAGCGACGCAGGTCTTCAACGACTACGGTCTGTGGACCCTCAGCCTTGGCGTCGGCATGCTCCGCTGGCGTGAGGACGGGGCTGAGACGGGCAGCGACGCACCCCTGGTCCTGATGCCGGTGATCATCGAGCGCGCGCGCAACGGCCGGATCCGCCTCAGGGCGAGCGACGACGAGGAACCGCGCCTCAACCCGGCCCTGAAGGTGAAGCTGGACCAGTTCCATATCGACTGGACGCCGGTCGGCGAACAGGACCCTTCGGACCTGCAGGCGGTGCTCTCCGCCGCGGCCCGCGCGGTGGCGGGCAAGGCCGGATGGCAGCTCTCCGACCGTGTGGTGCTCGCACTCTTCGCCTCCCACAAGGAGTCGATGTACCAGGACCTGCTGGACAACGAGGACCGCGTCCTCGGCAGTGACCTCGTACGGGCGATGGCTCTCGGTCCGAACTCCGGACTCGCCTCCGACCGTTTCGACTTCGAGGAGATCGAGCTAGACCGGATCGACGAACTGAGCCCGCCCGAGGACAGTCCGCTGGTCCTCGACGCCGACGCCTCGCAGCGGCAGGCCGTCGCCGCGGCTGTGGCCGGACAGTCGTTCGTCCTGGACGGCCCACCCGGCACCGGCAAGAGCCAGACGATCACGAACATGATCGCCGGCCTGATGCACGCGGGCCGCAGTGTGCTGTTCGTCAGTGAGAAGGCGGCGGCCCTCGACGTCGTCCTCGACCGGCTGAAGTCGGTCGGACTCGACTCGTACGCCCTTGCCCTCCACAGCCACAACACCAGCCGCAAAGCAGTGGCCCATGAACTGGGACGGGCGCTCGCGGAGGAACCGCGCGCACCGCAGCTGTCACAGCAGACCCTGGCCCAGGCCAGGGAACTGCGCCTCGCGCTCAGCGCCTATGCCGAAGCGATGAACGAGGTCCGCGACCCGCTGGGACGGACCCTGCACGACGTTCTCGGTCGGGTCGGCCGACTGTCCGAGGTGCCGGTCGCCTACCTGAGCCATGGTGAGGACCCCCGCACGGGGGCAGAGGCGACGTTTCGCGCCGAGACGCTCAGTGGCGAGGATCTGCGTCTGATCGTCGAGGCGACGAAAGCCATCTCCCATGCTTGGGAGGCGGTCGCCGATCCATCGTTCCCCTGGCGTGACCTGCGGGCCGGCCTGCCCCATCCCCGCCCCGTGCTGGAGCAGGCCCAGGCGGCGCGGAACGCGCTCGCGACGGTGGCCGAACGGTACCGGGATCTCGCGCCCGACGGAGTACCCCTCACGGATCAGAGCGGAATCGACCGTCTGATCCTGCTCCTACGGCTGCTCGACGTGCGGAGTCCCGTGCCGGAGGCTTGGCTGACCACGGATGCCTTCGCCGATGAGGTGGCCGACCGGGTCGACGCTTTCCTGGCAGAACTGCGCAAGGTGCAGCGCACGAGCACTGTCGTCCGAGCGACGGTGGGCGAGCGGTGGCAGGAACTGTCCACCAGGCTGACGGCTGAGCCGGGGGAGGCCGAGAAGACGCTCTCGGCGATGGTGCCGCGAGGCCTCGACCTTGCCGGACTAACGGAGGAGCGAGCGCGACAGTTCGCCCGGGAGTTCGACGCGACCGCTGGTGTGCTGGAGCGGACCCTGCAGAGCCTTACCCGCGTCAGCCGATTCGCCGGGCTCATGAATCCCAGCACCCCCGAGGAAGCACGTCATCTGTGTGACGTGGTCGCCGTGGCCGGCACCGAACACCGTCCTCTTGAGCGGTGGTTGGTCCCTGAAGGCCCCACGCGGGCGGAGGCGGCGGCGGTGGGGGTCGCCTCCGATGCGCTGAGCGACTTCTTCACACGACGGAACCAGGTGCTCTCCGCCCAGGCCCTCGCGACGGATCACGCGGGCCCGGGGTGGGCCGAACTGCGTCGGGAAGTGAGCGCCGAGCGACCGGCCAACGAGCAGGCCCTCGCTGCACTCGAACCGCCTGGCGCCGACATCGCGTCGTTGACCGGCCGCGAGGCCGCGGAACTGGCCGAGCGGTTCGACACGCTCGCCGACGCGCTCGGGATGGCCGCCGAGCACGCCGACTCGGTGGCCGAGCGCCTCGGGTGTGACCGGCCGAAGGCGACGTCCGAGGCCGAGGGCCTGGCTACGCTAGTGGAGCTGGCCACAGCCGCGGACCGCGCGCTCGAAGCATGGCTCGACCCCCGGGCTCTTCCCGGTGTCCGGGCAGCCGTCGCGGAGATCTCCTCGGCCGCCGATGACCTGGCTACCGCAGAGGACGCGGCGGGCGACACCTTCTTGCCCGAAGTCGTCTCCACGCCCGAACTGCCCGAAGCAGTCCACCGGCTCCTGGAGGGCCGCCAGGGACTTGCCGGAATGCTTTCCAGCGGCATCCGGGCCGACCGGAAGCTCGTGGCCCGGCTGACGCACGGCGGCTCGTGGCGCAGCGAGCTGTACGACAAGCTGCCACTCGCCGACGCCTGGTGCGCCGCGTACCGAAAGCTGCGGTCGCTGGCCACGACCCACGCCGAGTTGATCGGCCGCTATCGGGGCACGTCGCTGCCCGATGTCCCGGCACTGCGCAAGGCACTCGCGCACGCCGAAGCGGTCCACGCACTCGCGCCGGAAACCGTCGCCGACCCCTACCGCCGGAGTCAGCTCGCCACTCACCTGGCCGACGGCCGAGAGCCGCAACCCGCACTCGTCGAGCGGGGAACGGCACTGCGCAGCCATCTCGCCACGTGGCGAAGGGATTTGGGCAGCCCGTCGCTGGCACCGCATGCGGCCGACCTCACCAAGCAGCCGCTCGACGACGACGCTCGCTGGCTGCGCGCCCACCTCGCCCCGTTGCAACAGGCCGTCGCGCTGTTGGACACCGTGGCGTCGGTCGGTCGCCGGGACCATGGCCCCGGCTCCGAGCACGTGCTTGCCTCAGCGCGTACGGCGGTCGCAGCCGCGCACGCGGCACAGAAGGAGACCGCCACGTTCGCCGCTCAGGCCGTCACCGACCGCAGCCTTCTCGGCCCCTGGTACCGGGGCCTCGACACGCAGGCGGACGACCTGCACGACGCCGCGCCCAACGGTGTGACGGGCTACGGGCCCATGGGGCAGCTTCTGCGCCGCGGCCTTGACCTGACGCGACAGCAACCGGGCCCATACGCCACGGAGCTACAGCGCGAGTTTCTGGGCCGGTACGTCCCCGAAGGGCGCCCCCACACCGAAGCTTTGCAGGCCGCCCTGGACTCCGCCCGGCTGATCGCCCGCCTCGCATCCGACACGCTCACGGAACCAGCGCGCCGGACGAGCCTCGTTGAGGTACTGGCCGACGGCCGGCCCCAACCGCGCGACCTCCTCACGCAGACGGACCAGATCCGCCGTGACCTGGACCTCTGGCAGGAGTACACCGGGCAGCCCCACGTCGCGACGGTCGGCACAGCGCTTGCCGCCCGCCCCCTCGAACGAGCGGCGAGCTGGCTTCGCGCGCATGTGGAGCCCTTCGAGGACGCGGCCGACCTCATCCGCTCAACCGCCCGCGTCATGGACGAGGCGACGGGCCTCACCCTGTCCCGGGCCAGGGAAGCGGTGGCCGCCGTCGTCTCCGCCCGAGCCGCCGAGTCCTCTTTCGCGGAGAACGACACCACGTACCGAAGCCTTCTCGGTTCCCTCTACCAGGGCATCGAGACAGACCGCGACACGATCCTGGATGCCCTGGACTGGGCCCAGAAGGTCCGTCGTACCGCACACGGCGGCCACTCCGCGCCCCTGCCGCGAGCGGCGGCCCGGCTGATGCTGGCCGCGCCGGCCGACCCGTCCGTCGCTGACCGCGCCGGCGACTGGAGCGGTCAGCGCGAGGCACTCGCCGGGTACTTCGAGCCTGGGCGGGCCGAGGAGCTGCGACGCGAACTCGCCGAGTCCCTCACCGCGGCTCAGTCCACCCTGTCCCGCCTCGACCGCGACCCCTTCGGCCCGGAAGCGTGGACCAGCTGCGCCGACGCACTGACCCTGCTGCGCCGCTACCACCTCGACGGGTTGCCCGACCAGCTCGCACGCCGCGAGGTTTCCGCCGAGGATTTCCCCGCCGCTTTGGAGCGTGCTGTGCTCACCGCGTGGGTCGAGCACCAGCTGGCAACCGACCCGAGGCTGAAGCCGATGCGGGCCGTGGAACGCGACCAGTTGGTGGAGCGCTTCCAGAGGGCGGACCAGGACCTGGTGGCGGCGGCACATGCCGAGGTCATCGCCGCGTGCAACTCCCGCCGCCCTCGCCGGGCATCGGTGGGCCAGGCCGCCGTGATCCGCCGTGAGTCCGAGAAGCAGCGTCGTCACATGCCCGTACGGCACCTGCTGCAGCAGACCCGCGACGTCGTACGGCTGGTCAAGCCCTGCTTCATGATGAGCCCGCTGACGGTCAGCCAGTTTCTGCCACCTGGCTTCGAGTTCGACGTCGTCGTCTTCGACGAGGCATCCCAGGTGCTGCCCCAGGACGCGGTGAACTCCGTCTACCGGGGCAAGGCCCTCATCGTGGCGGGCGACCAGAAGCAGCTGCCGCCGACCTCGTTCTTCAGCGCGGCCGGCGACAGCGACGACGGCGACGAGTGGGACGAGGACGCCACCGACGGCTTCGAGTCCATCCTCGACATGTGCAAGGCCAGCGGAGTCCTGCGCGGGCTGCCCCTTCGCTGGCACTACCGCAGTCGGCACGAGAACCTGATCGCCTTCAGCAACCACGACTTCTACGACAACTCCATGGTCACGTTCCCGGGCGCGCTGGAACAGGGACCGGACATCGGAGTGGAGTTCATCAAGGCGGACGGTGTCTACGACCGCGGCGGGAGCAGCGACAACCCCCTCGAGGCCACGAAGGTGGCCCAGCGCGTCATCCATCACTTCGACACCCGCCCCAAGCACACCCTCGGCGTGGTCGCGCTGTCGAAGGCGCAGGCGGAGGCGATCGAGGAGGCGGTGCAGAAGGCGAGGGCCGCCCGCCCGGACCTCGACCACCACTTCACGGAGGGCCGACTCGACGGGTTCTTCATCAAGAACCTCGAAACCGTCCAGGGTGACGAACGCGACGTCATCATCCTCTCCATCGGCTATGGTCCCGACCACCGCGGCAAGCTGTTGTCGACGTTCGGCCCCATCAACAGGGAGGGCGGCTGGCGACGCCTCAACGTGGCCGTGACCCGCGCCCGGCGCCGCATGGAGGTCATAGCCTCCTTCCACGGAGGCGATCTGCCGGACAGCGCCAACAAGAGCGTGCAGCACCTCAAGCGGTACCTGCAGTACGCCCAGCACGGTCCGGCGATCCTTCAGACGGAGGCCGCCGATCCGGAAGCGGCTCCAGAGAGCCCCTTCGAAGAGGAGGTCATCGACGTCCTGCGCGGCTGGGGGTATGAGGTCCAGCCGCAGGTGGGGGTTGCCGGTTTCCGCATCGACATGGCGGTACGGCACCCGGGCGCGCTCGGCACGTACGCGCTGGGCATCGAGTGCGACGGCGCCATGTATCACTCCTCGAGGGCGGCTCGGGACCGCGACCGGCTCAGGGAAGCGGTCCTGCGCGACCTGGGGTGGAAGCTGCACCGAATCTGGGGGACGGACTGGTATCGGAACCGGCGGGATGCCATGGCACGGCTGCGGGCCGCGGTGGAGGCGGCGTGCGCAGAGGATCCGCATGCGGTGCGAGTGGCGCCGCCCGTGAGGGTGGACGGCAGCAGCAGCGGCGGCGGCCTTGGTAACGGTGACGGTACGGCGGAGGTCGCGGACGGCCCCCTGAGCGCGGGGGGCGGAGAAGCTGGAGAAGTGGCCGGTGGTCCGGCAGTCCCGCGAGTGGAGTTCGTGACGGTCGACGCCGGCCCTGCACCCTGGAGCCGTCCCTACCAGGAGGTCGACCCTGACCTGTTGGCACAGGTACGTGACAGGTCGAGCAGCCAGCGGGGCATGTGGGGCGTGGAGTTGCAGGACCCCGATGCCCTCGACGTGGTGGCGGACGTGGCGCTGTGTGTGGTCGAGGTGGAAGGGCCCGTCGAGAAGGAGGTGATCTACACCCGGGTTCGTCTCGCGTGGGGTCTCGGAAGAGCCGGCCAGGTGGTCCGCGACCGCATCGACCGAGCTCTTCGCCGTCTGCTCAAGCAAGGCAAGATCGTCCGCGTCGGTACGGCCTATGACAGGCCCGGCCACGAGACGGAGTTCGCACGCACGCCCACTGAGCGGTGCGCCCGACGAGTGGCGGAGGTTCCAGTGGCGGAGCGGCAGCTCGTGCTCAGAAACGTGGTCGAAGAGGGACCGGGCGTGCAACGCGAGGACCTACTGCGGGAAGCCGCTCGCTTCCTCGGGTGGGCGCGGCTCGGAGCCGATATCCGGGATGCGCTGACTGGCGACATCGACGCGTTGATCGCCGCCGGAGACTTGGTCGAGTCGGAGGGCGGCCTGATGCCCGCGGAGGGTTCCTGATTCGTTGAGGTGGGCTCTCCTCCTATCGCCCGGATGGCCCGCTGAGCCGGCAGGATGCGGCAAGCACTCTCCGATGTCTCGTTGACGACGCGAGCGATCGAAGGTGGGACGCTCTCGTGGACAAGCCCATCGCTGATGGATTCGTGCTGCTCCCGGACCCGGACCCGGACCCGACGCGCGCTGGCGCGATCCTCATCGTCTACAACGTAGAACAGCGGTCCGATGTCCAGGTTGGGCGGCGCAGGGCGACGACGGGGTTCTGGTCGCCGTTGCGTCGACCAGGCTCCCTTGCGGCCTGTGAGCCCCTACACCGGCCGCATTAGCTGGTACGGCTGTCAGTAGCGCCAGGTACCCTCAAACACATCGTCAACGCGGCCCGACGGGCTTCCGCTCCACCCCGGTGGAGTCTCGAAGGACATGCCCCCACCCGCACGAGTCTTTTCGTGCTGCCTGGGGGAAGTCCTTGCTGTTCCGCGCGTCCGCGAAAACGGTCGCCGTCATGGCACTCGACGGTTCGCTGTTCCTGCACCTCACCGACAAGTTCGTCCACATGCATGGCTATCGGCCCGGCGCTTCGGAGGTGCGTTCCTGGGAGCGCAGCATCCCCGTCCTGGCCGCCGCACTCAACGATGCCGGCCTGGGCGACGTGGAGGTCATGCTGGAGTACGCGCTCCCGCTCAACAGCAAGCGGGCCGACGTCGTACTCGCCGGTGTGCACCCGGTCACGGGAGAACCGTCATACGTCGTGGTGGAGCTGAAACAGTGGAGCGAGGCACTGCCCCACGACGACGACCCCACGTTGTGCGAGCTCGACAGATATGCCCACCCGGTCCTCAACCCGATCGAGCAGGTACGCCGCTACTGCGACTACCTGGTCAACTTCAACGGGGCGGTGGCCGGACACGGACACCGGGTCAACGGAGTGGCATTTCTTCACAACGCCACAGAGTTCGGCGTGGCCGGCCTGAGGGAGATCGAGAGTGACGGCCGAGGACTGCTTTTCACCGGGCAGCGCCGCGGTGCCTTTCTCGATCATCTGCGTTCCAGGCTGAGCGACAGGCATCCCGGGGCCCGGGCGGCGGACGAACTGCTCGCGGGTTCCACTGTGCCGTCGAAGCAGTTGATGACCGTGGCCGCCGAGGAGGTGCGGGAACGCCAGCAGTTCGTGCTCCTCGACGAACAGCAGGTCGCGTACCGCATGGTGCTCAACGCGGTGGAGAGGGCGAAGCGCGCCGACCGCAAGGAAGTCGTCATCGTCACCGGTGGCCCCGGCACCGGCAAGAGCGTGATCGCTCTTCAGCTGCTCGGCGAGTTGTACCGGCGCGGGGTCTCGGCGCTGCACGCCACCGGATCGCAGTCGTTCACCAAGACGATGAGAAAGGTCGCGGGATCACGCAAGCGGGAGGTCCAGGACCTGTTCAAGTACTTCAACAGCTTCATGACCACCGAGAAGAACAGTCTGGAAGCCCTGATCTGCGACGAGGCCCACCGTATCCGGGAGACCTCAGCCAACCGCTACACCCGAGCCGAACACCGGACTGGCAGGGCCCAGATCGACGAACTCATCGACGTCGCCCATGTGCCCGTCTTCTTCCTCGACGAGCACCAGGTCGTGCGTCCGGGCGAGATGGGTAGCGTGGCTGAGATCAAGGCCGCTGCAGCGAAACGCGACATCCCCTGCCGCGTGGTCCCGCTGGACAGCCAGTTCCGCTGCGGTGGCAGCGACGCCTACCTGCGCTGGGTGGTCCGGCTCCTTGGCCTGGAACCCGGCGGGCCGGTGGTCTGGGAGCCCGACGACCGTATGCAGTTGCTGGTCGCCGACAGTCCCCGACAGATGGAGGCATTCCTCGAGACACGCCGCGCCCAGGGTTACGGTGCCCGGATGTCCGCCGGGTACTGCTGGCGCTGGTCCCCGGAACCCAAGCCAGGCGACCCGCTCCCGCCCGACGTCGTCATCGGCGACTGGGCCCGTCCCTGGAACCTGCGTGGAGAGCGTTCCGTCTCGGGCGCGCCCCCGGCCGCCCTCTGGGCCACCGACCCGGCCGGTTTCGGTCAGGTCGGCTGTGTGTACACCGCGCAGGGCTTCGAGTACGACTGGTCGGGCGTCGTCATCGGCCCCGACCTGCTCTGGCGCGGCGACCGCTGGATCACGGACCGCACAGCTTCCAAGGATCCGGTCTTCAAGAGGTCCACCCCCGACACGGACGTCGACCGCCTGATCCGCAACACCTACAAGGTGCTGCTGACCCGGGGCATGGTCGGCACGATCGTGTACTCGACGGACCCGGAGACACGGGAGAAGCTGCGGGAACTCGGGGGACAGCCGACGCGGAAACTGGTCGCGACGTGACCGCGGCACCCACGGACGGGCAACCGAGCCTGCCGTGAATCGGCCAAGCCACTCGGTCGAAGAGGCCGAAAGAGGATCGTCGTTCCCTGGGTGAGCGGCTTTCTGCCTAAGATCACCGAACCGGTCGCGGCCCGACGGGCTTCCTATGTGGACACGCCCCCACCCGCACGAGTCACTCGTGCCCTGGGGGAACCTCCTCGTGTCCATGCTCCTGCTGCGGTTGGCAGCGCGGGACCTGCTGGCCCTGCACGCACGGCGCCGCCTGGTGCCGCATTTGGCCGCCCGCTGGGTGCACTTCGGGCGAGGTGAGTCCTCTGACGGCGAGCGCTCCGCCTGGGCCAGAAGCCTTGTCTCCCTCGCCGAGGACCTGGTGGCCGCCGAGCGGGGCAACGTCGAGATGATCGTCGAATGCTCGCCGACCGTGGAGGAATCCGAAGGCCCCGATACGGACGGGCAGATCGATGTGGTTCTCGTGGGCAGGCATCCTGCGGAAGGCACCCTTTCCGTCCAGCTCGTCGAGTTGAAACAGTGGTCGGCGGTGACGAGGGTGGAGGCTGCGACAGCCGATCTCGTGTACGTCGACGGGATCGACGACCCTGTCAAACACCCCGCCCTCCAGCTCAGTGAATACCACGCGCTTTTCACCGGCCCCACAGGTCCGCTGAACGGGCTGCAGTTCGAGTGCGGTGGTTTTGCCTATCTGCACAACGCCACGAATGAATCCGTCCGGCCACTGCTCGGCGTCGACGCGCCTACAGGCCCCTACGCGTACACGTACACGAGTGATACCCGGGCCAGGCTCCTCAGCGACTTGCAGCGCCATTTCACAGCCGAGGACGACTACTCCTCGGCGGAGTACATACTGCACCGGCTGAATCTCCGGAACACGCCGTTGCTCGACGCCATGGTCAACTCGTGCGGGGAGGACACGGTCTTCACCTTGAGGGGACGTCAGAGGAAGGTCGCCGATGACGTACTCGAGGCTTCGGAGCTGATTCTGGACAGCCCGGACCGAGTGGCGATCGTGCCCCGTCCGCAGCATGCCGTCTTCCTGATCAGCGGAGGGCCGGGCACCGGGAAAAGCGCCGTCGGGCTGCAACTACGAGCCGATCTGGAAGCCGCAGGTCGAACGGTGAAGTACGCGAGTGGTTCGCGGGCCTTCAACGCCGCGATCAAGGAGAACGTCGGATACACCACGGCCGAGTTCCGGGAGCGCTTCGCGTACTTCAGCAGTTTCGTGAAAGCGCCGAGTCCGCCGCTGGACGTGTTGATCTGCGACGAGGCGCACCGGCTGAGGGACAGGACCACCAACTACCGCCTCCCTGCGGAGAAGCAGGGCACGAAGCCGCAGGTGGACGAACTGCTCGATGCGTCACGTCTGACGGTCTTCTTTCTCGACGCCGGCCAGACCGTGCGCCCGCACGACGTCGGCACCGTGGAACACATCGAGGACGCCGCGCGACGCCGCGATGCGGTTGTCCGTCGCTACCATCTGACGGAGCAGTACCGATGCGGAGGCAGTGACGCCTACCTCCGCTGGGTTCGGGCATTGCTCGGCGTTTCGACGCAGGAGCCGCACGATTGGGTCCCGGACGGACTCATGCACATCGAAGTCGTCGACACACCCGACGAGATGGAGCACATCGTCCGCACCGAGTTCGAGGCAGGAGCGACCGCCCGGATGGTGGCCGGCTACTGCTGGCCCTGGAGCAAGCCGGACGAGAACAAGAACCTGGAGAAGGACGTACGCATCGGTGGCTGGCACCGTCCGTGGAACGCGTCCAGTGAGTCCTTCTGCGCCAACGGCGAGCCACCGTCGAGGATCTGGCCGGTACACGATGCCGGAATCGGGCAGGTCGGCTGTGTCTACACCGCGCAAGGTCTCGAGTGGGACTGGTGCGGGGTGATCATGGGCGAGGACATGGTCTGGCGCACCGACCGCTGGGTCTTCCGGCGAGGAAAGCAGCGAAAGGACCCGGCGGCCGGTGTCATGCGGGTCGCGAAGCCGGGCTCGCTCGATCCGAAGGTTCGGACCAGCACCCTCGACGACGACGAATTCGCGCGCTGCGTGCGTCACGCCTACCACGTCCTGCTGACCAGAGCGAGCCGGGCGACCGTCCTCTACTCCACGGACGAGGAGACCCGGCGTCACCTCAGGAAGCTGGTGGGGGAAACCGACGTGCAGGGGCTCCGGCCGACGCAGTCGACCATCCCTCCCGAGCTGAGGATCGCGCGGCACAGCGGGGCCACACGGAGCCGTAGAGCCCGACGGGCACAGAGCAAGGCCAAACGGAAGAACGACATGATGTTGTTCTGAGCTCTGCGCTCGAGGTGGAGTGGCGGGCTCCCGGTGCCCGCCACTCGCCTGCTTCAGAAAAGCAGGTGCGCTGCCGACATCATCGCGGCCACCAACACGTTGGCGACGACACTGATGGCGACGTCCACCAGGACCTTACGGAACCAGGCGAAACGCGCAGGCTTGTACTCGGCAGGGTTCACAGGTGACCACTCCTTGGCAGTGAGCAGGAATGGTGGGGGGACGGCCCACCGGGCATCCGCTCACACACCACGCGTGTCCGCGTGGCGATTCACCACCACTGCTCACATGCCGCCGACCGGCACATGAACTCCGCACTCGTACCCCTCCGGGAGGATGCGCAGCACAAATAACCCTACTGCAACTGGAGTTGTGCACGCGTCATGATGATGGTGGCAGCCAGCGCGCGGCCTGTTCCCGGCTCACCTTGGCGGCGTCCACATACCACTTGCGGCGGTCGGGATCCCACCGCGCGCCGAGCTGTTTCTTCGCCTCGTCCTTGTCCGCGTAGGGGACTTCCAGATAGAGGCGTTCTCCGTCGGCACGGCCCGCTCCGCCCGCCTTGCCCGCGCCTGTCGTCCGCGGGTTCCATGCGGCCCTCTCCTTGCGGGCACGCTCGATGACTCGCCCAACCCGCTCGCATGCCACCGGGTCCGTGAGTCGCATCATCAGGTCGGTGGGGCCCTTGTTGGCCAGCAGATTGAGCGAGCCGTGCCACAGCACATTTCCGTCCAGGATCAGCACCTTCTCGTGCATCCGCTCGCGGAACTCGACCTGGCAACCCACCGAACGCAGTTCGTCGACCAGTTCCTGGACACGTTCAGCCGCAGCGTCGGTCGTCTGCTCCTGCGGGTCCCGCGTCCTGATCGTCACCTGAACGCCGTCCACCGCCCGCTTCGCAAGATGGGCCGACCAGGTGCGGACCGGCTGGCGGTCGAGGAACGGTGAGTACAACTCGATCGTGCGGGTGGCCTTCGCGATGTCCCACTGAACGGCCGCGGGCACCTCGTCCGCGGGGAAGAACGAGGGCCGTGCGAGCTCCTCGTCGGACAGGGCCGACAACTGGGCGGCGTCACGGACCGGGATGAGCTGGTCGACGGACATGCACTGCGCGTTCGCCTCCAGGTGATCGAGCATGCGCAGCGCCTCGCTGCCGACGGGCAGGTGCTCACGCAGATGCTCGACGTCCGCAAGGACGACGAGGTGGTCCTGCGCCCGGCTCAGTGCGACGTTGAGGAGCCGGCAGGTGTGCGAGGACAGGCCGCTGCCGCTGAAGAAGTACCCTGGCGACCTGCCGGATCCGGCCGTGGTGTCGAGGACGACGATCGGCCGCTGGCTCCCCTGGAACCGGTGGACGGTGTCCACGAGACCTTCGTACGACGTCCCGAAACGGTACGACAGGCTGTTCTTGAGGGCCTGTACCTGCGCGCGGTACGGGGCGATCACCGCCAGCCGGTCCGTGGCCTGCTCCCCGGCGGGTATGTCCTCCGCCTTGCGGCCGGGCAGGACGCCCTCGTACTGCAGGCCGCGCACGAGTTCATGGACGGCCGCCTCGTGCACCGTGTTGGTGAGGTGGTCGCGCCCGGCGATCCGCTGCTTCGACGTGTCGATGAGGATCACCGGCGCGTCGACCAGCGGGTTGAACGGAATGCGAGAGCCGTCTGCCCGTCCTGTGGACAAGGGCGCGTCCGGATAGGCGACGGTGTTGACCACATCGCAGATCGGACCGCGCATCCGGTACTGAGTGTTCAGCGCCACGAGCCGATTGTCCGGCCGGACGGATCCGGACTCCCCGACCAGGCCCGCCGCGTGGAAGACGTCCCGCGCGCACCACTGCAGGGCGTGGTCGCGTTCCTCCGGCGTCGCCTTGCGGTCGCCGCTGCCCTTGGTCACCGCCGGAAGCTGGCGGAAGTCGCCCGCCACGATGACCCGCTTCCCGGCGAGACCTGCCGCGTACCAGGCGGAGGGAAGATCGACCATCCCCGCTTCGTCGATGACGACCACGTCGACCCGGTCGAGCAGCCTGTGCGACTGGACGGCCTTGGCGACGGTGGCACCGAGGACCCGACACTTCGAACGGACCGTGTCCTTGATCGCCCGCCGCTGCTCTTCCAGCGTGTTGATCTCCTGTTGCAGCCTGTCGGCCTGCGACACCAGAGATGCCCGGCTCGGCAGGCCGGACACCTTTGCCGCCTCGGCCGACAGGACGGACCGCAACCGGGTCACTTCCGCCATGGCATGCCGCCCGGCACGTTCGGCAGCGGCGAGGTTCGACGCGATCGACTCCAGGCGGGTACGGGCTCCGGTGATGGCCACCCGTGCGTCGTCCAGCTGCTTCTGCTTCCGGTCGGCGAACAGGCCGCGTGGAGCGCCGATCTTCTCGATCAAAGCGGTCTGTTCGGCGATCTCCCTGCGGGCGCCGGCCTGGGCTGAGTTTGCCGCGTCGCGGCTCTGCGTGGACTGTGTGTACTGCTGCTGGGCCGTCGCGAGATCGGCGCGGACGACGCCCACCTTGTCGTGCGCGGCGATGCCCGTCTGAGCGGTGCGCAGGGCGGCGGCGCGTTCGGTGAGTGCGGCGTCCAGCGTCGCGGAGAGCCGCGCGGCGATCCGGTCGGGATCCACCTGCTCGCCGTACCTGTCCCGCAGCGACGGGACCGTGATGTCTCCGGCGCGCTGCACGAGTCCGTCGGGGAAACCGGTCTCCGCGGAGAGAAGGTCGCAGACGCGTTCCAGGGCCTGGTCGACGGCGACCTTGGTGGGCGCCAGGAAGAGAACCGTGAGGTCCTGCCGGTAACTGCCCTCGATGATGTGTCCGACGACATCGGTCTTGCCGGTGCCGGGCGGCCCCCACAGGAAGGTGACCTCGCTGGCGAGAGCCTGGGAGACCGCCTGACGTTGTCCGGAATTGAGCTGCAAGGACGCCCAGTCGGCCACCCACCGGGTCATCGAGCGGTCGCTGCCGAGCCGCGGGCTGCCCCGGCCGACCATCCACCCGGCGCTCTCCACGCGCACAGGGTGTTCCGGCTGTCCCACTGCTTCCAGGCGTTCGGCGAGCGTGCGCCATCCGGCTGCGTCGTCCTCGCGGATCTGCACGTTCGCGGGCGAGTCGCCCAGGTCCACGGCGGTGGTCAGGCGTACACCGCCGTCCGGAAGCCGCTTGGCCTCGGCCGGCGCCCAATCACCGGTGGAGCGGGACGGCCGGACCAGCACGGGCTTGCCGTCGAGGCCGTCCTGCCACTTGCGGCACTGGAACAGGTACTCGTGCCGCGCCTCGGAGTGCGAGGTACGGCGGCCCTTCGACAGGGCCACCTTCTGCTCGTCCTTGCCGTCGCTGCGCAGCTCGGCGGTGACCTCCAGCCGGACCGCTGCCAGCAGCTCACCCACCGGATACCGACGGGTCGACTCCTGCGCCATCTCCACCCCCGAGGTGATCGGCTCATCGTCATGACATGTGCCGGACCGAGGCACATGCGGAAGAGCGAGCTTATGTACGCCGAGGTGGGGCAAACGTGTTTCCGGTCAGGGCTGCTTCGGCCGGGAGATTGGCTTCTTCGCAAGGCACACTCGGCCCATACCGTCTGGAACAGGAGCGTGGGCGGCCGCTTTGGATCCGCTGTGGATCAGGAGCCCGGAGCGTCGGAATTCGGCTGCGGCGAGGCGGGCGGGGAGTAGGAGTTCACCTTCGGCCTCTTCTTCGCGCTGCGGCTGCGGGCGCGTGTGGCCCGTGCACGGGGCGTCTCCTCGCTCGTTTCGAACCCCAGCATGACGCTGTACCCCTCGCGGGCGCGCTGTAGCCCGAAGTCCCGCAACTGCTCGACGCTGGTTCCCACGGTCCCGACCATGCCGTGCTTGACCAGTTCCGCGAACTCTGAGCCGACGAGGTAGCGGCCCACCCTTTCGTAGCTGAAGATGCGCCCGCCCTTCTTCCCGAGTGTGCAGTCGTCGTCCAGGAGAACGCGGGCGTACGAGAGGGGGATGTACATTCCGTGGGCCAGCTCGGAGGTGGGAGCCGCCCCGTCCCGCCAGTGCGCGAACTTCAGGAAGCACGAGTCCTGGGAGAGGCGCCACTCGTGAGAGCGCTCAGGCTTCGCGCTGAGCTCCGAAACCCGTTCCAAGCGGTCCATCTGGTCGAGGAGTTGCTTGTTCACCCGGTATTCCTTGTTCCGGGATCCCAAGCGTTTGTACTGGACGAGGACGAAGCTGTGGGTGGGGTGGTGGTAATAGATCATGTCCGTGCCCAGTCGTCTCTCGACCGGAGTGGCATTGACGTTGACGATCTCGAGACGGCGCCCGGTGGAGTCCTCCAGCACGTGGATGTCACATCGCACATCACCGAGCCCTCGCCAGTCGTCGAAAAGGGCAGTCTCGCTGCC
Organism: Streptomyces sp. NPDC006872; assembly: GCF_040635845.1. NCBI lineage: Bacteria > Bacillati > Actinomycetota > Actinomycetes > Kitasatosporales > Streptomycetaceae > Streptomyces > Streptomyces sp. NPDC006872. The sequence continues at coordinate 53,235 of NZ_JBEYIL010000018.1, forward strand.
CAGGCCGGCTCGTACGTCGTGGTCGATCAGGCTGTTCTCCACCGGGTCCGGTATGAGGCCCGCGAGGTACGGCTCGTCCCGTGACGCAGGGCGTCCCCAGGCCGACAGCGCGGAGGGAGGGAAGTCGGTCACCCTGGTGAGGGACTGAGCGGCGTCCCTCTGTTCCTGCCACGCACGGTCCGCCGCGTCCTCGACGTCGAAGACGACCGGTGTCAAATTGGCGAGCAGCCACTCGATGTACCGGGCCAACTCGGGGTGAGCCTTCAGGAGCGCTTTGCGGAGAGCCTCCCAGGCAGCCGTGCCGCAGTGCCCCGCGCTTCCGGAAAGGGCCTGCTCCACATGGGCTCGGTGCGTCGAGGAAAGGGAAGCGAGAATACCGTCCGGACCGTCCAGAGGTACCGGCCTCGGACATCTGCGCATGGGCTCGATGGTGATGCTTCTGTCGACCGGCCCCACGGTGTTGAAGCGCTGGACCGACCCGACCCAGGTGATGAAGCGGCCGTGTTCGGAGAACTCCCTACGGCTGTTGTTCGCGGGATGCTTCCGGTTGTCGCACACCAGGAACGCTAACCGGGTACCGGGTTCGGACGTTTCCAGCTCGGTGGGCAGTCCTTTCGTGAAGCGTTCGGTGATGAGCCAGTCGGCTTCGTTCTCGGCCATCTGGGGCGAGGTGAGGGTCACTATGTACGTCACTCGGCGACCCTACCGACGCCGCTGTGACCGCAGACCTTCGTCCGATCGTCGCGTTATCGGACAAGCGTGCGGCAGGGCGGGATATTTTTCTGCGAATGCCCTTTGGTCCCGTTCTTCACGGCCTCTTCTCATGTCGTAGCCAGCCACTAGGATCTGCATGCAGGGTCTGACCATGGGGAACGGCGGCCCTGGATGGAACGAGGAGCGGGGAACAGGCATGCGGGAAGGCCGGTGGGGCACGGTCACCGAGTCCGAGTTCGATCATGAACGCCGCGGCTTGGACGCGATCCGGGAGAAGCTGCCGGACTCCGACCCCTGGCGTGCCTGGTCGAACTTCACCTTCACCGCGAACACCGGTCACGTCCGGGAAGTCGACCTCCTGGTCGTCACTCCCGGCGGCGTCTGCATGATCGAGCTGAAGGATTGGCACGGCTCGGTCACGTCCGAGAACGGCACCTGGGTGCAGACCACTCCCGGTGGTCGCCGCCGTACGCACGGCAATCCGCTGCACCTGGTCAACCGCAAGGCCAAGGAACTGGCCGGCCTGCTCGCGCTGCCCGGCGGCAAGCGGGTCTGGGTCGCCGAGGCCGTCTGCTTCACGGACAACAGCCTCCGCGTGCGCTTGCCCGCCCACGACCAGAACGGCGTGTACACCGTCCACCAGCTGGTCGAGATGCTCAAGCAGCCTCCGCGTGACGAGCGGCGCCGTATCACCGCGATCGGCTCGCGCGAGATCGAGGCGGCCCTCAAGAACATCGGCATCCGCAAGAGCGACGCGCAGTACAAGGTCGGCCCGTACGAGCTGGAGCGGAAGTCCTTCGACTCCGGGCCCACCTGGGCGGACTACCTCGCCCGTCACAGCGACCTGCCCGAGGCCGCCCGCGTCCGCATCTACCTCAGCGAGCGAGGCTCCGACGCCTCCCTGCGCCAGTCCGTCGAGAACGCAGCCCGGCGCGAGGCCGCGGTGCTGGGCCGTTTCAAGCACCCCGGAGCGGTCGAGCTCAAGCAGTACTTCCCCTCCGGGCACGCCGCCGGCCCCGCGCTGATCTTCGACTACCACCCGGACACCCTGAAGCTGGACGAGTACCTGGTCCAGTACGGCGAGAAGCTGGACATCCTCGGCCGGATGGCGCTGGTCCGCCAGATCGCCGAGACCATGCGCTCCGCGCACTCCAGCCGCATCCACCACCGTGCGCTCGCCGCCCGCTCCGTGCTCGTCGTCCCCCGGCCGCGCGGCGGGAAGGGCCGGGCCGTCGGGGAGGAGGCCGCCTGGCTCACCCCGCACCTCCAGATCTCCGACTGGCAGATCGCCACCCAGCGCAGCGGCGACTCCTCCCAGGGCCAGGGCATGACCCGCTTCGCGCCGACGGCCCTGTCCGCGATGCACCTGGCCGACGACGCCGACGCCTACCTCGCCCCCGAACTCACCGCCCTCAACCCCGACCCGGTCCACCTCGACGTGTACGGGCTCGGGGTCCTCACTTACCTGCTGGTCACCGGTAAGGCCCCGGCCGCAAGCCAGGCCGAGCTGCTGGCCCGACTGGAAGCGGGGGAGGGGCTGCGCCCCAGCTCCCTGGTGGACGGCCTGTCGGAGGACGTGGACGACCTGGTCCAGGCCGCCACCGCGTACCGGCCGGGCCAGCGGCTGTCCAGCGTGGACGAGTTCCTGGAGCTGCTGGAGGTCGTCGAGGACTCCCTCACCGCCCCGGCTCAGGCGGCCACCGCCACGGAGGGGCCGGCCGACGAGGACGACGGGACCGCCGCCGACAAGGACCCGCTGGAGGCCGTCGCCGGTGACGTGTTCGCCGGCCGGTGGGAGATCCGCCGCCGCCTCGGCACCGGCTCCACCAGCCGCGCCTTCCTCGTCCGCGACCTTCAGGCCGAAGCCCGCAGGACCCGCCCGCTGGCCGTGCTGAAGGTCGCCCTCTCCGACAGCCGCAGCGAGATCCTCGCCCGCGAGGCCGAGGCCATGGGACGCCTGCGCCCTCACTCCGGCATCATCCGCCTCGTCGAACCCGAGCCGCTGCACATCGGCGGCCGTACCGTCCTGGCCCTGGAGTACGTCGGCGACGAGCGCGACGACAACGGACAGGGCGCCGAGGGCGGCGTGCGCCCGCGCCGCCGTGAGGAGACCGTCTCCCGCCAGCTCCGCGAGAACGGCCGCCTCCAGGTCGACCAGCTGGAGGCGTACGGCGACTACCTCTTCGGAGCCGTCGACTTCCTGGAGGGCGAGGGCGTCTGGCACCGCGACATCAAGCCCGACAACATCGCCATCCGCATCCGCCCCAACCGCACCCGCGAACTCGTCCTCATCGACTTCTCCCTCGCCGGCTACCCGGCGAAGAGCACCAACGCGGGCACCGACGGCTACCTCGACCCCTTCGTCGACGTCATCACCCGTGGCTCGTACGACTCGCACGCCGAGCGGTACGCCGTCGCCGTCACCCTGCACCAGATGGCCTCCGGCGAGCTGCCCAAGTGGGGCGACGGCAGTGTCCTGCCCCGCATGACCGACGCGAAGGAATGGCCATACCCGACCATCGCGGCCGAGGCCTTCGATCCGGCCGTACGGGACGGTCTCGTCGCCTTCTTCCAGAAGGCCCTGCACCGCGACGCCGGCCGGCGGTTCCCCGAGCTGAAGCCGATGCGGGACGCCTGGCGCAAGGTCTTCCTCGACGCCTCCCAGACCGTCCCGTCCAGCCACCGTTCGCGCCACCCGGCCGCTACGGCCACTGGGGAGGGGACACCGGCCGAGGGCACCGCCGCGGTGGCGATCGCGGACGCCGAGCCGGAGACCGCCGAGCAGCAACGTGACCGCCTCGCCGCCGAGGTCACGCGGGATACTCCGCTGACGGTCTCCGGCCTCACGCCCGCTGCCCAGTCGTTCTTGTACGGCCTCGGCATCACCACGGTCGGCGAACTGCTCGACTACAGCCGCCGCAAGCTCGTCAACGCCCCCGGACTGGGCGCCAAGACCCGCAATGAGGTCCAGCAGAGGCAGCGCGAGTGGGGCGAGCGGCTGCGCGAGATCCCCGTCTCGCCGCTCACACCGAAGGGCCGCGCGGAGGCCAAGGAGGAGCTGGAGCAGCTCACCGCCGCCGAGTCGGCCCTCGTCGGCGAACTCGCCACCGGCGAGTCGGCGGGCGCGCTGTCCCCCCGCACGCTGCGCTCCGTCAGCCTCGACACCCTCGCCACCGTCTTCGTGCCCGCCGTCAACAACAACGGCTCCAACCGCAACAAGGCGGAGATGGTGCGGCTGTTGCTGCGGCTGCCCGACGAGCACGGGGTCCTGCCGGACATCGGCGTCTGGCCCAAGCAGAAGGATGTCGCGGAGGGCCTTGGGCTGAGCCACGGCCGTATCCCGCAGATGCTCAAGGACGAGCGCAAGCGCTGGAAGGCGGAGCCCGCCGTCCAGGCACTGCGTGAGGAGATCATCGACCTCCTGGTGAGCATGGGCCGGGTCGCCTCGGCGGTGGAGATCGCGGATGCCCTGGCGGTCCGGCGCGGCACGCATCTCGCGGGGCGCGAGCAGCGGCGTGCGATGGCGCTGGCGGCCGTACGGGCTGTCGTCGAGGTCGAGCAACTGCTGCCGCAGGAAGCCGAGTTCCAGCATCAGCCGAACCGCAAGGCGACGGACGAGTCCCTGGGCGCCGGCCTGCTCGCCCTGGACGTACGGGAGAACGACGGCCCGGACACCCCGACCGCGCCGGGCCTGCTGGAGTACGCGACCCGCCTCGGCAAGACGGCCGACCGGCTCGCGAAGCTGGACACCCTGCCGACGGCCGCGACCGTTCTGGCCGAGCTGGGCGCGCTGACGGCGCCGCCGGGCACGGTGGACTGGGACGAGCGGCGCATGGTGGAGCTGGCGGCTGCGGCGTCCGTGAACGCCGCCGCCACGCCGCGCCTGGAGATCTACCCGCGCGACCTGTCGCTCGTCAGGGCGTTGCGCCTCACGCAGGCGGGGCTCGTGCGCTGGATTCAGGGCCAGTCCGAGGGCCAGCAGCCCGGTCTGACGGTCGAGGCCGTCCATGAGCGGGTCCGCTCCCGCTTTCCCGAGCTGGCTATCCCCGACGGGCGTGGCGGCGCGACCCACGAACTGCCCACCGGAGGCCCGCTCACCAAGGCGCTGCGCGACGCCGGCTTCGAACTGTCGCTGAGCATGCACGAACGCGACGGCGTGCTGCGCTACCTGCCGACGCGGGTGGACGACGCGTCGAGCTACCTGACGACGGGTGCGTGGCGGCAGTCGACGCGTACGGGGGCGGTGACGCGGTACGCCGACGATCCGCAGCTTGCGGGAGCGGTACGCGCGGAGGAACGGCTCCTCGCGTCGGCCCGCCGGGATGGGTACCGGGTGCTGACCGTACGGCAGCAGCTGGTGCGGGACGCGGTGCGGGAGCTGGGCGCCGGGCGGCTTGGCACGGATGCGGTGTCGGTGACGGAGCTGTTCTTGGAGGCCCTGCACGCGCAGGTCACGCCGGGCACCAAGCCGACCTGGGAGACCTTGCTCAAGGCGGACGCCGCCGAGCCGGGTTCGAGGGGCGCGGTGCGGTTCGCGGAGTACGCGCGGACGGCGTGGGGCGCGGTGGAGCCCCGGATCGCGGAGCTGCTGGGCAACGGTGGCGGGGGCGGGGCCGGTCCTGTTGGTCCCGTCGGTCCTGTTCTGCTGACGGAGGCCGGGGTGTTCGCACGCTACGACGCGATGGGCGTCCTGGACCGGTTGGCGTCGGCGGCCCGGCGGGGCGGGCGGGGGCTGTGGCTCCTGGTCCCGCAGAGCGACCCCTCGCGCGAGCCCCGGCTCGGGCAGGTGGCCGTGCCGTACCAGGCCGGCCTGGGGGAGTGGATTCAGCTTCCGGACACGTGGGTGGGCAACGCCCATCGTGGGTCCGGCGAGGTTGTGGCAAGTGCTGCCAGTGGTGTCGAGGGAGACGTCAAGTGATCGACCGCAAGGCTCTGTTGAACGACCTGAAGCAGCAGGTCAAGGCGGTCGAGACCGACCTCGGGCGCCAGGTGAAGGCGCTGGGGGATGTCGGCACGCGCCTGAGGGCCGAGTACGACCAGGCGCGCAAGCTGGGGCGTACGGCGGCGACGTGGACCTCGTGGCTGGACGAGCGGGTCACGCAGGTCGCGGTGGCGTGGGTGTTGGGGACTGTGTTTGTGCGGTTCTGTGAGGACAACCGGCTGATTCCGGAGCCGTACTTGACGGGGCCTGATGGTGACCGGCGGGAGCTGGCGGAGTCTCGGTACGACGCGTATGTGGAGTCGGACGAGGATCCGACGTACCGGGGGTGGCTGCGGCGGGCTTTCGAGGAATTGGGTGACGGTCCAGCGGGTCAGTTGTTGTTCGACAGCAACCACAACCCGCTCTACCAAATCCCGCTCTCGCATGATGGTGCGCGGGAGTTGGTTGAGTTCTGGCGGCAGAGGGATGAGGCAGGTGTGCTCGTCCACGACTTCACCGACCCGCTGAGCGAAGACGGCATGGAAGGGTGGGATACGCGCTTCCTGGGAGACCTGTACCAGGACCTGAGCGAGGCGGCGCGAAAGACGTATGCGCTACTCCAGACGCCGGAGTTCGTGGAGGAGTTCATCCTCGACCGGACGATGAGTCCGGCGGTGCGAGAGTTCGGGTACAAGGAACTAAAGATGATCGACCCTACGTGCGGGTCGGGGCACTTTGTGTTGGGAGCGTTTCGGCGGTTGGTGCGGCTGTGGGCTGAGGGCCAGCCGGGCAAGGACGTGCACGAGCGGGTGTCGCTCGCGCTGAAATCGGTGCACGGGGTGGATGTCAACCCGTTCGCGGTGGCTATTGCTCGGTTCCGGTTGCTCGTTGCGGCGATGGCTGCGGGTCGTGTGCGGACACTGGCGGAGGCGGCGAAGTACGACTGGCCGGTTTATCTGGCGGTAGGAGACTCGCTGATCAAGTCTCGCGGCTCCCAGCAGGGCAACCTGTTCGGAGGAGTGGACAACGACTTTGTAGACGAGTTGGCCGATTTCAAGTACGCCACGGAGGACGTGCACGAGTACCCGGACATCTTGCGGCAGGGGCGGTATCACGTCGTGGTAGGGAACCCGCCGTACATCACGGTCAAGGACAAGACGCTCAATGCTCTTTACCGGGAGTTGTATCCGGCGTGTGCGGGCAAGTACGCGCTTTCGGTGCCGTTCGCCCAGCGCTTCTTCGAGCTGGCCAAGCGTGGGGACACTGAGGGGCGCGGCTACGGCATGGTTGGGCAGATCACCGCCAACTCTTTCATGAAGCGGGAGTTCGGTACGAGGCTCATCGAGGGGTACTTCGGGCACGCGGTGGAGTTGACTGAAGTCATCGACACTTCGGGTGCTTACATTCCGGGGCATGGAACGCCGACGGTCATCTTGATTGGCAAACAGCAGGGCGGTGACAAGAGGTCACCGCAAATCCGGACCGTCCGCAGTGTGCAGGGGGAGCCTGCCGCGCCAGAGAACGCCGAGGAGGGTTTGGTTTGGCAGGCGATCGTTGAGCAGATCGACAAGCCCGGTTCAATGAGCCAGTGGGTGTCGGTAGATGACCTGGACCGTGAGAAGTACTTCGGCAAGCAACCGTGGGTTCTTGCCGATGGCGGTCAGGAGATGCTGGAGCAGATCAACACGGCGCGACAAGCAACCCTGAAGCGCGAGCTGCACCGGATCGGGTTCTACGGGATCATGGGGGCGGATGACGCCATGAGTGCTGTTCCCCGCACCTACAAAAGGGTTGGTGCCGAGTCCGAGTATGTCCGGCGCCTTGTCGTGGGCGACGAAGTGCGCGATTTTCAGTTCGCGGATGGGGATGACGCCTTTCACCCCTATGACAGCCGACGGGAGTTGGTTCACCCGGATGCCTTTCCCGGCATGGCCGATTGGCTGTGGCCGTATCGGACCGAATTGGGAAGCCGCGCTACGTTCTCAGGCGGAACGTATTTCACGGATGGCCGGTCTTGGTGGGAGTGGCATCAGCTTCCCAAGGATCAAGGGGCGCATCGGTGGGCCATCCCATTCGCGTTTGTTGCGACGCATAACCACTTCGTGCTGGATCGGGGTGGGAAGGTATTTAAGCAGTCCGCTCCAGTGATCAAGTTGCGGGAGGGCGCGAGTGAGGAGGAGCACCTGCGGTTGCTTGGGCTGCTCAACAGCTCCACGGCTGGGTTTTGGCTGAAGCAAGTCAGCCACGACAAGGGCATCCGTGGAGAAGGTGGTGGCTTCACCAGCGATGACTGGGAGCGCTTCTTCGAGTTCACGGGCACGAAGCTCCAGGAGTTCCCTCTCCCGACCGAGTACCCCACCATCCTCGCTACCGCTCTCGATGCCCTCGCGCAGCTGCTCAATAACGACAGCCCAGCTGCTAACGCTGAGGAGAGCACTCCTGCTGTTGGCGTCCTCCGCGAAGCTAAAGCCTGCTGGGAGTCCACACGGGCCCGCATGATTGCCCTCCAAGAAGAGCTGGACTGGCAGGTCTACTTCCTCTACAAACTCCACTCCGAAGACCTTCGCGTCTCCGAGGACCCCGACGACCCCCAAATCCCCGAACTCTCCCTCGGCGAGCGCGCCTTCGAGATCGTCCTCGCCCGCCGCGTAGCCGCAGGTGAAGCCAGCGACGAGTGGTTCAAGCGGCACAACTCCACCCCCATCACGGAGATCCCCGCCCGCTGGCCCGCCCCCTACCGCGAGATCGTCCAGAAGCGCATCGACACCATTGAGTCGAACCGTGCCATCGGCATGGTCGAGCGCCCCGAGTACAAGCGGCGCTGGGCCACTGAGGGCTGGGACGCGCTCCAGGAGAAGGCCCTGCGCTCCTGGCTGCTCGACCGCATCGAGAACCGTGACCACTGGTTCGACGAGAACGGTCAGCCCACCATCCTCACCCTGGCCCGCCTCACCGATGCGCTCTCCCGTGACGAGGACTTCGTGTCCGTCGCCAAGATCTACGCGCCCCGCAAGGAACTCGCGAAGGTCGTCTACGAGCTGATCACCGATGAGCACGTGCCGTTCCTCTCCGCCCTGCGCTACAAGCCCTCCGGCATGAAGAAGCGTGCCGACTGGGAAGAGGTGTGGGACCTCCAGCGCAAGGAGGATGCCGCGCCCGACGAGCCCGCCAAGCGGAAGATCCGGGACTCCATCCCCGTTCCGCCGAAGTACACCTCGGCCGACTTCCTCCGCCCCTCCTACTGGAGGGCGCGCGGCAAGCTCGACGTGCCCAAGGAGCGGTTCATCTCGTACGGGCAGACCAACGCCGCCACCCCCGAGCTGTACGGGTGGGCCGGCTGGGACCAGCTGGAGCAGGCACAGGCCCTCGCCACGTACTTCACCAACACCGCGCTGTCCACCGAGGAGATCACACCGTTCCTCGCCGGTCTGCTGGAACTCCAGCCGTGGCTGACTCAGTGGCACAACGAGTTCGACATGCTCTACAGCGGCTCCCCGGCGGACTTCTTCGCCGGTTACCGCCAGCAGAAGCAGGGCGAGCACGGGCTCACCGACGACGATCTCCGTAACTGGCAGCCCCCGGCCGCAACCCGAGGTCGTCGCGCCGCTGTGAAGAAGTAGCCGGAAACGACTCGGCGTCGTGCCCGTACGCCGATGCCGAGTCTGCCGGACGAGGGGCCGCCCGGTGCGGGTGCGTGCGGACTTCGGTTGGTACACGCAGCTCCGCCCAGACCGTTTTGCCGGGGGCGGCCAGGCGAGGGGTGACGCCCCAGTCGTCCGCGAGGGCGGCCACGAGCAGCAGGCCCCGACCGGACTCGGATGCGGAGAAGGGGGTCGGGGGAGTGGACGGGGGCTGTCGCTCGGCGCGGGTGTCCGTTACCTCGATGCGGAAGGTGTCATCGCCCAGGGTGAGTTGGACGTGGAAGTCTCGGCCCTGTACGTGGCCATGGCGTACCGCGTTGGCGGTGAGTTCCGCCGTGATGAGGGTGAGCGTTTCGTTGACTGGGGTCGTGTACGGGTGGCCCCAGTCGTTCAGGCGGTGCGAGACGAGTCGGCGGGCGAGGCGGGCACCGCGTGGGGTTGAGGTGAAGCACATGGCGAACTCGCGTTCGGGTGCGAGGCGCTGCGGCATATGCCCGTTCGGGGGAGTTGCTGACTTCATGGGGTCAACGGTCGCGGACTCTGCGTAGCGTTGAACAGGAGTGATGCGCTGACGGGTACGGGCTGTACACGCGGGCGGCGCGCTTGTACGTGGTGTCGGGCGTGACCGGTTCCCGGGCCCCGAGTCGGCTGACTGGGCGGTTGTACGAGAGGAGCTGCGGCGTGGACGACGAGGTTCAACAGCCGGAGTACGAGTTCGGGACGGGCATCCTGTGCGTCTTCGGGCGGCAGTTGAAGCTGTTCCGGGAGCGGGCGGGGATGGACCGCGCGAGGCTCGGGTCGCTGACCGGGTACTCGGCCTCGACGATCGCGTCGTTCGAGCAAGCGAGACGTATTCCGCCGCCGAAGTTCATCGACCAGGCGGATGAAGTGCTGGAAGCAGTTGGTGTGTTGAGCGCGAGCAAGGAGGAGGTGGCTCGGGCTCAGTATCCGGCGTTCTTCCGGGATGCGGCCAAGTTGGAGGCCGAGGCGCTTGTACTGCACGTGTACGCCACCCAGGCGGTGCCAGGCCTCTTGCAAAGCGAGGAGTATGCGCGGGCGGTCTTCGCCATGTGGCGACCGGAGTTGGACGAGGAAGTGGTTGAGCAGAGGTTGACCGCTCGACTGGCACGGCAGGGGATCTTCTCCCGACGCCCAGCGCCGCATCTGAGCTTCGTGATCGAGGAGGCCGTACTTCTGCGTCCGCTCGGCGGAGAGGCTGTCTGGCGAGGCCAGTTGGAGCACCTCATGCTGATCACGGAGAAGCGGAACGTGGAGATCCAGGTGATGCCGCTCTCCCGTCAGGAACATGCTGGATTGGCTGGTCCGTTCACCTTGATGGAGATGAAGGATGGGCGCAGGATCGGCTACGCGGAGGTGCAAGGCGACAGCCGTGTACACACGGAGCGTCAGAGGGTCCGGGAGCTTGAACGTACGTACGGGACTCTGCGCGCTCAGGCCCACACTCCGGCAGAATCACGTGCATTGATCGAGAAGCTGTTGGGAGAGAGATGAGCGGGGACAACGCCAGGCTCGGCCTGGACGGACTGGCCTGGTACAAGAGCACTTACAGCGCTGGCAACGGCGGCGAATGCGTCGAGGTCGCCACCCGCCCCGCCAGGGTCCACGTCCGCGACTCGAAGGACACAACCCGCGCCGCCCTAGCTGTACAACCCACGGCGTGGGCCGCCTTCGTGGAGTTCGCGGCACTCTGACAGAGGTGGCACCGAGGGCAGGGCCTTCCGGTGGGCACATGCGTACCGAGGGCCCTGCGCCGGCCGCCACCGCGATCAACGTCCGCCCAGAGAAACCCAGCCCGCACGCCACCGTCACTCGCATCACAAAGGCCCCAACGGAGCTGACGCAGTGCGGCCCTTGGGGCGTGGAGCCGCTGTAGGTTCCTGTTATGAAACAGGGCAAAGACATAGAGAACCCCGAGTCGCGCTTCTCTGCGGTGCTGCTGGCGGCAGCGAAGCTTCCGGGTGTGCGTATCAACAGGGAGACGTACCTCCGAAGTGCGTTGGCTCGCCACTGCTCCGAGGATGACATCCGAAGAGCGATAGAAGAGACGCCCGCTGCGGCGGGCATCACCGTCGAGGTTCTCGACAAGGTGGCCAACGACTCCATCCGTTACGAAACCGCCAAGGTCAGCGCTCTCTCCGCCGCTGCCGGGATACCCGGCATCTTCGCCCTTCCCGCCACTGTGCCCGCCGACCTGGCCCAGTACTTCGGCCACATGGTGCGTATCGCGCAGAAACTCGCGTACCTCTACAGCTGGCCCGACCTGTTCTCCGACGAGGGCGATGACCCCGATGACGCGACCATGGGGGTCCTCACCCTGTTCTTCGGCGTGATGTTCGGCACCCAGACGGCGAACGCCGCTGTGGGGAAGGTCGCCGGGATGATGGCGGAGCAGGTCGCCAAGAAGCTGCCCCAGAAGGCTCTCACCAAGGGTGTCATCTACCCGATAGTGAAGAAGGTCGCGGCCTACCTCGGTGTCCAGATGACAAAGCAGTCCTTCGCGAAGAGCGTCTCGAAGGCCATCCCTGTCGTCGGGGCCGTTGTCTCCGGCGGGCTCACTCTTGCGACCTACCTTCCGATGGCCAAGAGGCTCAAGAAGCACCTCTCCAGCCTGCCACTGGCGGAACCGTCGCACCGAGTGATGGATGGGGAGGTCGTGGACGCCGAAGTCGTGGAAGACCACGGGCCTTTCGCCACAGGCCACGTCGAACCGCGCGGTGCAGACGCCACTTGACGCATGAGGGCTGGCTCGTCACCTCGCCCTGCTGATCACCGCGAGCCGCGACCGCCTGTCGGAGCACCGGACACCCCGGGTGGGGCCAGGGTGAGGATCTCCCGGTCGAAGAAATCGCGGAATCCCTCACCCCGCTCATACAGCGCATCGAATCCGGCATTGGTTTCCCGGATCAGTGTGCGGTCGGTGTAGCGGTTGGCTCCGGCCGCATTTCCGTCCTCGTCGTAAACGACCTCATACATGACCACATCGCCGAGAATCACTACTTCCGGAACCCGGCGAGTCCGCTCGATGTTCGAAATATCGTGCGCGTCGAGAACCTTGATGTCGTCGCCCAGGTCCACGCGTACACGCAGGACGAACAACTCCCATTGCACATACGGCGTGATCGGGAATTCCACGACGCGAAGGCGGCGGTGCGTGACGCCCAGTCGCGACGCCTGGTGGAGTTCCTGGGCGTAGTCCTCGCGCCTCTCGTCGGCCAGGGACAGCGCCCTCTCCCAGTCGCCGTCGGCAAAGGCCTCCCAGCTCGGGAAGCCGCGCTCCTTGAAGTGCTGGCCGCGCTCGAGCTTGTTGAGGAAGCCGATCCCGCTGGTGTAGAGCCGGCCCAGGTCCGCGTGGTACGTGGGGCGGTCCAGGCGTTCGGAGGTGCCGCTGGGGAAGGAGTCAAACACTGGGGATGTCCGGCTTCGCCGCGATGAGCATGTTCCTGGGGATGACCACGAGGCATTCGTCCGACCCGATCGAGACCCCGTCCGGCAGGTTCCTGCCGAGTGACTGGGTGAGGTCCCGGCCGATGACGGCGATGTCGCCGTTGGCGAGTTCCCAGATGTCCGGACAGTCTGGAGTTCCGGTTGTGATTCCGAGCTCCTGGGGTGTTTTTCCCAGGCGCTGTTTGAAACCTGTGTCCGGATCAGCTTCCCATGGCCTGGCCATTTCCGTCGCCCCCTCGATCGGTCAGGACACCTCACTGTAGCGTGCATCTTGCCCGCCTGATGATGTGTTGGAACCGGCCCACTGGGGTAATGGCGAGGATTGATTCCTCCTTGTCTCATGTCGCTCAGGGCTGGAATGATATTGATCGGAAAGAAAATCATGTCAACGCCTGACAGGCGACATTTTTCATCGGTGCAGTCGGAAAATCGGGTGGATGGAGGGGCGGCTGTGGACTCAGAAGTGACCTTGCTCGCACAGAGCGCGGGGGCCACCTTGGTCACGTTGATGGCGACCGATGCCTGGCAGCATGTGCGGGACGGGATCACACAGCTCTGGCGCCGGACGCAACCCGAGCGCGCCGAGACCGTCGCCGCCGAGTTGGAGGCCGGTCGCGAGGACGTGCTGGCCGCCGCAGCGGCGGACGACCAGGAGACCCTGGACGAACTGCGCCTTCAGTGGCAGGGGTTGGTGCGGCGGCTGCTCGTGGCCCGGCCCGCCGCCGTCGATGAACTGCGCGCGCTGCTGGACCGACTCGATCCCGGTGGCTCGACCGCCCGGCAGATCACCCAGCACGCCACCGCGTCCGGTCAGGCCCGGGTCTACCAAGCGGGACGTGACCAGCACATCGCAGAGCGATGACGGGTGGGACGGACGGCCACGCCGAGGACCAGGGACGTGTCTACCAGTCGCGGGGCGACCAGCACATCAGCGAGCACCACCACCACTACGGCGGTGACGGGCCGGAGCGCGGCGGACCGGACTCGGTGCGACGCCCGGCGGTCGGCCGGCCCCCCGTCGCGCTCCGCGACCGCAGCGAGGTGATGGAACACCTGCGGGCGAGCGTCGAGGCTGAGCGCGGCGGCCAGGTCTACGTGCTGTACGGCATGGGCGGCTCGGGCAAGACGGCGGTCGCCTGCGCCCTCTTCCAGGAGGTCACCGGAGAACAGGGCCGGGTGGGCCTGTGGGTCAACGCCTCCGACCGTGCGAGCCTGCGCGCCGGCATGCTCGCCGTCGCCGCCGACCGAGGGGCGGGCGACGGCGAACTGCTCGCCGCACGCAACGGCCTCAGACCTGCCGCCGATCTCGTCTGGACGTATCTCGACCGTTCCGCCGAACCCTGGTTACTGGTCCTGGACAACACCGACGAGCCGGAGATCCTGCGAGACGGCAACTGGTTGCGCACCAGCCCGCGTGGCACCGTCCTGGTGACCACACGGCGCGCGGCGGCCCGGTGGTGGCCGGGCGCCGAATTGCAGTACATCGGCGTACTGCCCCGAGAGGACGCCGCGCTCGTGCTGCGCGATCTCGCACCGCACAGCGGTACGACGGAGCAGGCGGCGCGCGTCGCGGACCGGCTCGGGCGGCTGCCCCTCGCCCTCACCCTGGCGGGCGGCTTCCTCTCCCACCAGGTCATCGACCCCTGGACGATGGACGCCTACGGGGACCAGCTCGACGGGGACCAACGGGTCCAGCTGATCGACCGGGGAGCCGACGCGCTGTCCGAAGCGGACCCCCGGCATCTGGTCGGCCTGACCTGGCAACTGACCCTCGACGCGTTCGAAGTGCGCGGGCTGCCCGAAGCGGCTGCCCTGCTCAGACTGCTGGCCCGGTTCGCCGCCGAGCCGCTGCCGCTGACTCTGCTCAACCACACCGACATCGGTGCCGTACTGCCTCGTGCCCGCACCGAGACAGCCCTCAGAGCTCTCCTCGACCAGTCGCTGTCCGAGCTGGTCGACGCCGCCGGCGCGCGCTGCGTACAGAGTCACGGCATCCTGCTCGACAGCGTCTCGGCGGCGACCCCCGCGGACCTGGTGCCCGCCCTCGACACCACAGCTGTCCGGCTGCTCGACGCGGCCGTGCCCGACGTACCCGACGCGGGTCCGCACGATCCGCGACTGCGCCTGCTGGTACCTCACGCGCTGGCCCTGCTGCGGCACATCGGCAGGCCGTCCGCCGCCGACGCCCTGGCCGTCGCGACCCGGCTGTCGGTCGCCCTGCACCGGACCGGTGACTACCTCTCCGCCTGGGAGACCGCCCGCACCGCGGCGGACCTCGCGCAGCGACACCTCGGCGCGGACCACCGTACGGTCCTCGCCGCCCGCTCCAGGGCAGGACGGGCACTGTTCCGGCTGGGCAGGTACGCCGAGGCCGAGGCGGCGCTCCGCGGGGTCCGGGACGCCCAGGAGCGCCTGTTCGGCGCCGACGACCCCGACACCACGGACAGCGGCTACGGCCTCCAGCTCGTGCTGGCGAACCTCGGCAGACGCGAGGAATCCGTCGCGCTGCTCCGCGACACCGTCGCCGGGCGGCGCTCGGCGCTGGGCCCCACGCATCCGCTGACCCTGCGGGCCCGCGCCAGCCTGCTGGAGATGCTGCCCGCCGCCGAAGTGGTCACCGAGGACGGCGGCACACTGCTCACGCTGCCGTCGGAATGCGATCGGTTCCTCGGCCCCGACCACACCATGACGCTGGGCGCCCGGCACAACCACGCTTGGGCGCTGTACCTCCTGGGCCGTTTCGACGAGGCCGACGGCGAGATCCGGCTGGTCACCGAAGCGTATGTGCGGCGCTTCGGGCCGGAGTACCCGTTCGTGCTCGCGGCCCGGCAGCTGTTCACCCGGACCCGGGCCGCGCTCGGCCATGTGGAGGAGGCGATCGAGCTGATGACCGATGTCGTCGCCCGACGGGAACGCGGCCTGGGCCCCGATCACCCCTTCACGGTCGCGGGCCGGCGGCTCCTGGACACGTACCGATCGGGCCGATGAGGTGACGGCGCGTGCCGCAACGGGGAGCGGTGGCCTCAGTAGTGGTAGCGGGCCTTGAGGATCTTGACTTCCTTCTCGTCCACCCGGTAGACGAGCCGGTGCTCGTCGTCGATCCGGCGTGACCAGTAGCCGGACAGGTCGCCCTTCAGAGGCTCCGGCTTGCCGATGCCGGTGAAGGGGGTGCGCTGGATCTCGGCGATCAGCCGGGTGATCCTGCGGGCCATGGCACGGTCCGAGCTGAGCCAGAACAGGAAGTCCTCCCATCCGGCCGGGTCGAAGTGGACGCTCCTCACCCGTCACCCGCCAGCTCTTCCAGCTCAGCCATGGTCCTGGTGATCACGGTCTCGCCGGACCGGTCCCGTGCGATGGCTTCCATGAGGCTGCGCGCGTTGGCGGGAGAGCGCAACAGGTAGACGGTCTCCTGCCAGGAGTCGTAGTCCTGGGCGGACATCAGCACCGCGTCGCCGTTCTTGGAGCTGATACGCACGGGGGTGTGGTCGTCGTTGACGCGCTTGATGAGCGGGAAGAGATCCTTGCGGGCCTCGCTGGCGCTTATGGTCATCTGCGGCACTCTCTCCTGGTGGTACCGGAAAATGGTACTGCAATGGTACGACATTCTGGTACGAGTCGCGGAGCGAGATGTCTTCAGTAGTCCCGATCTGATTCCGGTGGCCAGGGGTGCGAGGGCCGCCGGTTGATCGATCAGTATGAAGGCGGGTATACAGCGCAAGGGGGAGTAAGCGCCTGCCCGGCGGCCGGACGCTTCCGGTGCGGGTGGGCAGCGGCCCGCCTTCGCTGTGGTCGGTCGGCTTCGCTGTCCCCGTTGGTCGGCCGAACAGGCAGCGGACATCCCGCACGATCGAGGACGAGCGGTGGCGGAGACCACCAGATGGAGAGCGTGACCGGTAATGGCCCAGCAGCCGCCCCTCCTCCGCGATGTCATCGACATCAAAGAGAACATCTCCACCTCGGACTTCGTGCTGTCCCTCGCCGAGGCGACGACACCCGAAGGCGCCCAGAACGCGCTCAAGGACTACGTCGTCACCGAGCGGCTGCTGGAGAACTTCGACGAGTCGCTGGCCCTGATCAAGTCCTCGCTCGACGGGCACCGCTCCAAGGCGGCCTACCTGCACGGCTCGTTCGGTTCCGGTAAGTCGCACTTCATGGCCGTGCTGTACGCGCTGCTCAGCGGCGAACCGGCCGCCCGTGCCCGTACCGAGTTCGACCCGGTGCTGACCAAGCACGAGTGGCTGACCACGGACGGCAAGAGGTTCCTCCTCGTGCCTTACCACATGCTCGGCGCGAAGGCCCTCGAACAGCGGGTGCTCGGCGGGTACGTCACGCACGTCAAGAAGCTGCACCCGGACGCGCCGACCCCGCAGGTGTACCGGACCGACTCCCTCTTCGCCGACATCCGGGCCAACCGTGCCACCTACGGTGACGAGGCGGTCATCCGTGGCCTGGGCGGCGGCGACGCGGCCGACGGGGAAACGGACGAGTGGGGTGAGGGCTTCGGCTGGACCCCGCAGCTCCTCGACACCGCCCTCGCCGCCGAGGAGAACCACGAGGGGGGCACCCCGCTCAACCTCCGTAACCCCTCCACCCCGGCCGAACTGCGCGCGAAGTTGGTCAACGACGCCAGCACCAACCTCTTCCCCGGCTTCGCCAAGAACGCCGTCGAGAACGAGCACGGCTTCATCTCCCTGGACGCCGGCCTGTCGGTCATCGCCGAGCACGCCAAGTCGCTCGGCTACGACGGCCTGATCCTGTTCCTGGACGAGTTGATCCTCTGGCTCGCGACCCTGATCCACGAGCAGAAGTTCGTGGCCCGCGAGGCCAGCAAGATCACGAACTTCGTGGAGGGCGGCGACGCCCGACGCGCCATCCCCGTCGTGTCGTTCATCGCCCGCCAGCGCGACCTGCGTGAACTCGTCGGCGAAGAGGTGTCAGGCGCGGCGGAAGCCTCCATCCAGGACACCCTGAACCTGGCCTCCGGCCGGTTCGACAAGATCACCCTGGAGGACCGCAACCTCCCGCAGATCGCTCACGCGCGCATCCTCAAGCCGAAGGACGCAGAGGCGGAACGGCTCATCGACGCGGCCTTCGAGCAGACCAAGCGGGTCGGCACACAGGTCTGGGACACCCTCCTCGGCTCGGAGAAGGGCACGACCGGCGCGGACGCGGAGTCGTTCCGGCTGACGTACCCGTTCTCGCCGGCGTTCATGGACACCCTCGTCCACATCTCGTCCGCGCTGCAGCGCTCCCGTACCGGTCTGAAGCTGATGGGCGAACTCCTCGCCGACCACCGGGGCGAGATCCGGCTCGGGCAGCTCATCCCCGTCGGCGACCTCTACCCGGTGATCGCCAAGGGCGGCGACAAGCCGTTCACCGACAGCCTGAAGGTCGTCTTCGAGGCCGCCGACAAGCTCTACAAGACCAAGCTGCGGCCCTACCTCCTCAGCTCGTACGACATCACCGAGGACGACGTCGAGCAGTACGTCAACCGGCCCGAGGCCATCACCGATCCGCAGCGCCTCAACCGCTGCCGCATGTTCGTCGGCGACAACCGGCTCGTGTGCACCCTGCTGCTGTCGGCGCTCGCACCCAGCGTGCCCGCGCTGGCCGAGCTGACCGTCCGGCGGCTCGGCGCGCTCAACCATGGGTCGGTTCTCGCACCCATCCCGGGCGCGGAGGTCGGCATCATCAAGAACAAGGTCGCCGAGTGGGCGGCCAGGTTCCCCGAGATCAAGGAGACCGGCACCGACGCCAACCCCGGCGTGCGGCTGGAGCTGTCCGGCGTCGACGTCGACTCCGTCATCGCCAACGCCCAGGTCAACGACAACCCCGGCAACCGGGTCGCCCTCGCCCGGCGTCTGCTGTCCGAGGAACTGGGCGTCGAGCACGGGCAGTTGAGCGACCAGCTCGGCTTCACCTGGCGCGGTACCTCCCGCACCGCCGAGATCGTGTTCGGCAACGTCGCCGACGAGGACGAACTGCCCGACCACGACCTGATGCCGCAGGAGGACGGCCGCTGGCGGATCGCCATAGACCTCCCCTTCGACGAGGGGGAGTGGGGTCCGGTCGAGGACGTCAACCGCATCCGGCGGCTGCGCGAGCGACAGCAGGGCGAGCGGTCCCGTATCGTCGCCTGGCTGCCCGCCCATCTGTCCGCGCAGCGCTTCGCCGACTTCCGGCGGCTCGTCGTCATCGACAAGGCCCTCGCCGACGAGCACCGCTTCGACACCCAGTACGCCGGCCACCTCAACGCCGACAACCGCAGCCGTGCCAAGGGGCTCCTCGAAACCCAGCGCGAGGCTCTGCTCAAGCAGGTCAAGGGCGCCTTCAAGCAGGCTTACGGGCTTGCCCAGAAGCAGGCCGCCGACGTCGTGCCCGACTTCGACGACCACCTCGTCCCGCTGCCCGATGTGGACGGCCTCACCCTGTCCTTCGGGCAGAGCCTGCACGACGGCATCCGGCACGTCGCGGGCAAGCTGCTCGTCCACCAGTACCCGGCGCACCCCGACCTCGACCCCGACGGCACCGGCACCGCCGTCAAGCCGATCGATACGAAGAAGGTGTTCACCCACGTCCGGTCCGCCGCGGAAGCGCGTGACGGACGGGTGGAGATCCCGGCCGCCGACCGCAAGCTCATGCAGCGGATCGCCGGACCCCTGCGCCTCGGGCAGCAGAAGGAGGCGTACTTCGAGCTGTCCCGCTACTGGGCCGACCACTTCCGCCAGCTCGCCAGCGCCCAGGGCGTCACCGGAGACCTGTCCCTGATCACCCTGACCGACTGGACGGACAAGCCCGACCCGCGCGGCCTGCCCGACTTCCTCGCCCGGCTCGTCGTCGCCGCCTTCGCCGAGATGGACGACCGGGTGTGGGTGCGCGGCGGCACCGTCCTCGACCCCGCGCCCGAACTGTCCGCGATCAAGGACCATGACGCGCTGCGCAGCCAGCCGCTGCCCGCCGAGTCCGACTGGGACACCGCCCGGCAGCGCTTCGAGACGATCTTCGGGCAGAAGGCTCCTGCCCTGCGGCGCGGCCGGATGGTCAACCAGTTCGCCCGCCAGATCATCGAGGCCGCCCGCGCCCACCGGGACCACGCGGCGGACCTCGTGCACCAGTTGGAGGCCCACGTCTCCTTCCTCGGCCTCGATCAGACCGCCGACGCCGGACGGCTCGCCCTCGCCCGCCGCTCCCTGCAACTGCTGGACGCGCTCACGGCGGAGGCCGGCAAGGGCGCGGCCGGGGCCAAGAAGACCGTGGAGGCCCTTGCCTCCTTCGACCTCGGCGAGACCAGCGCCGACCGGTACGGGACCTCCATCAAGCAGGCCCGCAGCGTCGCCGAGGCCGTCGCCTCCGCGCCCTGGAGCACCCTCGAACTCGCCGCCGGACTCGGCCCCGAGGGCGCGGCACTGCTCGACTCGCTGCGCAACGTCGCCCGCGACGACCAGCGCACCGCGGACCTGCGCGACGCCCTGGCCCGCACCCAGCGCGAGGTCGTCGCCCTGGTGAAGCGCAGCCAGGCCGCCGCCCCGCCGCCCGCGCCCGTCGCGCCGCAGCCCACGGCCGACGACCTGTCCCTGAACACACCGACCAGCGACCCGCGCATCCCCTACGCCCCGCAGGAGACCCCCACACCGGCTTCCTCCGGCAGCGGCTCCGCGCGGACGTCCGGTGGCCGCCGTACGACCGTGGCACGCGCCGCCGCCGACCTCCAGGCGGAACTGTCCGAACTGGCCGCACGCCACCCCGACGCGACCATCGAGATCACCTGGAAGGTCGTCGAATGACGGACACCGTCGCCGCCGCCCCAGGCGCCGTCCGGCTGAACACCGCGACCGTCACCCAGTACCTGTCCTCTCAGACCTCCCTCACCGCCGCTCTGACCGCTTCTCCGACCGGAGACGGCGGGGGCAGGCGCCGGGTCGTACTGCTGCGGTCGGCGCTCCAGTGGGACGGGCCCGCCGAACCCGCCTGGGGTGAGGGCCGGACGGCCGGCGTCGCGGTGGCGCCCTCACCGCTCGCCGTCCACGAACTCGTCCTCGACCACCTGACGGGCCGCCGCCCCGGCCCCTCCGTCCTGGTCGTCCTCACCGACCGCGAACAGAACGAACTCGACCCGGCGATCGTCGCCCGTGTCCACAAGCAGCGCATCGACATGGTCGACAGCTGGGACGTCGTGCGGGAGGCGTTCGGCGCCCGGCAGATCGACCCGCGCCTGAAGGACGTCAAGTGGGCCGCCGAAGCCCTGCTCGACGCCACCCCGCCCGGTGGCTGGCCGCCGGTGCCCGGTGGCTGGCTGTCCAGGCAGTACGCCCTCACCGCGCTCGCCCAGCGCCGTCTGCGCCTCGGCCGCTACGACACCGAGGGCAGCCCGCGACGCCCCGGCGAGGACCGGCTCGGCGCACAGACCCTGCTGCACTGGTCGACCCGGCCCGGAGCCCCCGAGCGGCTGCTGGGTCTGCGGGGTCCCGAGCGCGCCGGGCTGACCGCCTTCCTCGACGAGGAGGACCAGGCCGGTCTCGCCGGACGCGCTCTTCTCGCTCTCGTCGACGCCGAGCGCGGCGCGGACGCCGCCGCCTTCGGCCTCGTATGCGAGGCCCTGTGGCGGCACGCCGAGCCGACTCCCGAGACGTATCAGGCCCGGGGCCGTGCCGAACGCTACTTCGGCGACCAGCCCCCGGCCGTCGGCGAACAACTCGACGCCCTGGTGGGCGTCTTCGGCCGGTCAGCCGAGGAGTATGTGAGCACGCTGCTGACGGCCGGACACCGGGGCGGTGGCGCCGACGCCGACCAGGCCCGTGAGGCGCGCCGCACCAGCGGCATCGTGCTCGACAGGGCCGCCGTCCTGGCCCGCCAGTTCGGCGCGGAGGCGGCCGTCGCGGCGAGCCCCGTCCTGCGCGGCGGACTGGAAGCCCGGTTCACCGCCGTCGGCCAGTCCCTCGCGGCGGGCGACACGGCTGCGGTCGCGGAGGCCGTGCGACGGCTCGCGGACCACCGGCTCGCCACCGACCCGGAGGAGTCCGCCCGCATCGAACGCGCCCGCATGGGGCAGCGCCTCGCCCTCTGGCTGGCCACCGAACCGTCCGCCGACGCACCCTCCGTCGGCGACGCCATAAAGCGCCACATCGCCGAGATCGGCTGGGCCGACCTCGCCCTGGAGCACATCGAGGCCGGCGGAGACCCGGACTCTGCTCTCAAGACCGCCTACGACACCCTCGGCGCGCGCGTCAGGGACCGGCGGCGGCACATCGACGCGTCCTTCGCGCGCGCGCTGGCCGGCTGGACACAGGACGGCACCCCGCCCCGCAGCATGCTCACCGTCGAGACCTTCCTCGACCGGGTGGTCGGACCCGTCGTCCGGCGCGGGGAGGAGCGGCGGGTGCTGCTGCTCGTGCTCGACGGCATGAGCGCGGCCATAGCGAACGAGCTCGGCGAGGAACTGCGCCGCTCCTGGGCGGAGTTCGACCCGCTGGCCGAGGACACTCCGCGTCGGCGGGCGATGGCCGCAGCCCTCCCCACCGTGACGGCCGTGTCCCGGACGTCGCTGTTCGCGGGCACCCTGATGAAGGGCACCCAGGCCGACGAGAAGAGGCTCTTCCCCGCGCTGAAGCTGTGGAGCGGGGCACCGGCAGCCGTCTTCCACAAGGACGACCTTCGCACCGAGACCGCGGGCGACACCTTCGGTCCCGCCCTCACGGCAGCGCTCACCGACGGCAGGACCCATGTCGCCGTCGTCCTCAACGCCATCGACGACCGCCTCGCCAAGGAACAGAAACTCGGCGACGGTACCTGGCGTATCGACGACGTACCCGGCCTGCGCGACCTGCTCCGGGTGGCGGCGGCCCAGGGCATGGCGGTCATCGTCACCAGCGACCACGGCCACGTCGTCGACCGGCACGGAACGAAGGCCGACGCGGCCACGGAGCCCGCGTCCGCGCGCCACCGCCTGCCCGGCGGCCCGCTCGGCGAACGGGAGATCGCGCTCTCCGGGCCGCGCGTGGTCTGGCCCGAGCCCGGCGCGTCCATCGTCGCGCTCTGGGACGCGGACTCCCGCTACACCGCCCTCAAGGCCGGCTACCACGGCGGAGCCTCCATTGCCGAGTTCACCATTCCGGTGCTCGCCTTCCTGCCGTTCGGGGCGGAACCGCCCAAGGGGTGGCGGGAGTTGGGAGACCAACGGCCACCCTGGTGGGCTCCGGAGGAAGTGGGCAGGCCGGTGTCGGGCGAGCGTTCGGCTCAGTCGGCCGGCGCGGCTCCCAGGAAGGGGACGGCGAAACCCCGCAAGAAGCACCCCGAACCCGAGTCGCTGCCCGACGCGCTGTTCGACGTGGCGCTGACCGCCGGAGGAGACGACACCCTGCTCACACCGACCCTCGTCTCCCGGACCGAAGTGCTCGTGAAGGCGCTGCTCGACTCCGAGACGTATCAGGTGCAACTCGACGGTCTGGCCCGCAAGCCGCAGCAGGAGCAGGTCCACAAGGCCCTCACCGCCCTGCTCGACGCGGGCGGCACCCTGCCCGTGACCGCGCTGGCCCAACGCGCGGGCATGCCCACCACCCGTGGCGACGGCTTCGCGGCGGTCCTGCGGCAGCTCCTCAACTACGACGGTGTACAGGTGCTGGAGACCCTGCCGGACGGGCGGACGCTACGGCTCCACGAGGGGCTGCTGCGTGAGCAGTTCGCCCTCCGCACGGGCTGACAGGATTCGGGGTGCCTCTGGTGTTCACCTGGAGGCGCCCCGGACGCCTCAGGCCACGAACGCCCGCAGCAGCTTCGCGAAAGTCGTCAGTTCGTCGAGCAGCTCCTGCGGAAGCGGTTTCTCGTCGAAGTGTGCGATCCGGTTGCGGATGTCCTTCACCTGCTTCAGACGGCCGATGAACTGCTCCCTGGGCATGTTGGGCCACTTGAGGGCTTCCCAGTTGGCGTCGGCGGCTTCGGCCAGTGATGTCTTCGTCTGGTCGCCATCGAGGAGCTTCAGATAGTCGCCGAACATGAGGTCGGAGACCTGGCCGGTGCGGTGCTCGGCCTTCTTGTTCGTCTGAACGGCTTTGATGGTCTCCTCGTCCAGCGCTGCGCCCAGGCAGCGGCGCAGCAGAGACTCGATCTCCCCGACGATGAAGAAGGGTCGTGCCGCGCCCTCGAAGCGGTCCGTGACGTCTGAGGCGCTGACGATGCCAGAGAGGCAGCCGTCGTCGCCCCGGACCAGGAGGTAGCCGTGTTCGCGGATGACCGGCAGGGCGGAGAAGAACTCCTGGCGGGTGTCGGCCACCGGAAGGGAGTCCTTCTCCATCGCGTTGTCCAGAGTCGGCTGCTTGCCCGCCTCGTACATCTTGGCGACGGACCCCCAGGTGACCACCCCGTGGATCTGCGCCATGCCGGTGGTCACCGGGACCTGCGCGAGGCCTTTCGTGCGCATCAGGAACGTGGTCTGCGCCAGAGGCGTACCAGGACCGACGGACACCAGACCTCGCCGCGCCGACGGGATGTCCCCGAGCAGCAGACGCTGCGGCAGGGCGGTCGAGGGCAGGGCCTCGTCGGTCTCGTCGTCCTCCACGTCTGCGGGGGCGGCCTGCGCGGGGACGGACGCGAGCGGCACCACCTCGACGTTGCTGCGCTGGCCGCAGACGGCGAAGTCGGGCAGCGTCGTCAGCCCGGCGTCCGTGAGTGCCTGCGAGATGCGGTGCACCGTCCGGTGGTCGCGGACCCTGACCTGGAACAGGTCCAGAATGTCCTGCACGGGCACGGTCCTGCCCTTGAACGCGGCGAGGTCCTGACCGCTCGGTGTGGTCGTCATCGGGCGTCGCCCTCCGTGAGGTCACGGAGCATCGTCCTCTTGCCCATGGCGGAGTGCACCAAGTCCTGCAACTGCTTGGAACGGTCGTTGTAGAACCGTTCGTAGTCGTTGTCGCGGAGTGCTTCCGGATCGATGAGGTGGGTGGCGAGCACATCGTCGAACCACTCGGGGCGCATGTCGGACGCGGCGACCATCGTGGACAGGTAGGACGCCGGCGCCCCGGTCATGTCCATCGCCGCGCGGTAGGACAGGGGGGTCTTGTTCACGATGGAGTTCGTGGGCAGGCCCTGGCTGTTGCTCCGTCGGAGCCATGCCTTGTGAAAGATCTGCCGGAGGTCCACGCCGTACTCGTCCAGCCTGCCGGGCTTGAGCGGGCTGTCCGTGTAGTGCCAGTCCACCGCCCCCTGCTTGACCAGCAGGGCGTAGATGCCCTTGTAGGCGGCGCTGTTGCGCGTGGTGAGGCTGTCGAGGCGATCGGCGAAGAAGAACGCGTCCGTGACGGTGTCGGGCGCTCGGTCGTCCTGCGCGATCCAGGGGACGAGCTGCTCGACGTCACGGGTGAAGCGGGTCTCGGTGGAGCCGCCGTACATCTCGCCGAGGACTCCGCACCAGTACCACTGCTCGGTCTTCTCCTCCGCTCCCAGGCCGTCCAGCGCCGTGTCGAGGATGGCACGGACGGCCGCGAGTGGGACGAGCTGCGTCTTGTACGGCAGGTCGCTCGGGCGGACGATGCACTGCCGTTCCAGGAAGTCGCCCACCCAGGCGAAGGCGTCCGCGAGTTTCGGCGCCAGCCGGACGAAGTCGGCCAGCGGGAGGTCCAGCAGATCCCGGCGCTTGCACGACACCGTCGTCCCCGTGCCCGACTGCTTCCGCTCCCAGGTGCGTACCAGGGCGATGGCCTGCAGGAAGTCGATGCTGCTCAGCCCGTTCTCGATGCCGCCGTCCAGACGGCCGAAGACCGGGTACTTGGCCGCCAGCGCCTGCTTGATCTCCCGCCACACTTCGGGGAGTTGGTAGTAGTCCCCGGTCAGGTCCACGTACTCGCGGTCCCCGGCGTAGGTCGCGGTGAGCAGTTCGAAGACGTTCAGAGGTACGCCGCCCGTGTTGACCCGCTCGAACACCGCGCACACGGCGTCCATGGAGGTGGTGGCGGCCAGCCGGATCATCGGGACCTGGAAGGCGCGGACCTGCTGGAGAACCAACTCGTCGAACTGACCCCACAAGTTCCAGTTCCGGCCCTCGTCCGCCTTGACGTACGACATCATCCACTGGTTCACGCGCTGGGCGTCGAAGACGAGATGCAGAGGGAAGACACCGGCCGCACACTCGTTCTCCGTCGTGCTGAGATCCAGCACCACCGTGCGGTTGAAGTCGGTGCGGAGCACTTTGTCCGCCGGGACGGACAGGATGGCCTCGTCGCGATCCGCGGGCGGGCCGACTGCCTTCGCGATGTCGACGTAGTACCACCGCTCGATGGGCTTGTTACGGGCGTCCGCGGTCTCCACCGGGGCGTCCAGCCACAGGGCCTGGAAGAGGGAGGTGAGCCGCTGCTGACCGTCGAGCAGGAGGAGGTCCGCGGCCGGATCCCCGTCCGGGCGTGCTCCGGTGAGCGTCCGGGAGCGGAAGCGGGTGGCGCCGCCGGTCTGCAGCGTCATCACCACGCCGAGCGGATAGTCCAGCGTCACCGTCGCGATGATGGCGCGGATCCTGTCGTCGTCCCACTTCCAGTTCCGCTGGAAGTCGGGCAACTGTAAGGAGCCCGACGCCACATCCGCGAGTACGTCCTTGAGCTTCACATTGTCGAGTGCCGCCACGTTCGTCCCACTCCCACCCTGCCGTATGTACGGAGAGTGATTCCAGCAGCGTCTCCGGGTGACCGTCAACCGATTCAACGAAGTAGGCGCCCCGCTACGGTGCCGCGTGCAGCGCCGACCGATAGACGGCCGCCTTCCGGTCCCCGTACGGGCGTGCCGGTGGAAATGGAAGACTGGTTGCCGTGAGCACCACCGGATCCCAGCGCCCCGCCCAGGTGAGCGCCGCCCGCCGCCGCACCGTCATCGACGCCCTGCGACGCGGTGCCGTGCCCGACAGCGGTCTCGACCTGCTGGCCACCGGACTCGACCGGTTCGAAGCGGCCCTGGACGCGGAACTGGACGCCGTGGCGTCCGGCGGGTCCGTGTTCAAGGCCGTGCGGGGCGAGTACGGGTCCGGCAAGACGTTCTTCACCCGCTGGCTGGGGGAGCGGGCCAAGCGACGCAACTTCGCCGTGGCCGAGATCCAGGTCTCGGAGAACGAGACACCGCTGCACAGGCTCGAGACGGTCTACCGGCGGCTCAGCGAGCGCCTCACCACCTCCAGCTTCCCCGCGAGCGCCCTCCGGCCGGTCGTCGATGCCTGGTTCTACGCCCTGGAGGAGGACGCACTCGCTGCCGGTGCGACCGAGGACGATCTTCCGGGCGAGGTGGAGAAGCTGCTCGTCGCACGGCTTGCCGAGGTCTCCCGGCATGCCCCGTCCTTCGCCACCGCCTTGCGCGGCTACCGGGCCGCCCTCGCGGACAGCGACGAGGCGACTGCGGCGGCCGTCCTGGCGTGGCTCGGCGGCCAGCCGCATGTGGCGGCCTCCGCCCGCCGATCTGCCGGGGTGCGCGGCGACCTCGACCACTTCGGTGCGCTCGGGTTCCTGCAAGGGCTCCTCACCGTGCTGCGCGACTCAGGACACACCGGGCTGTTCGTCGTCCTCGACGAGGTGGAGACGCTGCAGCGGGTCCGGTCGGACGCCCGCGACAAGGCACTCAACGCGCTGCGGCAGCTCATCGACGAGGTTCACTCGGGCCGCTTCCCCGGCCTCTATCTGGTCATCACGGGCACCCCGGCCTTCTACGACGGTCAGCAGGGCGTGCAACGTCTGGCACCGCTCGCTCAGCGGCTGGCCACCGATTTCACGACCGACCCGCGCTTCGACAACCCTCGCGCTGTACAGATCAGGCTTCCCGGCTTCAACCAGGAGTCCCTGGTCGGACTCGGCCTCACCATCCGCGACCTGTACGCCGATGCGGCAGAAGCGCCCGACCGTGTGCGTAAGGTCGTCGACGATGTGTATGTCGCGGACCTCGCGGTAGCCGTCGGCGGGGCGCTGGGCGGGAAGGTCGGAGTGGCTCCCCGGCTTTTCCTGAAGAAACTCGTCGGGGACGTACTCGACCGCGTGGACCAGTTCGACGACTTCGACCCCCGGCAGCACTACCGGCTCACCGTCGCCGACAGCGAACTCACCGACGTCGAGCGAAATCTGGCCGCCACGGTCTCCGGGGACTCCGCGTCGGCCGATGACATCGACCTGGAGCTGTGATGGCGGATGCGGGGAGCCCGACCGGGACCAGACCCGGTGACGAGGGCATCGACGTACTCGACCGACTCGATCCCGTCGTCCTGCATCACATCGTCAACACACTTGGCTGGCCCGACTTGCGCCCCCTGCAACGGGCGGCGATCACGCCGCTCATGGAGGGACAGGACGCCGTACTGCTGGCTCCGACGGCGGGGGGCAAGACCGAGGCGGCCTGCTTCCCCCTGCTGTCTGCGATGACCGAGCAGAAGTGGACCGGTACATCCGTGCTGTACCTGTGCCCGCTCAAGGCACTCCTCAACAACCTGGTCGGCCGCGTCGACACGTACGCCCAGTGGCTCGGGCGACGGGCCGCGCTCTGGCACGGCGACACCAAGGAATCGCAACGGCAGCGCATCCGGGCCGAGGCGCCGGACATCCTGCTGACCACGCCCGAGTCGCTCGAAGCGATGCTGATCGGCGTCAAGACCGACCACGCCCGCCTTTTGGGGAGCGTGCGGGCCGTCGTCGTGGACGAAGTGCACGCGTTCGCGGGGGACGACCGGGGATGGCACCTGCTCGCCGTGCTCGAACGGTTGGAGCGGGTCACCGGACGGCCTATTCAGCGTGTCGGGCTCTCGGCGACCGTCGGCAACCCGGCCGAGCTGCTGCACTGGTTGCAAGGCGCGGGCGTCGGCAGCCGCCCCGGTCAGGTCGTCGCCCCTGGCGTGCACCTGCCGGCCACCGACGGCAGCGGACGCGGCGACAAAGCGAACGCCGAGCCGTCCAGCAGGCCTGCGGGCGAAGTGGAACTCGACTACGTCGGCTCCCTCGACAACGCGGCCAAACTCATCGCAGCCCTGCACAGGGGAGAGAAGCGGCTCGTCTTCTGCGACTCGCGTCGACAGGTCGAGGAGCTGGGCGCGGCGCTTCGTGCGCGCGAGGTGACCGTCTTCCTGTCCCACGCCTCGCTCTCCGTCGATGAACGCGCCCGTTCCGAGCAGGCTTTCGCCGAGGCCCGCGACTGCGTCATCGTCTCCACATCAACCCTTGAGCTCGGCATTGACGTCGGTGACCTGGACCGCGTCATCCAGATCGACTCACCGGCCTCCGTCGCCTCGTTCCTGCAGCGCATCGGCCGCACAGGCCGGCGGTCCGGCACCGTGCGGAACTGTCTGTTCCTGACCACCCGCAAGGACACCCTGCTGCAGGCGGCGGGCCTGCTGCTGCTGTGGTCGCGCGGCTGGGTGGAACCGGTCGTCCCCCCGCCGGGGCCGCGCCACCTGGTAGCCCAGCAACTGCTTGCCGTCACCCTGCAACAGCACAAGCTCGGCGACCAGTTGTGGGACCGGCAGTGGAACGGCCTCGCCCCCTTCGACAAGTCGGCCGCCCCCATCCTGCGCTTCCTCACCGAGGAGGGCTACCTCGACAGTGACGGTGGGATGCTGTTCATCGGTCCCGAGGCAGAACGCCGCTTCGGGAAACGGCACTTCATCGAACTCACCGCCTCCTTCACCGCACCTCCGCAGTTCACCGTCCTGTCCGGGCGCACGGAGATCGGCCGCACCGACCCGAGTGTGCTCACCGAGGAACGCCCCGGTCCCAGGCGGTTGCTGCTCGGTGGGCGCAGTTGGCAGGTCACTTACATTGACTGGCTGCGCAAACGCGTCTTCGTCGAGCCGGCCGATGGCGGGGGAATCGCCAAGTGGATGAACGGCGGCGTCGTCGGACTGTCGTACGCTCTGACGCGCGCCATGCGCGAGGTGTTGCTCGGCAGGAATCCGCCCGTCTCCCTCACCCGGCGGGCGGAGACATGCCTGGCCGAACAGCGCGAGACCGACGCACCTGACACCGTCCACCCGGGCGGCACGTTGATCACACGCGTCGGCTCCGACGTCCGTTGGTGGACCTGGGCCGGCTACCGCGCCAACGCCACCCTGGCAGCCACCCTCCAGTCGGTCACCGACCCCCTGCAACGCCCCACCGACAGCTGGCTGCGCCTGCGCGAGAACCTCACCCCGGCCGACTGGCGTGCAGCCCGTGACAACGTCGGAGAGAACCTCGTCCTGCCTGACGTGGACCGCCGGGCCGTACGCGGCCTGAAGTTCTCCGCCGCCCTCCCGGAACGCCTCGCCGTGGCCACGGTGGCGGCCCGCTTGGCCGACTTCGAGAGCGCCAGCTCGGTGCTTGGCGAGCCGACGCGCTTTCAGTACGACGGCTGAAGCGAACAAGCCGTCAAGGCCGCTTCAAACGGTACGCCAGGGATTACGTTCGCCCCAATTGCTCCGTCATCACTTGATGCGCTCGCCGCCCAGTAGAGGCGGGAAGCCCGCGCGGGTCACCACGGCGCAGGCAGTGCGGCGGCAGGAGCAGGACGTGCAGGCACTGATCTTCCGGCGCAAGGCTGGGGCATCTCGGCGGCCGGAGAGAGAGTGCCAGAAGAGGGTTACATCAAGCTCGCCACCCTGGAGGCGGTCTGGCGGTGTCCACCGTGGTGGCCTTGAGGCAGCGTGCGGCGAGTCGAGGTCGGATCGCGTTGAGATGCCACATCGCGCAGGTGACGCATCGTCCAGCCATCGATGTGATCGTGGCCTACGCGGCCACCGTCAGGGTCGTCTGCAGGATGCGAAGGCGGCTGCATGGAGAGGGACTCGGACGTCTTCGGGTGCATCGAGTAGCTCGCCTGACCCCAATAGTGACGAAGCCCCGTCCGGACCGCTCCGGGACGGGATCTCGTCTTGCGTAGCCATCAAGGTAGCCAAAAGGGTGCCCTCCCAACACCTTTGCGCAGGTCACAGCGTTGCGGTGACATTCCCCGGCGTACAGTCCGACTCGTCTGCCGCCCCCCGTGGCTTTGCCGCCGAGGGCCCCGCACCCCTCGCCCCCCGCCCGGAGCAACGGGTACCCGACGAGCCGTCGGTCTGCGTAACGGTAAGGGCCCGCCCGCTCGCCGGGCAGGGGCAGGCCCTGCTAAAGGCCTGGAGGCGCTAGTTGTCGCGCAAGAACGTCTGGGCGAGCTCGTCGCCCAAGGTCACCGCCGCGCTGTGGCTTTCGATGGGGGACGCCTTGGAGTTCTTGAAGAGGATGTAGGTGACGCCGGAGTCGGTGCCGCCGGTCTCCGGGTCCGGGTCTATGCCGAGGGCCTTGGCCGTTGCGTATGAGGCCTCGCCGATGATCTTCGTGGGGCCGGTGTCGCCGACGACCGCGTACTCCACCTTGTTCTGGTAGATCACCGCGACGACCCCGCCGCCCTTGATGCCCGCGGAGCCGTAGTTCCAGAGGGAGCTGGAGCTGGGCACGACGACGTAGGGCAACGAGTCGGCGCGCAGCGGCTTGCCGTCCGACTGGTGGAAGGCCGTGTCGTCCTGGTACCAGGGGTCGGTGTCCTCGCTGCACTTGGAGGTGCGTTGGCCGTCGCAGTCGATGTCCATGTCGGCCTTCCAGAAGACGGCGCCGTTCTTGCCGCACACCGGGATGGACGCCGAGGTCTCGTCGTCGGTCTTGTACTTGCCGTTCGATATCTGTGAGCAGGACGTCACCTTGGCGAGCAGGGCGGCCGCGCTGACCGATCCCTCCCGTACCGGGGCGGAGGCGGAAGTGGAGGCGGAGGCGTTCGCCGGGAGGACCGCGGCGGCCAGGAGGGCGGCACCGGTGGCCGCGCCGAGGGTCAGTGTCGAAGAGCGCACGGTGGGGGACCCTTCCGTCAGGTCTGTTCTGTTAGGAAAGTTTCCTTACGCTGGTGTCGTACAACGTGGACCCGGTGCTCCGGTGTCGTCAACCCCCCTGCCGCAAACGGAGATTGGCCGGAAAGGGTCCGACCTTATCGGTTCGGACCATTGACCCTGTTCGGTCCGGCCGGGACTCTGTTCACGCCTTGAAACTCAGTGCATGAACCTGGTGCATGTACGTGAACAGTCGGCGGTCCGGCGGGAACTATTTCGGCATTCCTGCCACTCCTGACGCCTCACGCGACCCCCCACTCCCCAGGAAGGTGAGCCCACCCATGAGCAACGTTCGGCAGACATCGGAGGACTTGGTCCTGAAGGTGGGAGAATCGTGAGGCGTCTCGGTGCCGTGCTGACGGCCGGAGCGCTCGCCGCCGCCGGTCTGCTGACGGTCTCCGCAGCCGCCCCGCCACCCGTCCCGCCCGTCCCACAGCACACGGCCGTCGCCCGTTCAAACGCCGCCACCGACTGGTCCGTGGCCATGATCGACTCGACCACGGCCCGCTTCACACCGAGCACCATCGGCGGCTGGTCGTACCCCGTGGGCCTGTATCTCTACGGCCAGTACCTCACCTACCGGCGCACCCACGAGCCCCGGTACCTCTCCTACATCCAGGCCTACGTCGACCGCTTCGTGCGCACCGACGGAACCATCGACCAGAACTTCAACAGCCTCGACAGCATGCAGGCCGGTCGGCTGCTGGTGATCCTGCACCACGAGACCGGCCAGGACCGCTACCGCATCGCGGCCAAGAAGATCCGCGACCGGCTGAACAGCTACCCGCGCACCTCCGACGGCGGTTTCTGGCACGCCGACACCAGCAGCCGCGCCCACCAGCTCTGGTCGGACGGCGTCTACATGGTGAACCCCTTCCTCGTCGAGTACGGCAAGGAGTTCGGCGACTCGGCCTACGCCCATGACGAGGCGGCGAAGCAACTCGCCGTCTACGGCCGTCATCTCCAGGTGTCGAACGGCCTGCTGCGGCACGCCTACGACGAGTCGAAGACCGTGAGCTGGGCCGATCCGGAGACCGGGCTCGCCCCCGAACACTGGTGCCGGGCGGTGGGCTGGTACTCGATGGCGATCGTCAACGTGCTCGACGCGCTCCCTGCCCGGCACCCCGGCCGGCACCGGCTCGTCGGCATCCTGCGGCAGTTGGCCGCCGGTCTCGAGCGGTACCAGGATCCGGCGACCGGACGCTGGTTCCAGGTGATCGACCAGGGCGGCCGGAGCGACAACTGGACCGAGACCTCCTGCTCCAGCATGTTCACCTACGCCCTCTCGCGCGGCGCCCAGCAGGGGTACATCGACGCGCACTACCGGTCCGTCGCGCGGCGCGGCTACGAGGGCGTCCTGGCAAGGATCTCGCTCGGCCCCGACGGCCGCACCGACCTCACCGACATCTCCATCGGCACCAATGTCGGCGACTACGACTTCTACATCGCGCGGCCCCGGCAGACCAACGACTTCCACGGCCTCGGCGCCTTCCTGATCATGAACGAGCAGCTCAGGACAGATGGATGGACGGATGGACGGATGGACGGACCAGTGCCGCGGCAACAGTGAAGGGACACGAGGGACACCCCATGAACCACACCAGATCGAAACGCGCGCGGACCCCCGGACGCCCCGGACGGACGCTGCTGTACGGCCTCTCGCTGGCCCTCGCCCTGCCCCTGATCGGCCTGAGTGCGACGGTCGCACGCGCGGCCACCGACTACCAGGCCGAGAACGCCGTCATCTCCCAGGGCGCCGTGGCCACCAACCACGCCGGGTACACGGGCACCGGCTTCGTCGACTACACCAACGTCAAGGGCTCGTACGTGGAGTTCACCGTGAGCGCGGCCGCAGCCGGCACCTCCTCGCTCACGTTCCGCTACGCCAACGGAACGGCCGTCGACCGGCCCATGGACATCTCCGTGAGCGGCACGGTCGTGGCCTCCGGCGTCTCCTTCCCGGCCACCGCCGACTGGGACACCTGGGTGACCAAGAGCGTCGACGTCCGGCTGGCCGCCGGTTCGAACAAGATCCGGGCCACCGCCACCACCGACAACGGCGGCCCCAACCTCGACCGGATCAGCGTCGGCGCGGCCCCCGACACCCAGGCCCCGAGCCGCCCCGGTCGGCCGGCCTGCTCCGCGATCACCGAGAACGGCCTCACGCTCACCTGGGGCGCCTCGACCGACAACGTGGGCGTCGCGGCGTACGACATCTACGAGCACGGCAACAAACTCACCGAGACGGACGGGAGTTCCACCTCCCGGGTCCTCACAGGGCTGAGCCCCGACACCACTTACGACCTCACGGTCATCGGCCGGGACGCCGCCGGCAACGCCTCGCCGGCCAGCCCGGCCGTGGACTGCACCACCGCGAAGAGCACCGACACCACTCCGCCCACCAGGCCCGGCACCCTCAAGGTCGGCGAAGTGACCGCGAACAGCGCCGAGTTGAGCTGGGGCGCCGCCACGGACGACCGGGGCGTGGTCGCGTACGACATCCGCAGCGGCACCGCCGTCTACAAGACCGTCACCGGGACGGCGGCCTCACTGACCGGGCTCGCCTGCGCCAGCCCGTACGCGCTGAACGTCGTGGCGCGGGACGCGGCGGGCAATGTGTCCGAGGCGAGCAACACCGTCGACCTCACGACGAAGGCCTGCGCGACGGACGGCGGTGTGCCCTCGTCGATCGCCACCGTCTCCAGCGGCTGGACCATTCCCTGGGGCGCCTACTGGATGCCCGACGGGCTCAGCGCCCTGGTTACCGAACGGGACGACTTCCGGGTCTGGAAGGTGACCAAGGACGGCACGAAGACCCAGGTCGGGACGGTGCCCAACGCCGTCACCACCGACGGCGAGGGCGGTCTGATGGGTGTCGCCGTCGACCCCGACTGGGCCGCCAACCACTACGTCTACTTCATGCACACGGCGTCCGAGGGCAACCGGGTCGTCCGCATGACGTACAACGGCAGTTCCCTGACCGGCTACACGGTCCTTCTCCAGGGCATCAAGAAGAACCGCTACCACAACGGCGGACGGCTGGCCTTCGGCCCCGACGGCTATCTGTACGTCTCCACCGGGGAGGCCCAGACGCCGGACCTCGCGCAGGACAAGAACTCGCTCAACGGCAAGATCCTGCGGATGACGACCGACGGCAGGGCGGCCCCCGGCAACCCGTTCGGCAACTACGTCTACAGCTACGGCCACCGCAATCCGCAGGGCCTCGCGTTCGACCGCAACGGACGGCTGTGGGAGGCGGAGTTCGGCAACAGCTCGAAGGACGAGCTGAACCTGATCAAACCGGGCGGCAACTACGGCTGGCCGACCTGCGAGGGCGCCTGCGACGTCTCCGGCATGACCAACCCGAAGAAGACCTGGAACGTCTCCGAGGCCTCACCGAGCGCGATCGCCATCGTCCGCAACGTCGTTTACATGGCGTCACTGCGCGGCGAGCGGCTGTGGCGGATCCCGATCAACGGCGACACGGAGAACGTCGGCACGGCGACGGCGTACTACGTGGGTACCTACGGCCGGCTGCGGACGGTCGTCAAGGTTCCCGGGGCCGACCAGCTCTGGCTGTCGACCACCAATGCCGACAACAACGGAGGCGAGGCGGACGGCGCGGACAAGATCTTCCGCGTGAGCATTGACTGAGTGGTCATCGAGCCCATCGCGCTGATGTGCGCTACGTCTCATCCGCAGGCTTGTTACGCGGGGCGGGCGGCCGGTGTCTCCATGTCGAGTCCACCACAGCACGAGGAGACATCATGAACGCGAACGTCGAGGTAGTCGTCGTCGGCGGCGGGTACGGGGGCGTGACGGCGGCCAACAAGCTGGCCCGGCGCGACGGCGTGTCGGTGACCGTGGTCAATCCGCGTGCCGAGTTCGTCTCGCGGATCCGGCTGCACCAGCTGGTGACCGGCTCCGACGACGCGGTCGAGGGCTTCGGCGAGGTGCTGGGCGCGAACGTCCGGCTGGTGGTCGACACCGCGACCCGGATCGACGCCGCCGCGCGCCAGGTGTCGCTGGCGGGCGGCGGCACGCTGTCCTACGACTACCTCGTCTACGCGGTGGGCAGCGGCGCCGCCGACCCCGGCGTCCCCGGAGCGGCGCAGTTCGCGCACTGGGTGTCGGACTTCGAGGGAGCGCAACGCCTGCGGACGGCGCTGGAGGCGACGTCCGCGTCGGATCCGGTGACCGTGGTCGGCTCCGGCCCGACCGGCCTGGAGACCGCCGCCGAGCTGGCGGAGACGGGCCGCAAGGTCACCCTGGTCTGCGGCCGCGTGCTGGGGCCCTCCCTGCACGCCCGGGTCCGCCGCCCGGTCGCCCGCCGCCTCGCCAAGCTGGGCGTCCACGTCGTCGAAGGCCCCGGCGCGCGCGTGACGGAGGTGACGCAGGACGCCGTCCGGCTCGACGACGGCCGCGCGCTGCCCAGCGCGGTGACCGTCTGGACCGCCGGATTCCGCGTCCCCGACCTGGCCGCCCGCAGCGGACTGCGCACCGACGACGACGGCCGCCTGCTCACCGACACCACCCTCACCAGCTACGACGACGAACGCATCATCGCCGCCGGAGACGCCGGAGTCATGCCCGACCACCCCTTCCGGATGAGCTGCCAGGCCGCCACCCAGCTCGGCCCGGCCGCCGCCGACACCGTCCTGCGCCGGATCGCGGGCAAGAAGGCCGCCCCCGTGCGGATGTTCTTCGCCGGACAGTGCCTCAGCCTCGGCCGCAACGAAGGCGTCACCCAGTTCTCCTACCCCGACGACAAGGTCAACGCGCTCAGCATCAGCGGACGCACCGGCGCCGGCGTCAAGGAGATCGCCTGCCGCTTCACCCTCAACAAACTGCTCTCCGGGGCGCGCAAGGCCAGTTCCCGCGCAACCCGCGCGTCCCACGGCGACAGCACCGACCGTGTGGAAACGTCTCAGCCGGAAGAGGCCCCCGCCGGCCCCCGGCGTGCCGCCTAGCCGCCACCCCTTCTCCGGAGAGAACGAAACGCACGACATGAGCGACCACGTCACCGACCCCGCGACCGAGGCCTTCGTCGCCCACCGCAACCTGCTGTTCACCGTCGCCTACGAAATGCTCGGATCCGTGGCGGACGCCGAGGACGTCCTCCAGGAGACCTGGCTGCGCTGGGTCGAGGTCGACCTGGCGCAGGTACGGGACCAGCGCGCCTACCTGGTGCGGATCACGACCCGGCAGGCACTCAACCGGCTGCGCACCCTCCAACGGCGCAAGGAGGCCTACGTCGGCCCCTGGCTGCCCGAGCCGCTGCTCACCGCGCCGGACGTCGCCGAGGACGTCGAACTGGCCGAGAACCTGTCGCTGGCGCTCATGCTCGTCCTCGAAAGCCTTTCACCGATCGAACGCGCCGTCTTCGTCCTGCACGAGGTCTTCGACTTCGGCTACGACGACATCGCGGCCGCCATCGACAAGAGCCCCTCCGCGGCACGCCAGATCGCCTACCGCGCCCGTCAGCACGTCGACGCCCGCCGACCGCGCACACCGGTCTCCCCCGAGGAGACCCGGGCAGCGCTCGATTCGTTCCAGTCCGCCCTTGCGACCGGAGACCTGCAGGGGCTGCTCGACGTACTCGCCCCGGACGTCGTCTTCGTCAGCGACGGCGGCGGCCTCAAGCTGGCGGCCCTGCGGCCCGTCGTCGGCGCCGACAAGGTGCTCCGCTACATGGCCGGCAGCGTCGCCAAGGCCGGCGGCGCCTTCACCAGCGAGCCCACGACGATCAACGGCAACCCCGGACTCGTCCTGCGCGTCGACGGCGTGATCGACGGCGTGCTGGCCTTCACCGTGGACGACGGCCGCGTCACCGGCCTCTACTACGTCCGCAACCCCGAGAAACTCACCCACGTCGAGTCCGAGACGCCCCTCACCTCCCGCTGACCGCCGAGGCCCCGTGCCCGTAGCAGGGTCCTGCGCCTCACGACACCGCCGCATCCTTGTACTGGCCCAGGTAGCGGAACCTGCCGTCGACGACCTGGAACACGAACATCGCGTCGTGGTTGAAGCCGTACCCGGTCTCGAACTTGAGGGTGCGGCTGACGCCCGTGTACGTGACCTCGCGCAGCCTGCGGGCGATCGCGCCCCGCTCCCGCACCGCCGTGCCGTCCTTGGTGCAGGCCGCCGTCAGGAACATCACGGCGTCGTAGGCCTCCGCCGCGTACCAGCCGGGGGCGGTGCCGAACCGGGTGCGGTAGTCCGCGGCGAAGGCGCGGGTGGAGGGGGCGGCCGTCGGGTCGATGAAGGACGTGGCGAAGACCCAGCCGGTCGCGGCGGCGCCGGCGGCGGAGAGGAACCGGGGGTCGAAGGCTCGTTCCGTCGCCATCCGGGTTCCGGTGAAACCGGCCGACTTCAGGGCCGACGCCAGTCCGGCGGCCCGGGTCGCGTCGCCGGTGAACACGACCGCGTCCGAGCCGGCGGCCAGCACCTCGGCGGCCAGCGACGCGTAGTCGATCCTTCCGGCGGCGACGCTCTTCAGCGTGGCGTCCCGGCCGGCCTGCTGGAGCGCCCGCCGGGTCTGGTCGCACAGGGCCCAGGCGGAGTCGCCCTGCGCCTGGTCGTCCACGAGGAACGCCTTGCGCGAATCGACGTGGCCGCTGAGGTAGCGGACGCAGGGCGCGGCGAGGAGCTCGCTCGTGACGCGCAGCAACGCATGCGAGGGGAACTGCGTCTTGCCGGTCGTCGTGGGCGCTGTGTCGATGCCGACCGAGACGGACAGGACGGGCATCGTCGCCTTGGCGTAGGTGGATGCGGCGGAGAGCACGCACGCGTCGGTCGTCGGCCCCAGCACCGCGAGGACGGCCGTGTCCTTCGCCAGTTGCGCGGCCAGGGCGGCGGAACGTTTCGCGTCGCCGCCGTCGTCGTACGTGCGCAGCTTCAGGCGGAAGGGGTGGTCGCTCTTGGCGTTCATCTGCTCGACGGCCAGCCGGGCCCCGTTGAGCTGGGCGTTGCCGTAGTCCTTCCGGCTCCCGGTCAGATCGCCCTGGAAGGCGACGACCAGTTCGGGACGTGGGCCTGCCGCGGACGACGACGGTGTCGTCCCCGGCTTCCGACGGGTGCTCCACCACCAGGCGCCGCCGCCACCGGCCGCCAGGACGCCGGCCGTCGAGCCGAGGAGGAGGCTGCGGCGGCCGACTCCGGGTGCGGCGGGCGGCGGAGTCGTCGTGACGGCCGTCAGCGTCATGGCGTCCGGTGACACGGTGTCCGCTGACATGTCGGCTGTCGGCGTGGGCACCTGGGTCGGCTCGATCGCGCCGATGGCCAGCACGGCGGCGGACCGTTCGCCGATCAGCCGGGTGACCCGCTCGGGCAGCCAACCCGACTGCTCGGGGTCGTCCTCCGTTCCTCCCTCCCTGAGGGCCGCGCGGATTTGCGCGAGCGTGGGGCGCTGCGCCGGGTCCTTGTGGAGGCAGGATCGGACGAGGGGGGCCAGGGCTTCCGGGATCGCGGTCGGGTCCGGGTCGTCGTAGACCGTGCGCAGCAGCATGCCGGCCGCCGCGCCGGCGCCGAACGGTCGTACCCCCGTCGCGGTGAACGCCAGCACACAGCCCAGCGAGAACACGTCGCTGGGCGGGCCGATCTCGCCGCCGCGCGCCCGTGCCTGCTCGGGCGAGAGGAAGCCGGGCGAGCCGACGATCACACCGCTGGAGGTGAGCGCGGTGGCGTCCGGGGCGCGGGCGATGCCGAAGTCGATGAGCCGGGGACCGTCCGGGGCCAGCAGGACGTTGCCCGGTTTCACATCGCGGTGGACCAGGCCGATCCCGTGCATCGCGTCGAGCGCGTCGGCGAGGCGCAGACCCAGCGTCCGGACGGCAGGGAGCGACAGCGGTCCGAAGGCGTCCACCGTCTCGGAGAGCGAGGGGCCCGGGACGTACGCGGTCGCCAGCCACGGGGTCTCCGCGTCCGCGTCGGCGTCCAGCAGGGGGACCACCCAGGGGCTGTCCACCCGGCGGGCGACCTCGATCTCACGGCGGAAGCGGGCCCGGAAGCCCGCCTCCTCGGCGTACGAGCCCCGGACCGCCTTGACCGCGGCGATCGCCCCGCCCGGCGCGCGGGCCAGAAAGACGACCCCCATGCCGCCGGCGCCGAGTCGGCGCAGCAGGCGGTAGCGGCCGAGGCGGGACGGGTCGCCGGTCCGCAGCGGCTCCATCAGCCGGTGAGCGGCGCGGGGCCGCCGTACACGAAGTCGCCCTGCTCCACTCGCCAGAGGTAGCCGCCGGTGCCGTCGATGACGATCTGACCGGTGTCCTGGAAGGCGAACGGCTTGGTGATGCCCTCGTACTTCACCGCCCGCACGGCCGCCAGCAGCGCTTCCCTGGTGCGACCCTTCGCGGGCAGCCCGGACAGCGACTTCAGCAGCATGCCGGTGACGTCGTATGCCTCCGCCGCGTACCGTGGCGGCGCCTCCTTCCAGCGCTCGCGGTACGCGGCCGCGAACGCCTTCGCCTCGGGCTTGACGGTCGCGTCGATGACCGGGGCCACCATCACCCAGCCCTCGGCGGCGTCCTGGGCCTCGGTCAGGAACCGTCCGTCGAGCAGCGCGGGGCCGGACACGCGGGCGCCCTCGAAGCCGCGCTCCCGCAGCGTCCCGGCGATCAGCGCGCCCCGGTCGTACAGGCCGGCGAAGAACACGGAGTCGGCGCCGGCGGAGAGCAGGCCGTCCACCGCGCTGCCGAAGTCGGGCCGCATCGCGCTGACCACTTCCGGCACGGACGGCTGCCCTGCGCGGGCGAGCGTATTGCTGAGTGAACTGCCCATCTCCGAACCGTAGTTACCGGACGGTCGGTCGAGGACGATGCCGATCTTGCGCGAACGCGCGGTACCCGTCAGGTAGTTGCTCACGAAGACGGGGAGCACCGAGTCGGGCAGGCGTGCCTGCAGGAACGAACGGAAGCCCTGGAGGGCGAGGTTGATCCCGCCGGGGGACACGCCGACGACCGGCAGGAGTCCGGCGTCGTACTTCGCGAGGGCCGTCTGCGCCGTGGCATCGGTCGTCGTGCCGACCACGGCGAGAACCGCCGGGTCGTCCGTGAGTTCCGTCGCGAGCCGCTCCGCCGTCGCCGGGTCGCCCGCGTCGTCGACGGCCTTGACCTGCACGGTGAACGGGGCGTCGGCGCGCGCGTTGAACTCGGCGACGGCCAGGCGCAGTCCGCGCTCCTGGGCCTTGCCCGCATCCCGCTGCGGACCGCTGAGGTCGCCGTGCAGCGCGATGGTGTGCACGGGGCGCCGCGAGGACGCGGAGGCGGCGGGGGCGTCGTCTCCGGAGTCATCGTCCCGGGCGACCGCCCACCAGGCCGCGCCGCCGCTCGCCGTGAGCGCCACGGCTCCGCCGGCGAGCAGCAGGAAACGCCGTCGGCCGGTCGAGGGGGCGGCGTCCTCCGGTTCGGATTCGGGTTCGGATTCGGGTGCGGCTGCCTGTGCCGACGCCTGAACGGGTGGAGTGTCCTGCACTTCGGACTCGGCGGGTGCGGTGTCGTTCGGCGGTGGCGAGGTGCCGGCCGATATGTGCGTCTGCTCGATGTCCGGCAGCGCGAGCGCGGCGGCCGAGCGTTCCGCGATCAGCCGGGTGACCGGTTCGGGCAGCCACCCGGATGCCTCCTTCGCCGCGGCTGCCTCCGCCGCCGCGTCCGTTTCGGCGTCCGCTTCCGCTTCCGGGTCTTGCCCCAGCTCCCGCGCCAGTTCCGCTGCGGTCGGCCGTTCGGCCGGGTCCTTCTCCAGGCAGCGTTCCACCACGGCGAGCAGCCCCGGCGGCACTCCGTCGAGGTCCGCCGGGTCGTGCACGGCCCGGTACAGCAGGGCGTCGACCGCTCCGCTGCCGAAGGGCGCCCGTCCGGTGGCGGCGAACGCCAGGACGCAGCCGAGGGCGAAGACGTCGCTCGCGGGGCCGATGTCGTCGCCGCCGGGGCCTCCGGCCTGCTCGGGCGAGAGATAGCCGGGGGTGCCGACCACCATTCCGGTCGCGGTGAGGGCGGTGTCCTCCGGGGCCCGGGCGATGCCGAAGTCGATGAGCCGGGGCCCGTCGTGGGCGAGCAGTACGTTGCCCGGCTTCAGGTCCCGGTGGACCAGCCCGGCGCGGTGCACCTCGCTCAGCGCCTCCGCCAGCCTGGCGCCGAGCAGCCGCAGCCCGTGCTCGGCCAGCGGCCCGTGTGCGGACACGGCCTCGCCCAGCGACGGGCCGGGCACGAACGCCGTTGCCAGCCAAGGCGCTTCGGCGTCCGCGTCGGCGTCCACCAGCGGCACCGCCCAGGGACTGTCGACCAGCCGGGCGACCTCGACCTCGCGGCGGAACCGCTCCTTGAAGCCCTGGTCCTCGGCGTATTCGGCGAGCAGGACCTTCAGCGCCACCAGGGCGCCGCCCGGCGTGCGCGCCAGGTACACCACACCCATGCCGCCGGCGCCGAGCCGTCCGAGGAGACGGTGGTCGGCGATATGGGCGGGATCGGACGAACGCAGCGGCTCCATCAGCTCTTTCCTCCGAGCTCGAACTCCAGGCGACTGAGCATCGTGGTGACGCCTTGTGACATGCGCTGGGTCAACTCGTCGACGGTCCAACCCGCGGCGCCCTTCACCGACACCGCCACGTCGACCGTGCCGAGCCGGACGACGTCCCAGCGATAGGTCTGCTGGCCGTCCGCGCTGAGATAGGAACCTATTTCCAGGACCTGGTCGTC
Source organism: Streptomyces sp. NPDC006872 (assembly GCF_040635845.1). Lineage (NCBI taxonomy): Bacteria > Bacillati > Actinomycetota > Actinomycetes > Kitasatosporales > Streptomycetaceae > Streptomyces > Streptomyces sp. NPDC006872. Next base: position 95,502 of record NZ_JBEYIL010000018.1, read on the forward strand.
GGCGTAGCCGTTGCCGCCCTGACCGTACGGCGTGCCGACCGACTGGAGTCCGGCGATCTGTTCGTCGGTGCGGACCTGCTGCACGGGGCAGCGCAACGCCTCCTCCAGCGTGGTGGCCAACTGCTCGTCGGCGTCGAGGACCGTGGTGTGCACGGTGACCGCCGCGGTCACCTTGAGCTCTCCCTTGCCCTTGACGGCCGGCAGCGCGCTGTAGACGGACAGCGAGGCCAGGACGCCCTGGGGGAGAGCTTGGCGTTGCCAGCGGCACTGTTCGTCGAGGACGGCGGCGGTGCCGGGGGCGCTCTCGGCCGGCTGCTGGGCGCGGAAGTCCGCTCCCCAGCCCTCCGGCCGTAGCGTCACCGCCTTCACCAGGGCCTCGGCCTGCGCCTTCGTCCGCGGCACCGCCGCGGGGTCCGCCTCGAACGGAGTCAGCGGCGTCGAGCCCCTACCGGACGTCGAGCCACTACCGGACGTCGAACCGCTGCCGGTGGAGGCAGAGGCTGTAGGGGAGCCGGACCCTGACGGAGTGCCGGACGACGACCGGGCGGACGCCGAAGGGCTCGGCTCGGCCGTCTTGTCGTCCCCGGCGCCGCAGCCGCCGAGCAGCACGGCGACCGTGGCCGCCGACGCCACCGCCCTCAGCGGCCGCACCGACCGAACCGGCCGCACGGACCGAGCCGGCCGCATGGACCGGACTGGTTGTGCCGACCCAACCGGCCTAGCCGGCCAAACCGGTCTGGGTCTGCCCGAGTTGTCGTCCATTCCCGCCCCTCCGTCTCGGCGCCCCCGCCTCGCGTGCGGTGATCGTACAGAGGTACGGGAAAACGGGGCGAACGGTTCCATGAACACGGGCGGTTACCGAAGCCGGCAACCGCCGGTGCAGCCCCCTGCCGCGCCGGGGGCTGCACCGGCGGAGGCCTACGACTCCGCCGCGCCGGTGTGCTCCGCTGAGCCGGTCCACTCGTCCGGGACGTTCAACAGGCGTCCTCGGTCAGCAGACTCGGCAGGAACCTGCCATCGGATCGGCCACTGGACCGACCGTCTGAACCGTCGGCGGATCTGCCACCGGGTCCGCCCACAGGTCCGCAGCCGGCGCCGGCTCCCGGTCCGGTGCCCTGTGACGGGACCCGACGCTGGGTCAGCAGCCCCAGTTCCGCGGCCTTCAGGCCTGCCTCGAAGCGGGTGTTGACGCCCAGGGTCTTCAGGATCGCGGCCACATGCCGCCGGTAGGTGCGGACGGAGACGTTCATCTGCCGGGCCGCCGTGTCGTCCTTCATGCCGCTGCCGAGCATGCGCAGGACCTGCGTCTGCGCTTCGTCCAGCCGTACCGGGCGGGCGCCGCGCCGGGGCTGCATCAGCTCCGCGGCGTGCTCCCACAGGGTCTGCTGGAACTGGTACAGCGCGTCGGTGGCCTCGCGGCGGACGACGACGATCTGCGGTCGGCCGTCCTGGCCGGCCGCGGTCTCCACCAGGGCGACCTCCCTGGCCAGCAGCGCCAGGTTGGGCAGTGAGCCCGACGAGACGCGGATCTGCGTCCCCTCGGCGGTGAGTCGGGTCAGGCGGGAGCGGGTCTCCGGTCCCGGCATGTCGGTCTGGGGCAGCAGCAGCCGCAGCCCATGACTGCGCCCGAGGGTCTGTCCGCACGCGAACCGGGCGAGGTCCGAATCGGGCCGGTTGATCGCCTCGGCGGCGAAACGGCCCGTCAGGTGCACACTCCGGCGCGGAATCGGAAGTTCCGAGAGCGTCTGGCGCAATACCTCGCACGCCAGGGCCGGTGCGCAGATGCTGATCAATTGTGTCGTGGTCTGGCCGGTCAACGCGCGTTGATCGGCATGCGCTTGTTCATGCCAGCGAACCGCCTGCATGACATTCCCCCCGTCGTGGTCGCCCATTGGTCTGGACAGGGCGGCCGTTTGGTTGTCATGTGATCGATTGCGATGTTTGTCGCCGTCAGATCGGGCGTGAGCGTAGCGTGTTCGACCGGCGAATATCAGGTGGTGAGGCTCACACCGTGACAGGTGTGACTCATGGTGGTCGTGCGCTGTGGGGTGTCGCCCGGATTCTGGTTCAATTACTCAGAAGATGCAGTCCCGTTCAAGTCCATCTTAACCGTACCGGAGTCGTGGGACGACGTAGAAATACAGCCCAAGATATGGCCTCTCTTGAGGGAACAGGATAGGTGCGAGGGGCACTTGTTTATGGGTGGATTATTTGCTGTTGCGGGAAGGGAAAGCATTCGGTGCACCGAGCGCCCGCTTTTCGCTCCCGGGTCGGGGAGCGAAAGCGGGCGCGGCGGGTCTCCTCTCCTGGGGTCTGTCCTAGCGGGCCGGGGCGGGCTCCGCCTTCTGGTGCAGCACGGCGCCGACGTGCGCCCCGTTCGACACGTTGACCACGACGTCCCCGACCGTCTCCGGGATGGCCCGGACGCTCGCCCCCGCGAATCCGTTGGCGCCGGTGAACACGCCCCAGACCGGCCGGAAGGGCCGCAGCTCGCCGTCGCCGTCGGGGAGTTGCTCCAGTTCGGCGCGAACTCGGCGCTGGAGGACGAACGGACTGTCGAGCGCGGCGGTGAGCTGCTCGCGCCAGCGCTGCGGGGTGACGTCGTCGGCCCAGCCGAGCACCACGCCCCGGCCGCCCGACAGGGAGGTCGGCTTGAGCACCAGCTCCCGCTGGTGGGCGGCCGCGTACTCCAGCAGGTCGACGCGCTCGCCGCTCTCCAGTGTGACCGTGCCGGGGCGGACCATCCGGGTCCACGGCAGGATGCGGTCCATGCTCGCCAGCTCCGCGGCGCTGAACAGGTCGCGGTTGCGCTCGTCCGAGAGCATCGCCAGGGCGCCCTTGCTGGCGTATGCCGAGGTGTCCATGGCCGTGAAGATCGCGACCTCGCCGCGGTTCGCCGCCGCGAAGACCGCCTCGGCGAGCGCGCGTACCTCGGGGGACTCCATGTCCCGGATCAGGAACGTCCGCACGACGATGTCCACGGGCTTCCCGCCGAGCCAGACCCGGTCGTCGCGGACCTTCAGTTGCCCGAGGTGACAGGGTTCGGCCAGAAGGCCGAATTCACGCCATCGTTCGCAGAGGGCCGTCATGTATCGGACCTCGTCCTCGAAACAGCCCGGCTGCTCGGTCAGTGCGACCACCGGACGGTCGTCCGCGCTGAAACCGCTTTCTGCGAGGACGTTGTTCACCTGCTCGCGCAGTGAGTCCACGAAACCCAGTCCATGACGCTCGGCGAACTCGGCGAGCGCCGGGTGTGCGAGGAGCTCGCGGCAGACGTCGACGTTTTCCGCGCCGCCGATGGTGCTGCCCATATTCAGTTCCAAAAGCTTGAATCCGGAACTGTCGCAAATCATGTCCGCCCGGGACTGACGCGTCATCGAGGCGCCCCTTCCCAGCAGAACTGCGGACACCTGCTCGTCGTTCAGTCCCACCGCGCGGGCGAACGCGGCGAAATCGCCGTCGAAAAGGCGGTCGGGGAGACTGGACAACGCGGTCAGCAGGTTGTCCAGGTCGTCGGTGAGCTGTGCGAGTTCGGCGCCGCCGAGGAACATCGGACGCGCGAGCCACTTGCCCTTGCCGCCCGGCTTGTCGCTGTTGAGAATCTTGTTCTCCGGCAGCGCTCCCAGCAGTTCGCTCGACTTCGGATTGCTTTTCTCCAGCTTGCTCAGGTACTCGGCGGTGAGGGAGACGCGATCCACGGAAACCTCTCTTCTGGTGGTCGGTGGGCGATGTTTCTGTCGGAGGTGTTCCTGCCGGTGATGTCCTGTCGACGATGTCCTGTCGGCGTCAGGCCGCGGTGACCGGCTTGCTCGGGGCGGGGCGCGGGTAGCGGACGACGTCGTCGGGGAGCGAACGCTCCACGCGCATCATCAGCACCCCGCCCAGCAGCGCGGCCGCCGCCAGCAGCAGCCAGGGCAGTCGGCCGTCGACGGTGAGGAGGGAGGTCAGCAGGCTGGGCGTGAGGGCGTAGGCCAGGGTCCAGGACAGCTGGAAGGCGGCCATGTAGCGGCCGCGCATCTCCGGCGGGGCGGCCGCCTGGGACAGTGCGCCCGAGGCCGGACTGTGCACCAGCTCGCCGGCGGTCATGACGAGCACGCACGCGATGACCCCGGCCAGCGCCAGCGAGACGTGCTCCGGGCGGAACGTGCCGAGCGCGGCCTGCCCCAGGAAGGCGACCACGAACATCGCCGCCCCGCCCGCCGCGGCCCGGCTGCGGGTGCTGAACCTGGTCCGCACCAGCGCGCCGACCGGAACGCCGAGCGTGGCGCAGATGACCGTGTTGACGAGGAACGCGGTACCGGTCAGGCCCTCGGGCATGTGCAGCCAGTCGGTGCTGTAGATGGGCAGCAGCACGGTCAGGGAGGTGTAGCCCAGCGCCACCAGGAAGTTGGCGAAGACCAGGGTCACGAAGGGTCGGTCCCGGCCGACGAGCCGGTAGGAGCCGGGGTTCTCCGCCCGGGCCTTGGCGCTCACCACGGGGCTGGGCGGGGTCCGCAGCGCCAGCAGCGCGGCCAGGAAGAAGCTGCCCGCGTTGACGAAGGCCGCGATGACGTAGCCGGTGTCGCCGCCCACCGCGATGAGGATCGACGCGATCAGGGTGCCCGCGCCGAGCCCGGCGTTGCCGAGGCTGCGCTGCAGCGCCTGCATCCGGTCCCGGTCCGTGCCCTCGACGAGTTCGGCGATCCTCGCCTGCAGCACCGCGGGGAAGGCCCGGGTGCCGATCGCGGTCAGCAGCGCCAGCACGGCGAAGGTCGGCAGATGCGCGGCGAGCGGGAAGCAGGCGAAGCTGGCGCCGCGCAGCACGTACAGGAACAGCTGCACTCTTCGGGCGCCGAACCGGTCCACGGCGACGCCGGCCACCGGCACCGCGCCGATGGCGATCAGCCCCGTGATGGTCAGCACCAGCCCGATGACCGGCAACGACAGCCCGGTGACGTGGTGGAAGAAGACCAGGCTGAACGGGACGTACAGACCGGAGCCGGTCGCGTCGATGGCAATGCCGGTGATGAGGGCCCGTTCACCCGGGAAATGGGGGCGAAGGAAAGACATGGGTCTCCAGAGGGGGCGTGTCAGGGGGCGTCCGCCGCACCGGGCGTCCCGTGGGCACAGGCGTGGATCGCGGGCGTGGGACATGGCGTGGGACGTGGGCGTCGGACGTGGACGTGGGCATGGGTGTGGGCGTGGACGTCAGGGGGCGGGTGCGGGCCGGTGGGGGCCGGTGGGGACGAGATTCAGCGCCCCGCACCGGCTCGGCCCGGGGCGGTGCCGGTCGAGCGGCGGGCTGCCGAGTGGCGGTCCGCCGAGCGGCGGTCGGTCGACGGCTGCGTGCCGCGGGGCGTGCACCGGGTGACGTGGGCTGCGGGCCGCGACCCGTGGGCTGTGAGCCGTGCGCCGTGGGGTATGGGCCGCGACGCGTGGGCCCCGGGCCGTGCGCCGTGGGCTGCGGTCCGCGCCCCGTGGGTTGTGGGTCGGGACCCGTTGGGTGTGGGTCGCGACTGGTGGGTTGTGGGTCGGGACCCGTTGGGTGTGGGTCGCGACTGGTGGGTTGTGGG
>NZ_JBEYIL010000018.1:101149-236398 GCF_040635845.1 Streptomyces sp. NPDC006872
CGGTGGGTTGTGGGTCGGGACCCGTTGGGTGTGGGTCGCGACTGGTGGGTTGTGGGTCGGGACCCGTTGGGTGTGGGTCGCGACTGGTGGGTTGTGGGTCGGGACCCGTTGGGTGTGGGTCGCGACTGGTGGGTTGTGGGCCGGGACCCGTTGGCTGTGGGCCGCTAGCGGTGGGCTGTGGGCCGCAACGTGTGAGCTGCGGGCCGCGACCCGTGGGGTGCGTGGCGCGGTCCATGGGCTCTGGGCCGTACCCCGTGGGGTGCGGGCCGTACCGCCGTGGCTGGGGGTGGGTCATGTGCGTGGGCTGCCGTAGGACGGTGTGTTGCGTGTGGTGCGGGGGTGGGCTGTGTCGCGTAGTGGGACGTCCGGGTCCGGGAGCAGGGTGACGTCGAGGGCGGCGCCGTCGGCGATCAGGCGGCGGCCCTGGACCATGTCGCGGGGACGGTCGACGGTCAGGATCGCCTCCAGCCGGTCCCCGTCCAGCCAGAGGGCCGCCCAGCCGGCGCCGTCGGCGGAGGAGCGGAACACCATCCGGTCCGGCGCCGAGTGATGACCCGCGTACTGCACCGTCCGCCCGAACTGCTGCGACCAGAAGTACGGCGCCGGGTCGTAGACGGCGTCCCCGCCGAGCAGTGAAGCGGCCGCCACCTTGGGGGCGTTGAGCGCCGAGTCCCAGTGCTCGACCAGCAGTCGGCGCCCGTAGCGGTGCGACCACCAGGCCGCGCAGTCGCCCACCGCCACCACCTCGGGCCGGGCCGTCCGCATCGAGCCGTCGACCACCACCCCGCGTTCCACGGGGAGCCCGGACCCGGCCAGCCAGCCGATCTCCGGCCGGACGCCGACCCCGACGACGACCGTGTCGGCCGGCACGAACCGGCCGTCGGCCAGCGTCACTCCGCCGTGGTCCACCGACGCGACCCGCACCCCGCAGTGCAGCTCGACTCCCGCCTCGGCGTACCAGGCGGCCGTCAGCGCGCCGATCTCCGGGCCGACCACCTCGGCCAGCGGGGTGTCCGCGGACTCCAGCACCGTCACCCGGCAGCCCCTCGCGGCCGCCACGGTCGCCACCTCGGCGCCGATCCAGCCGGCCCCGACGACCACCACCCGCGCGCCCTCGCGCAGCGCGGCCCGGACCACCCGTGCGTCGTCCAGGCTGCGGACGACGTGCTGGGGCCCCTCGCCGGGCAGCCGGACCGGCGTCGCGCCCGTCGCGATCACCAGCGCGTCGAACTCCAGGGCGCCGGTCGCCGTCCGGACGACGCCGCCGGGCCGGCCGTCGTGCAGCCGCAGCCCCTCGGCCCGCATCCCGAGCCGCAGCCGGCAGCCGAGCCGTTCCCAGTCGGCGGGCAGCGTCGGGTCGTCGGCGTCGCCCGCCAGGACCTCTTTCGTCAACGGCGGCCGGTCGTACGGCTCGTGGGGCTCGGCCCCCAGCAGGGTCAGTTCGCCCTCGTACCCCTGGGCCCGCAGCGCCTCCACGGTGCTCAGGCCCGCGAGGCCGCCGCCGACCACGATCACATGCCTCATCGACCAGCCGCCCTCTTGTCGTCCTGGACCGGGCCGGTGGCCGGGCCGCTCGCCAGCCCGCTTGCCGGGTCGGGTGCCAGGCCGCTCGCCAGGCCTTCGGCCGCGGCGATCGACCGCGCCAGCGCCGTCTTCAGCGGGACGCCGAGCTGTTGCGCCGCGTCGGCCACGTCCTCGTACTCCGGCTGGACGTTGACGACGTGCCCCCGCAGCCGGGCGATCTTGACCCGGACCGGGACGCCGTCCACGTCGACCTTCCTCGTCTCGCGCGCCAACTCGGTCTTGCCCACCGGGTGTTCGCGGGTGCCGATGGTCGACGTCTCGCGGACCATCGACTCCCGGACGGCCGGCAGGGACGCCGGTGGGCACAGGACGGAGAGCGTGTGGGCGGGCCGTCCCTTCTTCATCAGGATGGGAGTGAGCCAGGCGTCGGACGCCCCCAGTGCCAGCAACCGGGCCAGGACCTGTGGCCACAGCCGTGGGTCCAGATCGTCGACGTTCGCCTCGACGACCACGGCCGCCGTCGCGTGCATCGCGTGCGTCGCGTGCGTCGCGTCCGCCGTGTCCTTCGTGTCTTGTGGGACGGTGCCCAGGACCACCCGCACCACGTTCGCCACGTCGGGAAGGTCGCGTGTGCCGGCCCCCGTTCCGGTGCCGCGTACGTGCAGCGAGGGCATCTGGCCCCAGGCCGAACAGAGCGAGAGGACGAGCGCCGCCCCCGTCGGTGTGCACATCTCCTGGGGGAAACGGCCGGACTCGGCCGGCGCCCCGTGGTCGGCCAGCAGCCGCAGCACGGCCGGCGCGGGCACGGACAGCTCGCCGTGCGCGGCCCGGGTGCGACCGCTGCCCAGCACGAGCGGCGTCGCCGTCGCCGTGGCGATGCCCAGGTCGTGGAAGGCCGCGCAGACGCCGACCACGTCGGCTATCGCGTCGAGCGCGCCCACCTCGTGGAAGTGGACCTCCTCGGCGGCCACCCCGTGCACCGCGGCCTCGGCCCGCGCGAGCGACGCGAAGACGGACTGTGCCCGGTCCCGTACGGGTTCGGGGAGCGAGGCCTTCGTCAGCAGCGCGCGGATCGACCGCCAGGTGCGGTGCGGCGGGTCCGCGACCGTGTCGACGTGCGCCTTCGTGGCCGCGAACCCGCATCGCCGGACGCTCTCCACCCGGAGCCGGACACTGCCGGGCGCGACGGCCTCGACCGCTTCGCGCACCACCGTCAGCGACGCTCCGGCGTCGAGCAGCGCGCCCAGGAGCATGTCCCCGGCGGCGCCCGCCGAGCAGTCGAACCAGGCGTGCGTCGGCGCGCTCACGAAGCCGCCCCGACCGGCAGATCGGCTTCTGCGCATGCCGTTCGCGTCGTGCGGCGGCGGGTCATCCGCGCCGCCGCGACCGCCGCTCCGAAGCCGTTGTCGATATTGCTCACCAGCACGCCGGGACCGCAGGAGTTGAGCATGGTGAGCAGGGGCGCGACGCCGCCGAAGGAAGCGCCGTACCCGACGCTGGTCGGCACCGCGAGCACAGGGCTGCCGACCAGCCCGGCCACCACGCTCGGCAGCGCGCCGTCCATGCCGGCGACGACGATCAGACAGTCCGCGTCGTCCAGTTCGTCCCGTACCGCGAGCAGCCGGTGCAGGCCGGCCACGCCGACGTCCCGCACGATGCCCGTCGCGCAGCCGAACTCGGCTGCCACGAAGGCCGCTTCCCGGGCCACCGGCTCGTCCGACGTGCCCGCCGAGAGCACCAGCACCCGGCCCCCGTGCTCCGGTGTCTCCCCGCCCACGGCGGCGCACCGGGCCTCCCGGTCGACGCGCGCGGCCGGGAACGCGGCGGCGACCGCGTCCAGTGACGCGTCGGGCAGCCGGGTCGCCAGGACGGAACGGCCGCTCGGCTGCCGGGCCAGCTCCGTCAGCAGGGCGACCGTCTGCCCGGCCGTCTTCCCCGCGCCGTAGACCACCTCCGGGTCGCCCGTACGCAGGGCGCGGTGCGTGTCCAGACGGGCGAACCCGAGATCCTTGACGCCGCTCCCGGCGGCGCCGCCCGCGAGCGGGCCCCGCACGAGGGTGCGCAGGGCCTCCTCGGCGGTCTCCGTGCCCGCGGACACGCGCTGCAACAGGGCTCGGACTTCGTCACGATCCATGGCTGGGCCGCTCCCCGGGTTCGTTGTCATGGCTGTCGGCGTTGTTGCTGTCGTCGTGCTTGTTGTCGTCGTCGGGCTCGTTCAGGGAGCCCGAGCGGAATCCGCGCGGGTCCACCTCGACGGAGGCGAACCCGGTCCGCCGTACCGCGTCCAGGGCCTCCCGGCAGGCCGTGACCTCGGGGACGGCCGACCGGTCGACCTGGATCAGCGCGTTGTCGCCGAGGTCGCGGACCCGCAGGTCGTAGCTGTCGACTCCGGCGCGGCGCAGACTCTCGCGCAGCGCCTGCTCGGCGGCGTCCACCCGGGCCAGGCGCTCCCGGGTGATGGTCAGGCCGTAGGCGACCCGGCTGGACAGACAGGGCGAGGCGGGTTTGTCCCAGGTCGGCAGGGACCACTCCCGGCCGGCCGCCCGGACCTGATCCTTGGTCAGACCGGCGTCGGCCAGCGGGGTGACGGCGCCGTGGCCGGCCGCCGCCTGGATGCCGGGCCGGAACCGGTCGGCCAGATCGTCGGCGTTGGTGCCGGTCGCGACATGGGCGAGGCCGCGCGCGGCGGCCAGCTCCAGCAGCCGCCGGACCAGTTCGTCCTTGCAGAACCAGCAGCGGGCCCGGGAGTTCTCGCGATACCCGGCGCTCTCCAGCTCGTGGGTGGCGACGAAGACGTGCTCCGCGCCGAGCTGCCGTGTGATGTCCCGGACGGCGCTCCGCTCCCGCCGCGACAGGCTCGCGGAGTCGCCCGTGGCGGCGAGCACCCGCCCGGGACCGAGCGCGCGGACGGCTGCCGCCAGCAACAGCGAGGAGTCCACACCCCCGGAGAACGCCACCACGACCGACCCCAGTTCGACCAGCCGCCGACGCAACACATCAAGCCGAGCGACGAGGGCCTCGCCAGGGGCGAGCCCCTCGTGGGGGGCAGGCCCCTTGCCCGGGTCAGGCCTCTCGCCCGGGTCGGGCCTCTCGCCCGGGGCAGGCCCCTTGCCCGGGGCAGGCCTCCCGCCCGGGGCGAGCCCCTCGTGTGGCGGGGCCGGAGTGGCCGGGGCTGCCGCCGGGGTCGGGCTCGGTGTGGTCGGTCGGCGGTTCGGTGAGTCGGGTCGCGGGGCAGGCCCCTCGCCCGGGGCAGGCCTCTCGCCGGGGGCAGGCCTCCCGCCCGGGGCGAGCCCCTCGTGTGGCGGGGCCGGAGTGGCGGAGGCTGCCGTCGTGATCGGGCTCGGTGTGGTCGGTCGGCGGTTCGGTGAGTCGGGTCGCGGGGCAGGCCCCTTGCCGGAGGCAGGCCCCTCGCCCGGGTCAGGCCCCTCGTGTGGTGGGGCCGGAGTGGCGGAGGCTGCCGTCGTGATCGGGCTCGGTGCGGTCAGCCGTCGGTTCGATGTGTCGGGTCGCGGGGTGAGCGGCTGGGCCCGGGCGAGCTCCTCGTGCGCGGCGAGGGCTATGTGAGGTGGGGCTGGAGTGGCGGGGATTGCCGCTGGGATCGGGCTCGGCGCGGTCGGTCGGCGGTTCGGCCTGTCGGGTCGCGAGGTGGGCCGCTCGGCCGGGGCGAGAGTCCCTTGCGGCGGGGGCGGAGTCGTGGAGGGCGTTGATGTCGTGGGGGTCGGTGGCATGGGGGTCACTCGATTCCGAGGGCGGACATCATGGGGCGCAACTTCGCGCAGGTCTCCGCGTACTCGGCCTCGGGGTCGGAGTCGGCCACCAGGCCGCAGCCCGCGTACAGCGAGGCGGAGGTGCCGTCGAGCAGGGCGGAGCGGATGGCCACCGCGAACTGGCCCTGGCCGGCGGCATCGGCCCAGCCGACCACGCCCGCGTACCAGCTGCGGTCGAGGCCCTCGTGGTCGGCGAGCCAGCGCAGCGCCTCCTCGCGGGGATGGCCGCCGAGGGCCGGCGTCGGATGGAGCCGCTCGACGAAGTCGAGGATGCCCGCCGTCGAGTCCCGGGCCAGCTCGCCGCGGACCTTCGTGGACAGATGCTGGACGTTGGCCAGCCTGACCACGCGGGGCGGGGTCTCGGCCGTGACGTCGGCGCAGGACGCGCCCAGCGCGGCGCGGAGCATCCGGACGACGACGTCGTGCTCGTGCCGGATCTTGGTGCTGTCGACCAACTCGCGTTCCAGGGCCGCGTCCTGCTCCGCGGTCGTGCCGCGCGGCACGGTGCCGGCCAGGCCCAGCGCGTGCACCGTGCGGTCGGCGACCCGGACGAGGTACTCCGGGGTGGCGCCGAGGAAGGTGTACTCCTCGTGGTCGACCGCGAAGAGCGTCGTGCCGGGGTTGGCGCCGCGCAGCCGGTCCACCGCGGCCGGCACGTCGAAGGGCGCGGAGGCGGCGACCCGTACCTCACGGGCGAGCACGACCTTCTCGAACTCGCCCGCGTGCATCCGGTCGGTGGCCCGGCGGACGAGCCGCTTCCAGTCGGCGGCGGACGGCAGTTCCGTGCTGTCGCAGGTGCGCACGGACGTCTCGTGCGGGCCGCGGGCGTCGGTCTCCGGCGCCAGGCACAGGTCGGCGAGATGCAGCAGGCCGCCCGCCACCTGCTCGGGGTCGCTGTCGTGCAACAGCACGGCGTTCAGGCGCAGTTCGGCCGCGACGGGCCGGTCCTCGGCGCCGGGGGCGGGGACCGCGCTGCGGATCTGCAGCGCGGGCACCCACATCAGCGCGTCGGGGAGCCGCCCCATCTCGTAGGGGCTCTCGGGCCGGAAGGAGAAGCCGCCGATCGCCAGCGGACCGGCGCCGGACGGGAGTCCGGGCACGGTGACGCCGCCGGTGACCAGATCGCGGACGAGGCTCTGCCAGCCCGCCCGGACCGAGGCGATACGGCGCTCGCCGCGACCGCGCAGATCGCGGGCGGACCCGAGCGCGAGGACCGAGCCGTCGTCCCACGGCGACTGCCACAGGAACGAGCGCTGTGTGCTGCGCCGGGCCCGGCTCCAGACCGCGACGGGGTCGGCGAGCTCCAGCGGCCTGGCCCAGCTGGCCAGGACCGGACGGTGCAGCCGGCGGGCCTCGGCGAGCGCCCGGGCGCAGGTGGCGACCAGGCTGCCGAGGTCGGTGCGGCCGAGCCGCTCGACGGGGACCGTGGGCGCGGAGGTCGACGGCATGCTCAGTACACCCCTTCCACCGCGGCCGGGCCGCCCTGGGCGACGAGCGGGCGCACATCGGCCAGTCCGTCCTGCGGGTACGCCGACGTCGGCTCGACGCGGATCACGGAGTCGCGCTCCAGCGTCCACGGCAGCAGCAGGTCCCGGGAGACCAGGCTGACCCTGGCCTGGCCCCGCTCGCCGTACCCGACCGGCGTCACGGTGTCCTCGGGGTCGACGACCTGCACCCGGCTGAAGGGGTGGAACGGCACGAACACACAGGAGTGGGCCTCCCGTTCACCGCCACCGTTCCTCGGGCGCTGGGGGGCGATGCCCATCATCGTGTTCCCGTACAGCCCGACGAGGGCGGCCTGCGGGAACACCTCCTCCTCGAGGACGCGCAGGGTCTCGGGGCTGACGCTGGTGCCGGCCCAGACGATCCCGCGCACCTTGAGCCGGACGAGGTCCAGCAGCCGTTCGTCGGCGGCCAGGGCCTCCAGCACCGGCGGGGTCGCGAACAGCACCGACACGGGCTGCGTGGCCAGGACGTCCCGCGCCTGCGCCAGGATGTGCTTCACATAGCGGCCCGCCTCCTCCCCGCGCCCCTGCTTGACGCAGGCCTTGACCCAGCGCGGGTCGAAGTCGATGAAGTGGCAGAAGGTGCGGCGCAGTTGGGCCAGCAGCCCCACCGAGCGGCCCACGATGTGCGGGCCGGTCGGGCCGAGGTGCAGCCACTGTCCCTCGCCCTCGCCGGGCACCCCGTGCTCGGCGAGGACCTCGCTCACCCAGCGCACACCGCTCCGCCGTGACGTCGACTCCACGATGCGCTTGGGCCGTCCGGTGGTGCCGCCGCTGTCGAACACCTGGAAGTCCCAGGCGTCCTGGCTCGCGCCGACCGGGACGAGGGCGTCCACGGGTATGTCCCGCCATTCCTCGCTGACGTCCGGGAAACGGGCGAGGTCCGCCCAGGTGCGCACGTCGGTCAGCGGATCGAAGTCCAGTTCCGCGGCCCGCTTCACCCAGTACGGGGACCCGGTGGCCGGGGAGAAATGCCAGCGCATCGCCGCGGGGATGAATTCCGCTTCGGAGGTGAGGCCGGTGGTGAACGGGTGATCGACTGCGTGGTGCGCCATGTTCTCTCCAGAAAGAGGCGGTTCGGCCTTGGGCGGGTTCTCGGTTCAGACCTCGGCCAGGGAATGGGAATGCGAACGCGGTGTCGAAAGCGTCCGTTCCACGGCCTCCACGACGGGCTTCAACCGGCGCATGAGGGTGGTGAACTGCTCCTCGTCGAGCGCCTGTGCGCCGTCGCATTTCGCGTTTTCGGCGTCGGTGTGCACATCGATGATCAGACCGTCGGCGCCGCATGAAGCCGCGGCCAGGGACATCGGCCCGACGAGGTGCGGATGTCCGGTGCTGTGGCTCGGGTCGACTATGACCGGCAAATGCGTGAGCCTTTTCGCCACGGCCACCGCACCCAGGTCCAGGGTGAATCGAGTGCTCCGGTCGTAACTGCGAATTCCCCGCTCGCAGAGCACGATGTCGTTGTTTCCCATGTGCATGATGTATTCGGCCGCGAGCAGCCATTCCTCGACCGTGGCGGACATTCCCCGCTTGAGGAGCACCGGCCGCCCCGATTCCCCGGCCGCGCGCAGCAGATCGAAGTTCTGCATGTTCCGCGTGCCGATCTGGAGCATGTCGCTCTCCTCGGCGACCACCTCCACATCGCCCGGGGTGACGACCTCCGTGACCACCGGCAGCCCGGTGCGCCGGCGTTGTTCGGCGAGCAGCGCAAGGCCGGCGACGCCCAGTCCCTGGAAGCTGTAGGGCGAGGTCCGGGGCTTGAACGCGCCGCCGCGCAGCACGACCGCGCCGGCCGCCACCACCGCGTCCGCGACGGCGTCCATCTGCTTCTCGCCCTCGACGGCGCAGGGGCCGGCGATCACCACGAACTCCGGTCCGCCGAACACGGCTTCGCCGGCCGGTCCGACCTTCACCCGGGTGTCCTCCTCGCGGAACACCCGACTGGTGAGGCGCTGCGCGCCGGGGACGATGACCACCCGGTCGACGCCGGGTGAATTCTCGACGGCCGCCGCGAGTTCCGGCGTGCCGCTTTCCTCGGTGATGAGGATCGTGGTACCCGCCGTCGTGGTGGTCACCGGGTTCGGGCCATGGTCCCGGATAATGTCGATGACGGAATCCAGCTGTTCGCGGGTGGCCCGCGGACGCATTGCCACGATCATGTAGCACCTTCCAAGTGGGCTGTCGTGCGGGAAATTCCACCGGTCCGGACTCGAATGCGAGCGGTTTCCGGTCCATGGCCCGCCGATGTGCTGGTGCGGACTCGTCCACCGAAGCGACCTTCGCCGGAAGGCTAGCCATGATCGGGGGAGAGAAGCACGTGAGTGGCAGGATAATGACAAGATCATCGACTTTCATTGCCGCGCACCGACCGCCGATGCTCTGATGACCGAGCCGCCTCAGCCCAGCGGTGAGCGTCCCGCCGGTCGAGCAATGGAGTGGATCGTGAAGATGATTGATATCAGCCAGGGTTGGCACGAGGGCATGCCCTCCTATGACGCCCCCTGGTATCCGGACTTCGGAATCCGGAAGGCCATGTCTCCGGAAACCGACCCGGCCGGCGTGGGCCGGACCTTCTCGGATCTTCAGATATTCCCGCACAACGGTTCGCATGTGGAGTCGGGCTACCACTTCTACGCGGACCGCGAGAAGATCGACGAGGTCCCGCTGGAGACGTTCGTGGGCCGCGCCTGCGTGGCCGACCTCTCCGACAAGCGCGACCTCGACCCGGTGACGGGCGAGGACCTCGAGAAGGCGCTGCGCGACGTCTGGCAGCCCGGCGACCGGCTGCTGGTGCGCACCGACCACCCCAACCGCTATCTGGGCCGCGAGGACTACTGGGACAAGCCGCCCTACCTCACGCTCTCCGCGGCCGAGTGGATGGTGGACAACGGCGCCCGCCTCGTCGGCATGGACTGCATCACCGAACGCCCCGACGACCGCAGCGGCCAGGTCCATCTGCGGCTGCTGGGCGCCGGCATCCCGCTGCTGGAGAACATCCAGAACCTGGACCGGATCTCCGGCCCGGTCGTCCAGCTGATGGCCCTGCCGGTCAAGATCGCCGGCGTCGAGGCCGCCCCCGTCCGCGCCGTCGTCTTCGAGGGCTGGCCGTTCTGATCTCCCGTCCGACGGTCCGGGACCCCCATCGGACGCATCGTCGGACGGGGGTCCCGGTTGAGGAGTTGCCATGAGAGCCGAGCCAGTCGCCAGGGAAGCCGGACCCACGCCCGTCGCCCTCGGCACAGTCGGTCCGGCCGCTGCCGCCGCGGCGGTCGACAGCGCGGTCGAAGAGGTGCTGGACCTGCTCGGCGACCCGTTGCGGGACGTCGGCAAGGGCGACCGCGTCGTCGTCAAGCCCAACATGTTCCAGCGCAAACCGGGCTTCCGCACCAGCCCGGAACTGCTGCTCGCGCTGGCCCGCCGGGCGTCCGCGCGCGGCGCCGCGGTCTTCGTCGCGGAACGCACCCATGTGCTCAAGGAGATCCTCGACGGCCATCCCCTCCACCGGTATGCGCAGGTCGTCAGCTTCGACGACCGGCCGCTGCGCATCGTGCAGATACCGGGCGCCACCTCGCTGCGGGTGCCGATCGCCGTCCCCGACCTCGTCGTGGACTGCGACTACTTCATCGGCGCCCCCCAACTGCGCACCCACTCCAGCGTGGTCCTCACCAACGCCATGAAGAACCTGGTCGGCCTGCTCCCGGGCTTCACCACGCGCATCGTGCACATGGCCGGGGTCGAGGAGGCCCTAGTCGACCTCAACCTGCTGCGCCCGCAGCATCTGGTGGTCTGCGACGCCACCACCGTCATCGAGGGCAACTACCCGATGGCGGGCGAGGTCCGCGAGGTCGGTCTGGTCGCGGCCTCGCGCAACGCGGTCGCCCTCGACGTCACGATGGCCGCCGTCGCCCGCGTCGAGCCCTGGGAGCTGGCCTACCTCCGCGACGCCCACCGGCGCGGCATGGGCCCGGCCGACCTCGCCGGCGTCGAGGTCAGGGGCGCCGAGGTCGAGGACGTCGCGTTCACGCTGAGGCGCGCCCCCGTCGACCTGACGCCCCCGCGCGAGGGCATCCATGTGCACGCCGACACCGCCTGCGACGACTGCCGCCGCTGGCTGGCCGCCGCCATGAACCTGCTGCACGACGAACTACTCGCCCACCCGGGCGAGTTGACGATCGTCTCCGGACCCGTGACACGGCTGCCCGAGCTGCGCGGAACGGTCGTCCTGGTCGGCAACGCCCTGTACGAGCACCGAGAGGCCGGCGTGTTCCTGGAGGGCTGCCCGCCGCGGGCGATCCAGACCGCCGGACTGCGCTACGCGATGGGCCGTCCCGTCACGGAGCAGGAACGCACCCAGTTCCGCGTCCCGTCCCGGGACGCGGACCACACCGGACGGGCGTCCTGGCCCGCACCCGAGGAGCTGGTCTGACATGCCGTCGTCCCCCTCCACGACAGCCCTGCCCGCGATACCCGTGCTGCGGGGCGGCGAGCGGCGCACCTCGCGGGACACCCGCGTGCTGCACGGCGTGGACGGCGCCCCGCTCGCCACCGTCCACGAGGCCCCCGCCCTGGTCACCAGGCTCACCGCCCGGGCCATGCGCGAGGCGCCCCGCACGACCCGCGAGGAGCGGCTGACGGTCCTCGCCGCGGCGGGGCGGCTGTTCGCCGAGGCCACGCTCGCCGGACAGAGCCCCGAGGAGTACTGCCGGGCGCAGGCACTGGCCTCCGGCGTCCCCGTCCGGGTGGCCCGCCGCACCCTCGCCCGGGTGCGGGGCGACTCCGCGCTGCTCGGCGAGGTCGTCGGCCGGCAGGCCCCGATCGGCACCGGCCGCACCGCCCGCTGGGCCCGCCGCGGCCGGGTGCTCGGCGTGATCGCGCCGAGCAACCACCCCGGCACCCACGGCGCGTGGCTGCAGGCCCTCGCCCTGGGCTACCGGGTCGCCGTACGGCCCGGCGCCCGCGACCCGTTCACCCCGCTGCGGCTGGTCGAGGCGCTGCTCGCGGCCGGACTGCACCCCGACTGGATCAGCCTGCTGCCCGGGGCGCACGACTCCGCCGACGCCCTGGTCGGCGCGACCGACCTGGCCCTCGTCTACGGCAGCGAGTCCACCGTGGCCCGCCACCGCGGCAACGACCGCGTCCTGGTCCGCGGCCCCGGCCGCAGCAAGATCCTCCTGGACGGCCCCGTAGACGACGAGACCCTGGACCACCTCGTGACGGAGATCGCCGCGGACGGCGGCGTGCGCTGCACCAACACCACCGCGGTCCTCACCTCCGGCGACCACCGGGCGCTCGCCGAGGCGCTGGCCGAACGGCTGGCCCGGCTGCCCGCACACCCCGTCACCGAGGACGCGGCGGTCCTGCCGGTCCGCCCCCTGAAGGAGGCACGGGCGCTGCGCGACACCCTCGACCGCGCCGCACAGGGCGCGCGGGACCTCACCGCCCGCCACCACGCGGGCGAGCCGCTGGCCGTCCTCGACGAGCACGCGGCCGCCCTGCGGCCGGCCGTGCTGTGCGTGGACGGCTGGGACCACCCCGGCCTGCGCACCGAACTGCCCTTCCCCTGCGTCTGGGTGGCGCCCTGGCGGCCGTCCGACGGAGTGGCCCCGCTCGCCGACTCGCTCGCGCTGACCCTCCTCACCGACGACGCCGAACTCGTCGGCGAGGCCATGGACACGCCCGGCATCCGCACCGTCCTGCACGGCCGCGTCCGCGACTGGTGGACGGACCCCCACCTGCCGCACGACGGCTACCTCGGCCAGTTCCTCAAGGAAGCCCGCGGATTCGCCGCACCCTGACGCCGTTTCCACCCACTGCCCATGACATCTCCGAGGTGAGTCACGTGTCTGCCGCATGCCCCGACATCCCGATCGTGGTGCTGCCCGAGAACAACCTCGTGCGGGCCCGCACCCGTCCCGCCGCCGCCGTGGAGAGCGCCCTGAAGGAGGCGACCGCCGCGCTGACGCGCCTGCACGGCGCACTGCTCCACCCCAAGGGCGCGGGCGAGGCCCTCGGCCCCGCGCTGGACGAGGCGGTCGACCAGCTGGGCCGGCTCGCCGTCGAGGCCGCCGTCCCACCGCTGGAGGCCGTCGCGTCCCTGACGCCGATCGTCCCCAACCACGACTACTTCGGCGTCCGGACGGCCGCGATCGACGACGCCCGACTCGTCTCCGAAGTGACGACGATCATCGCGCGGACCCTCGTCGACCTGCGCGAAGCCCGGCTCGACCTCAACGACCGGGCCGCCGAGGTCCGCGCCATGCTCCACGTCCTGGAAGGCCTGGCCCCCGACGACGGCGCGCCCGGCCCGCACCAGGGCGCGAGGGCGATGCCGTACGTGCCGGGCAAGGACGAGCTGACCCGGTGGATCGTCACCCACCACTTCTACTTCGTCCTCAACCTCGCGGCGGCCGACGCGGTCTCCCGTGCGATCACCGCCCTCTCCGGCGCCGACCGCCCCGCCGCGACCGCCGCGCTGCGCGAAGCCGTCGTGTGCGTACGCGGGTTCACCGCGGCCATGATGCACTCCGGCGACATGTCGGCGCCCTGCTACGACGCCGAGGTCCGACCCACCATGGCGCCGCCCGCCGTGCCCGTCGCGCTCACCGGCCGCACCCAGCCCGAGCACCGCGCCTACCGCAAGGCGATGCGCGCCCTCCTCCGGGTCTGCCCCGAACCCTTCGCCGAACTCGCCGCTGCAGACCCCGAGTTGGCCCGCGCCCGGGACGCCCTGCTGGACGCCGACCTGCTCGACATCGAACGGCACGTCATCGTCACCGCCGCGCTCGTCGGCGACGACTCCTCGATCGTCCAGGAGCACGAGTCCGCGGAGAGCGCGATCGCCACGCTGCGCACCATGCGGCACACCCGGGCGGAGACCTACCGGGACCTCATGCGGTTCGGCGACCCGGTCACCCTCACCACGCACCTCCCCACGGAGCGGGTGAAGCCGTCTTGAGCACGGTCGTCATCGTCGACGCGTACGCGAGCGCACGCTGTCTCGCACCGCTGTTCCGGGCCCGGGGCGTCCCTTGCGTCCATGTGCAGAGCACGCCCGAGATCCCCGAGGCGTACGCGGCGAGTTACCGGCCGGCGGACTTCTCCGCGCACATCGTCCACCGGGGAGACGTCTCCGACACGGTCGCCGCCGTCGCCGAGCACGCCCCCGTCGCACTCCTGGCGGGCGTGGAACGCGCGGTCCTGCTCGCCGACGCGATCGGCGAGAAACTCGGCCTGCCCGCCAACGGCACCCTGCTGAGCCGGGCCCGCCGGGACAAGTACCTGATGATCGAGACGGTCCGGGCGGCGGGCGTGCCGGCCGTCGACCAGACCCTCGCCCGCGACCTCGACACCCTCCTCGACTGGTACGCCCGGACCGGCGGCCGCGCCGTCCTCAAGCCGGTCAGCAGCGCGGGCAGCGACGGCATCCACTTCTGCAACGACGCCGACCAGGTCAGGGCCGCCTACCACGCCCTGATCGGCACCGACAGCGCCCTCGGCCAGCGCAACCACGACGTGCTCGCGCAGGAGTACCTCGTCGGCAGCGAGTACATCGTGAACACCGTCAGCCGGGACGGACGTCACCACGTCTGCGACCTCTGGAAGATGCACCACCTCGGCGCCAACGGCGTCCAGGACCTGCCCGCCGGCGCCGAACTGCTCCCGTCGCGCGGCCCCGAACAGGACCTGCTGGTCGAGCACACCCTCCGGGTCCTCGACGCGCTCGGCATCCGCAACGGCCCCGCCCACACCGAGCTGAAACTGACCCCGCACGGCCCCCGGCTGGTCGAGACGGGCGCCCGCGTCTGCGGCGCCGACGTGCATGTGCCCACCGCGGCCGCCCTCGGCGAGAGCCAACTCGACTGGACGGTCGACGCCTGCGTCGACCCCGAACGGTTCCTGGCGCGCTGCGCCACGGACTACGAGGTGATCCGGCACGCCCGCATCGTCAACATGGTCTCGCCCGCCGCCGGCACCCTCACCGGCTACCCGAAGCTGCCCGAACTCCGCTCGCTGGAAAGCTTCCACGACGTCCTGTACCGGGTGCGCCCCGGCGCCGCGATCTCCCGCTCCGTCGACGACTGGACGTTCCCGCTGCGGGTCTACCTGCTCCACGAGACCGCCAGCACCGTGGCCCGCGACGCGCTGACGACGCGCTATCTGGACGGCCAGGGCTTCTACGACATCCGCCTCCCGGAAGGAGACGTCCGTTGACCGCGGACCGCACCATGCTGCTCATCGGCGGCACGGACACCCACATCGAGCGGGCTGCCGCACTCGGCCTGCGCATCGTCCTGTTCCAGCACCCGGAGAAGATCAACTCCTTCCAGACCGGGCTCGTCGACGCCCTCCTCGTGCTCGACTACACCGAGTGGGACACCGTCCGCCCGCTGGCCGAGGCCGCCCGCGAGGTCTGGGGCTTCGACACCGTCGTCTCCCTCACCGAGGGCGGTCTGGACACCGCCGCCCGCCTCAACGACCTGTTCGGCTTCGACGGCACCTCCTACGAGGTCAGCAGGCGACTGCGGGACAAGTGGACGATGCGCAGGCACCTCGCCGCACAGGGCAGCCGGCTCACCGTCACCAGCGAGCGGGTCGCCGACCGCGCCTCGCTCCACGCCTTCGGCGACCGCGTCGGCTACCCGTTCATCGTCAAGCCGACCGACACGACCGCCGGCTTCGGTCTCGTCCGGGTGGACGGCCCCGAGGAACTGCCCGCCGTCTGGGAGCGCCTGGAAGCGCTGCGCGGCACCCGCACCGACCGCGTCACGACGCTGTTCACGGTCACCGAGTTCCTGATGGAGGCCTACGCCGACGGGCCCGAGTTCAGCGTCGAGGCGTTCAGTTTCGCCGGCCGCCATGTCGTCGTCGCCGTCACCGAGAAACTCGTGGACGAGACGCACTTCGCCGAACTCGGCCACGCCCTGCCGGCCCGCATCCCGCCCGGCGACCGGACCGAGATCGTCGACGCGGCGACCGAGTTCCTCACCGTCGTGGGCCTCACCGACGGCCCCAGCCACACCGAGGTCCGGCTCGGCAGCCGCGGCCCGGTGGTGATCGAGTCCCACAACCGGGTCGGCGGCGACTACATCGGCGAGCTGGTCCGGGCCGCCTACGGCATCGACCTCGCCGCCCTGGGCGTCGGCTGGCCGGTGCGCATGGTCGACGAACTCCCCGACGACCCGCAGCCGGTGGCGGCCTCCTGCGTCCGCTTCGTGGTGCGCGACCCCGGCACCGTCACGGAGGTGAAGGGCGTCGACGAGGTCGCGGCCCGCCCCGAGGTCCTCACCGCACGGGTCTCCGTACGCCCGGGGGACACCGTCCGCCCGCTGCGCGACAACTGGGACCGGCTCGGCTTCGTCGCGGTCCGGGCCGCCGACACCGACGCCGCCGTCCGGCTGTGCGAGCGCCTCGCCACCGACGACATCCGCATCGAGACCACCCCCTGACCCCCTCACCGGAAGGAGCATCGGTGTTTCGTTCCGTGCTCGACGCGATCGCCGGCTACCGGCCGAGCAGCCCCGTACGCTCGCCCGACGGCCGCTCCTACCAGCTCGCCGCCAACGAGTCCGCCGACGAGCCGCTGCCCGCCGTGGTCCGGGCGGTCGCCGAGGCGGCCCTGACCGTGAACCGCTACCCGGACAACAGCTGCGCCGAGCTGATCGCCGGGATATCCGGCGCCTTCGGCCTGCCCGAGGACGCCGTCGCCGTCGGCTGCGGCTCGGTCGCCGTCACCCAGATGCTGCTGGCGGCCGTCGCGGAGCCCGGCGTCGAAGTGCTGTACGCCCGACGGTCCTTCGAGGCCTACCCGCTGCTGACGGGCTTCACGGGCGCGACGGCCGTCGAGGTCCCGCTCAGGGACGGCGTCCACGACCTCGAAGCGATGGCCGACGCCCTCACCGACCGCACCCGACTGGTCTTCGTCTGCAACCCGAACAACCCGACCGGCACCGTCGTCGGACGGGCCGCCCTGGAAGCCTTCCTCGACCGCGTCCCCGCCGACTGCCTGGTCGTGCTCGACGAGGCCTACCGCGAGTACGTGCGCGACGCGGACACCCCCGACGGGCTGACCCTGCTCGCCGGACGGCCCAACCTCGTCGTCCTGCGCACCCTCTCCAAGGCATACGGTCTGGCCGGCCTGCGCGTCGGCTTCGTGGCCGGGCGCCCCGAGGTGATCGCGGCCGTCCGCAAGACATACCTGCCCTTCAGCGTGAACGGCGTCGCCCAGACCGCGGCCGTGGCCGCCCTGCGCGCGAAGGACGAGCTGATGGCCCGGGTGGAGGGCACGGTCAAGGAACGCGACCGGGTGCGCACCGTGCTGACGGCCCGGGGCTGGACGGTCCCGGTCAGCGAGGCCAACTTCCTCTGGCTGCCCCTCGGCGACCGCTCCGTCCCGCTCGCCGAGCACCTGGCCGCGGCGGGCGTGGCGGTCCGGCCCTACGCGGGCGACGGAGTACGTCTGTCGATCGGCTCGGCAGCGGAGAACGACGCTTTCCTGGCGGCCGCAGCCGACTTCTCACCGATCTGAGCCACCATGCAACGACCGCTCCGCCACCCGCGCCAGATGCCCCGCGAACACCGCCTCCGGGTCCGGCGTCAGGGTCCGCAGCGCCACCAGCGCCGTGATGACCACGTCGCACAGCTCGGCCTGGACGTCGTCCCAGGTATGGCTGACACCCTTGCGGGGGTTCTGGCCGGTCGCGCCGATGACCGCCTGGGCGACCTCGCCGACCTCCTCCGACAGCTTCAGCACCCGCAACAGCAGCCCCTCGCGCCCCGCATGCGCCCGGTTGGCGTCCAACCAGGCCCACAGGGCGTCGACGGTCGCCCAGAGATCGACGGGGTGTGCGGGTTGCGGCGGCAAGGGCTCAGCGCTCATGCACGCAGCCTGCCAGGTCCGAAGTCGGCTGCGGTGCGGCAGCGCCCTGAAGGGGCGCGGGGAACTGCGCGACCAGCCACGACGGCGCCGCACCGGAACGACGGCACATTGCGGCACCTCCAGCGGAGCGCCTAGCGCTCAGTCGAACAGCACCTCCTGCTCCCCCTCCTCCCGCCTGCGCAGCCGCTGGCTCCGCATCCCCACGACCACCGCTGTGACCGCCGCCGTCACCCCGAGCGCCGTCGGGACCATCCAGCCCCGGTCGACCCGGTGGCCGAGGGCGTGGTCGAGGGAGAGCCGGCCGGGTCCGGCGATGGCGAGGCCCGCGGCGGCCAGGCCCAGGGAGGCCGCGTGCTCGTAGCCGCCGCTGGCCGCGAAGAACCCGTTGGGGGCGTGCACCGAGGACGCGCCGGCCATCGCGCCGGCCGCCGCAGCGCCCGCCGCCGGAGTCGCCAGGCCCAGCGCCAGCAGCGTGCCGCCGCCGGCCTCCGCCAGCCCCGCCGCCGTCGCACTGGCCTTGCCGGGCGCGTAGCCGATCGACTCCATGAACTGGCCGGTGCCCTCCAGGCCGTGCCCGCCGAACCAGCCGAACAGCTTCTGGGTGCCGTGCGCCGCCAGCACTCCGCCGGTGCCCAGCCGGAGCAGCAGCAGTCCGAGATCACGTCGGTCGTAACAGGTCACGGTGACTCCCTGAGCAGAGACGGCGAACACACGGCAACACACCCCCACGGGTCTCCACCGTCGCACTGCGCACACCCGTCCGGCCCGTCCTGGACGCCGTTCGGGTGGCGGGGCCCGGGTGGCGGTGTGAGTCTGGCTGGCATGACGATTCAGACCGCCAAACTCAGCGATCCGGCCGTCCGCGCCTTCGTCACCGCCGTCAACGCCCATGACCGCGAGGCCTTCCTGGCGCTTCTCGCGCCCGGTGCGACCATGGCGGACGACGGCTCCGACCGCGATCTCGACGAGTGGATCGACCGGGAGATCTTCTCCTCCCACGGCCACATGGACGTCGACAACGAGTCCCGGGGCGGGCGCGCCCTGGTGGCCCGCTACAGCAACGACACCTGGGGCGAGATGCGCACCAGGTGGAGTTTCACGGTCGCGGACGACGGCCGTATCTCCCGCTTCGAGACCGGCCAGGCGTAGCGACAGACGACGGCGAAGGGCCGCGCACCGCCGGACAGGCGGTGCACGGCCCTTCGCAGCAGGCCTCGGCTCACCAGGAGGAGCGGGCGACCGCCTGTTCCGTCAGCGTGATCTGGCCGGCCTTGATGGTGGCCAGACGCGGGGAGCGGCGGGCGATCGACGAGTCGTGGGTGACCATGATGAACGTCAGCCCGTACTCGTGCCACAGCCCTTCCAGCAGGGCCATGATCTCGTCGCGCATGCTCTCGTCGAGGTTGCCGGTGGGCTCGTCGGCGAGCAGCACCTTCGGCTTCTTGACCAGCGCGCGGGCGATCGCGACGCGCTGCTGCTGGCCGCCGGACAGCTCGGACGGCGCATGCTTCAGACGCTCGCCGAGACCGACCGAGCGCAGCGCCTCCGCCGCCCGCTCGCGCCGCTCCGCCGCCTTCACGCCGAGCGGGACGAGCGCCGTCTCGACGTTCTCCTGCGCGGTCAGCGTCGGGATGAGGTTGAACGACTGGAAGATGATGCCGATCTTTTCGGCGCGCAGCCGGGTCAGCTTGGCCTCGCTGATGCGCGCGAGGTCGACGCCGTCCAGCTCGACGCTGCCCTCGGTGGGCCGGTCGAGGCCGCCGATCATCTGCAGCAGCGTCGACTTGCCGCCGCCGGTGGGGCCCTGGATGACGAGCTGGTCGCCGTCCGCGATCGTGAGGTCGACGCCGCGCAGCGCCTCGACCGTCTCCTTGCCCCGCGTATAGCGCTTGGTGACGCCGGTGAGGTTGTACATGGATGCTCCGGGTTTTTCGTCAGGCGTGAGGTGGGTGAGGGCGGGTCAGGAGACGCTGCGCAGGGCGTCCGCCGGGCGCATCCGGGAGGCGCGCCAGCCGCCCATCGCACCGGCGATCAGACCGCCGGCGACCGCGAGGCCCACCGCGAGCGCGATCGTGGTGAGGGAGACGGGGGCCGACAGGGCGATCTCCATCGTGTTCGACGCGGACTGTCCGCCCGGACCGCCGCCCCCGCCGGGGCCGCCGCCCATGCCGCCACCGCCGCCACCGCCGCCGGTGCTGCCGAGCTCCGCCGTCAGCTTCGGGCTGATCGCGGTGACCGCGTACGCGGCCGCCAGGCCGATGCCGATGCCGAGGGCGCCGCCGAGCAGACCGTTGACCATGGACTCGCCGACGACCTGCCGGGTGACCCGCCGGCTCGGCCAGCCGAGCGCCTTCAGGGTGCCGAACTCACGCACCCGGCGGGACACGGCCGAGGAGGTGAGCAGCGCGGCCACCAGGAACGCGGCGACGAGCACCGCGATCGACAGCCACTTGCCGACGCTGGTCGCCAGGTTGGAGGCGGTGGAGAGGGAGCCGGAGACCGTCTCGGCCAGGTCGGCGGAGGTGGTGACCGTCGTACCGGAGATGTTCTTCGTGATCGTCGCCTTGACGGTGTCGATCTGCTTGGAGTCGGTCGCCTTGACGTAGATCGTGGTGACCTGGTTCGCCGCGTCGGCGAGGGTCTGCGCCTGCTTCAGCGGCAGGTAGACGTCCGTGGTGGACTCGCTGCTGTCGGGCGTGGCGATACCGATGATCTTGTAGCTGGTGCTGGAGATCTTCAGCGTCGAGCCGACCTTGTACGAGTTCTCCTTGGCGTACGACGCGCTGACGACCGCGACCTTGGCGTTGGTCTGCGCCGAGGTGAAGGTCACCCCCGAGGTGATCTTCGAGGTCGCGAGCGGGCCGAGGTCCTGGTTGGTGACGTCGACGCCGGCCACCGAGTACGAGTTGACGTCGAACGAGGCGCCGCCGCCCTGCACCTGGGGCGCCGCGGTGGAGCCGCTGTTGCCGCCGCCGCCCGGGCCGCCGCCCTGACCGCTGTTGCCGCTGCTGCCGGTGGAGCTCTCCGCCTTGCCCTGGGTGAAGGAGCCGTCGACCTTGGTGACGTTCAGGGTGAGGGCGCCGACCGCGGCCGACACGCCCTTCTGACCGGCGACCTTCGTCACCAGCGTGGACGCCAGGGCCTGACCTCCCTGCGTCATCACCCGGTCGGAGCTCTGCTCCGCGTCCTCGTCGTCCTCGCCCTTCGCGTCGAACTCGAATCTGCCGCCGCCGCCCGCGGAGGCGTTGTCCGTGGGCGCTGTGCGGGCCTTGGTGACGGTCATGTCGGTGCCGAGGCCGTACAGCGACTGCAGAACCTTGTCCTGTGCCTGTGTCATGCCGGCCGACACCGAGTTCACGGTGATGACCAGAGCGATTCCGAGCGCCAGACCCAGTGCGATGACCAGGGCCGCCTTCTTGCGCCGGCCCAGTTCGCGCTTGAGATAGATGCCAAACATCCCGTTCCTCGAAGGTTCTTGGCGCCCGCTGTGGGCGCTGCCACAAACTAGGGAGGAACCTTTGAGTCGCCCTGAGTAAAGGATGTGTAAGGACTGAGAATGCGGAGCGCCGGATCAAAATTCCCTGAGACAGCTGATTCCTAGGCTGTGGAGGGGGTTTTCCCAGGTGGCGGGGGTTGAGTAGCTGGTTCGGCAGCAATTTCGGCAGCGATTTCCCCTTTCGCTGAACTCCCTTGTACGGTCCCGCAGTGCACGCATTCTCGCGCCCCGCCGCGCGCCCCACCCGGCGCTCCCTGCTGGCCCTCGCGGCCACCGCACCCGTGACCGCCGCCTCCCTCGCCGCGGCCCCGGTCGCCGCCGCGTCCGACGTGGCGGTCGGCGGCGCGCGGCTCGTCGCCGACGGCGTCCAGGTGAACGGGGGCGCCGCGCTGCCGAAGAAGCTCACCGCCCGGGCCTGGCTGCTCGCCGATCAGGACAGCGGGGAGGTGCTCGCCTCCTACCGTGCGCATCTGCGCGTCGCGCCCGCCTCCACGCTGAAGATGCTGTTCGCGGACACCCTGTTGGGCAGCTTCGAGCGCACCGAGCGCTACACCGTGACCGATGCCGACCTGGCCGGCATCCCGTCCGGCTCCTCTCTCGTCGGCGTCAAGGCGGGCGTCACCTACACCGTCGAGCAGTTGTGGCAGGGCGTGTTCCTGCGCTCGGGCAACGACGCCGTGCAGGTGCTCGCCCGGATGAACGGCGGGGTGGCGAAGACGGTCGCCCAGATGCAGGCCAGGGCGGTCGACCTCCAGGCGTTGGACACGCGTGTCGTCAGCCCCGACGGCTACGACCACGAGGGCCAGTCGTCCTCCGCCTACGACCTCGCCCTGTTCGCCCGGCACGGTCTGAAGAACGCCGACTTCCGCGCCTACTGCGGCACGAAGACCGCCCGCTTTCCGGCCGGGGGCACAAAGACCTTCGCGATCGAGAACACCGACCGGCTGCTGTCCGGCACCTACGGGGTGACGCCGTACCCGGGCATGATCGGTGTGAAGAACGGCTACACCAGCAACGCGGGCAACACCTTCACGGGTGCCGCGACCCGCGCCGGCCGCACCCTCGTCGTGGTGGTGCTGCATCCGAAGAGCGGCCACAACGCCGTCTACGAGGAGACGGCCGCGCTGCTCGACTGGGGCTTCGCACAAGGGAGTTCGGCGCGACCGGTGGGCACGCTGGTCGAGGCGCTGAGCGAGGGCGGGACGAAGGCGACGCCCTCGGGGGAGGCCCCGCCGGCCGGAGCGCAGGGTGCGGCGGCGAGCGACGGCGGGGGCGGCTGGGGGGTGCTCGGCGGAGCCGCGGGGGTGGTCGCACTGGTCGCGGGCGGCGCGTTCGCGCTACGCAGGCGTCGCACTCGTGAAGCACCTGAAGTGTCTGACGCACCTGACGCACCTGAAGTGCCTGACGCACCTGAAATACCTAACGTGCCTGAAGTGCCTGAGGCACCTGAAGTGTCTGAGGCGCCGGCCCCGGAGAGTGCTCGGGACTGATGGTGCGGCAGCCGTCCCGCGACGCCGGTGCTTTCCTCGCGGTCCCTTGCGAGGTCCACCCCCACCCGTGTCGCGGGACGGCTGCCCCTCCCCCCTCGGTGTGGCCTGTGGCCGTTCCTTGCGGAACTGTCGTGCCTCAAGTGTGAAGTTCTCGTGTAGAAGAGTTGAGCATAAGTCCGCTACCGGCGGCAATGGTGCGGACGGCGAAACTCCGCTTGTGCAGGTTGTGAACCCGCCGGCGTCAGCCGCGCCCCACGTACGGCATCGCCGTCGCCAGCACCGTCGCGAACTGGATGTTCGCCTCCAGCGGCAGCTCCGCCATGTGCCGCACCGTGCGCGCCACATCGGCGACGTCCATCACCGGCTCCGGCGCGATCTCGCCGCTGGCCTGCAGCGCGCCGGTCTGCATCCGCGCCGTCATGTCGGTCGCCGCGTTGCCGATGTCGATCTGCCCGACGGCGATGTCGTACGCCCGCCCGTCCAGCGAGAGGGACTTCGTCAGTCCGGTGAGGGCGTGCTTGGTCGCCGTGTAGGGCGCCGAGAGCGGCCGGGGCGTGTGCGCGGAGATGGAGCCGTTGTTGATGATGCGTCCGCCGCGCGGATCCTGCTCCTTCATCTGCCGGTAGGCCCCCTGCGCGCACAGGAACGCCCCGTTGAGGTTGGTGTCCACCACGTGCCGCCAGGCGTCGTAGGGGAGTTCCTCGAACGGCACGCCGCCCGGCCCGAACGTGCCCGCGTTGTTGAACAGCAGGTCCAGTCGCCCGAACCGCTCGCGCACGGCCTCGAAGAGGGCCGTCACCTCCGCCGGGCGTGAGACGTCCGTCCGCACGGCGAGACTCGGGGCGTCGGGCGCCAGCGCGGCCGTCCCCTCCAGGGTCTCGGCGCGCCGCCCGGCCAGCGCCACCGACCAGCCCGCGCGCAGCAGTTCGACCGCCACCGCCCGCCCGATGCCGGACCCGGCGCCCGTGACGACCGCGATCCTCGTCCGTTCAGCACTCTGCTTGGCATTCATGGCTCCGCAGCATACGGAGCATACGGAAGCCGCCGGTCCGTCATCGGACTGTTGTGTACGCGCCAACCTGGGGATGCTCCCAGGACGTTCCGGACGACTCGAATGCCTGGTGCACCCATTTCTCAGGGGAGGACCGGAATGACGCCCGAACTCCGCGCCACCGCCCGCCACCTAGGCCGCCGCCGCTTCCTCACCACCTCCGCCGCGGCCGCCGCGCTCGCCTTCACGGTGAACCTGCCCGCCGCCGGCGCCGCGGCCGCCGCCGAACTCGACCCGGCCCGGCTCACCGACGACCCCTTCACCCTCGGCGTCGCCTCCGGCGACCCCCTGCCCGGCTCCGTCCTCCTCTGGACGCGCCTCGCGCCCGCCCCCTACCAGGCCGACGGCGGACTGCCCGCCGAACGCGTCACCGTGCACTGGGAACTGGCCCGCGACGAGACCTTCCGCCGGCCCGTCAGGCGCGGCACCGCGCTCGCGCACCCCGAGTTCGGCCACAGCGTGCACGTCCAGGTCGACGGCCTCGACGAGAACCGCGTGTACTACTACCGCTTCAGGGCCGGCGCCTGGATCAGCCGCACCGGCCGCACCCGCACCGCCCCCGGCCCCGGCGCGAAGACGTCCGCCCTCACCTTCGGCCTGGTCTCCTGCCAGCGCTACGACCAGGGTTACTACACCGCTTACCGGCATCTCGCCGAGGACGACGTCGACCTCGTCCTGCACCTCGGCGACTACCTCTACGAGTACGCCGTCAGCGGCGTCGGCGGCGCCCGCGCCTACCCGGCCGGGACCGTGCCGGCCGTCTACAACCACGAGATGACGACCCTCGACGACTACCGCCTCAAGTACGCCCTCTACAAGTCCGACCCCGACCTGCTGGCCGCGCACGCCGCCCACCCCTTCGTCGTCACCTGGGACGACCACGAGACGGAGAACAACTACGCGGGCGCGGTGTCGGAGAACGACGCCCCGGCCGAGGAGTTCCTCGTCCGCCGGGCCGCCGCCTACCGCGCCTACTGGGAGAACCAGCCGCTGCGCCGCCCCCAGCTCCCCGACGGCCCCGACCTGCGGCTCTACCGGCGCCTGAACTGGGGCCGGCTCGCGCAGTTCGACGTCCTCGACACCCGCCAGTACCGCTCCGACCAGGCCTACGGCGACGGCTGGCAGCTGCCCGGACCCGAGTCCCAGGACCCGGCCCGCACCCTCACCGGCGCCGCCCAGGAGCGGTGGCTGATCGACGGCTGGCGCCGCTCGCGCGCCCTGTGGAACGTGGTCCCGCAGCAGGTCACCTTCGCCCAGCGGTACAACTCCACCGCCGTGCCCTCCCCGGTCTCCATGGACTCCTGGGACGGCTACCCGGCCTCCCGGACACGGATCCTGGCGGGTGCGGAGGCGGCAGGCGTGGAGAACCTGATGGTCCTCACCGGGGACGTCCATGTGCACTACGGCTTCGACATCAAGCGGGACTTCGCCGACCAGACGTCGAAGACGCTAGGCACCGAGATCGTCACCTCGTCGATCTCCAGCGGCGGCAACGGCTCGGCGAAGCCCGCCAACTGGGCCACCTTCATGGCCGCCAACCCGCACCTGAAGTTCTACAACGGCCTGCGCGGCTACGCGACGGTCGCCCTCGGCCGCGAAGCCGCCCGCGCCGACTTCAAGACCGTCCCCTACGTCACCACCCAGGGAGCCCCCCTCACCACGGCCGCGTCCTTCGTCACCGAGATCGGCAACCAGGGCCTCGAGCCGGCCTAGCAGCCGGGCGACCCCACGAAAAACGACCGGACCCCGGCCCGCGGGAGGGTGAGAAGCCTGCAGCGGCGTGGAAAGCCGGTTGTCGGGGTCACGGAATGCCTTGCGAGTGGTCGCATGCATGGGGTTCGGCGCCACCTCCGAAGGCCGAGTCCGGACTCATCGGCCGGCCGGCGGCCAGGCGTCGCCCCAGTCGGCGTCCCTGGCCGCCTTGTACAGGTCCCCGTGCTTCTTCGTCACCGTCGTCCGGCTCAGCCGCTGCTCGGTCTCGCACAGGTCGAGCAGCACCTGGCCCTTGCGGATCTGCGGTCGTCGGACCACCCGGGAGGGGGTCGGGGAGACCGGGAAGCGGGCGGCGGCGACATAGCTGAACTTCTCGTCCTCGTAGGGCAGCGAACCGCCCTTGACCTGCCGGTGCAGCGAGGAGCGGCTGACCCGCGCCGAGAAGTGGCACCAGTCCGAGCCGGGCACGATCGGACAGCCCGCGCTGTGCGGACAGGGCGCGGCGATGCGGAAACCGGCGGCGATCAGCCGGTCCCGGGCCTCGATCACCCGCGCGTAGCCGTCCGGAGTGCCCGGCTCGACGATCACCACGGCCTGCGCGGCCGACGCGGCGGCGTCCACCAGGGCGGCCCGGTCGACGGCGGACAGCTCGTTGAGGACATAGGAGACGGTCACCAGGTCGGTGGCCTCCAACGCGAGCGACGAGCCGATCCGGGCACGCTGCCAGCGCGCGTCGCGAAGCTCCGGGTTCGCCGCGGCGACCTCACGGCCGAGCGCGAGGGCGGGCTCCGCCCAGTCGAGGACGGTCACCGGACGCGCCCCGCCCCAGACGGCGTTCACCGCCCAGGTCGCCGCGCCCGTGCCGCCGCCGACGTCCACCTGCCCGCCCGGCGTCCACTCGGGCGCAGTGTCCGCGAACGCCTCCAGCGCGGAACGCACCGCCTCGAACGTCGCCGGCATCCGGTACGCGGCATAGGCGGCCACGTCCGCGCGGTCGCGCAGGATCGGCGCGTCGGTCGGGGTGGCGCCCCGGTAACTGGCGATGAGCCGCTCGACGGCCTGCGCGGCCTGCTTGGGCGGCAGCCCGTCGAGCAGCTCCGTCAGAGCGCCACGGAGAACCTCGGAAACGGATACGGAGACGTTCACCCACCGATTTTCTCAGGTCGCGGCCACTGCCCTCACCGC
The DNA here is from genome assembly GCF_040635845.1 of Streptomyces sp. NPDC006872. NCBI lineage: Bacteria > Bacillati > Actinomycetota > Actinomycetes > Kitasatosporales > Streptomycetaceae > Streptomyces > Streptomyces sp. NPDC006872. Next base: position 127,760 of record NZ_JBEYIL010000018.1, read on the forward strand.
ACCGCCATCGCCATCCGCGTACCCGCCAGCGCCCGGGGCGAGCTGTCCGGCGGCCTGCGCACCGGATGGACCGTGTTCGCCAGCAGGACCACGAACGTGTCCGTCGCCGGGTCCAGCACCAGCGAGGTCCCCGTGAAGCCCGTGTGCCCCGCCGCGCCCTCGCCCGCCAGCTCGCCCATGAACCACGGCTGGTCCACCGCGAAGCCCAGCCCCGGCGGGGTCAGCAGCAGCTCCACGAAGTCGGGGCCGAGGATGCGGGCGGGACCGTACGAGCCGCCCGCCAGCAGGGTCCGGCAGAACACGGCCAGGTCCGGGCCGGTCGAGAACAGGCCCGCGTGACCGGCCACCCCGCCCAGCGCCCAGGCGTTCTCGTCGTGCACCACGCCCCGCAGCATCCCCCGGTCCGTCTTGGCCCACGGCCGCCGCTGGTGCTCGGTGGCCGCCGCGCCCGGGCAGGGCCCGAAGTCGGTCGAGGTCATCCCCAGCGGCCGGGTGATCCCCTCGTGCACGAGGACGTCGAGCGTGCGCGCGGTCAGCCGCTCCAGCAGCTGCTGGAGCAGCAGCATGTTCAGATCGGAGTACACATACGTGCCCGCCTCGCCGACCGGCGTCTCCGCGCGCAGCAGCCGCATCCGCTCCGCGTCGTCCGCGCAGTCGTACAGCGGCAGCTCGGGACGGAGCCCGGAGGTGTGGGTGAGGAGCTGGCGGACCGTGATGTCGTGGGCGGCGGCCGCCCGGAAGTCGGGCAGATAGGCGCCGACCCGCGCATCGATGCCGAGGGTGCCGCGCTCGATCTGCTGCACCGCCGCGACCGACGTGAACAGCTTGGTGAGGGACGCCAGGTCGAACGGCGTGTCGACGGTCATCGGGACCCGCTGCGCCGGCGGCAGCTCCACGCCCGCGTCGGCCGCCGGGTCGTACGCCGAGTACCGCACCGCCCAGCCCACCGCCTCCCGCACGGCGATCACCGCACCGCGCCCGGCCACCACGACGGCGCCCGGCGCCCAGGGCCGGTCGCCGGCGGTGAGGTCCACGACGTCACGTACGAGGAGCCGCGTCTCCTCGGGGTCGAGCCCGGCCCGCTCCGGTGTGTCGACGCGCAGTCTCGGTGCGCTCAGCTCTCTGCTCCCTCCGGCCCCGAATTCGTCCAGGGACGGCACATAACCACGAAGCAGGCCATAGCCACCAGTACGGCGGTCAACTGGACGACGGCCATCGGGACGGCGGTGTGCTCGCCGGCGATCCCGACGAGCGGCGAGGCGATCGCGCCGATGAGGAACGAGGACGTGCCGAGGAGCGCGGAGGCGGAGCCGGCCGAGTGCCGCACCCGCATCAGGGCGAGGGTCTGGGCGTTCGGCATGGTGACGCCCATCGCGGACATCAGCACGAACAGCGCGACGGCCACCGGGGCCAGCCCGACCTCGCCGAACACGCCCGTCGTCATCAGCAGCAGGGCCGTCGCGGCCAGCACGACCACCGTCAGCCCGACGGCCAGCACCTTGTCCAGCCGGACCCGCCCCACAAGCACCTTGCCGTTGATCTGGCCGACCACCACCAGCCCGATCGAGTTCACCCCGAACAGCAGGCCGAACGTCTGCGGGGAGGCGCCGTAGATCTCCTGGACCACGAACGGCGAGGCGGAGATGTACGCGAACAGCGCGGCGAAGGTGAAGCCGCCCGTCAGCATGTAACCGGTGAAGCGCAGATCGGCCAGGAGCCTGCGCATCGAGCGCAGGGCCTCGCCGACCCCGCCCTTGTGCCGCCGCGCGACGGGCAACGTCTCCGGGAGCCTGGTCCACACGACCCCGGCCAGCAGCAGCCCCACCACGGTGAGGAGGACGAAGACGCCCCGCCAGTCCGTGGCCCGCAGGATCTGCGCGCCGATCAGCGGCGCCACGATCGGGGCGACCCCGGAGATCAGCATCAGAGTGGAGAAGAACCGGGCCATCGCCACGCCGTCGTACAGATCGCGCACGATCGCCCGGGCGATCACGATGGCGCCCGCGCCCGCGAGCCCCTGCAGCAGCCGGAACGCGACCAGCAGCTCGATCGTCGGCGCCAGCGCGCACAGCGCGGTCGCCACCACGTACACGGCGAGTCCGGCGAGCAGCGGTCGCCGCCGCCCCCACCGGTCGCTCATCGGGCCGACCACCATCTGCCCCAGCGCCATCCCGGCCAGACAGGCGGTCAGCGTGAGCTGCACGGTCGCGGCGGGCGCGTGCAGGGAGCGGGTGACGTCCGGCAGCGCCGGCAGATACATGTCCATCGACAGCGGGGGAGTGGCGGTCAGCCCGCCGAGGACGAGCGTGACGAGGAGCCCGGCCCGACGCCGGTCGCGCGACGGCGCGGCCACGGCCGACTCCGACGACACCCTGGGTTCGGGTTCGGCCCCACCCTTCGGCAACATGCCGCCCCTCCCTCTCCGACCCATCCGCCACCTATGCTCTCAGCTCGAACACACTGCTGGGACGTATGCGAGGGCGGAGCGGGGTATGACGACGGACACGGTGCGATGGGGGATCCTGGCGACCGGCGGGATCGCCGGAGCGTTCACGGCCGACCTGATCGACCTGCCCGACGCGGAGGTCGTCGCGGTCGCCTCGCGCACCGACGCCTCCGCGAAGGCGTTCGCCGAACGCTTCGGCATATCCCGGGCCTACGGCGACTGGGCCGCCCTCGCGGCCGACGAGGACATCGACGTCGTCTACGTGGCCACCCCGCACGCCGCCCACCGCGAGGCCGCGGGCCTCTGCCTGGAGGCCGGGCGCAACGTCCTGTGCGAGAAGGCGTTCACGCTGAACGTGCGCGAGGCCGAGGAACTCGTCGCGCTGGCCCGCGACAACGGCCGCTTCCTGATGGAGGCCATGTGGATGTACTGCAGCCCGGTCGTCCGCCGCCTCAAGGCCCTCGTCGACGACGGCGCGATCGGCGAGGTCCGCACCGTGCAGGCCGACTTCGGCCTCGAAGGCCCCTTCCCGCCCTCGCACCGGCTGCGCGACCCCGCCCAGGGCGGCGGCGCCCTCCTCGACCTCGGCGTCTACCCGGTCTCCTTCGCCCAGCTCCTGCTCGGCGAACCGTCCGGCATCGCCGCCCAGGCTGTCCTGTCCGCCGAGGGCGTCGACCTCCAGACCGCGCTGGCCCTGTCCTGGGACTCCGGCGCGCTCGCCGCCCTGCACTGCTCCCTCACGGGCGGCACGGGCACCACCGCCTCCGTCACCGGCTCGCGCGGCCGCATCGACATCCCGTCCGGCTTCTTCCACCCCGACCGCTTCGTCCTGCACCGCGCCGGCCGCGACCCCGAGGAGTTCACCGCCGACCCGGCCGACGGACCCCGCACGACCTTCCGCCACGAGGCCCGCGAGGTCATGCGCGCGCTGCGGGCCGGCGAGACGGAGTCCCCGATGATCCCCCTCGACGGCAGCCTCGCGGTCATGCGGACGCTGGACGCCGTCCGGGAGCAGATCGGGGTCCGCTACCCGGGCGAGGACGCGTAACCGCTCCCTCGCCCCCTCACCGGCGAGACGTCCCGTCTCACCCCTCGGCGCCGTTGGTACCGTCGACCCATGGTCACCCAGTCCGGAAAGCCGGCCCCCGACACCACCCGACGCAGCGAGCGGTCGCGGCGCGCCATCTACGCCGCGGCCCTCGCCCTCGTCGCGGAGGCCGGCTACCCGAAGACCACCATCGAGGGCATCGCCGCCCGCGCCGGAGTGGGCAAGCAGACCATCTACCGGTGGTGGGGATCGAAGGCCGACGTCCTCCTGGAGGCCTTCCTCGACCTCAGCGAACAGGCGGCGCGGGACGCCGGCGCCTCGGACGAGGAGCCGTACGTCATCCCCGACACCGGCGACCTCGCCGCCGACATCAAGGCCGTGCTGCGCGCCACCGTCGACCAGCTGACGGACCCCAGATTCGAGGCGCCCTCCCGCGCCCTGGCCGCCGAGGGCGTCGTCAACGAACAGGTCGGCCGCGAGTTCACGGCCAAGCTCATGGAACCGTCCATCCAGCTGTACGTGGACCGGCTGCGCGCCGCCCAGGAGGCCGGCCAGGTCCGCGCCGACCTCGACCCGCGCATCGCCCTCGAGTTCTTCATCTCCCCGCTCGCCCAGCGCTGGCTCCAGTACACGGGCCCGATCACCTACGAGTACACGGACACCCTGGTCGACTACGCCCTGCACGGCCTGGCCCCACGCTGACCCGTGCCGACCTTCGTCGACCGCAGGGCCACATGAACCCCTCTGGCCCCACCCGTCCCACCTGCCCCGATTCACGGCTACGGCCCCCCGATGCGCAGGATGGTGGGACGATGAGGCATGCTGTCCGCACCACAGCGAGGCGAGGGGACAGATGAGCGCGGAGTTCGGCGGCCGGACCGGCCTGTGGGGCAAACTCTCGGACTGGCTGCGCGCGAGCGGCCCGACGGAGGCCGCCGACGACAGCGGCCGTGAGGCCCTGCTGCTGGCCGCCGCGGGAGCGGGACTGCCGCTCTCACCCGCCGCCCACCCGGCCCCCGGCTACCGCTGCTCCTGCGACCGGGTCGGCTGTCCGACCCCCGCCCGGCACCCGGTGTCCTTCGCCTGGCAGACGCAGTCCACCACCGACCGCGCCCAGATCGAACGCTGGGCCCGGCACCAGCCGCAGGCCAACTTCATCACCGCCACCGGCATGACGCACGACGTCCTCGACGTGCCCCTGGAAGCGGGCCGGTCGGCTCTCGAGCGGCTGGTCGACGCCGGTATCGAGGTCGGCCCGGTGGCCGAGAGCGACGACGGCCGCCTGCTCTTCTTCACCCTCACCCGTGGCACCCCCGAGGACGAGGACGAGTGGTGGCCCTGTGAGCTGGACTGCCACCCCGAGACCATGGACGAACACCCCGGCCTGCGCTGGCACTGCCGAGGCTCCTACGTCCTGATCCCCCCGGCCCGCCTCCCGGGAGACGACGGCCGGTCGGTCCGCTGGCTGCGGGGCCCCGAGCACGCTCTCCCGGACCCCCTGACCCTCCTGGAGACCCTGACGGACGCCTGCGCCCGGCACGGAGCCCAACAGGACCACGCAACCTCGGGATGGCAGCGCTTCTAGCGCTCAGGGGCGCGGGGAACCGCGCGACCAGCCCCCACGCACCCGCAGACGAAACGCGACCTACTCGCCCTTCGCCCCGGTCAGCCCCTCCAGCCGGCTCAGCATCGACACCTTGCCGTCCCCCGACCCCTTCGCCGGTGCGAGGGCGACCTCGTTCGCGACGAACTCCATGGTCAGCGACTGCTTCGTCTCACCGGTGGTCAACGCCTGCACGTTCTTGTTCGGCGTAGGCACCGCCGCCCCCGGCGCGGCCGTCTGCTTCATGTAGTGGTGGGTGGTGAAGAACACCACCGCACCCCCGTCGACCGTGCGCAACGCCAGCGGCGCATACTCGCCGTCCGTCAACTCCTCGTCGATGTACTGCGTGACGAGCCCCGGCTTGGTGGCGTTCTTCTCCCGCGCGGCGCGCATCTCGTCGGTGTACGCGCCGTTCGCGAACGCGCCCTGGCCGCTCCGCAGATACGCCGTGTAGTCCTTGCTCAGGTCCTCGGGCGCCAGCGCCAGTTCGGCGGTGTCCGCCGGCACGGCCTCGGCGAGGCCGTCCTTGTCCTTCTTGAACTCCGGCATCGAGCCCGCCGCGACGAACGTCAGATACGTCGCCTGCCACGGCTGCGACAGCTCGCTCCGGGTGAAGACCAGCAGCCAGCGCGAGTCGCCGCCCTTGTTGCCCTTCGCGTCGGCGACGAACCAGCGCGGCCAGCCCGCCTTCTCGGGGATCGTGTACTTCACGTCCGACAGCACCAGCGGCGTGTGCTCCGGGTTGCCGCCCGGGTTGTTGACCCGCCCCGCCTTCAGCCGCGCCCCGTCGATGATCCCTAGGGCGCCGGCGGTGTACTCGGCGTCGAGGGAGGCGTCGAACGCCGCGTCCGCCTTGTTGTATGCGGCCGTGAACTGTTCGACCGCCTTCACGGCCTCTCCCTGGGTGGCCCCCGGGAGCACCTCGAGCTCCCCGTGGACCACCACACAGCCGCTCGCGGTGAGCGAGACGGCGGTGAGCGAGGCCGCTATGAGTGCGTACCGGTCACGCCTGCGGAGCCTTCGACGCTGCGGAACCCCGGTCGTCAGGCTGCGTTCCCTGGTCATCAGGTGACTTCACCCTCCCCTTCCCGGAGGCGAACCCTACCGGGGCGAGGAACAGCGCGAGCGTCGGGACCAGGTACAGCAGCCACACCGTGACCTGGACGACCGTCGGATCCGGCTGGAAGTTGAACACGCCCTTCAGCAGCGTGCCGTACCAGCTGTCCGGCGGGATCGTGTCGCTGATGTCGAACGCCTTGTCCGTCAACCCCGGCACCCAGTCGGCCTCCTGGAGGTCGTGGACGCCGTACGCCAGCACGCCCGCGGCCACGACGACGAGCATGCCGCCGGTCCAGGTGAAGAACTTGGCCAGGTTGATCCGCAGCGCGCCCCGGTAGAACAGCCAGCCCAGCAGGACCGCCGTGGCCAGGCCCAGCGCCACGCCGATCAGCGGGCGCGGGCTGCCGTCGCCGGCCGCGTGCACCGACGCCCACACGAACAGGGCCGTCTCCAGGCCCTCCCGGCCGACGGCGAGGAACGCGGTGGCGACCAGCGCGCCGGTGCCCATCGCCAGGGCCGCGTCCAACTTGCCGTGCAGTTCGGTCTTCAGGTGCCGGGCCGTGCGCCGCATCCAGAAGACCATCCAGGTCACGAGCCCGACCGCGAGGATCGACAGCGAGCCGCCGAGCGCCTCCTGCGCCTCGAACGTCAGCTCCTGGGAGCCGAATTCGAGGACGCAGCCGAAGCCCAGCGCGAGCAGCACCGCGACGGCGATACCGGTCCACACCGGCTTCAGCGCGTCCCGGCGGTCGGTCTTCACCAGATAGGCGATGAGGATGCAGACGACGAGCGAGGCCTCCAGGCCCTCCCGCAGTCCGATCAGGTAGTTGGAGAACACGGGCTACGCCTCCTTGGCGAACAGCGTCCGGCCCCACCAGTCGTCCTTGTCGCGGACGCCCGGCGGGACGGCGAAGACGGCCGAACCCACGTGCTGGATGTACTCGTTGAGCGCGTCGGTGGCGAGATTGCGCTGGACGCGGACGAACCCCTCGCGCACATCACGCTGGTAGGCGAGGAAGAACAGCCCCGCCTCCAGCCGGCCCAGGCCGTCGGTGCCGTCGGTGAAGGAGTAGCCGCGGCGCAGGAGCGTCGCCCCGTGGTTGGAGTCCGGGTGGGCGAGCCGTACGTGCGCGTCGGGCTTCATCGCCTTCAGGAACGGCTCGTCGCGCTCCTTGGCCTTGCCCACGGGAGCGCCCTCGCCCTTGTCCCGGCCGAAGATGTCCTCCTGCTCCTGCAGCGAGGTGCGGTCCCAGGTCTCGATGTGCATGCGGATGCGCCGGGCGACCAGGTAGGACCCGCCGGTCATCCACTGCGGCCCGTCCTTCTCGCCGACCCACACGAACTTCTTCAGCCGGTCGGTCTCGGTGCCCGCGATGTTGCGGGTGCCGTCCTTGAAGCCCATCAGGTTGCGCGGGGTCTGCGCCTCGGGCGTCGTGGACGAGGTCTTGCCGAAGCCGAGCTGCGACCAGCGCACGACGACCTTGCCCATGCCGATCCTGGCCAGGTTGCGGATCGCGTGCACGGCGACCTGGGGGTCGTCCGCGCAGGCCTGGACGCACAGGTCGCCGCCCGAGCGGGCCGCGTCGAGGGCGTCTCCGGCGAACTGGGGCAGGTCGATCAGGGCCGTGGGCCGCTGAGCCGCGAGCCCGAACCTGGTGAACAGCGACGGCCCGAAGCCGACCGTGAGCGTCAGTCGCGAGGGCTTCAGCCCCAGGGCCTCGCCGGTGTCGTCCGGCGGCGCCTCGGCGAGACCGCCGTACGCGCCGTCCCCGACCGTCTTGCCGGCCGTCATCCGCCGTGCCGCCTCGGTCCAGTCCTTCAACAGCTGGACGAACTCGGTGCGGTCGTCGGTCTGCACGTCGAACGCGGCGAAATGCAGCCGGTCCTGCACGGGCGTGGCGATGCCCGCCTGGTAGGCGCCGTGGAACTCGACTGCGGCGCCGGTGTCGGCGGCCGTCGGGTCGACGTCGTCGCCGGAACGGGTCATGGCGACCGCCCCGCCGGCCGCGGCGGCGCCGAGCGCGAGCCCGGCCCCGCCCCAGCCGATCAGCGAGCGCCGGGAGGGAGTGTCCGTCATGGTCGTCCCCTTACTTCGCGACGGCGGCGGCGAGCTTGGACAGCGGCTCGGCGAGCGCGTTGACCGCGTCCGACAGCTTCTTGCGGTCGGCGGCGCTCACCTTGTCGTAGGAGGTGAACTCGTACGACGACGTGTTCGGACGGTAGGTGTCCAGCAGCGCGTTCAGCGCGGCGAACTGCTTGTCCAGTTCGGTGACCAGAGCCGCGTCGTTCTCCTTCGCGACCGGCTTGAGCAGCTCGTACGACTCCTGCGCGCCCTCGACGTTGGCCTTGAAGTCGACGAGGTCGGTGTGCGAGTAGCGGTCCTCCTCACCGGTGATCTTGCCGGTGGCGACCTCGTCGAGGAGTTCCTTGGCGCCGTTGGCCATGGAGGTGGGGGTGATCTCGGCCTTGCCGACCCGCTTCTGCCAGTCGGTCAGGTCGGTGGTGAGCTGGTCGGCGAGGGTCTTGTCCTCGGCGGTGATCTTCTTGTCCTGCCAGAGGGACTTCTCCAGCCGGTGCCAGCCGGTCCACTTCTGGCCGGCCTCCAGGCCGTCGGCGCGGGTGTCGACCAGCGGGTCGATGTCGCCGAACGACTCCGCCACCGGCTCGGTGCGCTCCCAGCCGATGCGGGAGGGGGCGTAGGCCGCCTTCGCGGCCTCTATGTTCCCGGCCTTGATCGCGGCCACGAAGGTCGCGACCCTGGGCAGCGTCTCGTCGGCCTGCTCCTGCGCGTACTTGCGGTAGGCGGCCACGGCCTTGTCCAGGCGGGGGTCGCGCTTGGCGACGGAGCCGCCGGTGACCTTGAGGTCCTGGCGGATGCCGTCGCCCTTCATGCCCGGCTTGCAGGCGATCTCGTAGTCGCCGGCCTTCACCTCGGCGGTGACCCGCTGCTTGGTGCCGGGGCCGATGTTCTCGCGCTCGCTGACGACCCGGTCGTCCGGGAAGAGGATGTAGACCTCGGTGACCTTGGAGCCCTTGTTCTCGATGGCGAGTTCGACGTGCCCGGCGGAGATCTCCTTCTTGGAGGTCTCGCACTTGGCGTCCGTGGCGGTCACGCTGATGACCCGGTCGCCGTCTTTCGAGTCGCTCTTCGAGGTGCAGCCAGTGACGGCGGTCAGTGCGGTCACAGCGGTAACGGCGGTGACGACGGACAGTCTGACGGCTCGCATTCAGGCTCCCAGCGGTGGCTGAAAAATCACGTGACAGGGCTCACACGGATTGGTGAGGCTCGCCTAACTTATCCAAGGCTTACCTGTGTAATACAGGCCCGTGCCGTGATTCAGCTCTCATAAATGCCCTAAGGGCACGAGCCGATCACGGTGACTCAAAACGGACCCCAAGGAAGAGTCAAAGGAGATTCAAAGATTCCGCTTCGGGGTCACGAGAACGGCTCCGGTGCGGGGGTGCGCAAGCACCTCGACGGGCTGGTCGTAGACCTCGGACAGCAGCCCCTCGGTGAACACCTCGCCCGGCGGACCGTCCGCGGCGACCCGCCCGGCGCACAGAATCGCGACCCGGTGCGCGTAGGCGGCCGCAAGCCCCAGATCGTGCAGCACGACGACCACGGCGTCCCCCGCGCCCGCCCGCTCCCGGCACAACCGCAGCACCAGCTCCTGATGCTTCAGGTCCAGGGCGGCGGTCGGCTCGTCCAGCAGCAGCAGCGGGGTGCGCTGCGCGAGCACCCGCGCCAGTGCGACACGGGCCCGCTCGCCGCCGCTCAACGCGGAGAACGGCCGCCCGGCGAACGCGCTCACCTCGGTCACGGCCATCGCCTCCCGCACCACGAGGTCGTCCTCGGCGGGCGAGGAGGCATGCGGCGCCCGACCCATCCGCACGACCTCCTCCACGACGAACGGGAACGACAGCACCGCCGCCTGCGGCAGCACGGCCCGCCGCAGGGCCAATTCCGGCGCACTCCACTCACCGGCGGCCCGCCCCTGGATCCGTACGACCCCCTCGGAGGCGGGCAGATCGGCAGCGAGCGCCCCGAGCAACGTCGATTTCCCGGCCCCGTTGGGCCCGACGAGCGCAAGCACCTCACCGGCCCGGACGCCGACGTCGACGCCCCGCAGGACATCCCGGCCGCCGAGGCGTACGTGCAGCCCGTCGGCCTCGGCGAGAAGGTCGCCGGGGGCGACAGGCGCCAGAGGGGCCGGGCGGGTGCGGAGCAGTCTCATACGGTTCTCCTGAATAGGGGGTGAGGTAGGGGCCTGGTGTTCAGGGGTGCGCACCCGCGGTCGGCAACGAACCTCACGCCCATCCCCCCTGCCGCCGCCGCGTCCGACGCAGCAGCCAGAAGAAGAAGGGGCTGCCCAGCAGGGCGGTGAGAACGCCCAGCGGCAACTCCGCCGGAACGGCGACCGTTCGCGCCGCGAGATCCGCGGCCAACAACACCAGCGCCCCCAGCAGCGCACTCCCCGGCACCAGGAACCGATGCCCCGGCCCGGCGGCCATCCGCAGCAGATGAGGAACGACCAGGCCGACGAAGCTGATGATCCCGGAGACGCTCACCGCCGCCGCCGTGAGCAGCGCCACCACCAGGATCAGCACGATCCGCAGCCGTTCCACCTCCACCCCCAGATGCCGGGCCGGCCGCTCGCCGAGCGCCAGCAGGTCGAGCCGGCGCGAGTACAGCGGCGCCAGCGCCAGCCCGATCGCCGCACAGGGCAGCACGGCAAGCACCTTCGGCCAGGTCGCCTGGGACAGCGAACCGAGCTGCCAGAAGGTGATCTGCTGGATCGCCGCCGCATCGGCGAAGAACAGACACAGCCCGATCAGCGCGCCCGCGAACGCGTTCACGGCGATCCCGGTGAGGATCAGCGTGACCACCTCCGTACGGCCGCCGGACCGCGACATCACATACACCAGCAGGACCGTGGCGAGCCCGGCGGCGAACGCGAACGCCGACACCGTCCAGTTGCCGAGGAAGTTCAGGCCGAACGCGATCGAGGCGACCGCGCCGACCGCCGCGCCCGCGGAGATCCCGATGACGCCGGGCTCGGCGAGCGGGTTGCCGAACACGCCCTGCATCAGCGCGCCCGCGCACCCCAGCGAGGCGCCGACGAGCAGCGCGAGCACGATGCGCGGGAACCGCACGTTCCACAGCACCGACTCCGCGACCCGGTCCGACTCGCCGCCCCCGAGCCCGATCCGGTGCTGCACGGAGGACAGCACGTCTTCGACCGGGATGGGATAGGCGCCCAGCGCACCGGCCACCGGCACGAGCACGAGGAGCGCCAGGACCAGCCCGGCGGTCAACAGCGGCACGGCGCCGCGTTTCTTCGGGCCGGCCGGGGGAGCGGGAGCGGCAGGGCCGGCGGAGCCACCGGTGCCACCGGTGTCGGCGGGCTTCTCCAGGACGGTCATGGCCGAAAGCTTAGGTTAGCCTTACCTTCACCCGCTATAGCGCTCCGCCCGACCGGTGCTTCAATTCCCCGGTGACTGATTACGACGTGCTCCGTGTCTTCTGTGCGCCGAACGGCGGCTACGGCAACGAACTTGGCGTGGTCCGTGAAGGCTCGGTGCTGCCGGACCGCGAGGACCGACAGGGCCTCGCGGCGAAACTCGGCTTCAGCGAGACGGTGTTCGTCGACGACCCCGAGCGCGGGGTCATCGACATCTACACGCCCACCGTCCGTCTGCCCTTCGCGGGCTACCCGTGCGTGGGCGTCGCCTGGCTGCTCGACGTGCCCGAGCTCGTCACCCCGGCCGGCGTCGTGGGCACCCGTCTGGACGGGGAGTTCACCTGGATAGAGGCGCGCGCGGAGTGGGCCCCGCCCCGCACCTTGCGTCAGTACGCCACCGCGGCCGAGGTCGACGACCTGTCCGTGCCGTCTCCGGGCGAGTGGATATACGCCTGGGCCTGGGAGGACGAGTCCGCCGGCCGGATACGGGCCCGCGGCTTCCCGGGCCGCGGCGACGGCATAGAGGAGGACGAGGCGACGGGCGCCGCCGCGCTGCTGCTCACCGAGCGGCTCGGCCGCGCCCTGAACATCACCCAGGGCGCGGGCTCCCAGATCCTGACGGCCCCGCAGCCGTACGGCTGGGTGGAGATCGGCGGACGGGTGTTCCTGGAGCGCTGAGCCCTCCGGGCGAGGGCGGGAGGGCCGTACGGGTGGACTCGTGTGTGCGGGGGAAGGCGAGCGGGGACCACTGGGCGTGATCGCTCAGCTCCGCGAGAGGAACATCATGCGTATCCGATCCGTCCTGGCCGCAACCGTCCTGGGTATCGCCCTGACCGCCGTCGGCGCCGCGACCGCCACCGCCGACGAGGGCCCCCGGCACCACTACGACAAGGACGACGCCGTGTGCAGCCCGTACGTCGGGTTCATCGACACGGTCTCCAGCGACATCTTCTGGGAAGGTGCGCGCTGCCACCGCTCCGGACACTGACGCGGCAGACCGGCGGGGCCCCCTCCCTCACCGGGAAGAGGGGCCCCGCCCGTTCTCGTGCCGGCGATGCTCACGCCGAGAGCCGGAACTCCTCGCCCAGTGCCTGGAAGACGGCCGTGTTCAGCGAGAAGGCGCGCTTGCACTCGCTCACGATCCGCTGCTTCTCCAGGTCGTCCGCGCGCACACCGTCCAGCAGCTCCCGGTAGCCCCGCTTGAAGGCCGCCGGGTTGCCGATCTCCTCGAAGACGTAGAAGCGGACGCCGTCGCCCTTGCGCTCGAAGCCCCAGGTGCGCTCCGCCTTGTCGCGGATGATCTGCCCGCCGCTGAGGTCGCCCAGGTAGCGCGTGTAGTGGTGGGCGATGTACCCGGCCGGCCACCGCTCGGCGCACTCCCGCACCCGGGCCGCGTACGCCTCGGTCGCCGGCAGGGCCGACAGCCCCGCCCGCCATCCGGCGCCCCGCAGATGCGTGAGGTCCCGCTCCAGCGCGGCGAGCCGGAACAGCTCGGGCTGGATGAACGGCCCGGTCACCGGGTCCGAGGCCAGCCGCTCGGCGCCGGCCTCCAGTGCCTCGTACACGAACCAGAGCTGTTCGGTGTACCGGGCGTACGCGTCGACCCCGAGCCTGCCGCCGAGGAGGTCGCTCATGAACGTCGAGGTCTCGGCCTCCACATGCTGCTCGTGGGAGGCGGTGCGGATGACGGTCGAGAAGGAGTCCATGCGGTCCATGCGGCATATCCTCTAAGGTAAGGCTTGCCTAAGTCAATGCTTTTGCCGACGCCTTGTCGGTAAAAGCGTACAAGAAAAGACCCGCCCCGACAGCGGGACGGGTCTGGACGGGGCTCAGGCCGTCACGGCAGGGTGAGGATCTCCACCCCCGTGTCCGTCACCGCCAGCGTGTGCTCGAACTGGGCGGTCCGCCTGCGGTCCTTGGTCACCACGGTCCAGCCGTCGTCCCACATGTCGTAGTCATGGGTGCCGAGCGTCAGCATCGGCTCGATCGTGAAGGTCATCCCGGGCTGGATGACGGTCGTCGCGTGCGGGCTGTCGTAGTGCGGGATGATCAGCCCGGAGTGGAACGACGAGTTGATCCCGTGCCCGGTGAAGTCCCGCACCACCCCGTACCCGAACCGCTTCGCGTACGACTCGATGACCCGCCCGATGATGTTGATCTGCCGGCCGGGCCGGACCGCCTTGATCGCCCGCTCCAGCGACTCCCGGGTCCGCTCCACCAGCAGTCGCGACTCCTCGTCGACGTCCCCGACCAGGTAGGTGGCGTTGTTGTCGCCGTGCACCCCGCCGAAGTACGCGGTCACGTCCAGGTTGACGATGTCGCCGTCGCGCAGGACCGTCGAGTCCGGGATGCCGTGGCAGATGACCTCGTTGACGCTGGTGCACAGGGACTTGGGGAAGCCGCGGTAGCCGAGCGTCGACGGGTAGGCGCCGTGGTCGCACATGTACTCGTGCGCGACCTTGTCCAGCTCGTCGGTGGTGACCCCCGGCGAGATCAGCTTGGCGGCCTCCGCCATCGCCTGCGCGGCGATCCGGCCGGCCCGGCGCATCGCCTCGATCGTCTCGGGCGTCTGCACCTCCGGGCCGGTGTAGGGGGTCGGCGCGGGCTTGCCGACGTACTCCGGGCGACGGATGTTTCCGGGCACGGAACGGATGGGGGACAGCTCCCCTGGGACGAGCAGCGACTGGCCAGACATGGCAGTGAGTCTAACGAGCGGCCATGGGGGAACATGTCGATGGCGAGAGGAGCCGTCATGCCCTTGTTCAAGAAGCGGACCGTCGGCAAACCGGGCGAGTGGTACTACTGCCTGGAGCACAAGAAGGTCGAGGAGGGGCCCGAGTGCCCGGGCAAGGACCGCTTCGGCCCGTACGCGACCCGCGCGGAGGCCGAGCACGCGATGGAGACCGCCCGCGAGCGCAACCTCCAGTGGGAGAACGACCCCAAGTGGCACGACGCCCCGACGGCCGACACCACGAACGACGACTGATCACACGTCCCTGACCGGCGCGGCGGGCGCGGCGGGCGTGCCCGCGCGGCGGGCGCGCAGTCGCGCCGCGTGCTCGTTCGGCGAGTCACCAGGGGGGCGGGGGCGGGGCCGTCAGGCGTTCGGCCAGGTGGGAGAGGCGGTCGGTGAAGCGGCGGCGGCCTCTCGGGGGCGGGAGCGTCTCACCGGCGGCCGCGCTCACCAGGTGCTGCACGGTGTCGAGGTCGAGCTCGGAGCCGTCCGGCACGGGGAGCGTCTCGTGCGCCAGGGACGCCAGGTCCGGGTCTGCCTCGCCGGGGCCGAGGGTCAGGATCGTGACGCCGGCGCGGCGGGCGTCCGACACACGATCCAGGAGCGGCGCGTCCCCCGACGGCGACGCCACCAGCAGCGTCTCGCCCCGGCGCGCCGCCTCGATCCGGCCCAGGCCGACCGCGAGATGCGCCGGATCGGACGGACGGGCGTCGTGCCGTACGAGCGTCGGCGCCAGCTCCGGAGTGCCCGACCACGCGGCCTCGTCCACCAGATGCGCCGCGAGATGCCAGGGCTCGTAGCGGGCGGTGCCCACCAGCAGCAGCCCGCCCCCGTGCGACACGACCGACCCCCGCAGCACCCCGGCGAACCTCCGGGTGGCCCCCAGCCACTCGGTCCCGGCGAGCACTTCACGCAGCAGCGCGACCCGTACGGCGTCCATGCGGCCGGATACTGCACCAACCCGCCGCCGCCGTCCCGGGGTTCGCCCGTCGTTCACCCGACATGACGAAAGGCCGCTGCGCACGCCCGCGTAAAGTCGGCCCATGACCTCTACCGACAGTGCACAGAACGCCTCCGAGAGCGCCCCGGCGAAGGCCCCCGCCAAGGACCCCTGGGACCTCCCCGACGTCTCCGGACTGGTCGTCGGCGTGCTCGGCGGCACCGGCCCGCAGGGCAAGGGCCTCGCCTACCGGCTCGCCAAGGCCGGCCAGAAGGTGATCATCGGCTCGCGTGCCGCGGACCGCGCCCAGACGGCCGCCGACGAGCTCGGCCACGGCGTCGAGGGCGCCGACAACGCCGAGACCGCGCGCCGCAGCGACATCGTGATCGTCGCCGTGCCGTGGGACGGCCACGGCAAGACGCTGGAGTCCCTGCGCGAGGAGCTGGCCGGCAAGCTCGTCGTCGACTGCGTCAACCCGCTCGGCTTCGACAAGCAGGGCGCCTACGCGCTGAAGCCGGAGGAGGGCAGCGCCGCCGAGCAGGCCGCCGCCCTGCTCCCGGACTCCCGGGTCGCCGCCGCCTTCCACCACCTCTCGGCGGTCCTCCTCCAGGACCCGGCGATCGACGAGATCGACACCGATGTGATGGTGCTGGGCGAGGCACGGGCCGACGTCGAGATCGTGCAGGCGCTGGCCGGCCGTATCCCCGGCATGCGCGGCGTGTTCGCCGGGCGGCTGCGCAACGCGCACCAGGTGGAGTCGCTGGTCGCCAACCTGATCTCGGTCAACCGCCGCTACAAGGCCCACGCGGGGCTGCGCGTCACCGACGTATGAGCGCATGGGGGACACTGGACGGAGCCGGCCCAGCAGTGTCCCCCCGACAGGAGAACCTCCACCGATGCCCCGCCTCGCCCTCTACACCCTCGTCGTCTGCGTGCTCGCCGTGGCCGCGGCGGTCGTCTCCTTCGCCCAGGGCAGCTTCCTGGGAGTCGTCTGGGTGCTGCTCGCGGGCCTGTCGTCCAACATGACCTGGTACTACGTGCGCCGGGAGAAGCTCCGCAAGGCGGCCGCGGCCGCGGCCGCCGACGTCACGGGCTGACCGCGCAGAACTCGTTGGCGCCCTCCCAGAAGCGGTACAGCGACTGCCCGCAGTACGTCTCCACATCGTTGATCCCGAGGCCGCGCAGCACCGCGTCGACCGCGTCGAAGAACACGGCGTTCACCGACGGCACCCACAGCAGCGCGAAGACGAACAGCAGACCGAACGGCGCGAAGGGCTCCACCTGCCGCTTGACGTCGTACGACAGCCAGGGCTCGATGACCCCGTAGCCGTCGAGGCCCGGCACCGGCAGGAAGTTCAGGATCGCCGCCGAGACCTGGAGCAGGGCGAGGAACGCGAGCGCGAACCGGAAGTCGGCCGGCACGCCGTCCAGCGCGTCCAGCCAGAACGGCGCCGTGCACACCACCGCGAACAGCACGTTCGTCAGCGGACCGGCCGCCGAGATCAGACTGTGCCGCCACCGCCCCCGGATCCGGTCGCGCTCGATGAAGACGGCGCCGCCCGGCAGACCGATCCCGCCCATGATCACGAACAGCACCGGCAGAATGATGCTGAGCAGGGCGTGCGTGTACTTGAGCGGGTTGAGCGTCAGGTACCCCTTCGACCCGATCGAGATGTCACCGCTGTGCAGGGCGGTACGCGCGTGTGCGTACTCGTGCAGACAGAGGGAGACGATCCAGGCCGCCGTCACGAACAGGAACACCGCCACGCCCGGCTGCTCGGCGAACCCCGTCCACGTCGCCCAGCCGGTGACCGCCGTCACGGCCAGGATCCCGAGGAAGACGGGACTGATGCTCCGCTCGCCGCGGCTGGTGGCGGTGGTCATGGGGCCCCCTGAGTTCGTACGCACGTGTGGAACTGCCCGACCGTACCCGCCCCGGGCTTACAGGGAAAACGTCTTGCACACGAACATCGGTTCCGCCCCCGGCCACAGATCCGCGCCGGATCCCCGCCGGATCCGGGCCGTCCGCTCGCGCCACCCCGCCGAAACCCCGTGACCGCTTCCGATCCGACCGGAGACAATGGACCCCGTGCGCTATCGCATCCTCGGCACCACCCAGGCGATCCGTCCGGACGGCACCCCCGTCGCCGTCGGCGGGGCGCGGCTGCGCGCCCTGCTCACCGTGCTCGCGCTGCGCGCCGGGCGGAGCGTCCCCGCGGGGCTGCTGACCGAGGAGGTGTGGGCCGCGGACCCGCCCGCCGACGCGCCGGGGGCGCTCCAGGCGCTGGTCGGGCGGCTGCGCCGGGCCCTCGGGGCGGGCGCGATCGAATCCGCCGAGGGCGGCTACCGGCTGGCCGCCGCCCCCGAGGACGTCGACCTGCACCGCTTCGAGCGGCTGACCGGCGACGGCGTCCGCGCCCTCGCCGATGACGACCCCGCCAAGGCCGCCGTCCTCCTCGACGACGCCCTCGCCCTGTGGCACGGTCCGGCACTCGCCGACCTGCCCGACCGCACCGCCGAGGCGGCCCGTTGGGAGGCCCGCCGCCTCGACGCGCTGCGCGCCCGGCACACCGCCGCGATCGCCCTGGGCCAGGCCGAGCAGGCGCTGCCCGAACTCACCGCCCTGTGCGACGCCCATCCCCTGGACGAGTCCCTCCAGGTGCTACGGCTGCGCGCCCTGCGCGACGCGGGCCGCACGGCGCAGGCGCTGGTCGCGTACGACGCCGTACGCCGACTGCTGGCCGACCGCCTCGGCACCGACCCCGGCCACGAACTGCGTTCCCTGCACGCGGAGTTGCTCAGCCCGGACGACGCCCCGGGAAGCCCGCCGGAGACGCCCTCGATACCGCGGGCGCCGCACCTCCCGCAGCTTTCGCAGTCCCCGCAGTCCCCGCCCCCCGGCAACCTCCGGGCCCGCCTCACCTCCTTCGTCGGCCGGGAGGACGACATCGAGGCCATCCGCGGCGACCTCGCGAGCGCACGGCTCGTCACGCTGCTCGGGCCCGGCGGGGCGGGCAAGACCCGGCTGTCGCAGGAGGCCGCCGAGGCCGTACGGGACACCGCGAGCGACACCGCGCGGGACGGCGTCTGGCTGGCCGAACTCGCGCCCGTCGCCGACCCGGACGCCGTGCCGCAGGCCGTCCTGACCGCCGTCGGAGCCCGCGAGACCGTGCTGTACGGCGCCGGCGCCGAGGAGATGCGGGTGGGCGCCGACCGCTACGACGACCCCGTGGAACGCCTGGTCGAGCACTGCGCCCGGCGCCGCATGCTGATCATCCTCGACAACTGCGAGCACGTCGTCGAGGCCGCCGCCCGGCTCGTCGAGGAGCTGCTGGCGCGCTGCCCCCAGGTGACGGTGCTGGCCACCAGCCGGGAGCCCCTCGGCGTGCCCGGGGAGTTGCTGCGCCCGCTGGATCCGCTGCCGGAGCCGGTCGCGCTGCGGCTGCTCGCCGACCGGGGCGCGGCCGCCCGCCCCGGCTTCCGCACCGAGGACGACCCCGAGGCCTGCGCCGAGATCTGCAGCCGCCTGGACGGTCTGCCCCTCGCCATCGAGCTGGCCGCCGCCCGGCTGCGGATGCTGACGCCCCGCCAGATCGCCGACCGGCTCGACGACCGCTTCCGCCTCCTCACCAACGGCAGCCGCACGGTCCTGCCCCGCCAGCAGACCCTGCGGGCCGTCGTCGACTGGTCCTGGGACCTGCTCGACGAGGACGAACGCGACGTCCTGGCCCGCCTGTCGGTCTTCGCCCGCGGCTGCGACCTCACCGCCGTCGAGGCCGTGTGCGACCCCCCGGACCAGTACAGCCCCGACGCCCACGACCCCCCCGACCCCACCGACGCCCGCGGCGGCGGGGACGGCGGCGGTGGCGGGGACGCCGGCAGCGGCTGGGACGGTCGCAGTGGCCTAGGCGCCGGCAGTGGCCGGGACGTTCGCAGTGGCTGGGACGCCGACAGTTCCCGGGGCACAGGGAGCGGCCGGGACGTCGGCAGTGTCCTCGGGGCTCGTGGCCGTCTCGGCGCTCGCAGTGCTCTCGACTCCCTTGCCTCGCTGGTCGACAAGTCGCTCGTCGTCGCCGCGCCCGCGCCCGACGGCGACATGCGCTACCGGCTGCTGGAGACCGTCGCCGAGTACGCGGGCGAGCGGCTCGACGAGTCGGGCCGGCGGGAGGCGGCCGAGCGCGCGCATCTCGTCCACTACCGCGAACTCGCCCGTACCACCGAGCCGTTGCTGCGCGGCCCCGGACAGCGCGCCGCCATCGACCGCTTCCAGCTGGAGTACGAGAACCTGCGCACCGCGCTGCGCCGCGCCGTCGCCGCGCGCGACGAACAGGAAGCGCTCAGCCTGACCCTGTCCCTCGTCTGGTACTGGCAGATGCGCGACCTGCGCATCGAGGCCGGATCCTGGTGCCAGGAGGTCATGGCCCTCGGCCCCGACCCCTTCGCCGAGCCCCTGCGGCGGGCCGCCCCGGTGTGGCAGCCCCTCACCGCCGCCCCGCCGCCGCTCACCGGCGAGGCCCTCGCGGAGGCCCGCCGCGGCGTCCACCTGACCCATCTCGCCTGTATGGAAACCGAGTTGGACGCCTGGCAGACTCCGGCCGCGCAAGCCAAGATGCGTCTGATCGCCGAGACGTACGAGCCCGGTCTCCCGCAGACCTGCCGGGTGCCCGGTCTGTATTGGTTCTTCGCCGTGATGATGACCGACCTGGACCGCATCCGCACCATCGTCGACGCCAACGTCGACACCTGCCGCCGGGCGCCCGGCCACGAGTGGGAGCTCGCCGCCTGTCTGCAGATGCGCGCCAACATCCTCGCCAACCGCGCCGACTGGGCGGAGAACGCCTTCCGTGACGCGGACGAGTGCCTGGAGATCTTCCGGCGCCTCGGCGACGAATGGGGCACCGCCGAGGCGCTCTCCGCCCGCGCCGAGGCGCACGAGCGGCTGGGCGCCTACCGCAAGGCCGCCGACGACTACCAGGACGCCATGGAGCACGCCGAACGGCTCGGCGCCCGGGCCCAGTTGGCCGTCCTCGCCGCCCGGCTGGGCAGCGTGCTGCTGGAGGTCGGCGAGGAGGAGCGGGCCGAGCGTCTGCTGCGCGACGTCATCGACGGTCCGGACCACGCCGGAACCGAGGCCGTCCCCGCCGCCCGTCTCTTCCTGGCCAGCTGGCTCGGCATCAGCGGGCACCGGGTCGAGGCACGCGAGCAACTCCGTTTGCTGCGCGCGGACTTCACCCGCGGGCGCGGCATCCTCTTCGACGCCTTCATTTTGAGCGCGGAGGCCTGTCTGGACGCGATCGACGACCGCGACGAGGAGGCGCTGCCCCGCATCCGCGTCGCCCTGGAACGCGCCACGGACCCGCTGCCCATCGCCGTCGCCCCGCACCTGCGGTCCTTCTACCTCTTCATCGCCGCCACCGCCCTCGGCGGTGTGGACGGCGGCAGCCGGGCCGCCGACGGCGCCCGCTGCCTGGGAGCCGCGGACCGTCTGCAGCCGCCGCGTCATGTGTCCCCGCGCATGGAGCGCGAGGTGCGCGACGTGGCCATGGCCAGGATCCGCGCCGCGCTCTCCGAGCGGGACTTCGAGACGGCATACGCCGAGGGCGGCGGCCTCTCCTACGAGGAGGCCGCCGCCCTGGTGTAGAGCGCCATCCGAGCCGGATCAGCTCTTGGTGCGGAACTTGTGGATCGCGATCGGCGCCATCACCGCGGTGATCGCCACCGACCAGCCCAGCGTCACCCACAGATCGTGCGCGACCGGACCGCCCACCATCAGACCGCGCGCCGCGTCCGCGAGCGTGGACAGCGGGTTGTAGTCGGTGAAGGCCTGGAGCCAGCCCGGCATCGAGTTCGTCGGCGCGAAGATCGACGAGCCGAACTGGAGCGGGAACAGCACCAGGAAGCCCATCGCCTGCACGGACTGCGCGTTCTTCAGGACCACGCCCAGGGTGAGGAACACCCACATGATCGACGAGGCGAAGACCGTGGCCAGCCCCACGGCCGCGAACAGACCGGGCCAGTCGTTGATCTCGAACCCGACGAGCACGGCGACGATCATCAGCACGGTCGTCGCGAACAGCATCCGCACGATCTCGACCGAGATCTTCGCGAACAGCACCGAGCCACGCCCGATCGGCAGGGACCGGAAGCGGTCCATGACCCCGGAGTTGAAGTCCTGGCTGAAGCCGGTGCCGACGCCCTGGGACAGCGACATGCTCATCATCGCGATCATGCCCGGGATCACGTACTGCACATACCCGTCCTGTCCGCCGCCCAGGGCCTGCCCGATCGAGCCGCCGAAGACGTACACGAACAGCAGGGTGAAGACGATCGGCATGAGCAGTGCGTCGAACATCGACTCGGGGTCCTGCCGGATCCACAGCAGGTTGCGGCGGACCAGCGCGCCGGTGTGCCGGAGGTGGCTGCGCAACGGGATCCGCGCGTCGGTGAGCGTGCCGGCGTCGATCGTGCCGGTGTCCATCGTGGCCGCGCTCATACGGCGACCTCCTCGCGGGTGTCGGTGGGAAGGGCGTCCTGTGCGGCGTCGGCGCGGTGGCCGGTGAGGGACAGGAACACCTCGTCCAGGCTGGGCAGTTCGGTGGTGAGGGAGGTGAGGGTGATGCCGCGCGCGCTGACCGCGCCGATCACGGCGGTCAGCTGCTCGTCGCTGAGCACCGGCACCAGCACCGAGCCGCGCTCGGCGTCCACGACGGTGGCGGCGAGCCCGGTGATGCCGAGTTCGTCGAGCCAGCCCGCCAGCGGCCGCAGCTGCAGCGGGTCGGCGGGGCGTATGCGCAGCGCCCGGCCGCCGACCCGGGACTTCAGCTCGTCGATGCCGCCGTTCGCGATGACCTTGCCCCGGTCGACGACGGTCAGCTCATGGGCGAGCTGCTCGGCCTCCTCCATGTACTGGGTGGTCAGCAGCACGGTGACCCCCTCCCCGACCATCGTCTTGACCTCGCCCCACACCTCGTTGCGGGTACGGGGGTCCAGACCGGTGGTCGGCTCGTCCAGGAACAGCACGCGCGGCCGCCCGATCAGCGACGCGGCGAGGTCGAGCCGGCGGCGCATACCGCCGGAGTACGTCGAGGCCGGCCGCTTGGCCGCGTCGGTGAGCGAGAACCGCTCCAGCAGTTCGTCGGCCCGCGCCCGGGCCTCCTTGCGGGGCAGGTCGAGCAGCCGTCCGATCATGTACAGGTTCTCCCACCCGGGGAGCTTCTCGTCGACCGAGGCGTACTGCCCGGTGAGCCCGATCACCCGCCGCAGCTGCCGGGGCTGCCGGACGACGTCGAGGCCGACGACGGTCGCGTGCCCGCTGTCGGGAGCCAGCAGGGTGGACAGGATCCGCACGAGGGTGGTCTTCCCGGCGCCGTTGGGCCCGAGCACCCCCATCACGGTCCCCTCGCGTACATCCAGGTCGACGCCGTCCAGTGCCTTGGTCTCGCCGTAGTGCTTGACCAACCCCCGAACGGTCACAGCGCTTCCCGCGCCACTGGGGTTCATGTCGATTCGCGTCATGAGAAGAACGCTGACAGCCCCTGCCGACAAACGACCGACATCCCACCGACAGGGGTATGTCGGTAGGTCGGCAGCCCCCGGGAACGCGACCGCCCGCCGATGGGGGGAACATCGGCGGGCGGTTCGTGGTGCGGAGATGGCTCAGTGGGGGCTCAGTGGACGCTGTGCTCCTCCAGCGGGAACGTCCCGCCGACGACGTCCTCCGCGAACGCCTTGGCCGCGTCGCCCATGATCTCGCGCAGGTTCGCGTACTTCTTGACGAACTTCGGGACCCGCCCGCCGGTCAGCCCGAGCATGTCGGTCCACACCAGCACCTGCGCGTCCGTCTCCGGACCGGCGCCGATACCGACCGTCGGGATGGGCAGCATGCGTGTGACCTCGGCCGCCAGCTCCGCCGGAACCAGCTCGAGGACCACCGCGAACGCGCCCGCGTCCTGCACGGCCTTCGCGTCCCGCAGCAGCTGCTGGGCGGCCTCCTCGCCCCGGCCCTGTACGCGGTAGCCCATCGCGTTCACCGACTGCGGGGTCAGGCCGATGTGCGCCATGACCGGGATGCCGGACTCCACGAGGAGCTCGATCTGCCGGTGCGAGCGCTCGCCGCCCTCCAGCTTCACGGCCCCGACCCCGGCCTCCTTGACCAGCCGGGTGGCGCTGCGCAGCGCCTGCACGGGCCCTTCCTGGTACGACCCGAAGGGCAGGTCGCCGACGATCAGGGCACGGCTGGTGCCCCGGACGACGGCCGCCGCCAGCATGGTCATCTCGTCCAGGGTGACGGGCACGGTGCTCTCGTACCCCAGGTGGCAGTTGCCCGCGGAGTCGCCGACGAGCATCACGGGGATCCCGGACTCGTCGAAGACGGACGCGGTCATCGCGTCGTAGGCGGTGAGCATGGGCCACTTCTCGCCGCGTTCCTTGGCGAGGGCGATGTCGCGGACGGTGATACGGCGTGTGCCCTTGCCCCCGTACAGCGCGTTGCTGCCGTCGGTGGACTTCGTAGGGGCAGCCGGAAGCTGCGTCATTGCAACGGCTCCTTGTTGTCATCTCGAGGCGCCCTCACGGCGTCCCCGGACCACCCCCCATGGTGGCACTTCGTGCCAGGGAGGGCCAGAGCGCCCCCTGTGGGGAAAACCTCGTGGGTAAAAGCTCAGTAAGAGATTCAGATACGAGACGGTCTCGTATCGAAAAGGCTCTACCCTCGACCCCATGACTACTCCTGCCGTCCCCGCCCGTCCCCGGGTGCCGGAAGCCGTCCACCGGCGCCGCTGGGCGATACTCGGCGTGCTGATGTTGAGCCTGCTGATCGTGGTCCTGGACAACTCGATCCTGAACGTCGCGATCAAGACCATCTCCACCCCGGCCCCGGTCGGCCTCGGCGCGACGCAGAGCGAGCTGGAGTGGGCCATCAACTCCTACACGCTCGTCTTCGCGGGACTGCTGTTCACCGCGGGCCTGCTCGGCGACCGCCTCGGCCGCAAGAAGGTCCTGCTCGGCGGGCTCGCCGTGTTCGGCATCGGCTCCGCGCTGGCCGCCGAGTCCGGCTCGCCCGCGCAGCTCATCGTCTTCCGCGGGCTGATGGCCGTCGGCGCCGCGTTCGTGATGCCGGCCACTCTCGCCGTCCTGATGAACGTCTTCGAGCGCGACGAGCAGCCCAAGGCGATCGGGATCTGGGCCGGCGGCGTGGGTCTGGCCATCGCCATAGGGCCGATCACCGGCGGCCTCCTCCTCGACCACTTCTGGTGGGGCTCGGTCTTCCTGGTCAACGTGCCGATCGTGATCATCGCGTTCGCGCTGATGCTGTGGCTGGTCCCCGACTCCCGCGACCCCGACCCCGGGCGGATCGACCCGGTCGGCGTGGTCCTGTCCGTCGTCGGCCTCGTCCTGCTCGTCTACGGCATCATCAAGGGCGGCGAGCTGGCCGACTTCACCGACCCGACGGTGGTGGCGGCCATCGTGTCCGGCCTGGTCGTCCTCACCGCGTTCGTGGTGTTCGAGAAGCGCAGCGACCATCCGTCGATAGACGTCACCTACTTCAAGAACAAGGTGTTCTCGGCCGCCATGGCCGTCATCACCCTGGTGTTCTTCGCGCTGATGGGCGTGACGTTCTTCGCCGTCTTCTACACCCAGAGCGTGCGCGGCTACTCGCCGCTGCAGTCCGGTCTGCTGCTGCTTCCGCTGGCCGCCGCCCAGCTGATCTTCGCGCCGCGCGCCCGGCTCGTCGTCGACCGCTTCGGGGTACGGGCCACGACCACCGGGGCGATGCTCGTCCTCACCGCGACCCTGGTCGCGTTCGCCGCGCTGGACGCGGACACCCCGATCTGGCTCATGGAGATCGTCTTCTTCTTCATGGGCGCCGGCATGGCCCACGTCATGACGCCCACCAGCGTGGTCATCATGCAGTCCCTGCCCCGCGAGAAGGCCGGCTCCGCCTCCGCGCTCAGCAACACCTTCCGCCAGCTCGGCGGCGCGCTCGGCATCGCCGTCCTCGGCTCGGTGCTCTCCACGGCCTACCGCAACGGCATCGAAGGCAGCCTCGGCGGCCTGCCGGCCGGACTGCGGGACACGGCCGGCGAGTCCATCGAGGCGACGCTCGGGGTCGCCGCGAAGCTCGGCGACCGGGACCTCGTCGGCCCCGCCAACGACGCGTTCCTGCACGCCATGCACGTCACCGCGCTGTGCGGGGCCGGGGTGTCGCTGGCCGGCGCGGTCGTGGTGGCCCTGTTCCTGCCGCGCAGACCGAAGACGCCCAAGGAGGGCGCCCCGGAGGAGGAGTTGGTGGGAACGGAGTCGTAACCGCCGTCCTGACCCGCTGACCTAGGGTGGGGAAGTTCCCGGTACGACGGGTACGACGAAAGGATTGATGATCGTGAGCCTGGCCGGCAAGGGGATCGCCGTGGAGCAGCCCGCCCGGGGCCGGCCCCGCAGCGAGGCCGTGGAACGGGCCATCATCGAGGGCGCGATGAAACTCCTGGAGGACGGCGTCCCGCTCGCCGAGATCTCCATCGAGCGCATCGCCCGCACCGCAGGCGTCGGCAAGGCCACCATCTACCGCCGCTGGAGCGGCAAGGAGGAGCTCTTCGTCGACGTCCTGCGTGCCGCCGAACCCGAGGACCCCGAGCAGCTCCCGGGCACGTCCATGCGCGACGACCTCATCGTGCTGCTGGAATCGGTGCGGCAGCGGGGCCTGGCCAACCGGGACTCGGCCATCCTGCACAACGTCCACGCCCAGATGAAGAGCAGCCCGAAGATCTGGGCGGCGTACCACAACTCGGTCATAGCGCCCCGGCGCAGGATGGGCATCGAAGTCCTGCGCCGCGGCCAGCAGAACGGCGAACTCCGCGCCGACCTCGATGTGGAACTGGTGAACGACATAGTCGTCGGCCCCATGCTGGTCCGCGCCATCCTGCACCCGGACGCCGAACTCCCCGACGACCTCGCGGAACGCATAGTCGACACGCTGCTCGCCGGGCTACGTCCCGTCAGTTCGCCCGTCGCGTAGCCCGAATGTGCTCGTTTCGTCACAGACCGGTCCACGTGTCGCGGGCTCGCAACCCCTGAGCAGCACCCGTTCGTCCTCGTGCCCGTACGGTCGTCACGGGACGGCGAGAAGACAGCCGAACATCCCCTAGGGTCGTACTCGGGGGACGGACGGTGAGCACGGCAGGCAGTGAGGCGACGGTATGGCGCAGCAGGCGTACATGACGGAGACGGACGACAACGGAGGTTCGGGACCCGAGCCTCGGGGAGTTCGGCTTCGGCGCCTGATCGGACGTCTGATCGGCCGGCTGACCACAGGCTGGCGCGGTGATCCGCGCGTCTGGCGGCGCGGCCTGGTCGTCGCCGGCCTCGCGCTGGCGCTCGCCCTGGTGATGTCGGTGCACTCGCGCATCCCCAACCGGTACGGCAACCTCGGCAGCCTGACGGAGACGTTCCTGCCCTGGATCGGCGTCTTCGTCCCGGTGCTGCTGGTCCTCGCGCTGGTGCGCAAGTCGGCGACCGCGCTGATCGCCGTCGTCCTGACGGCCGGGGTCTGGCTGAACCTCTTCGGCGGGCTGCTCGGCGACAAGACCGGCAGCGGCGGCGATCTCACCGTCGCCACCCACAACGTCAACGCCGACAACCCCGACCCCGAGGGCACCGCCCGTGATGTGGCGGCGTCCGGCGCGGACGTCGTCGCCCTGGAGGAACTGACCACCTCGGCGGTGCCGGTGTACGAGAAGGCGCTGGCGGCGACGTACAAGTACCACTCGGTGCAGGGCACCGTCGGGCTGTGGAGCAAGTACCCGCTGAGCGCGGTGGCGGCCGTCGACATCAAGCTGGGCTGGACGCGCGCGATGCGAGCGACCGTGGCGACCCCCGAGGGCCAGGTCGCCGTCTACGTCGCCCATCTCCCCTCGGTGCGGGTGAAGCTGCAGGCCGGGTTCACCGCCCGGCAGCGCGACAAGAGCGCGGACGCGCTGGGCGAGGCGATCTCCCACGAGCCGCTGACCCGGGTGATCCTGCTCGGCGACCTCAACGGCACCATGAACGACCGCTCGCTGAACGCCGTGACCTCCCAGATGCGCTCCACACAGGGCGCGGCGGGCAGCGGCTTCGGCTTCAGCTGGCCCGCGTCGTTCCCGATGGCGCGGATCGACCAGATCATGGTGAAGGGCGTGGAGCCGGTCACCTCGTGGACCCTGCCGCAGACGGCCAGCGACCATCTGCCGGTGGCGGCGAGCGTGAAGGTCACCACGCAGGCCACCACGTCTTAATCGACGGTTCACCGCGTTGGAACGCCGGGGAATAACGCCCGGGAGAGACTTTGTTCCGTTCGTGAACATACAAAACGTATGATGAACGAGACTCCGCTCCCCCTCCTCCCCGGAAAGGCAAGTCCTCCATGCCCCTGGCCCTGCTCGCCCTGGCCGTGGGTGCCTTCGGCATCGGCACCACCGAGTTCGTGATGATGGGCCTGCTGCCCGACGTCGCGGCCGACCTGCACGTCTCGATCCCGACGGCGGGACACCTGGTCTCGGCGTACGCGCTGGGCGTGGTCATCGGCGCACCGCTGCTGGCCGCCGTGACGGCACGGATGCCGCGCAGAACCGTGCTGATGCTGTTGATGGCCCTGTTCATCGTCGGCAACGCCCTCTCCGCCTTCGCCCCCGGCTACGACTCGCTCCTGGCCGCCCGCTTCCTCAGCGGCCTCCCGCACGGCGCGTTCTTCGGCGTCGGCGCGGTGGTGGCCACGAGCCTGGTCGCGCCGGAGCGCAAGGCCCGCTCGGTGTCGCTGATGTTCCTCGGCCTGACCGTCGCCAACATCGCGGGCGTCCCGGCGGCCACGCTGATGGGCCAGAACCTGGGCTGGCGAGCCACCTTCCTCGGCGTGAGCGTGATCGGCCTCGCCGCGATCGCGTCGCTCGCGCTCCTCATCCCGCGGACCCTGCCGGGCGCGACGCCCGCCACCGGCCTGCGCGGCGAACTCGCGGCGCTGCGCTCGCTTCCGGTCTGGCTGGCACTGGGGACGACGGTCGCGGGCTTCGGCGCGCTCTTCTCGGCGTACAGCTACATCACGTCGATGCTGACGGACGCGGCGGGCTACGCCGACTCCAGCGTGACGCTGCTGCTGGCGCTGTTCGGCGTAGGGGCCACGATCGGCAACCTGCTGGGCGGCCGCCTCGCCGACCATGCGATGCGACGCACCCTGTTCGGCGGCCTGACCTCCCTGGCGGTGGTCCTGGCGCTCTTCCCGCTCCTGATGCGCACCCAGTGGAGCGGGGCCCTGGCGGTCGTCCTCCTCGGCATCGCGGCGTTCGTCGCGGGCACCCCGCTCAACCTGATGGTCATGGAGAAGGCGTCCACAGCCCCCTCCCTCGCCTCCTCCGCCAACCAGGCCGCCTTCAACCTCGCCAACGCCGGCGGCGCCTGGATCGGCGGCCTGGCCCTGGCAGCCGGCTTCGGCGTGACGTCCCCGGCGGTCGCGGGGGCGGGGCTCGCGGCGCTGGGCCTGGCGGTTGCGGGTGCCGCGTACGCGGTCGACCGGCGGAGGGCTCCGGAGGGCTTCGGCCGGGAACGCGTGGTGGCCGGCCACGTACCGCAGAAGGCGGAGAAGGCGGAGACGGCGGCGACGGCGGCGACGGCGGTGCGCCGCTGAGGCGGTCGCCGTCAGCCGGCGTCGGTGCCGTCAGCCTCTGTCGGTGCCGTCAGCCTCTGCCGGTAGCTGTCAGCCGGCGTCGGGCGCGTCGACGATGTCGCCGTTCTCGTCGAGCGTGTGGGTGGTCCAGTACAGGTCCCACTTGTCGTCGACCTGCTTCGGCACCTTGCCCTCCGGGTACCGCGTCGTACCCGCGGGCGGCTCCTCACCGTCCTTGACGCACGAGCCCCCGGTGCCGCCCACCGCCAGGACGGGATACTCGCCGTTCGAGCAGATGGCCTCCACGTAGGCGAAGGAACAGCCGGTGAGCGCCGCGACTGCGGCCACGCTCATGACGGCGGCAGCGGCGGCGAGCCGGATCCTGCCGGGCCGGGAGGCGGCGGTGGGGCGGTGGTTCCTGCGGTAGGCGGCCACGATGGTCTCCTGTAGTAGGTCGCTCGATGTCGCTCGACGTCGCTTGATGTGTCCCTACTCTCGCCGCGGACGACCGCCGATCCGTGAGTACGCGTACTCAGCCGCGCTTGCGCGCATGCTCAACTCGCCGTATTCCAGGTGGGCTTCACGCGCACCGCTGCCATGCGCCGGTGACGTGAGCGCAACTCGATGGCGTTCGGCGTGGAGATCAGGAAGGCTCGCGCGCATGGTCTCGGTATTGCAGAACGTAGCGATCGACTGTGCGGATGCCTATGAACTGGCTCGGTTCTGGAGCAGCGTGACAGGCCGTCCGCTGGATCCGGAGGCCGGACCGGGCGACCGGGAGACTCAGGTGCTGTCGGCGGAGGGCCCGGTGCTGTACTTCAACCAGGTGCCCGAGGCCAAGACGGTCAAGAACCGGATCCATCTGTGCCTGCGCCCTGAGACCTCGCGCGATCAGGAGGTGGACCGGCTGCTGGGCCTAGGCGCCGCCTTCGTCGCCGATCACCGGAACCTCGACGGTTCAGGCTGGGCAATCCTCGCCGACCCCGAAGGCAACGAATTCTGCGTGCTGCGCAGCGAGTCCGACCGCGCGGCCACCGACAGCGCCGAGCTTCCGGCGGTTCGCGAGCCGGTCGAGGCGAGCAGGGCGGAAGAGGTCGAGACCGTCTGCCGGGTCTGCGGCTACGACGGCGAGGTCTTCTGGGAGGGCGGCTGGCCGACGGGAGCCATCTGCCCCTGCTGCGGCAACGAGTCCGACGTCGGCGACGCCGGCGTCATGGGCCTGCGCAACTACCGTGGCTACTGGGTGGGACGCGGCGCCCCGTGGGACAGCCCCCGGGAGGAGCGCAAGCGGAGGCTCCAGGGCTGGAACCTGCAGCAGCAGCTGGCGAACATTCCACCCGAGTGGCGCTGACCAGCCCGGTCAGACCGGCAGACTCCAAGAGGGTCCAGAGGGGTCTTCGACCCAGACGCGCTGGGTGCCGTCGGTGTCCACGGTCAGGCCGAAGTCGGACTGCGGTGGCGACCCCGCGTCCTGCCAGGCGGTGAGGGCGTCCTCCACGGCATCCCACAGGCGGAGAGGGCCGTCCTGGTGCGCGTGCCAGCCGCCTCCGACGCGCTGCTCCGTCCAGGCCTGTGAGCCGGTGGCGACGTCCACGAGGATCACTCCGTCGCTCGTCGTCATGAGTTCGGCGGAGGGCGCGGCGAGCTGGGCGACGAACTGTCCTGTCCAGTCGTCCAGGAGGCCCGGGTCCAAGCGGGTGGGACGGGTCTGGCCCTGACGCTGGAAGTAGGTGGGGCGAGGCGGCCGTTCGTGAGGTCGGGCGAGCATGTAGCCGATCGGGTCCCCGGTGAACCGGCCCGTGGCGCTGCCGTCGTCGTGGACGGTGAGGCGGATGAGCCCGGAGGCGAGCATCCATCCGCTGACCGTCGTGGTGATGGTTCCGCCGGGACGGACCTGGTGGAGCCAGGCGGGAGGGATGTGCCGGACGGCGCAGGTGGCGACGATCGCGTCGTACTCGGCTGCCTCCTTGTGCCCTGCGAGGCCGTCTCCGGTGACCAGGGTCGGGGAGTGCCCGGCGGTGCGGATGCGGTCGGCGGCGACGGCGGCGAGCCGTGGGTCGTATTCGACGGAGTACACGTGGTCGTCGCCGAGGCGGTGACAGAGGACGGCGGTCGAGTAGCCGGTCCCGGTCCCGATCTCCAGCACGTTCGCGCCCTCGCGGATCGCCGCGAGTTCGAGCATGCGCACGACGAGGGACGGCAGGGTGCTGGACGAGGTGGGACGTCCGCTGAGGGGCCCAGGAGCATCGGCCGCTGCGACGCCGTCGACCTGGGTCACCCAGGTGGCGTCCTCGTAGACGAGGCGCAGCCACGCGTCTTCGCCGACCAAGTCCCGGTGCACGGGCTCCCATCGGCCGTTGGCCGCCCGGAACACACAGTCGCCGAGGAAGAGTTCGCGGGGCACGGCTTCGACCGCGGCCCGCCACGCGGGGTCGGTCGTATCGAGGACGGCGGCCAGGCCGCGGCGGAGTGCGACGGGATCGGCGGTCATACGGGGCCTCCAGGGTGTTGGAGTCGATCGGCGAGAGCGGCGGTGATCGGTGCGGTGATGTGGTTGGGGAACCAGGCCCACTGGCCGTTCGGATTGCACTCGTACCAGTACCAGGAGCCATCGGTTCCCAGGCCGAAATCGAAGGCTCCGAAGACGAGTCCGAAAGCATCGAGGTAGGCACGGACCCCTTCCGCGATCTCGGGCGGGACGGGGACGGGCGTATAGGTGAGGTCGTCGTAGTGGCGACGCCAGTCCACTCCGGGCGAGCCGTCGATGCGTACCGCGAAGAGGACCTCGCCGACGGCGGTCAGGCGGATGTCGGCGGTCTTGGTCACCCGCTGCTGGAAGAGATGGGCGGTGTGGCGCAGACGGCTGTCGATCAGGTCAGGAGGGACGTCGTCGATCCACACCGTGAGTGCGCGGCCGTCCGCACCGGTGTAGTCGGTCTCGCGGAGTGGCTTGTAGATCACCGGTCGGTGGTGGGCCGCGAAGGCGCGGGCCTGGCCGGGGTCGTTGGTGATCAGAGTCGGTGGCACGGAGAAGCCGCAGCGTGCGGCCGCCCTGAGCTGCGCCGGCTTGTACTCGGCATCCCGGTTGCGCCAGGGGTGATTCAGGTAGTGGGCTCCGGGAAGGTCGGCAAGTACGCCGCCGAGTCCGTATCGAGCCTCTTCCACAGCCCAGCGGGCGGTCTGCTCGGGCAGGGCGAGGTCGGCGGTGCAGGGGGTGGGCCGCCGCCAGTACACCGAGCGCACGTCGTCCAGGCAGAGGGTGCGGGTCTCGGTGACGAGGGTGCCGCCGGGCACGGTGCCGCCGAAGGCCGCGTTCATGGTGACCGTCCTGGGAAAGTCCCCGGGGTCCAGCCGTACCACTGGCACGCGGCGCCGATTCAGCTCCGTGATCACTTCGTCGGCCGTCGCATCGTCCAGGCGTGTGACGACCAGGACGGGAGGTCCGTCTCCGGCCATCAGTCGGAGTCTCCCTGCTGATCGCTGCCCTGGTCCGGGCTGCCGTCGAGGCTGGTCTTCGTCGTCGTCTCCTTCGAGGTCTCGGAGCGCTTGTGCCGGTCCAGTGCCGGCATGGGGACGCCGTCGGGGTCGATCCATGCGGTGGTCTGGGTCTCGGGGGCGAGTACGGCAAGGGCAGCCGGGATGACGACGGCAGGAGGGAAGGGCTTCATGCGTCCGATACCCCACGGTGTGAGCCGGTCGTTCGGCGGTGTGGTCTGCATGGGACTCCTTCGCGGGATACCGATGTGGACCCGCCCGCCGGGAGGGGGGTGTTTCCCGTAGCGGGGCGAGCAGGACCGTCGTGCCTGGATCGAAATCCAGGCACGACGGGAAACTGGGCGCGGCCCTGACCCGGAGCGGCCGCCGTGGGAGTGCGTCAGTACGGTGTCCGCGCCAGCACCAAGGCGAGGACCGGGGCGGTCACGGCCATCACATACACGAGAAGGCCGGTGGTCGTCCTCATGAGCGGTCTTCCGGCGGCGGCTGCCGATGGCACGAGCAACGGCAGCGGTGGACGAGCAGTACGTGTGTGGAGTGGGGCAGTGGTACGTCCTTGAGCTGGTGGCACCGGGTGTGTACGTCCTCGTAGCCAGGCTTGCGTGCCAGCGTGCACTCGACGGACCGAGCCTCGCTGTCGGTGACCGTCGTCACGGGCGACCGCCGCCGATCTTCTCGTGGTGGTCGCACAGGGCGTTGAGTACGCGGGCCAGGCGACGCGCGTGACCGATGTTCCCGCCGAGTCTCGGGTCCGGCTCGGCCCGGAGCTTCCCGCGTGCCTCCCCGACGCAGGCAAGTGCGCAGTAGCGGGGGACGCTCTCCTTGCCCAGTCTCCCGGCGGCCTGCTCCACCACGGGGATGAGCAACTCCAGGTGCCCGCACAGGGTCTGCGTCAGCGTGACCACCTCGTCGGCGGGCAGGGACAGCGCCTCCGGTGCGGCATCCGGGTTCAGCACGATCTCCACGGTTTCGCGCATCACCGCGATGTCCACCGACGGTGCCGTTCCGTCGACCTTGCGGGGCACGACGACTGTCGTGCGCGGTGGCGTGACCAAGCCCTCACCAGTGACCCTGTACACCCTGATCGTCATCTTGGCGTCCTGTGTGTCATCCACTGGAGGGGCGGTACCGTTCGTCATGTCGACGCTCCTTCGAAGCGTTGGCCGCTCCCCGGGGCCGTTCGCGCGGTCGCCGGGGTCTTCATGGCAGTTCCCGACGCTGATCACGCCGCCCCTCTGCGCTGGCATCCACAGGTACGGATGTGCCAGATCTGCGAGCAGCCGCGAACAACGACCTGTCCCGCCACGCGCAGGGGCCTGTTGACTGCTCCGCAGTCAAAGCAAGCCTCACCATGCAAACGGACGATGCTGACACCGACGTCTACGATCGTCGGCTTGAGTGGGAGTGTGTTTGGCATCCCCATTCCCATCTGCTGGTTCCTGTGCGTGCAACAGATGCTGGGGCGTGGACCAGGTCACAAGTACCCCGGTGAGGGGTACCTGGGGTAGCGGCTCAGATGGCGGTGCACCACTCGGCAAAGCTCGTCAGCGTCTCCGAGTCGGCCCGCTTCAGCCGCCGGAGGGTAGCCGCGTCCTCTCGGACCCAGGGATGCTCGCGGGTGTGCTGCGGGGCGATACGGCGGGCAACCTTGAGGGACTCGAAAGCGTGGTCCACCTGCCCGGACCACAGTTGGGCCCGGCCTAGTTCGATGTAGAAACCACTGCGCCGCTCAGCCGGAAGATCGACCGGAGGCTTCCATTCGCGAGCGAGGTCCAGAGCCCGGCCGACGTAGGCGTCCCCGAGGCTGACCGCGACAGACACCTCGTGAATGCGCACCGAGTCGGGGCCGAACGCAGTGCCGTAGTAGACGTCCTCGGTCAACTGGTCGGCAAGGGTGCGGGCTTCGTCGAGATGGGTCTGTGCATCCGTGGCGCTGCTCGCTCGGCCCGCGATGACTGCGGCCCTCATGTGGAGGCTGCCCCGCGTCGCGATCTGAGCCGGCTGCGTCGGGGCGGGGGCTGCGTCGAGAGCCTGCTCCAGGGCACGCAGGCCCGGGCTGTGGGCTCGTGCGGCGAAGAAGGTCTCTGTGCGCACGTAGGCGACGGAAGCGGTCAGGAGCGGATCACCGGCTTCGGGGACTGCCCACCTCATGAGATCGACCAAGCGCGCCGAGAGATCGCGAGCACCGAACTTGTAAGCGACTGCGTCCGCCGACCGGTAGGCGCTCACCAGAAGCCGGGCCAGCTCGGCCCGCTCGTGGGCAGAGGCTTGGTGGTAGGCACGGGCGAGTTCTGTAAGCAGATCCGGAAGCCGGCGGACGATACGCGTGTACTGGGCGGCCAGCCGCCACTGGGCCGCTTCCTCGACTGCTGCACGTAGTTCGTGCACGGGACGGACAGGGCCATCGTCAGGACAGTCGTACGTGGCCAGTGCGGCCGACATCCCGGGCAGCGCATCGCGCACCGTCGTATGGGCAGGTTCGCGATCAGAACGCAGACGGTGGGGATCCACACCGAGCGCACCCGCTACGGCTTCGAGAGTGGAGTCGCTGACTCCGCGCTCTCCGCGTTCGATCTTGCGGATGGTGCCCAATGACACACAGGCAGCGTCCGATAGCTGCTGCTGTGTCATCTTCGGACGCATGACGCTGCGGTAGTAGGCGATCCGACCACCTACCCCGCCATGGTTGCCTGCGGGCATGTGTGCTCCAATCGGCCGCCCTCCGAACCGTACCCGCACGGATACGCTGCGTGTGCACGAATGGTCCGTTCGGTCAGGTCTATTGGGATCGTTCGCCCCGTGAGCCGACCTTGGCAATCGCAACGAGTTCGGCGAGGCTGTCGATCCGCCAGTCCGCCACCGCTACAACCTCCGGATCATCGCCCCAGAGGTGCCCCCATGGCCCACGCCGAAGGTGTGCCACGCGCAGTCCCGCCGCCTTCGCCGGGAAGACGTCGTTGGCCGGGTGATCGCCCACATACAGAGTCCGGTCTGCCGGAGTGTTCGCGACCTCCAGCACCCGTTCGAAGAACTCCGGCTGAGGCTTGGCGACTCCCCACTCACCCGAGGTCACGATGACGTCCGCCGGAAGTTCCAGGTTCCGCAGCAACTCACCCGCGCGCGCGGTCTGGTTGCCTGCGACGACGACGCGCAGTCCAGCGGCGCGGAGTGCTGCGAGGGACGGCCGGACGTCGTCGTAGAGGTCGCTTTCCTCGAGACGCTCGCCGCGTCCGGCGGCTTCACGTGCGCGGTATTCGGCTCCTACATCGATTCCGGGCCGCGCAAGCCGCAGGGCATCGGCATTGTCCCGTCCCTCAGCGACAACTGCGCCCACTAGGGCGGAAAGGGTGTGGCGGGGGATGTTCAGCCAGTCGGCCCAGGAGCCCCAGTACCGATCGTCCCGTGTGATCGTCTCGCCGACGTCGAACACAATGGTTTCCATCACATCGGGAGCCTACGGTTTTGCGCCCTATCACGCTCTCGCCGGGAGCAGGCTCTGCGTGATGTGATCCCAGGCTATGACGACTCGTCCCGAGAGCATGCGCAATCACTGACCACGCAGGCCGACGACCTGACTTGGCCATACCCAAACTGCGCTCGGGCAGCTTCTTCCCGAGCCTGCTGGGGGTGCCGCCGCCGCATCGACCAAGCCCGTGGTGATCGCCACCGGCATCACCGAGGACGGCGGTCGAGAGGTGCTCGGCGTGATGGTCACTGCCGCGGATGCAGGCGACCGCAGCACCGCCCAGGTCCTGCTGCACCAAGTCGCCGACGCCCACCACCGCCCGGCCCTCATTTGGGCTGAGGGCGGCTACACCAGCAGCCTCATCGAGTACTGCCTGGCCGCGCTCGCGCTGGTCGTTTCGATCGTCAAACACAGCGACGACATGCGCGGCTTCGTGGAGGCAAGCGGGCACCTCCCCCGGCATCGGGGCTGTGTCATCGGTGCTCGATGCATGCCACGGTCGACCTGATCACGCTGATGACGCGTTCGACGCCTGCGGCATCCGGCGTGACCGCCCCCACTGAAAGACTCGTCAAACAGTTACCGTGACCCGCGCGAATGATCCGGATGCTTCCCATTCCCTTGATCCGGTGGCGAAGCCTCGCGTCGACCGTCTGGCGCTGCTTGGCGGTCACCAGTCCCCCCATCATGCTGCCCACGGCCACGGAGCACTCGATCTCCAGCAAGCCGCGCCCGAGAGCGTCGACACTGAGAAGCCGCACGGTGACATCCGAGTGGCCGGAAGAGCTCTGCAGCCGACACCCGTCCGGGGTCGCCGTGTATCGGTTCGACCCGGCGTACCCTCGGGCGATGCGGTGGTAGAGGATTTCCTCACCGCTGGTCCAGGTGGCGCTCGGCAGGCAGAGGAGTTCCGCGTGCTTCAGCACTGCGGTGAAGGCGGCGACGTCTCGGGGCCATCGTTCCTCAGGATCCTTGGCCGTTGCCCGCTGATAGAGCCGGGTGAGTTCCTCGGCAACGGGATTGTCGAACCACAACCTGGATTCCTGCCTGATGAGCACGGCGTTTCGCACGAAGACCTCTCCACTGGGCGGCTGGCCGGTGATGACGAAGAACATCAGCTGGGCCAGACTGAAGACATCGACCGTCTCGCTTCGGGCACGCTTTCCATTGGGCGTGTGGAGCTGCTCAGGAGCCGCATAACTGATCACGCCGCCGATAGCGCCATTACCCGTCACGGTCCGGTTCGTCTCGTGGTAGGCGAGGTCGAAATCGGTGAGGTATGGAACCTGTCGGCCTTCGGCGTCGTAGCCGACAATGATGTTGTCGGGCTTGATGTCCCGATGTCTCACTCCCTGGGAGTGGGCGTACCCGATCGTGTCACTGATGTCGATCAGGAGACGGAGAACCGCCTCGGGGTCACGCCGGTCGATGTGCGCGTGGCTGAGGTTGTCGCCGGGAATATAGTCCATCAGGAAGCCGAACGGTGCCATCAACATCTCACGCACTCGCACGATGCGGGGATGATCCAGCTTTTTCATGTTTTGGTAGCCGTTTGCAAAGCGGCGGACCTTCACATCCTCGTCCAGTTCGTTCCCGTGAAAGAGCTTCAGGGCGTACGCCTTGCCATCCTCGGCTTCT
This sequence comes from Streptomyces sp. NPDC006872, assembly GCF_040635845.1. Lineage (NCBI taxonomy): Bacteria > Bacillati > Actinomycetota > Actinomycetes > Kitasatosporales > Streptomycetaceae > Streptomyces > Streptomyces sp. NPDC006872. Next base: position 165,278 of record NZ_JBEYIL010000018.1, read on the forward strand.
AACTCCCATACGCTGCCATACCCACCGTGCCCGATGCGGCGAACGATCCGCCCATACCGGGTGGACTCGCCAATGCTGACGTCGGCGATGTTCTTGCGGAAATCGCGGACTCGGATGCCCAGGGCCTCCCAGTCCGAGTTGCGCCTCAGGTCGGGGAGTGCCTTCTCCGTCTCTTCAAACCACAGGACCAGTGACTCCAGTTTGACGGAGCACCGTTGGGAGCCGTTGCGCAGGCGTACGACTCGCTCCGAGAGCTCTCCCAGCTGGAGGTAGTGGTAATCGTCCACCAGGTGGTGGGCCTTCGCCAGGGTTCTGGTGAGCTCACTCGTCGCGATGGGTGGCCCTTTGGGTGCGGGAAAGCCTGAGCCGAGCACCACCGTGCCGGCGACGTCTCCCTTGAAGACGGGCGTCTGGAGCTTCGGCGGGAGAGAGCCTGCCACGTAGTCAGCGACGGCCAACAGGGTGACGTCGCCGGCCCAGTTCACGGCGGCGCCGAGCAGGGCGTCCGTGACGGCATTGGTGAAAACTCCTCGCCTCTTTATCTCTTTCGCCGTCCCTTCGGGCCGGCACGCGGCCAGGATGCAACGGCTCTCGTTGACGGCCGGGATCGCACGTTCGACATCGCCTGCCCGCAGCGGCCTGCTGTTGGTCCAGGTGAAGGCCGATCCGGAGTGGCAGCAGTCGAGAATGCTGATCACATGCCGGAACTTTCCTCCCGCGGATTCCATGATCTGGGCCAACTGCCCAAGGGAGATCCCGGGATCGAATTCCTGCGCATCGTGTGTCACAAGATGGCCGCCTTGCCCGAGCACCACGCCGTGTCCGGCGAAGTAGAAGAGCAGGATGTCTCCCTCCGCACTTCCGTACGCCGGTTCGGAGAGGGCGCGCAGGATACTGGCACGGGTGGCCTGCGAATTGAGCAGCACGTCGCTGTCGAAGTCGTACTGGTCCAGGGATAGACAGGATGCAATGTCCTTGGCGTCGTTGACACACCCGGAAAGCGGTGCACCCACGTACGTATCGATTCCGACGATCACGGCCTTCTTCATTCGAATCCCCCATGCCGCTGTGAGAACTGAGCCGACAGCGGGGTCATCTTAGGCAGGAGAGGGACTGCTACGTGACGGTTTGTCAAAAAAGCAGGGGGCACCGCAAGCCGGACGATCGGCCGTCCAGTAGCCTTCGGAGGCGGTCATGCTCCGCAACTATCGGCCCGGGTTCCGGCATCGGCCGTGATCGGGGCGCAGGGACGGATGATCAGCCTCGAACGCTGCCATTACAACTCGCACGCACGGACCTGGCCGTCCCCGACCGCTACATCTGACCATCGGTGAGATCAAGGAACAGGACGTGTCCCGCCGACGCGGCGAAGCCAGCGCCGCTCAGAGGTGTATCCGAGCAGCGCCGACATGACCGCGAGCGTGATCAGCTCGGCGTCACCGGGCGTGTGCTTCCGACGGCAGGCCGCACGGCGCCAGCTACGGCGAAGCCTTCAACCCGTCAGTCACACATCGGCGTTGGACACCCTCGTCTCATGTCCGCAGGCGATCTCTTGGACTCGTTCAGGGATCTGGGGCGGTGCCCACCGCGGTGACTATGCGGCGCGGTCGCTTCGCAGGGCCTGGATGAGCCAGGGGTACACCGGGATCAGGTTCGGTACTACCTGCCAGCCGTTGACGATCCACACCAGCCGCCAGTACCGGTCCACCCTGCGATCGTGCGCCTCTTCGAACTGCTGCGCCATCCAGTCCCGGAATTCCGTGTCAGGGGTGCGCGCGAACACCTCGGCGAAGCGGCGCATGAGGTCGTCGATGACGGGTGCGCCCCTGTCGCTGAGCGGGTCGATGCCCGCCTTCCTGGCCTCGGCCACCTGCTGACGGGTGAACTCCATCAGTTCCTCGCCGGCATCGCGCTCGATGTCGAGCGGACGCCCGGCGGCCTGGCGTACGGCAGTCCGGCGCATCCGGGCACGGAAATTCTCGTCGCCGACCAGCTCGGCGAGTTCCACCCACGCGGCGACCTGCTCGCCGGTCGGATCGTCGGGGAGGTCGGGAGTGGCAGCGCGCACCATGGCCACTGCGGCCGGGTCGGCATCCACTGTGCCGAAGGTGCCGTCCATGAAATCGTCGATCAAACGTCGGCGTTCCTCGCCGGACAATTGCGTGAGCCTGTGCATGAGCTTGGTCTCCTCGGGACTGGATCCGCGGCTTGCCACGACTTGCAGAACGCTCCGACGCAGTAGCAGCATCCGGATCTGGACGTCCAGGGCGTCGGCGTGCGCCGCGGCGACCTCCGCCACTGAGAGCTCACGGTCCAGTACCCGTTGAATCGTGGGCAGATCCATGCCCAGCTCGCGCAGTGTGCGGACGAGTTCCAGACGAAGCAGTGCGTCGAGGTCATAGAGCCGATAACCGGCGGGACTACGGGTGGTCGGCGCCACCACCCCCGAATCGGAGTAGAACCGGATGGTCCTCACCGACAAGCCGGTCCGCCGGGAAAGCTCCCCGATCGAGCAGAGGGTCGTAACGTCCATGTCCCCCACTCTGCTGTCTCCACTCACTGGAGGCGCAAGGCCGTTCCCCGGCCGCTGAAGCATGCGTCGCGCGATCTCCGCTGACCGCCCGGATGAAACGGACCCGCCTTTCACGTGCTGGGCACCCCGCCCGGGGCGGGGCGGGGCACCTCTTGGCCCACCGAGTCCGGCCGGTGGGTGGGCCAAGAGGGCCGGTCAGACCGACTCGCGCCAGGCGTTGGTGATCGGGAGGCGGCGGTCCTTGCCGAAGCCCTTTGCGGAGATCTTCGTGCCCGGCGGGTACTGGCGGCGCTTGTACTCGGCCGTGTCGACCATGCGCAGGGTCTTGACGACCAGCTCACGGTCGTAGCCCGCCGCGACGATCGCGTCCGCGCCCTGGTCGCGGTCGACGTACAGGTCGAGGATGCCGTCCAGGACGGGGTAGTCCGGGAGCGAGTCCGTGTCGACCTGGCCGGGGCGCAGTTCGGCGCTCGGCGGCTTGGTGATCGAGTTCTCCGGGATCGGCGGGGTCTGGCCCCGTTCGGCAGCGGCCCGGTTGCGCCACTCCGCCAGCCGGAAGATCCACGTCTTGTAGACGTCCTTGATGGGGCCGTAGGCCCCTACCGAGTCGCCGTAGAGAGTGGAGTAGCCGACCGCCAGCTCCGACTTGTTGCCGGGAGCCAGGACGATGTGGCCCTCCTGGTTGGAGATCGCCATCAGCAACGTGCCGCGCAGGCGGGACTGGAGGTTTTCCTCCGCGAGGCCGGTCAGGCCGAGTGAGCCCATGTACGCGTCGAACATCGGCTCGATCGGCACCGTGCGGAAGTTCAGGCCGGTGCGGCGCGCCAGCTCCGCCGCGTCGCCCTTGGAGTGGTCCGAGGAGTACTTCGACGGCATCGACACGCCGTGCACGTTCTGCGCGCCGATCGCGTCGCACGCGAGCGCCGCGACGAGCGCCGAGTCGATACCGCCGGACAGGCCGATCAGGACCGACTTGAAGCCGTTCTTCGCGACATAGGCCCGCAGGCCCACGACCAGCGCCGAGTAGACCTCCTCGGCGTCGTCCAGCCGCTCCGCGTACCCGCCGCTCAGCTCGGGCTCGTAGGCCGGGACGGGCTCCTGCGACAGCACCACCCGGTCGATGCGCAGACCGTCGTCCACGACACCGGTCGGCGCGTTCGCCGAGGCCGCGGGCAGCTCGAGGTCCAGGATCACGCTGCCTTCGGAGAACTGGGGCGCACGGGCGATCACCTCGCCGTCCTTGTCGACGACGATCGAGTCGCCGTCGAACACCAGCTCGTCCTGGCCGCCGATCATCGCGAGGTAGGCGGTGGTGCAGCCGGCCTCCTGGGCCCGCTTGCGGACCAGCTCCAGCCGGGTGTCGTCCTTGTCGCGCTCGTAGGGGGAGGCGTTGATGGAGAGCAGCAGCCCGGCCTCGGCGGAGCGCGCCGCGGGCACCCGGCCGCCGTCCTGCCAGAGGTCCTCGCAGATCGCGAGAGCCACGTCGACGCCGTGCACGCGCAGCACCGGCATGGTGTCGCCGGGCACGAAGTAGCGGAACTCGTCGAAGACGCCGTAGTTCGGCAGGTGGTGCTTGGCGAAGGACAGGACCACCTCGCCGCCGTGCAGTACCGCCGCCGCGTTGCGCGGGGAGCCGGCCGGGCGGCCGAACCTGGGCCGGCCGCTCTCGGACCGGTCGAGGTAGCCGACGACCACGGGCAGCTCGCCGAAGCCCTCCTCGGCGAGGCGCGCGGCGAGCGTGGTCAGGGCCGCGCGGGAGGCGTCGACGAAGGAGGAGCGCAGGGCGAGGTCCTCGACGGGATACCCGGTCAGCGCCATCTCCGGGAACGCCACGAGATGCGCTCCCTGCTCGGCGGAGTGCCGGGTCCAGCGGAGGATCGTTTCGGTGTTGCCGACGAGGTCGCCGACACGCGAGTCGATCTGGTTCAGAGCGAGACGAAGTTGAGGCACGGGCTCAGTGTAATCGTCAGAGCGACGCGATGGGGTGGCGTGCGGTGTCGTCCACCTCACGCTCACCCCATCTGTCGGTAACCGTTTCTCAGCCGGTAACCGCGTTTCAGCGTTTCCCCAGCGTTTCCTCAGTGCTTGCGGTACGACTCGATGTAACCGTTTGCCGGCGTTCCCACGCCGGTGACGTCGTCGTAACCCTTTACCGCGGACAGCGAGCTGTCCTTGCCGAGGCTGCGGACGGAGGTCAGCAGACCGTCCGTCGCGTCGTACCCGTTGGTGAAGTCGACGCGGGCGACCGCGAGCCCGGAGCCCGTGGGGTTGTCCGTGACGTCGTGGTAGACCCGCGAGCCGAACTTCGAGTAGGCGGAGTAGATCGACGGGTTGGCGAAGCCGATCGCGCCGCCGCCGCGCGCCTCCTGGGCCAGCGCCTGCACGGCCGCGATGACCGGCGCGGCCAGCGAGGTGCCGCCGATGCGGTACTCGCTGTACTGCTGCGAGCCGTCCGGGAAGGTCTGGGTCTGACCGACCCGGAAGCCGGTGTTCGGGTCCGCGATCGCCGAGATGTCCGGGACGACGCGGTTGCCGGCCGCGCTGTTGGCCGTGGCCAGCGCGTTCGGGACGACGCCCTTCTGGTAGTACGGCTGCGCCACCGTCTTGCTGGTGCCGCCGCCCGCGCCGGAGGTGAACGCGCCCGGGAAGGCCGTCCAGCTCTTGCCGTCGGCCGACAGCGACGCCTTCTCGGTGCCCCAGCCGGTCTCCCACAGGTACTTGTCGCCCTTGCCGACCGCCAGCGAGGTGCCGCCGACCGCCGTCACCCACGCCGAGTTGGCCGGCGTGTCCACCTGCTTGACGCCGGTGTTCGCGACCTCGTCGCCGTTGTCGCCGGAGGAGAAGTAGAAACCGATTCCCTCGACCGCGCCGAACTGGAAGACCTGGTCGTAGGCGGCTGCGAGATCCGGCGTCTGGTTGGCCTCGATGTCGCCCCAGGAGTTGGAGACGATGTCGGCCAGATGGTTGTCGACGACCTTGCTGAGCGAGTCGAGAAGATCGTCGTCGTAGCAGGACGCCGCGCCCAGGTAGGTGACGTTCGCGTCCGGCGCGACCGCGTGCACGGCCTCGACGTCGAGGGTCTCCTCGCCGTACCAGCCTGCCGCCCCGCACTCCTCGGTCTTCGTGTAGTCCGAGGGCAGCACCTGGGTCAGCTGGCCGGTCTTCCAGCGCGCGTCGCCGTGCGCCTTCGCATAGGTGGCCGCGTCGAAGGCGATCGTCGGCGAGGCGTAGGCGTCGGTGATGGCGATGCGCACGCCCTTGCCGGTGTACTTCCCGGCCCCGTACGCGGCCCGCAGCTGCTTGCCGGTGTAGCCCTGGACCGCGTACGGGATCTTCTTGCCGTACGCGGACGGGAGGGTGCTCGCCGTGGTGGAGCCGTAGTACGAGGAGAACGGCCCCGCGTTCTTGAACACCGCGTCCGGCGGCGGGAGTTGGTCCTTGGAAGCGGCCTTGTGCGGCGCGTTGTCCAGGCCGGTGACGGTCAGCACCGCGCCGTCGAGACTCGCGGGGGCCGAGGCCGTCTGCGCGGGCGCTCGGTAGGTCTTCGTGCCCTTGGCGTAGTTGTGCAGCTGCGTGCCGAACGCCTTCTCGGCGGCGGCCACGTCACCGCTGACGGAGACGTAGTGCGCGGTCGTGCCGGTGACCTTCAGACCGGCTGCCGTCAGCCACGACCTGACCGCCGCGACCTGGGCCTCGGTCGCGCCGAAGCGGGTCTGCGCCTGCTTGGCGGAGAGGTACTTGCCGTAGGCGGCGGAGCTCGGGTCGGAGACCGACTTCGCGTACTGCGCGAGGCCGGCGGCGTCCCGTCCTGCGAGGTAGACCCGGGCGGTGACCTGGGCGTTGTCCGAGGTCGAGCCCTTGTCCGTCTTGGTCGTGGCCCACGCGGGCTTGGTCCCGGCCAGCGTGTCACGGGTGGGGCTCTCCGCGGCGTGCGCCGCGGGTATGCCGAGCGCCAGCGCGCCGGCGATCATGGGCAGTGTCGCTGCCATGCTCGCTCCGGCGCGCAGCGCGGCGCGGTTGGATCTCATAGGACCCCCTGTATGTGGCCTGTATGTGTTTCGAACGCGAGAAGATCACTCGACGTGCTGGCCACTCTTGCGATGAACCGTTCATGCCAGGGGAATGCGAACGCCAAGAAGAGCCCAAGTGACCGCTTGCTGGGCCGATTTGACGGATACGTCCATGAAATCGAGGGAAAACCCTATGGGTTGGCCTCCGGCAGGGTCATGGCTTGGCCTCCGGCGCGGTTATGGCTCGGCCTCGGGCAGGGTTACGGCTTGGCCCCTCGTGCCTTCAACATGCCTGTCATCAGGTCGATTTCCGACTGCTGCGCATCGACCATGCCCTGCGCCAGTCGCTTCTCCACGTCCACCGTGCACTTCTCCACACAGCCCTCGGCCATATGGATGCCGCCCTTGTGGTGTGCGGTCATGAGCTGCAGGTAGAACACCTCGGCCGCCTTGCCGTTCAGCGTCCCGAGCTTCTTCAGTTCGCTGTTGGTGGCCATCCCGGGCATGAGCGCGCCGTCCTCGCCGTCGCTCATTCCGCCCATGCCCATCCAGGTCATGGGCCCGTCGGACGACACCTTCGGCAGCGCCCACAGATCCAGCCACCCGAGCAGCATGCCGCGCTGGTTGGCCTGGGTCTGCGCGATGTCGTAGGCGAGCCGGCGTACCTCCTCGTCGGTCGTGCGGTCCCGCACGATGTACGACATCTCGACGGCCTGCTGGTGGTGCACCGCCATGTCCCGGGCGAACCCGGCGTCGGCGGAGTCGGCGGCGGGGGGCGTGACACCCGTCCCGCCGTCCCCGGCGACCGAGTAGGTGACGGCCCCGGCGGCGACCAGCACTCCGGCGACGGCGACCGCCACTCCCGCGTACCTCACCGGACCGACCTCGACCGGACCGACCTCAAGTGGAGCGACTTCAACCGAACCGACCTCGACAACCGAACCGACCTCACTGCGGCAGACCGCCCGTGCAGGCCGCGCCCGGCTCGGGCGTCTGCTCGCCCTGCACGAACTTCGCGAAGAACGTGTCGACGTTCGCGTCGCTCGCGCTCGTCACCGTGCGCTGGTTGCCCCACGCGGTGAGCATGATGGGGTCGGCCTGGGCGTCGTCCGGGCTCATGAAGGTGTAGGGCGTCTTCTTGACCTTGGCGGCGAGGGCGGTGACGTCCGCCTTGCTCGCCTTGCTGTTGTACGTCACCCAGACCGCGCCGTGCTCGAGCGAGTGCACGGCGTTCATGTTGTTCAGCGCCTTGGTGTAGACGTCGCCGTTGCAGTTCATCCAGACCTGGTTGTGATTGCCGCCGACGGGAGGCTCGGTCGGGTACTTCACCGTCTTGGCGACATGCGTGCGCCCCAGGGTGCCCTTCCATGTCTTGACCCCGTCCGAGCCGGTGACGAACTTCCCGGAGGACTTGGAGTCGGCGGCAGCGGTGTCGTCGTCGCCGGACTGCGCCTTCACGACGAACACGCCACCGGCGACGAGCGCGACGACGGCGACGACGCTGCCGCCGATCGTGAGAAACCGGTTACGCCGCTCACGGGCCTGCTCGGCCCGCCGCATCTCCTCTATTCGCGCCTTGCGTGTCGCGCTGGTGGTCTGGTCGGCGGAACCCATGAGGCCTGTCCTTCTGGGGGAAAGGGGCGGGACGGTGGAGGCGTAAGGGCATACGAGTCCGCTGATCGTAATAGGGGAGGCGGGGGATTTCGTAGACAGGTCACGGCCAAGGGCTGACCGAGGGGTGACTCAGGGATAATTTGAAGTACAGATGCGTATTATCTACCCTTCTTCTCATGCGGCTGCTGAGATCCACCGACCTGGCCCTGCGCGTCCTGATGAGACTCGCGGTGGCGGGCGACTCTCCGGAGACCACCCCGACGACCCGTGACGTGGCCGCCGCGATGGAGGTCCCCTACACGCACGCGGCCAAGGTCGTGGCCGAGCTCCAGCACATGGGTCTGCTGGAGGCCCGCCGCGGCAGGGGCGGCGGCCTGGCGCTCACGGAGAAGGGCCGCACGGCGTCCGTGGGCGGTCTGGTCCGCGCCTTCGAGGGCGACGGCGACGTCGTCGACTGCGAGGGCGCGACCCCCTGCCCCCTGAACTCCGCCTGCCGCCTACGAGGTGCCCTGCGCCGCGCCCAGGAGGCGTTTTTCGCTTCCCTGGACCCGATCACCCTCACGGACATCGTGGCGGAGCCGACGGGACCACTGCTGCTGGGGATCCCTACCGTTTCCGGGCCCGGTAGTGCTTCATCAGGGCGGTGATCCGCTCCGGATCCGCCTGGCCGTTGAGTTCGGCCAGCAGACCGTCCGGGCACAGCTCGTAGAGATCCCCCCACCATCGACGTCCCCGGTTGTCCCAGATCCGGTAACCCCCGGCCACGCCCCTGGCGACGTAACGTCTCCTGCTCATCGCCCCGTTTCCCCCTGACATCGCCATTGATCGCAGCTGGTCATGCCGGATTGGATGCACCCATGGAACGCATCGAAGCAGAGCTGTTCACCGACGGTGGCAACAACGCCGTGGTCCGACTGCCGGATCGGCGGTTTCCCGGGGTTCTGGTGCAGGGGGACTCGCTGCACATCCTCCGCACCGATGTGGCCGAGCTGGTGGAGGCGTGCGAGCGCGGCGACCTGGCCGACGCCCGCGACGGCGCCGGACTGCTCCTGGCCGGCCTGGACGCGCTGCTGGACCGTTACGCGACGGCATTGGCCGAGCATGAGATAGCCCGACCGTACTGACGCGACCGGAGTCGTCGAGACGGCTCAGAGCACCGGCTGGCCGACGCCCAGGAGGTTGCCCTCGCTGTCCCGGAACCAGGCTCCGCGTTCGCCCCGGGCGCCCCTGCTCGGGTAGTTGCCGTCGATCTCGGCGATGCCGCCGACGGTCCGGAAGCCGGGTACGTCGACGTCCTCGAACTCCACCCCGCGCCGCCGGAGTTCCGCCACCGTGGCCTCGATGTCGTCGACCTCGAAGGCCATCTGAGTGAACGCGCCGGATGCGGCTCCCGTCGAGCGGAACAGCACGAACTCCGCGCCCCCGCACCGGTACAGCAGCCCGCCCGGGCGTTCGTCGACGGGGTGCAGGCCGAGTCGCTCCGCGTAGAAACGTCGCGCCCGCTCCAGGTCCTGGGCGGGGAGCCTGGTCGCCACCCGGGACCGGGTCAGCGGGGTGCTGTCGTCCGTCGTGTTCGAGCTCATGCGCCCACTGTGCCGCGAGCGGCGGCCGGAGCTGCGGACGCGGAGGGGGTGTCAGTGGGCCAGGGCATCATCTGGCGGATGCGCTACCTACGTTGGACATCCGACCGCATGTTCGTCTCGTACTGCCAGTACTACCTCCAGGGCGACGAGTTCCTCACCGAGTACGACGACTCCGACACCGTCGAGCGGATCTTCGCGGGCAACAGCCTGGCGGCCGGCGGACCGGAGCACCTCACGCTGTTCGCCGGCACGCACACCGGACGGATCCGGCTGACGACCGAACAGTGCGCGCAGGAGCCGCCGTCGACCGGTGCCGAGGAGTGGGAGACCGTCGTCGACGTGAGCATCTGCAGCACCAGCGGGGTGCTGCGGCTGTTCCGGTGGGGCGGGGACGTCGAGGCGGAGGCCGGGAACTTCGCCACCGCCGGAGCCGGGTGGTACCGGATCCGAGCCAGGGCGCGCGGCCGGGACGCGGGCGCGCGCCCGAGCGAGGACCCGGGTGACGAGCCCGTCGAGGAGCACTTCCTGAGCGTGTGGCCCGCCCCGCCCGAGCCGGACGTCGTCCACCGCGCGGACGACGCCTTCGCCCGCGCCCACTACGATCCCGCCCGGCCCCCGGGCCTGCCCATCGAGCCCTGAGCCCTGAGCCCATGAGCCCTGAGCCCTAAACCCCTGAGCCCTGAACCCTGAGACCTGAACCCTGAGCCCTGAGCCCGGGGCGGCCGTCCTGACGAGCCCGTCTCAGGCCCGCGCCAGCCACAGATCCGGCCCGAACACCTCGTAGTGCACGTCCGCCGGGGCGACCCCCTTCTCGATCAGCTGGGCCCGCACCGCCCGCATGAACGGCAGCGGACCGCACAGGTACGCGCGCGTGCCCGGCGCGACGGGGACGTCGGTGAGGTCGGCCAGCCCCGTGCCGGCGCCCTCGGGGGCCTCCCGCTCGTACCAGAGGTGCAGGGAGGCGTCCGGCAGCTTCGCCGTGTAGGTCTCGTGGTCGGCGCGCAGGGCGTGGGCCGCGGGGGAGCGGTCCGCGTGGACGACCGTGACCGGGGCCCGGTGGCCCGTCGCCGCCAGGTGCGCCAGCATCGCGACCATCGGCGTCACGCCGATGCCGGCCGAGGCCAGCAGCAGAGGCGTCTCCTCGCCGCTGTCGAGCACCAGGTCGCCGTACGGCTCGGAGAGCTCCAGGACGCTGCCCTCGTGCACACGCGCGTGGAGGTGGTTGGAGACCTCGCCCTCCGGGGTCGTCGGGCTGCCGGGCTCCCGCTTGACGCTGATCTGGCGCAGGTTCGAACCCGGTGCGCCGGAGAGGCTGTACTGGCGGGTCTGGCGGGCGCCGTCCGGGAGTTCGGCGCGGACGGACACGTACTGGCCCGCGCGGAAGTCCCGGACCGGTGCGCCGTCGAGCGGGCGCAGCCGGAAGGTGACGACGTCCGGGGTCTCCGGGACGCGTTCCACGACCTGCCACTCCCGCCGGGCACCGCCCCCGCTCTCCTCGTACAGCCGCTTCTCGATCGCGATCAGCGCGTTCGCCATCAGCCAGTAGACCTCGGTCCAGGCGGCCGCCACCTCGGGCGTGACCGCCTCGCCGAGCACCGCGGCGATGGCGCCGAAGAGGTGCTTGTGGACGATCGCGTACTGCTCGGGGGCTATGCCCAGGGAGGCGTGCTTGTGGGCGATGCGGCCGAGCATCGCGTCGGGCCGGTCGTGCGGGTGCTCCACGGTGTGGGCCGCGAAGGCGGCGAAGGATCCCGCCAGGGCCTGGCGCTGGGTGCCGGCGGCCTGGTTGCCGCGGTTGAAGACGTCGCGCAGCAGCTCCGGGTGGGCGGTGAACAGGTCGGCGTAGAAGCGTTCCGTGATCTCGCCGATCGCGGCGCCCACGGCGGGGAGCGTGGCGCGGACGGTGGCTGCGGACTGCTCGGACAGCATCAGGACCTCCTCTGGCATCGCCGGCCTTACCCGGGTCGGCGCTCTGCCCAGCACACTAGCTAAACTTGCATCTGAGATGCAAATTAAGTGGGCGGGGTGAGACGGAGGGGGTCGGGCATTACGGATGTCGGTCCGAGCAGGCAAGATGGGCGGCAGAGCAGTACACCTGCCCGACGTGAGGCGTTCAGACCCCGGTCGCCGAGGCGATCATGGTCGGCAACGCGCACGAAATGGTGTTGTGGTGTGATGCTCAGGTGCCCGACCGCCTCTCCGCGGGACGAGAGACAGGCGGCCTGACCAGCAAGGATGGGGAAGCGGAAGATGGACAAGCAGCAGGAGTTCGTGCTCCGGACGTTGGAGGAGCGCGACATCCGGTTCGTACGGCTGTGGTTCACGGACGTCCTGGGCTTCCTCAAGTCCGTCGCCGTGGCCCCGGCCGAGCTCGAGCAGGCGTTCGACGAGGGCATCGGCTTCGACGGCTCCGCGATCGAGGGCTTCGCCCGGGTCTACGAGTCCGACATGATCGCCAAGCCGGACCCGTCCACCTTCCAGGTGCTGCCCTGGCGCGCGGAGGCCCCCGGCACCGCCCGCATGTTCTGCGACATCCTCATGCCGGACGGCTCCCCGTCCTTCGCGGACCCGCGCTACGTCCTCAAGCGGGCCCTCGCCCGCGCCTCCGACCTGGGCTTCACCTTCTACACCCACCCGGAGATCGAGTTCTTCCTGCTGAAGGACAAGCCGACCGACGGCTCGCGCCCGACCCCGGCCGACAACTCCGGCTACTTCGACCACACCCCGCACAACGTCGGCATGGACTTCCGCCGCCAGGCGATCACCATGCTTGAGTCCATGGGCATCTCGGTCGAGTTCTCCCACCACGAGGGCGCCCCCGGCCAGCAGGAGATCGACCTGCGCTACGCCGACGCGCTCTCCACGGCCGACAACATCATGACGTTCCGCCTGGTCATGAAGCAGGTCGCACTGGAACAGGGCGTCCAGGCGACGTTCATGCCGAAGCCGTTCAGCGAGCACCCCGGCAGCGGAATGCACACCCACCTGTCGCTCTTCGAGGGCGACCGGAACGCGTTCTACGAGTCGGGCTCCGAGTACCAGCTGTCGAAGGTCGGCCGGTCGTTCATCGCCGGTCTGCTGAAGCACGCCGCCGAGATCGCCGCCGTCACCAACCAGTGGGTCAACTCCTACAAGCGCATCTGGGGCGGCTCCGAGCGCACGGCCGGCGCGGGCGGCGAGGCCCCCTCGTACATCTGCTGGGGCCACAACAACCGCTCGGCCCTGGTCCGCGTCCCCATGTACAAGCCCGGCAAGACCGGCTCGGCGCGCATCGAGGTCCGCTCCCTCGACTCCGGCGCCAACCCGTACCTGGCCTACGCCATGCTGCTGGCCGCCGGCCTCAAGGGCGTCGAGGAGGGCTACGAGCTTCCGCCGGGCGCCGAGGACGACGTCTGGGCGCTGTCCGACGCGGAGCGCCGCGCCATGGGCATCGAGCCGCTGCCGCAGAACCTCGGCGAGGCGCTCACGCTGATGGAGCGCAGCGACCTCGTCGCCGAGACGCTCGGCGAACACGTCTTCGACTTCTTCCTGCGCAACAAGCGGGCGGAATGGCACGAGTACCGGAGCGAGGTCACGGCCTTCGAGTTGCGGAAGAATCTGCCGGTGCTGTAGGGACTCGAGGGCTGAAGGCCTCGCCGTAGGGGCGTGGGGCTCGGTGGGACTGTTGCTCGCGGTGGGGGCTGGTTGCGCCCACGCGGTGGAGCCGCATGTCGACACAGCCCCGCGCCCCTGCGGTGCGTTACTGGGCTGCCAGGTTGGCGAGGAGTTGGTGCAGGGGCTCTGTTTCCCTGCGCTTGTACTCCTGGATCGCCCAGCCGTTGCCGTCCGGGTCCTTGAAGTACATGAAGGTCGCACCGTCCCGGGGGGAGAACTGCATGGGTTCGGTGACCTCCAGGCCCCGGGCGGTCAGCTCTTTGTGCGCCGCCTTCGCGTCCGTCACGCAGAGTTGCATGCCGTGGTACGTGCCCGGCTGCGGGGTTCCCGTCGGCACCTGGAGGCCGTCCACCAGGGCGATCGAACAGCCCGATCCCGGCGGGGTGAGCTGCACGATCCGTACGCCCTCCATCACCTCGCCGTCGAGATCGACGTGGAAGCCGACCTTGTCCCGGTAGAACTCCTTGGCGCGGTCCACGTCCGACACCGGCAGCAGGATCACTTCGAGGGTCATGTTCATGGCGTTCTTGGGGCTCATGCGGGACTCCTTCGTGGCGAGCTGCACGTACCCAGCCCACAGAACCCGAAGCCGGGCCGGCGCGCCACCCTGAGGCGCGGGTTACGCTCGACCGGACGACCTTGATCGCACGACCTTGATCGCACGAGGAGGCCTGTGATGATGGCGCCGGGGCGCAGGAGCAGCACCTTCACCCGACTGCTGCGGCACGGCTTCACCGACCCCTCCGCCGCCGAGCGGCTCCTGGACGGGCCCGAGCTGTCCCCGGTGCGCGACGATCCCTTTCTGCTGGAGGCCCTGGGGGGCACCGCCGATCCCGATCTCGCGCTGCACGGCCTGGTCCGGCTGCTGGAAGCGCAGTCGGGGCACACCGCGAGACGGGAACTGCTCGACACCTTGATAGCGGCCAAGCCGCTGCGGGACCGGCTGCTGGGGGTCCTGGGGGCGTCCGCCGCGCTCGCCGATCACCTGGCCCGGCATCCGCGGGACTGGGAGGCGCTGGTCACGTACGAGCCCCGGGATCTGCATCCGGGAGTCGAGGAGTTCGAGCGGGGGCTCGCCGAGGCCACCGATCCGGTGTTGCTGCGGGTCGCCTACCGGCGGTGCCTGCTGTCCATCGCGGCACGTGATGTGTGCGGGACGACCGACCTCGCCGAGACCGCCGCCGAGCTCGCCGACCTCGCCACCGCCACCCTGCGGGCCGCCCTCGGTCTGGCGCAGGCCGAGGCGCCCGCGGATGCCGCGTTGTGCCGGCTTGCCGTCATCGCGATGGGCAAGTGCGGGGGCCATGAGCTCAACTACGTGTCCGACGTCGATGTGATCTTCGTCGGGGAGTCCGTGGACGGGGCCGACGAGGGCAAGGCTCTGCGGGCCGCCACGAAGCTCGCCTCGCACATGATGCGGATCTGCTCCGAGACCACCGTGGAAGGGTCCATCTGGCCCGTCGACGCCAACCTGCGGCCCGAAGGGCGCAACGGCCCGCTCGTGCGGACGCTCAGCAGCCATCTCGCCTACTACCAGCGGTGGGCCAAGACCTGGGAGTTCCAGGCCCTGCTGAAGGCGCGGCCGGTGGCCGGGGACCTGGAGCTGGGGGCCGAGTACGTCGCCGCCGTCGAGCCCCTGGTGTGGAAGGCCGCCGAGCGGGAGAACTTCGTCGTCGACGTGCAGAGGATGCGGCGCCGGGTCGTCGAGAACATCCCGGCCGCCGAGGTCGAGCGGGAACTGAAGCTCGGGCCCGGGGGGTTGCGCGACGTCGAGTTCGCCGTACAGCTGTTGCAGCTGGTGCACGGGCGGGCCGACGTCTCGTTGCGCAGCGGCACCACGCTCGACGCGTTGCAGGCACTCGCCGGGGGCGGGTATGTGGGGCGCTCCGACGCCGAGCAGCTCGACGTCGCCTATCGGTTCCTGCGGTCCATGGAGCACCGGATCCAGCTGTACCGGCTGCGGCGCACCCATCTGGTCCCGGAGAGCGAGGCCGACCTGCGGCGGCTCGGCCGCTCGCTCGGGCTGCGCACCGACCCGGTCGTCGAACTGACCCGTGAGTGGAAGCGACATGCCGCGGTGGTGCGGCGGCTCCACGAGAAGCTGTTCTACCGGCCATTGCTCGACGCGGTCGCCCAACTCGCGCCCGGGGAAGCCCGGTTGAGTCCGGAGGCCGCTCGGGAGCGGCTCGTGGCTCTTGGGTACGCCGATCCGGCTTCTGCATTGCGGCACATCGAGGCGCTGGCCTCCGGCGTCACCCGTAAGGCCGCCATCCAACGCACGCTGCTGCCCGTGCTGTTGGGCTGGTTCGCGGACTCCGCCGATCCGGACGCGGGGCTCCTCAACTTCCGGAAGGTGTCGGACGCGCTCGGCAAGACGCCTTGGTATCTGCGCCTGTTGAGGGACGAAGGGGCCGCGGCGGAGAATCTCGCGCGCGTGCTGTCCGCCGGACGGCTCGCCCCCGATCTGCTCATGCGCGCCCCGGAGGCCGTCGCGCTGCTCGGCGACGGCGACGGCGGGGGGCTCGAGCCCCGCGGGCGGGACCAGTTGGAGCAGGAGACACTCGCCGCGGTGGGGCGGGCCGAGGGCGCCGTGCAGGCGGTCACCGCGGCGCGCGGGGTCCGTCGGCGTGAGCTGTTCCGTACGGCCGCCGCGGACATCGTCGCCTCCTACGGGACCGAGTCGCATCCGGTCGAGGCCGATCAGGGTGCGCTCGTGGATCTGGTGGGGGGCGCGGTCTCCGACCTCACCGCCGCCACGTTGGCCGGCACGCTCCGGGCTGTCGTGCGGGACGGTTGGGGGGACACCCTGCCCACGCGGTTCGCGGTGGTGGGCATGGGTCGCTTCGGCGGGCACGAGCTGGGCTATGGGTCCGATGCGGATGTGCTCTTCGTGCACGAGCCCCGGGACGGGGTCGACGAGCGGGAGGCCTCGGAGGCCGCCAACAAGGTCGTCTCCGAGATGCGGCGGCTGCTGCAGGTTCCCAGCGCCGATCCGCCACTGCTGATCGATGCCGACCTGCGTCCGGAGGGGAAGTCCGGGCCGCTCGTGCGGACGTTGAAGTCCTACGAGGCCTACTACCGGCGGTGGTCGCTGGTCTGGGAGTCGCAGGCGCTGCTGCGGGCCGAAGTCGTCGCCGGTGACGAGGAGTTGGGGCGGCGGTTCATAGCCGTCGTCGATCCGCTGCGGTATCCGGCGGACGGGCTCTCCGAGGACGCCGTCCGGGAGATCCGGCGGCTGAAGGCCCGGATGGAGTCGGAGCGGCTGCCCCGGGGGGCCGATCCCAAGCTGCACACCAAGCTCGGGCCGGGTGGGCTGTCCGATGTGGAGTGGACCGTTCAGTTGGTTCAGATGCGGCACGGTGCCACGCAACCGGGGCTGCGGACCACCCGGACCCGGGACGCGCTGGCCGCCGCGCGCGAGGCCGGGCTCATCGGGGAGGAGGAGGCCGCGACGCTGGACGAGGCCTGGGTGCTGGCCACTCGGGTGCGTAACGCGGTGATGCTGGTGCGGGGGCGGGCCGGGGACACGTTTCCGTCCGGGGCGCGTGAACTGGTCGCGGTGGGGCGGTACTTGGGGTATGGGCCCGGACGGGTGGGGGACATGCTCGACGACTATCGGCGTACCGCTCGGCGGGCTCGGGGGGTTGTCGACGAGCTCTTCTACGGCGGGTAGCCGGCTCTTCTGCGGTGGGTGGCTCGGCTGACGCGGCGAAGGGAGTGGGTGACTTGCTCCTTTGCGGTGCGTGGCTCGGCCCGGCTCGGCGAACGGCGGTGGGTGGGTCGGGGCCGTGGCGGTGCGTCGAGCCCGTCGCGTGTGGGGCGTGCTGCTGTCCGTTGCCACAGTGGGACTCACAGTGGGACTTGGCTGTGACGAGCTAAGCGACGGGCTGCGACGCACCGCCACGGCCCGCTTGCGTCGTCTTGCCTGTGAGCGCCGTAGGGGCACTCCCTTTCGGGCGTGTGGGCTCCTTCGTGCGGGTCAGTGCCACGCCCAGGAGTACCACCGCCATGCCTGCCAGGACTCGGGGGCCGATGTGTTCGTCCAGGATTGCCGCGCCCAGGGCTATGGAGACCACCGGGAGCAGGTAGCCGACCGTTGCCGCTGTCGTGGGGCCCTCGTCCGCTATCAGGCGGTAGTTGAGGTAGAAGGTGACTCCTGTGCCCAGCACGCCCAGGGCCGTGACCGCCAGGAGGGCGGTGACGTCGGGGTGGAAGGCGGTGGCCGTGGGGAGGGCCAGGGTGGTCCAGGCCGTGGCGGCCAGGAGTTGGGCTGCCGACATGGCCAGGGGGGCGTCCTGGGTCGTCAAGTGGCGGGCCATGTAGGCGAAGGCCACCGCGTAGCTGGCCGCCGCGGCCAGCAGGGCCAGGGCGGGCCAGGTGAGCAGGCCCTCGTGGTGCCAGGGGGCGAAGATCAGGACCGTGCCGGCGAAGCCCAGGAAGAGGCCGGTCAGGCGGGCCGGGTGGGTCGTGCGGTCCGTGCCCAGGGTGATGCCGATGAGCAGGGACCAGAGGGGGGTCGTGGCGTTGAGGACGCCGGCCAGGCCCGAGTCGAGGTGCTGTTCTCCCACGGCGAAGAGGGCGAACGGGATCGCGTTGCAGAACAGGGCGGCCACGGCCAGGTGGCGCCAGATGGTTCTGGAGCGGGGGAGTCGTTGGCCTGCGCGGTGGGCGAGGAGGAGGAGTACGGCGGTGCCGAGGGCGCAGCGGATGATCGTGATCTGGGCTGGGGTCAGGCCGTGGGTCAGGGCCAGCTTGATCCAGAGGAAGCCGGAGCCCCAGAAGAGGGCCAGCGCTGCCATGCGGAGGGCGGAGGACATGCTCTCTACGGTCGGCTCTGCGATGTGTGAGGACAAGTGAAATGTTCTTGATGGTTCGTTAAGCTGGGCTGCATGCTTGATGTGCGGCGGATGCAGGTGTTGCGGGCGGTCGTGGGGAGCGGGTCTGTTACGGGGGCCGCGGGTGTGCTGGGGTATACGCCGTCCGCGGTCAGCCAGCAGATCGCCGCCCTGGAGAAGGAGGCGGGGGCTGTGCTGCTGGAGCGGGTGGGGCGGGGGGTTCGGCCCACCGCTGCCGGGTTGTTGCTCACCGAGTACGCGGACTCCATCGGGCGGCAGGTCGCCGAGGCCGAGGCCGCTCTCGCCGATCTGCTGGCCGGGCGTACGGGGCGGCTCTCGGTGCGGTACTTCGCCACGGCGGGGGCCGGGCTGGTCGCGCCGGCCGTGGCCCGGCTGCGGGCGGCGCATCCCGGGGTGCAGATCGATCTGAAGCTGACCGCCGACCCCGGGGACTCGCTGGCCGCGGTACGGGAGGGGCGGGCCGATCTGGCCCTGCTGGTGAAGGGGGCCGGCGGGGCGGGGAGCGGCATGCGGGTCGTTCCGCTGCTGGACGATCCCTACCTCGCCGTGCTGCCTCGCGGGCATCGGCTTGCCGGGCGGCGGAGTCTGCGGCTGGTGGAGTTGGCCGCCGAGGCGTTCGTCGGGAGTGAGTGGCCCGGCCCCTGTCTCGACGCCCAGCTCGATGCCTGTGCCGCCGTCGGGTTCCGGCCCCGGTTCGTCGTCGAGAGCGAGGACTACGTGACCGCCCAGGGGTTTGTCGCCGCGGGGCTGGGTGTGAGTCTGGTGCCCCGGCTGGGGCTGGGGAGTCGGCATCCGGGGGTGGTGGTGCGGGAGGTGCGTGATCCGGTGCCGGTGCGGGGCATCTGTGCGGTGGTTCGGGAGACGGCGCCTGCGCAGCCCGCCCTGGATGCGTTCATCGATGCCTTGCGGGCCGCCGCGTCGCCCGACGCCCGACGCCCGACGCCCGACACCCAACACACGACGCCTGACGCCTGACGCCTGACGCCTGAGGTCGTCAGGCCTGTGTCGTCAGGCCTGTGTGGGGTGCTCGCGCTCCGTTCTCGCCTGGGTCATGAGGCCCCTCAGGCCCACTTCGAACGCCTGGTCCGCTCTGCCCTCCGGCACCGCTGCCAGGGCCTCGGCCAGGTGGGGGGTGGGCGCGTCGTCCGTCAGTTCCCACATCGTCTCGGGGGCCGCCAGGTCCAGGGCCGAGCCCAGGATCAGGTTCTCGAGCGCGATGAGCAGGGGCATCACCGCGCGGGGTGCGAAGCCTGCCTCCAGCAGCAGGGTCACCGCGCGTTCGTACTGTTCCAGGACCCGGGGAGCGCGTACGGGTGAGGTCATGAGGAGCGGGATCGCCCTGGGGTGGGCGGCGAACGCGGCCCGGTAGGAGCGGGCCCAGGCTTCCAGGGCCGTGTCCCAGGGCGCGGCGGCGTCGAGGGTCTTCGGGTCGATCGCGGACGCCACTCGTTCGCGCAACAGTTCGATTATGCCGTCCCGGCCGTCCACGTGGTGGTAGACCGAGCCGGTCTGGACGCCCAGCCGCTTCGCGATCTGCGGGACGCTGAAGTCGCCCTGCTCGTCGACGAGTTGCAGCGCGGTCGTGGTGATGCGCTCGCGGTCGAGGAGCGGTGTGCGCGGCCGTCCCATGTGTGCGGTCTCCCCCTGAAGTCTGAGAAGGGCTTCCCGGATGCCCAGGAGGAGGCTACATTGCCGAAACCGAAAGCCTTTAGATTTACGGGCCCGGGGCGGTCGCAGTGCTTCGTCCGCCCCGGGGAACGCCGGTCATCCCGCACGCCCGGAAACCTCCATTCCCGCCGCGCTCGAAGGGCTTCCCCATGTCCGACACCGCCCGTGAGCAGAGAACGCCGCCCGCCGCGGCGACCCTCCGCTCCGGTTCGCTCGGCACTGCCGACATCGCCTTCTTCGTCGTCTCCGCCGCCGCCCCGCTCACCGTCATGGCCGGCGTCGCCCCGCTCGCCATCCTGCTCGGCGGCGTCGGCGCCCCCGCCGGATACCTCATCGCCGGCATCACCCTCGCCGTCTTCGCCGTCGGCTTCACCACCATGAGCCGGCATGTGAAGAGCGGCGGCGCCTTCTACGCGTACATCACCCGCGGCCTCGGCCGGCCGGTGGGCATCGGCGCCGCCCTGCTCGCGCTGATCGGCTACGTCGGCATGGAGATCGGCGTCTACGGGCTGCTGGGGTCCGCCGGGCGCGACACCTTCCAGGCTCTGTTCGGCGCCGATGTTCCCTGGCTGCCCATCGCGCTGGTGGGGCTGGGCGTCATCTGGTACGGCGGTTATCGATCTATCGACTTCGGCGCGAAGGTGCTGGGCGTCCTGCTCGTCGCCGAGACCGGGATCCTGCTGCTGCTCGCGGCCGGCGTGCTGGTCAAGGGGGGTGCGCACGGGTTGTCCGGGGCGTCCTTCGCGCCGGACAACGTGCTGGTGTCCGGCACGGGCGTCGTGCTCGCCTTCGCCTTCGCCGCCTTCACCGGGTTCGAGTCGACCGTCATCTACCGGCGCGAGGCCCGTGACCCGGGGCGGACGGTGCCCCGCGCCACCTACGCGGCCATCGGGTTCCTCGGGCTCTTCTACGCCTTCGTCGTCTGGATCGTCATCCAGGCCTTCGGGGACGCCGGTGTGATCGCGGCGGCCGCCAAGGATCCCGGTGGGCTCTTCTTCTCCGCCATCACGACCTACGTCGGCGGCTGGGCGGCCGACCTGATGCACGTCTTCATCGTCACCAGCGTTCTCGCTTCGCTGCTCGCCTTTCACAACGCCATCAACCGGTACACCCTCGCCCTCGCCGAGGAGGGGGTGCTGCCCAGGGCGCTGGGACGGATCCATCCGCGGCACCGGTCGCCGTATGTGGCCGGGCTCGCGCAGACCGTCCTCGGCGCGGTGGTCGTGCTCGGGTTCTGGGCGGCGGGCGCCGATCCCTACGGACAGCTCCTGTTGTGGGTCAACACCCCGGGCATGATCGGGCTGTTCGTGCTCCAGATGCTCGCCGCGATCGCCGTGCCCTGCTACTTCCGGCGGGTGTCGCACCAGGAGGGCGTGGCGCGGACGGTGGTCGCCCCCGTCGTCGCCGCGGTGCTGCTGGCCGGTGCGATAGGGCTCGTGGTCACCCACATCGACCTGTTCACCGGGGCTTCCGACGCCGTGAACACCCTGCTGATCGCCCTGGCGCCCGCCGTCTTCGTCGCGGGACTCGGCCTGGCCTGGTGGCTGCGCCGCGAGCGGCCCCTCGTGTACGCGAACTTCGCCGCCGAGCCCGCCGAAGCCGAAGAGCCCGTAGAGCCCGTAGAGCCCGCCGAGCCCGCCGAGCCCGCAGAGGAGTTCACCTCGTGACCGTCCCCGACCTGATCCTCGCCGGCGCCACGGTGCGCACCCTCGACCCCGCCCGGCCGTACGCCACCGCCGTCGCCGTGCGCGACGGGGTGATCGCGGCCGTCGGCGACGAGAGCGACGTACGCGACTGGCGCGGGCCGGGCACCGAGGTCGTGCCCCTGGCGGGCGCCCATCTCGTGCCCGGGCTCGTCGACGCGCACAGCCACCCCGTGTGGGGGCTGGACATGGCGACCGGCGTGGATCTGTCGGGGGTGGCCGATCTTGCGGGGCTGCGGCAGGCCCTGGCGGGCGCCGAGCGGATCGACGGATGGGTGGTCGGGTTCGGGCTCGATCACAACGCGTTCGAGGGGCGGGCCGTCGACCGGGCGCTCGTGGAGGACGTCCTCGGGGGCGCACCGGCCTTTCTGCGGCTGTACGACGGGCACTCCGCGCTCGCCGACGGCGCGGCGCTCGCCGCGGCGGGCGTGACCGGGGCGCGCACCTTCGCGCAGCGGTCGGAGGTGGTCTGCGACGGCGCCGGGCGGCCCACCGGGCATCTCGTCGAGCACGCCGCCATGGAGCTGGTGGCGGCGGTCGCGCCCCGGCCCTCGTACGCCGCCCGGCGGGAGCGCCTCGTCTCGCTGCTCTCCGCGATGGCGGACACCGGGCTGACCGGGGCGCACGTCATGGACGCGGGGGATCCGGAGCTGGTCGCGGAGGTGGCCCGGGAGACCGTGCTGCCGGTGCGGCTGCGGTTCGCGCCCTGGTGCATGCCGGGCGTGGACGGGGCCGGGCTGCGGGAGCTGGTCGCGCAGCAGGGGCGGGGCGGACGGCACTGGGTCGTCGACGGGGTGAAGTTCTTCATGGACGGGACCGTGGAGGGAGGGACCGCATGGCTGGAGCATGCCGACTGCCACGGACAGGGGACCGCCGCCTTCTGGCCGGATCCCGGGGCCTATGCCGAAGCGGTGCGGTCGCTGCACGCGGACGGCGTGCGTACCGTCACCCATGCCATCGGGGACGCGGCCGTACGGCATGTGCTCGATGTGGTGGCCGGGCTGGGGGAGGGGGCCCGGGGGCGGCACCGGGTCGAGCACCTCGAGAGCGTGCCCGACGCTCTGCTGCCTCGGTTCGCCGAGCTGGGGGTGGCGGCGTCCATGCAGCCGCCGCACACCGCCTACACGCGGGCCGACGGCACCGACGAGTGGTCCCGTCGGCTCGGCGCCGACCGGGCCGGGCGCGCCTGGCGGCTACGGGATCTGCGGGACGCCGGCGCGACGGTCGCCCTGGGCTCGGACTGGCCCATCGCCCCCTACGACGTACGCGGTGTGCTGGCCGACGCGCGGGCGCCGCGCGGTGCGGCTTCGGCGCGGGCGGGGCTCACGGGGCTGGAGGCTCTGGAGGGGTGTACCACGCACGCCGCCCGGGCCGCGGGGGAGAGCGACTCGGCGGGCCGTATCGCCGTCGGTCTGCGCGCCGACCTCACGGTGCTGGGACTGGACCCGGTCGAGGCCCCGGCGGACGAACTGGCGCAGGCGCCGGTGCGGCTGACGGTGACCGGCGGGCGGGTGGCGCATCGCGGGGACTGCTGAGCGCATCGCCGGGACGGCTGAGGCTCACGCCTTGGTGGGCAACAGCGGCCTGCCCCGCCGCTTCGTCTTCGGCGGGGCCGGCCGCGGCAGGGAGTACGGCAGCGCTCCGTACCAGACGCGGGCCACCGTGAAGCCGAAGGCCAGGCAGATGACGCCGCCGACCGCGTCCAGCCAGAAGTGGTTGGCGGTGGCGACGATGACCACCAGGGTCGCCGCCGGGTACAGCAGGCCCAGGATCCGTACCCACGGGACCGAGGCGAGCGCGAAGATCGTCAGACCGCACCACAGGGACCAGCCGATGTGCATGGACGGCATCGCCGCGTACTGGTTCGACATGTGTTTGAGGTCGCCGGAGGCCATCGAGCCCCACGTCTGGTGGACCATCACCGTGTCGACGAAGTCGCCGCCCGGCATCAGGCGCGGCGGCGCCAGCGGGTACAGGTAGTAGCCGACCAGGGCCACCGCCGTGGTGGCGAAGAGCACGAGGCGCGTCGCCGCGTAGCGGCCCGGGTGGCTGCGGTAGAGCCAGACCAGGACCGTCAGGGTGACGATGAAGTGCAGGGTCGCGTAGTAGTAGTTCATGCCCACGATGAGCCAGGTCACCGAGTTCACCGCGTGGTTGACGGACTCCTCCACGGCCAGACCGAGGTGGTGCTCCATCCGCCAGATCCAGTCCGCGTTGCGCAGTGCCTCGGCCCGTTGCTCCGGGACCGCGTTGCGCACCAGCGAGTACGTCCAGTAGCTCACACCGACGAGCAGGATCTCAAACCAGAGGCGGGGGCGGCGGGGGGTGCGCAGGCGGTCCAGACGCCGGCGCCGGGTCCCGGCCGTGACGGGGTGCGGAACGGCCTGTTCACGGCCTTCCAGTGGCGTCACAGTCGATTCACCCATGGACATAAAGTCTGCCAGAAAAGCCCCCTTCGCCCGATCATCCCTCGGGCGGGTTCGCCCCGCACGTTCTACGGCGGGAGGACGCCTTCGTCTGCTACTGACGCACTGGGGGAGACCCTGAGGTCTCCGCCTTACGGACGATTCCGGTCCCCGGGGGCCGAAGCGGTCGAACCGCGCACCACCAGTTCCGGCATGAACACGAACTCGCTGTGGGGCGCAGGGGTCCCGCCGATCTCCTCCAGGAGGGTGCGGACGGCGGCCTGGCCCATCGCCGGGACCGGCTTGCGGACGGTCGTCAGCGGCGGGTCGGTGAAGGCGATCAGCGGGGAGTCGTCGAAACCGACCACCGAGACGTCCCGGGGGACCGCGAGGCCGCGCTGGCGGGCCGCCCGTATCGCGCCGAGGGCCATCATGTCGCTCGCGCAGACGACGGCCGTGCAGCCCCGGTCGATCAGGGCCGTGGTCGCCGCCTGACCGCCCTCCAGGGTGTAGAGGGAGTGCTGGACCAGCTCGGTCTCGATCGTCTCCGGGCTCAGCCGCAGCTGCTCCTGCATCGCCCGTACGAAGCCCTCGATCTTGCGCTGGACCGGCACGAACCGCTTCGGGCCGAGGGCCAGCCCGACCCGGGTGTGGCCGAGGGAGACGAGGTGGGTGACCGCCAGGGTCATCGCCGCCCGGTCGTCGGGGGAGATGAACGGCGCCTGGACCTTCGGGGAGAAGCCGTCCACCAGGACGAAGGGCACGCCCTGCGCGCGCAGCTGCTCGTAGCGCTGCATGTCGGCCGTGGTGTCCGCGTGCAGCCCGGAGACGTAGATGATGCCGGCCACCCCGCGGTCGACCAGCATCTCGGTCAGCTCGTCCTCCGTGGAGCCGCCCGGGGTCTGGGTGGCGAGCACCGGGGTGTAGCCCTGGCGGGTCAGCGCCTGGCCGATGACCTGGGCCAGGGCCGGGAATATCGGGTTCTCCAGCTCCGGCGTGATCAGGCCGACCAGACCCGCGCTGCGCTGGCGCAACCGGACCGGGCGCTCGTAGCCCAGGACGTCCAGAGCGGCGAGCACGGACTGACGGGTGGTGGCGGCGACGCCAGGCTTGCCGTTGAGGACGCGGCTGACGGTCGCTTCGCTCACCCCCGCCTGAGCAGCGATGTCGGCAAGCCGTGTGGTCACAGGGGTGGACTGTACCGGTCGGGTGCCGGCTTGCACACCGATGGGACGCCGCGGACGGCCTGGTGAACGACCCGCGCCGGGCTGCTGCGTCATCGAGCTCCCTCGTGAAAGTGATGGCAAGAGCTTGCAGAGTCTTGCACAGCAGCCGTGTGCCCCGCCGTGAGGCCGCTCAACCGCGACAACTACGGTCTCACGGCGGTCGAGGGGAGGTCACGCAGGGGTCACGGGCGGATAACTTCGGAGACCTCTTGCACTTTTTTTCTGCAAGGTCTTTCGTACCGCTTACATCGCTGTTACGTTCACGTCGCCCGACGGCAGCAACGGCGCGGTCGGAGTCGGCAGGGCGGCGGACGGGACCGCCTCCTGTTGCTGAACGGGCTCTCACCCTCAAGGAGAAACTCATGCGGCGTGGCATAGCGGCCACCGCGCTGGTGGCGTCCTTCGCCCTCGCGGCGACGGCCTGCGGCGGGGACGACAGCGGCAGCGACAACTCGTCCGGGCCGGTCACCATCACCTGGTGGGACACCTCCAACGCCACCAATGAGGCGCCGACGTACCAGGCCCTGGTCAAGCAGTTCGAGGCCGCCAACAAGGACGTCAAGGTCAAGTACGTCAACGTGCCCTTCGACCAGGCGCAGAACAAGTTCGACACCGCCGCCGGCGCGTCCGGCGCCCCGGACGTGCTGCGCTCCGAGGTCGGCTGGACCCCCGCCTTCGCCAAGAAGGGCTACTTCCTGCCGCTGGACGGCACCGACGCCCTCAAGGACCAGGCCAAGTTCAAGTCGAACCTGATCGAGCAGGCCAAGTACGAGGGCAAGACGTACGGCGTGCCGATCGTCACCGACACGCTCGCGCTGGTCTACAACAAGGCCCTCTTCGCCAAGGCCGGCATCACCGAGGCCCCCAAGACCTGGGACGACCTGAAGACCGCCGCCGCCACCATCAAGGACAAGACCGGCGTCGACGGCTACTGGGGCTCCACCCAGGCCTACTACGCCCAGTCCTTCCTCTACGGCGAGGGCACCGACACCGTCGACGCCGACGCCAAGAAGATCACCGTGAACTCGGCGGCGGCGAAGAAGGCGTACGGCACCTGGCTCGGCCTCTTCGACGGCAAGGGCCTGCACAAGGCCGACACCACCGCCGACGCCTACGCCCACATCCAGGACGCGTTCGTCAACGGCAAGGTCGCCGCGATCGTCCAGGGCCCGTGGGAGATCACGAACTTCTACAAGGGCAGCGCCTTCACGGACAAGGCCAACCTCGGCATCGCCACCGTCCCGGCCGGCTCCACCGGCAAGGCGGGCGCCCCGACCGGCGGCCACAACCTCTCGGTCTACGCCGGCTCCGACAAGGCCCACCAGGCCGCCGCGCTGAAGTTCGTCAACTTCATGACCTCCGCGACCTCCCAGGCGACCATCGCGCAGAAGAACTCCACGCTGCCGACGCGCGACGACGCCTACACCGCCGCCGTCAAGGCCGACCCGGGCATCGCCGGCTACCAGACCGTTCTGTCCGCCGCCCAGCCGCGCCCGGCGCTGCCGGAGTACAGCTCGCTCTGGGGCCCGCTGGACACCGAACTGCCCAAGATCGCGGGCGGCAAGGAGAGCCTCGACAAGGGCCTGAGCAACGCTGAACTCGCCATCGCCAAGCTGGTGCCGGACTTCAGCAAGTAAGCCCCGCGTGGCCGCCGGATCTCCCACTGCAAGCGGGGGGAGAGATCCGGCGGCCACCGGCCTGTACGCCGTACACCCCGGCCGTACACCACGCCGTACCCCGCCGTACCCCGTAGTGCACCCCGCCCGTGCACCCCGTTGAACTGCAGAGCCTCGAGAGGGTTGTCGAACCATGACAGTCGCCATCGACCGCGCGACCGGCAAGCGCCGCGGTGACCGTGAGCCAGGGCCCGGCCGCGCCGGACGCCTGAAGCGCGGCTATCAGAAACACTGGTACGCCTACGTCATGATCGCCCCGGTGGCGGTCGTCCTCGGCGTCCTCGTGCTCTACCCCCTGGCGTACGGCCTCTACCTCACCCTCACCGACGCCAACAGCCTCAACACCGCGCGCACGATCGGCGTCAACCACATCGACGCCACCTACAAGTTCATCGGCCTCGACAACTACGCCGACATCCTGTGGGGCCCGACCGCCTACGACCGCTTCTGGTCGCACTTCCTCTGGACGATCGTGTGGACGGCGACCTGTGTCGCCCTGCACTACGGCCTCGGCCTCGGCCTCGCCCTCCTCCTCAACCAGAAGCTGCGCGGGCGCACCCTGTACCGGCTGATCCTGGTGCTCCCGTGGGCGGTGCCCACGTTCGTCACCGTCTTCGGCTGGCGTTTCATGCTCGCGGACGGCGGCATCATCAACTCCGCGCTCGACTTCCTCCATCTGCCCACGCCGCTCTGGCTGGAGGACACCTTCTGGCAGCGGTTCGCCGCGATCATGGTCAACACCTGGTGCGGTGTGCCGTTCATGATGATCTCGCTGCTCGGCGGCCTGCAGGCGATCGACGGCTCCCTCTACGAGGCCGCCGAGATGGACGGCGCGAGCGCCTGGCAGCGCTTCCGCCACATCACCCTGCCGGGCCTCAGGTCGGTCAGCTCCACCGTCGTCCTGCTCGGCATCATCTGGACGTTCAACCAGTTCGCCGTGATCTTCCTGTTGTTCGGCAACACCGCCCCGGACGCGCAGATCCTCGTCACCTGGGCGTACTACCTCGGCTTCGGACAGCAGCCGCGTGACTTCGCCCAGTCGGCCGCGTACGGCATCCTGCTGCTGGCCATCCTGATCGTCTTCACCTCGTTCTACCGCCGCTGGCTGAACCGCAACGAGCAGCAGCTCGCGATCTGAGGCAGGAGTTCCCATGAGCACCACCACAGCAGAGACCTCCGCCCAGGTCGCCGGAGAGCGGAGCCGCCCGAAGGCCCCGCGCCGGGTCCGCCGACGAGGCGAGAACAGCCTCGCCGGCTCGCTCGGCTCGCACGCCGTCCTGATCGTCGCGAGCGTGATCGCGCTCTTCCCGATCGGCTGGCTCGTCTATCTGTCCCTCGGCCCGGACAAGGACGACTATCTGCACCCGGGCGGCATCTGGGACAAGATGACGTTCGACAACTACACGTTCGTCCTCGAACACACCAAGTTCTTCGACTGGTTGAAGAGCTCGCTCATCGTCACGCTCGGGACGACCGCCATCGGCGTGCTCATCGCCGCCACCACCGGTTACGCCGTCTCCCGGATGCGCTTTCCCGGCTACAAGAAGTTCATGTGGGTGCTGCTGGTCACCCAGATGTTCCCGGTCGCCGTGCTGATGGTGCCGATGTACCAGATCCTGTCCGACCTGCAGCTCATCGACAACTACTTCGGTCTGATCCTCGTCTACTGCACGACGGTCATCCCGTACAGCGCCTGGCTGCTCAAGGGGTACTTCGACACCATCCCCTTCGAGATCGACGAGGCCGGACGCGTCGACGGACTCACCCCCTTCGGCACCTTCTTCCGGCTGATCCTCCCGCTCGCCAAGCCCGGCCTCGCGGTAGCCGCCTTCTACAACTTCCTCACCGCCTTCAGCGAGGTCGCGTTCGCTTCGACGTTCATGCTGAGCGACGACAAGTACACGCTCGCGGTCGGTCTGCAGTCGTTCGTCAGCGAGCATGACGCCCAGCGCAACCTGATGGCCGCGACGGCCGTACTGATCGCCATACCGGCCGCGGTGTTCTTCTACCTCGTGCAGAAGAACCTCGTCACCGGGCTCACGGCCGGCGGCACCAAGGGCTGACCGCCAGTTGAGCCGCGTGGGGCCGTCGCTCGTCCGCGGCTTCGTCGTGGCTGGTCGCGCCCGCGCGGCGGAGCCGCATATCGATACCGCCCCGCGCCCCTATGGGGCGCTCCTCATCCCCCTGAACTCGAGGCGGTCGCGGTGGCCATCCGACCCCGCTGCCATCGCGGCCGTCTCGTCTCCCATCCCCTACTTCACCTGATCCCATGACCCCGTTAGGTACCAAGGACGCCATGAGCCAGCAGCCCTCCGCAGCCCCGGCCCCCTCCCCCACCTCGGCCGTCGCCACCGTCGCCAAGCGCCGTGACTGGTGGCGGGACGCGGTGATCTACCAGGTGTACCCGCGCAGCTTCGCCGACAGCAACGGCGACGGCATGGGCGACCTGGAAGGCGTACGCTCCCGCCTGCCGTACCTGCGCGACCTCGGCGTGGACGCCGTGTGGCTCAGCCCCTTCTACGCCTCTCCGCAGGCCGACGCAGGCTACGACGTCGCCGACTACCGCGCCGTCGACCCCATGTTCGGCAATCTGCTGGACGCCGACGCGCTCATCCGCGAGGCCCGTGAACTGGGGCTGAGGATCATCGTCGACCTCGTCCCGAACCATTCCTCCGACCAGCACGAGTGGTTCAAGCGGGCGGTGGCGGAGGGCTCCGGCTCGCCGCTGCGCGACCGCTACCACTTCCGCCCGGGGAAGGGCGAGAACGGTGAACTCCCGCCCAACGACTGGGAGTCCATCTTCGGCGGCCCGGCCTGGACGAGGGTCGCCGACGGAGACTGGTACCTCCACCTCTTCGCGCCCGAGCAGCCCGACTTCAACTGGGAACACCCGGCCGTCGGCGACGAGTTCCGCTCGATCCTGCGCTTCTGGCTCGACATGGGCGTCGACGGCTTCCGCATCGACGTCGCCCACGGCCTGGTGAAGGCGGAGGGCCTCCCGGACCTCGGCTCGCACGAGCAACTCAAGCTGCTGGGCAACGATGTCATGCCGTTCTTCGACCAGGACGGCGTCCACGAGATCTACCGCCAGTGGCGGCTGATCCTCGACGAGTACTCCGGTGAGCGCATTTTCGTGGCGGAGGCGTGGACCCCCACGGTCGAGCGCACCGCGAACTACGTCCGCCCCGACGAACTCCACCAGGCCTTCAACTTTCAGTACCTGGGCACCGCATGGGACGCGGAGGAACTGCGCCAGGTCATCGACCGCACCCTGGAGTCGATGCGCCCGGTCGGCGCCCCCGCCACCTGGGTGCTGTCCAACCACGACGTGACCCGGCACGCCACCCGCTTCGCCAACCCGCCCGGCCTCGGCACCCAGATCCGCACCGCCGGCGACCGCGCGCTCGGCCTGCGCCGGGCGCGCGCCGCCACCCTGCTGATGCTGGCGCTCCCCGGCTCGGCGTACGTCTACCAGGGCGAGGAGCTCGGCCTCCCGGACGTCGTCGACCTGCCCGACGAGGTGCGCCAGGACCCGGCGTACTTCCGCGGCGCCGGCCAGGACGGCTTCCGCGACGGCTGCCGGGTGCCGATCCCGTGGACCCGCGAGGGTTCGTCGTACGGCTTCGGCGACGGCGGCAGCTGGCTGCCGCAGCCCGCCGGCTGGGGCGAGTTGAGCGTGGAGGCGCAGACGGGCGTGCCCGGTTCGACGCTGGAGCTCTACCGCCGCGCCCTCGCCGTCCGGCGCTCCCGGTCCGACCTGGGCGCCGGCGACTCGGTGGAGTGGCTGAAGGCCCCGGAGGGTGTACTCGCGTTCCGGCGCGGGGAGTTCGTGTGCGTCGCCAACACGACAGGGGAGTCCGTGACGACCCCGGCATACGGGCGGGTGCTGCTCGCGAGCGGTGAGGTGACCGAGACGAACGACGGCGAGGCCAAGCTCCCGGCGGACACGACGGTGTGGTTCACGACCGCCTGACGGTCGCCCCCCTCACCGGGCCCGCCGCTCCGGCTCTTCGGCGGAGCGGCGGGCCTTCGTGGGTGTGATCAGCCAGCCTTCGTGACAGGGAGGCTTTGTGATCAGGGCGCCTTCCAGAGCGTCAACTCCATCGTGTAGTCACGGGCCTTGTAGCCGTCCGAGTCCTCCTGGACGACGACGTCCTTGATCTTGAGCATCGCCAGGTTGCCCTCGTCGGTGACCGTGCACAGCAGTGTGTCCTTGGTCAGTTCCTTCTCCTGGCTCTCGTCGGCGAGCTCGGAGGGGAGCGCGTTCGTCGCCGCGCCCTCGGCGCACTGCTCGGGGGTGGCGCCCGCGCTCTTGCCCACGGTCGTCACGAAGTGGAGGGTGTGGGTGCCGCCGAACTCCTCGTACTGCAGCTCCGCCCCCTTCGTCGAGCTGGAGGCGTGCGTGTCGATCTCCGGCGCGTCCAGGTCGACGTTGGTGTACGAGCTGCGGCCCGTGGTGAACTGCGCCCGCAGGGTGAGCGGCTTGTCCTTGAAGACCTCCGTGTAGCCGCCGCTCGGCGTGCTCGCGGTGGAGGGGGCGGTGCTGTCCGACGAGGGGCTCGACGGGGCGTCGACGGGGGCCTGGGAGTCGCCGGTCGCGGACGAGGACGCTGTTGCGCCGCCGCCCTGGGCCTCGGATTCCTTGTCGTCGTCCTTGGTGAAGATCCAGGCGGCTGCCGCGATCATCACCACGGCGAGCGCGACGGCGCCGACCGTCAGCGGGGTCCGGCGGCGGGCGCCCGGTGCTGCCGGAGGGGCGGGGGTGGTGGACCCGGTCGGCGGGGCCGGAGCGTACTGCGGCTGCTGCGGCTGCTGCTGCGGTGACTGGGGGTGGTGGGCCGGTTCGTCCGGGCGGGGGACGTAGGTGGGCGGGTGTCCGCCGGGTGCGGCGGTGCCCGGCGGCACGGTCGCCGCGTCCGCTCCGGGCTCGGGGGCGGGTTCGGTCTCGGGCCACTGCTGGGCGAGCTGCTCTCGGCGGGCGATGTCCGCCGCGACCGGCGCGGGCAGCCAGCCGCTGAAGTCCCGCAGCTGCCGCCCGCCCAGTTCCTGGCAGAGTTCCGCCAGTTCGGACGGGGTGGGGCGGGCCGTGGGGTCGGCGGCCAGACAGCGTTCCAGGACGGTGCGCAGCGGCTCCGGATACGTGGTCAGGTCCGGCGGGCGGAACTCGCTGTTGGCGATCTTGGTGGCCAGGGTGATGGCCCCGGAGTCGCCGTAGGGGTGGCGTCCGGTCGCGGCGACGGCGGCGATCAGGCCGAGCGAGAAGATGTCGGTCGCCGGGGTGAGGTCGTCGCCGTTGGCATGCTCCGGGGACATGAACTGAGGGGTGCCGATGAGACCGCCGCTGCGGGTGAGCTGGGTGGCGTCGGCGGCCCGGGCGATGCCGAAGTCGATGATCCAGGGGCCCTCGGAGCCGATGAGGATGTTGCTCGGCTTCATGTCGCGGTGGATCACGCCCGCCTTGTGCACGGCGTGCAGCGCCTCCGCGGCGCAACCGGTGAGCTGGAGCACCGAGGACACCGGAAGCGGCCCGTGCCCGGTCAGGACCTGGTCCAGGGCGAGGCCCGGGACGTAGGCGGTGGCCAGCCACGGCTGGGGACCGGTGGTGTCGTGGTCGACCACGGGCACGATGTGGTAGCCCTGCACCCGGCGGGCGGAGGTCGCCTCCTGCTCGAAGCGGCGACGGAACTCCTGGTCCTGGGCGTACTCCCGGCGGATCACCTTCAGGGCGACCGGCTGGTTGCCGCGCGTCCGGGAGAGGTAGACGGACCCCATGCCGCCCTCGCCGATCCGGGCGAGCAGCCGGTAACCGGCCAGCTCCCGCGGGTCGTCGTCGCTCAGTGGTCTCAGCGGGTCACCGGTTCCAGCACTGTTCAAGACTTCAACCTTCCGCTCGCCGAAGCGCGATCGTACCGGGGCGTCCCAGCCTGCGGGAGGCATCCGGGGAGATCAAGGAAAATCGGCGAAGATCAAGGGGAAACACGGGAGTTGGCGGGATTTTTCCCGATGGCACGGCCCCGGCGGGCGGCCGTATGGTGAGGACCCCTGCCGTCGGACAGCCCGGACAACACGGACAGCGAGGCGTTCATGGAACATCATCTGGCGGCGTCGGCGGAGCGTGCCGACTATCTGGTCGAGCTGTCCAACGTCGTACGCCAGACCTCCATCGGCCCCCGCGGACCCCGGTCCCTGCGCCGCCTGGGGCTCGTTCTGCGGGCCCTGATGGAACTCACCGGCGACCCCGACGTGTCCGTCTACCTGGTCGCCGACACCAGTCTGCTGGGCGGGCACCGGGAGTTCGGCGACCCGGACGAGGTCCGTCGGCTGCGCCGCTGGGTCGCCGACGGCCTGGTGGAGGAGGTGGGCGACGCCGACGAGCGGATCCTCGAACTGGCCCGGATGACCGGAACCCGGGTCGTCACCGGCGACCAGTACGTCGACCATCGCGGCGAACACCCGTGGATCCAGGGCAACACCTGGCAGTTCCTGCGCCCCGAACCCCGCCCCGACCAGAGGGTCGCGCTCGTGCCGATGGACATGGGGGTGCGCACGGAGGCCGAGATCTCCCGTCGGATGGAGCTGTCGGCCCTGAAGAAGCAGGGGCTCCTCGGACCGTCCCGGACCCCGCTGACCGACGTCATCATGCGGGCCTGGAGCTGCCCGGAACCCCGCTGCACGCTCTACGACCTCCACCGGGGCGACCGGATCCTGCTGCCCCGCATCCGGCGCGGCGTCCCCACCTGCGAGCTCCACGGCGTCCGGCTCACGGATGTGGGCGTGCGGCCGGCCGGCGCCCAGCTCAAGGTCGTCATCGACGGCGGCTGCGTGGCCCGTTACACCCTCGACGAGGGCTCCGAGGCGTACGTCGGACGGCTGCCCGGCCCGGAGGGTATCGCCCTGCACAGTCTGCTGTCCCCGGAGATCGCCGCGCGGGTCAGCCGCAGACATGTGGCCGTCTCCGCGCGCGGCGGCACGGTCCTGTGCCGTGACGTCAGCAGCTACGGCACCCGGATGCGGCACGCCGGCCGCCGGGGCGGACCCGGCCCCTGGGAGAAGCTGCCGCCGGGCGCCGACCGGCCGTTCCGCCCCGGTGACGAAGTCGAACTCGCCCCCGGTGTCGTCCTCACCCGCAGCGGCCGGCGCTTCCCCGCCGAACTCGCCGACGCCTGGCGCGCCGAGGCCGCCCGGACACCGGTCCCGCCGACCGCGGCGGCGCCCACCCGCCGGGTCTGACCCCTCCGTACCCCTCTGTACCCCTCCGTGCATTTCCGCTGCCCAAGTTTCCGCATCAACTTCACACGGCCCGCTGCCCTTTCGGGCAGCGGGCCTTTAACATCTGCGTCACCGCAAGTTTGCTGAAATATTTCAGCAAGAGCCTTCAACGGAGAAGGACACCCCACATGGCAAGCAGCAGACCCCTTTCATGCGCCCTCGCCCTGGCCGCCGCGGCCGCCGTCATGGCCCCCACCGCCGCGTCCGCCACCCCGCCCGGCACCAAGGACGTCACCGCCGTCCTCTTCGAGTGGAACTTCGCCTCGGTCGCCAAGGAGTGCACCAACACGCTGGGCCCGGCCGGCTACGGCTACGTGCAGGTCTCCCCGCCCGCCGAGCACATACAGGGCTCGCAGTGGTGGACGTCGTACCAGCCGGTCAGCTACAAGATCGCGGGCCGGCTCGGCGACCGGACCGCCTTCCAGAGCATGGTGAACACCTGCCACACGGCGGGCGTGAAGGTCGTCGTCGACACCGTCATCAACCACATGTCGGCGGGGAGCGGCACGGGCACGGGCGGATCGTCGTACACGAAGTACAACTACCCCGGCCTGTACTCCTCCTACGACTTCGACGACTGCACCTCCTACGTCACCAACTACTCCGACCGCTGGAACGTCCAGCACTGCGAACTCGTCGGCCTCGCCGACCTGGACACCGGCGAGGAGTACGTCCGCAAGGCCATCGCCGGGTACATGAACGACCTCCTCACCCTCGGGGTCGACGGCTTCCGCATCGACGCCGCCAAGCACATCGACACCGCCGACCTGGCCAACATCAAGTCCCGGCTGACGAACCCGAGCGCGTACTGGAAGCAGGAGGTCATCTACGGCTCCGGCGAGGCCGTCCAGCCCACCGAGTACACGGGCAACGGCGACGTCCAGGAGTTCCGCTACGCCTACGACCTCAAGCGCGTCTTCAACAACGAGAACCTCGCCTACCTGAAGAACTACGGCGAGGGCTGGGGGTATCTGAGCAGCTCGGTCGCGGGTGTGTTCGTCGACAACCACGACACCGAGCGCAACGGCTCCACGCTCAACTACAAGGACGGCGCGAACTACACGCTCGCCAACGTCTTCATGCTCGCGTACCCCTACGGCGCGCCGGACGTCAACTCCGGCTACGAGTGGTCGGACACGGACGCGGGACCGCCCAACAGCGGGGCGGTGAGCGCCTGTTGGCAGGACGGCTGGAAGTGCCAGCACGCCTGGCCGGAGATCCTGCGCATGGTCGCCTTCCGCAACGCCACCCGCGGCGAGTCGATGACCGACTGGTGGGACAACGGCGCCGACGCGATCGCCTTCGGGCGGGGCGCGAAGGGCTACGTGGCGATCAACCACGAGTCGAGCAGCCTGAGCCGGACATACCAGACGTCACTGGCCGCGGGCACGTACTGCAACGTCCAGAACAACACGACGGTGACGGTGAACTCCAGCGGGCAGTTCACCGCCACCCTGAGCTCGAACACGGCGCTGGCGATCTACGCCGGCAAGTCGAGCTGCTGAGTCGCGCCTACTTCCAGGTGTCGCTCGCGGAGTATCCGGCCGAACTGCCCGTCGTGTACGAGCGGTTCGTGCCGGATTCCCAGGTCACGTTCCCGGAGCCGTCCTTCTTGATGTACTTGTACTCGAACGTCGTGCTCTTCGGGACGATCACCGACCTGCTCCAGGTCGGGTAGGAGGCCGACGACAGGGGGATCGCGTCGGTCGGGCTCCAGGAGCCGAGGGAGGCGATCGAGCCGACGACGTAGACGTTCGTGCCCAGGGTCGTCGTCGCGTTGACGTTGAAGGTGACGTCGGTGGCGCTCGCGTTCGCGACGTTCCAGGAGTTGTTCAGGGCGAGCGCCGACGTCGTGGTCGCCGCCGCCCTGTTGGCGTTGGACTCCCAGGTCACATTGCCCGAGCTGTCCTTCTTGATGTACTTGAACTCGAAGGACGTGTTGATCGGCAGGCTCACCTGGCCCGACCAGATCGGGTACCCGGTCGACGACAGCTGGACGGCCTTCGAGGTGTCCCAGCCGCCCAGCGCCGCGATGGAGCCGACGACGTGGACGCTCGTGCCGCTGCTGGTGGCCGCGTACTCGTTGAAGGTCGCCGTCACCGTCGAGGCCGGGTCGTCGCCCCCGCCGCCCTCACATGTCGTGCACGGGGTGAACTCGCCGTCGTAGAAGGCGATCGCGCTCTTCGCCGGGACGGTGAGCGTGGCGTTGCCACCGGACACCGTCACCGTCGTCGCGCCGTTGTCGACGACGTTCGCGTACGTGCCGTCGGCCATGCCCGTCGCGAAGGTGTACGTGGCCGCGGAGGAGCCGTTGTTGAGCGCGATGTAGCCGCCCGTGCCGCGGCCGAAGCCGATCACGCTCGACGACTTCGTGGACCAGTTGGCCACGGCCGCCGAGCCCACCGCGTTGTGCCACTTCACCATGCCGGTGATCGCGGTGTCGCGCTGCAGGCAGTACCAGCCGGCGGAGCAGTTCGTGTCCGTCACGAAGCCGCCCGAGTTCGGCGGCGCCTGGTCGGAGGACGACCACTCGAAGCCCGAGTAGATCGTCGGCGTCGACCACTTGTAGGCCAGCTCGAAGACGTTGGCGAGCCGGTAGGTGTCGCCGTCCTTGTAGCTCATGTGCAGGCCGTTGCGCTCGGTGTCGTGATTGGTCACGAAGGACACCGAGTTCGCGGGGGTGAGGATCCCGGACGAGGCCAGGGACTCCAGATCGCTCACGTTCCCCTGGAACGCGGACTTCAGCCTGCTCGCGTAGGTGAAGTCCAGGACGTCGCCCGAGGCGTAGTAGTCGGAGGCGGCCGGGGTCGAGCCCGGGTACACCTCCTGGAAGATGTACGGGTCCGCGCCCGAGGCGGTGTCGGAGAGCTTCGCCCAGATCGCGTTCAGGTCGGCGACCGGGATGTGCTTGGCGGCGTCGATGCGGAAGCCGTCCACGCCCAGCGCGATCTGCTTGTTCAGGAAGGCGGCGATGCCCGAGCGGACGTCGTCGTCCTCGGTCTCCAGGTCGGGCAGGCCCAGCAGTTCGCAGTTCTGGATCTCGTTGAGGTTGGACCAGTCGTCGATGATCAGGTCGGAGTCGCTGCACTCCGCGGACGTGTGGAAGTCGTCCGGGTCCCAGTCGGCCGTGTCGTACTTGTTGGTGAGCGTGGTGCCGTTGTAGCCGACGCCGGTCTGCGCCGCGGTGTGGTTGATCACCGCGTCCGTGTAGACCTTGACGCCGGCCGTGTGGCAGGCCGTGACCATCGCCGCGAACTGGGCCGCTGTCCCGAAGCGGCCGTTCAGGCTGTAGGAGTAGGGCTGGTAGACGTCCCACCAGTAGGAGTTGGACTGCTTCAACGACTCCGACGGCGGGGCGACCCACACCGCGCCGTAGCCGTTCGGGCCGAGCACATCGGTGCACTCGGACGCGACCGAGTTCCAGTTGTACTCCCACAGGTTGGCGATCACATCGCCGGAGGTCGTGGCGTCCGCCCGGGCGGGGGCGGCGGGGAGCGCGATCGCCCCGGCGAGGGCGAGCGCGGCGGCCGCCACGGTACTGGCCGTGCGGCGTAGGACGCCCGGGGGGCGGTGTCTGGCAGTCATCTGCGGCTCCGAAAGGGGGTTGCGGGGTTCAACAACCGGTGAGCGTGGGGGAGTTGAGAAGGGCACGTCAAGGTCTGGGTGAAAGTTCTTTCTGCTAATTGCAAGACTCTTGCTGTAAACCTTTCGTTAGCGATACGGTCGCGCGGGGTCGGACCCAAGAGAGCCGTAAGCGCAAGGAGTTCTTGCCTGTGATATCCAGATGGCCGGCGCCCCCGGCGAGCCGCACCGCGCAGAGCAGACGGATCGCGGCCGTCACCGTGACCGCCTTGGCGGCAGTGCTCGTGCAGCCCCTCGCGGCCCACGCCGACAGCCCGCCCCCGCCTCCGTCCGACGCCAAGCTCGCCGCCGCGTCCGCCCGGCACGACGACACCCGCGAGCAGTTCTACTTCGTCATGCCGGACCGCTTCGCCAACGGCAGCACCGCCAACGACCGCGGCGGGCTCACGGGCTCCCGGCTGAGCACCGGCTACGACCCCACCGACAAGGGCTTCTACCAGGGCGGCGACCTCAAGGGCCTGACCCAGCGCCTCGACTACATCAAGGGCCTCGGCACCACCTCCATCTGGATGGCCCCGATCTTCAAGAACCAGCCCGTGCAGGGGACGGGGAGCAACGCGTCGGCCGGCTACCACGGTTACTGGATCACCGACTTCACCCAGGTCGACCCGCACTTCGGCAGCAACAGGGACCTGGAGACCCTGATCTCCAAGGCGCACGCCAAGGGCATGAAGGTCTTCTTCGACGTCATCACCAACCACACGGCCGACGTCGTCGACTACGAGGAGAAGTCCTACGACTACCTGTCCAAGGGCGCGTTCCCGTACCTGACGAAGGACGGCGAGCCCTTCGACGACGCCGACTACGCGGACGGCACGAAGACCTTCCCGTCCGTCGACGCCGACTCCTTCCCGCGCACGCCGACCGTCACGGCCGCCAAAACGGACGTCAAGGTCCCGTCGTGGCTCAACGACCCGACGATGTACCACAACCGCGGTGACTCCACCTTCGCCGGCGAGAATTCCGAACAGGGCGACTTCTCCGGGCTCGACGACCTGTGGACCGAGCGTCCCGAGGTCGTCAGCGGCATGGAGAAGATCTACGAGAAGTGGGTCCGCGACTTCGACATCGACGGCTTCCGGATCGACACCGTGAAGCACGTCGACATGGAGTTCTGGACCCAGTGGGCGACGGCCCTCGACGCCTACGCGGCCAAGCAGGGCCGGGACGACTTCTTCATGTTCGGCGAGGTCTACTCCGCCGACACGTCGATCACCTCGCCGTACGTCACCCAGGGCCGCCTCGACGCCACGCTCGACTTCCCCTTCCAGGAGGCGGCCCGCCAGTACGCCTCCCAGGGCGGTAGCGCACAGACGCTTTCCAGAGTGTTCGGCGACGACTACAAGTACACGACCGACAAGGCCAACGCCTACGAGCAGGTCACGTTCCTCGGCAACCACGACATGGGCCGCATCGGTTACTTCCTGAACCAGGACAACCCGAAGGCCACCGACGCCGAACTGCTCAAGAAGGACAAGCTCGCCAACGAGCTGATGTTCCTCAGCCGCGGCAACCCGGTCGTCTACTACGGCGACGAGCAGGGCTTCACGGGCTCCGGGGGCGACAAGGACGCCCGCCAGACGATGTTCGCCTCCCGCACCGCCGACTACCTCGACGACGACGAGATCGGCACCGACCGCACCCACGCGAGCGACGCGTACGACACCGACGCACCCCTGTACCGGCAGATCGCCGCGCTGGCCGAGCTCCGCAGGGCGAATCCCGCCCTCACCGACGGCGTCCAGACCGAGCGCTACGCGGCCGACGGCGCCGGCGTCTACGCCTTCTCCCGCAACGGGACCGGCAAGGACACGACCGAGTACGTCGTCGCCTTCAACAACGCCGGCACGGCGAAGTCGGCGACCTTCGCGACCGGCTCGGCGAACATGACCTACCGGGGCGTCTACGGCACCGAAGCCACGTCGAAGTCCGGCGCCGACAAGAAGATCACCGTCACCGTCCCGGCGGGCTCCGCGATCGTGCTGAAGGCGACCGGCAAGCCGGCCGAGCCCGCCGCCCTGCCGACGATCACCCTCAAGGCCCCGGCCGCCGGAGCCACCGGCACCGTCGAGCTCACCGCCGACGTCGAGGGCGGACAGCTGAACCGGGTCGTCTTCGCCGCCCAGGTCGGCAACGGCAAGTGGCAGACCCTCGGCTCCGCCGACCACGCCCCGTACAAGGTCACGCAGATCGTCGGCGAGGACGTACCGGCCGGGACCGCCCTGCGCTACAAGGCGGTCGTCATCGACTCGGCGAGGCGTACGGCGAGTGCGACCGCTGAAAGCGTCAGCGGCGCCCCGCCCGCCGAGGAGGTCCCCACCGCCTCCTCCCGTGACTACGCGGTCGTCCACTACAAGCGCACCGACGGCGACTACGCGAACTGGGGCCTGTACGCCTGGGGCGACCTCGCCGACGGCGAGTCCACGAACTGGCCGGACAGCCACCCCTTCACCGGCCGCGACGCCTACGGCGCCTTCGCCTACGTCAAGTTGAAGCCCGGGGCTTCCGGTGTCGGCTTCCTCGTCATCGACAAGGACGGCAACAAGGACGTCTCCGCCGACCGCTCGATCGACGTCACCAGGACCGGCGAGGTCTGGATCGAGCAGGGCAGGACGGACGTACTCACCGAGAAGCCCGAGTACCCCGCGCAGGACAGGACCAGGGCGGTCATCCACTACCACCGCGCCGACGGGAACTACGACGGCTGGGGCCTGCACGTCTGGACGGGCGCCGCGAACCCCACCGACTGGTCGAACCCGCTGCAGCCCGTGAAGACCGACGCCTATGGCGCGGTCTACGAGGTACCGCTCACCGACGGTGCCACCAGCCTCAGTTACATCCTCCACAAGGGCGACGAGAAGGACCTGCCCAGCGACCAGTCGCTCGACCTCACGGCGAACGGCCACGAGGTGTGGCTGTTGAACGGCCAGGAGGAGTACCTGCTCCCGCAGCCCGCGGGCGCCGCGGCCGCCCTCGACCTGACCACCTCCAAGGCGGTCTGGATCGACCGGAACACGGTCGCCTGGAACGGCTCCGCCGCGGCCGCCTCCACCCAGTTGCTGTACAGCCGCGACGGCTCGATCGCCGCGAAGGACGGCGCGCTGACCAGCGACGACGAACGATGGCTCCGCCTGTCCAGGACGTCCCTCACCGACGCCCAGAAGGAGAAGTTCCCGCACCTGAAGGACTACACCGCCTGGACCGTCGACCCGCGCGACCGCGATCGGATCCGCGAGGCCCTCGCCGGTCAGGTCGTCGCCTCCCAGCGGGCCGTGACCGGCGCCGTGCTCGCCGCGACCGGCGTGCAGATCGCCGGCGTACTCGACGATCTCTACGCCGGAGCCGCCAAGGCCGACCTCGGGCCGACGTTCAGCAAGGGCCGTCCGACGCTGGCCGTCTGGGCGCCGACCGCGCAGAGCGTCGCGCTGGAGCTCGACGGCTCCACGGTGAAGATGAAGCGGAACGCCACCACCGGCGTCTGGTCCGTCACCGGCCCCAAGTCCTGGAAGGGCAAGGAGTACCGGTACATCGTCAAGGTCTGGGCGCCCAGCGTCCGGAAGGTCGTCGTCAACAAGGTCACCGACCCCTACTCCGTCGCCCTGACCACCGACTCCGAGCGCAGTCTCGTCGTCGACCTGGACGACAAGTCCCTTGCCCCGAGCGGCTGGTCCTCGTACCCGAAGCCCAAGGCGGTGGCGCTGAAGGACGCGCAGATCCAGGAGCTGCACATCCGGGACTTCTCCGTCGCCGACAAGACGGCGACCGACCCCGGTACGTATCTCGCCTTCACCGACAAGGACAGCGACGGCTCCAAGCACCTGAAGGAGCTCGCGAAGTCGGGCACCTCCTACGTCCATCTCCTCCCGGCGTTCGACATCGCCACCATTGCCGAGAACAAGTCCGACCAGGCGACCCCCGACTGCGACCTCGCCTCCTACGCGGCCGACTCCGACAAGCAGCAGGAGTGCATCGCGAAGACCGCCGCGAAGGACGCCTACAACTGGGGCTACGACCCGTACCACTACACGGTCCCGGAGGGCTCGTACGCCACCGACCCCGACGGCACCGAGCGCACGGTCGAGTTCCGCAAGATGGTCAAGGCGCTGAACGAGGACGGCCTGCGGGTCGTCATGGACGTCGTCTACAACCACACGGCGGCGAGCGGTCAGGCCGACACCAGCGTCCTCGACAAGGTCGTCCCCGGCTACTACCAGCGGCTCCTCGCCGACGGCTCGGTCGCCAACAGCACCTGCTGCTCCAACACGGCCCCCGAGAACGCCATGATGGGCAAGCTGGTCGTCGACTCGATCGTCACCTGGGCCAAGGAGTACAAGGTCGACGGCTTCCGCTTCGACCTCATGGGCCACCACCCCAAGGCCAACATCCTCGCCGTGCGCAAGGCCCTGGACGCGCTGACCCTCGCCAAGGACGGCGTCGACGGCAAGAAGATCATCCTGTACGGCGAGGGCTGGAACTTCGGCGAGGTCGCCGACGACGCCCGGTTCGTGCAGGCCACGCAGCAGAACATGGCGGGGACGGGCATCGCGACCTTCTCCGACCGTGCGCGGGACGCCGTACGCGGCGGCGGGCCGTTCGACGAGGACCCGGGCGTCCAGGGCTTCGCCTCCGGTCTGTACACCGACCCCAACTCGTCGACGAGCAACGGTACTTCGGCGGAGCAGAAGGCCCGTCTGCTGCACTACCAGGACCTCATCAAGGTCGGCCTGTCCGGGAACCTCGCCGCGTACCGCTTCACCGACACCGGCGGCAACGAGGTCACCGGCGCCGAGGTCGACTACAACGGCGCCCCGGCCGGCTACGCGGACGCGCCCGGCGACGCCCTCGCCTACGTGGACGCGCACGACAACGAGTCGCTGTTCGACGCCCTCGCCTTCAAGCTGCCGGCGGACACCTCCGCCGCCGACCGTTCGCGGATGCAGGTCCTCGCCATGGCCACGGCCGCGCTCTCCCAGGGCCCGGCGCTGTCCCAGGCCGGCACCGACCTGCTGCGTTCCAAGTCCCTGGACCGCAACTCCTTCGACAGCGGCGACTGGTTCAACGCGATCCACTGGAACTGCTCGGCCGGCAACGGCTTCGGGCGCGGACTGCCACCGGCCGCCGACAACACGTCCAAGTGGCCGTACGCCAAGCCCCTGTTGGCCACCGCGACGGTGGGCGTGGGCTGCCCGCAGATCACCGCGGCCACCGCCGCGTACCAGGACCTGCTGAAGATCCGTACGACGGAGAAGGCGTTCTCCCTCGGGACGGCCGCACAGGTGCAGTCGGCGCTGTCCTTCCCGCTGTCCGGCAAGGAGGAGACGCCCGGGGTGATCACCATGGAGCTCGGTGACCTGGTCGTGGTCTTCAACGCGACGCCGACCGCCCAGCGGCAGACGGTCTCCGCGCTCGCGGGGACGGGATACCGGCTGCACCCGGTGCAGGCGGCGGGGAAGGACTCCACCGTGAAGTCCTCCTCCTACGAGTCGGCGTCCGGCACGTTCGCCGTCCCGGGCCGGAGCGTGGCGGTGTTCGCCCGCACGACTCACTGACGGAGACGCTCTGGACAGGGGCATTACCTTGGTGGAGCAGGCCTCGAACTCGGTCTGCTCCACCAGGGAGTCCGAGGGTTGACACATGAGCGTCAACGGCAGACGGACGGACCTGACCGTGTTGGTCGTGGACCGCACGGCAGCCGGCCGGTTCGCCCTGGGCGGTGTGCTGCGGCGCGCCGGTCACCAGGTCGTCGCGGTCGGCACCGGCAACGAGGCACTCGTCGAGCTGGACGTACGGCTGCGCA
This sequence comes from Streptomyces sp. NPDC006872, assembly GCF_040635845.1. NCBI lineage: Bacteria > Bacillati > Actinomycetota > Actinomycetes > Kitasatosporales > Streptomycetaceae > Streptomyces > Streptomyces sp. NPDC006872. Next base: position 208,914 of record NZ_JBEYIL010000018.1, read on the forward strand.
AGGGCACCCTGCCGGACGTGGCCCTCGTCGACGTGGAGCTGCCGGACATGAGCGGCTTCGAGCTGTGCCGCCGGCTCAAGGCCCGGCCGCACATGTCCGGGCTGCCCGTCGTGCACTTCTCGGCGGGCGAAGCCGCCCCGGGCGACCTCGGCCAGGGGCTGGAAGCGGGCGGCGAGTCCCATCTGGCGCTGCCGGCCGAGCCCGAGGAGATCGACGCGATGGTCCGGGCGGCCGTGCGGGCCGCACGGCTGCGGGCCGACGACCAGGCGGCGGCGCGGCGGCTGACCCTGCTGTCGGAGGCGATCGTCACCATCCAGTCGGCGCGTTCCCCGCAGGAGCTCGCCGCCGCGGCGGCCGAGGGCACCGCACGGCTCACCGGGGTCACCGCCGCCGTCTTCGTCCTCGGACCGGACGACGAGCTCTATCGCTCCACCTCGCGCAACCGCACCTCGCTCGCGCTGCCGGACGCGGGCGCCCATCGGACGGTGACCGCGCTGCTGCGGCGGCTCGCCCACGGTCAGGCCGGGGTGCGGATCACCACCGTGCCCGCGCCGCTGTGGCCCGCCGGGTTCTTCCGGCCCGGTGTGGAGCACGACGCCCGGCTGGTGGTGATGCCCGCCCAGGACGGCCGGGCCGCGGTGTGTCTGGCCACCCCGACCCGCGGTGTCCGCAGGGTGGACCCGGAGAACGAGTCCCTGCTGGCCCGGCTCGCCCAGGCCACCGTGCTCGCCGCCGAGCCGCTGCTGATGTACCAGATCGAGCGGCATGTCGCCCTCACCCTTCAGCACAGCTTCCTGCCGCAGCCGCACCGGCTGCCCGAGCTGCCGGGCGTCGACGTCGTCGTCCGCTATGTGCCCGCGTCCCGGGAGACGGAGATCGGCGGCGACTTCTACGCGGCTCTGCGCACCGGGGAAGGGGTGCTGGCCGTGGTCGGCGACGTCGTCGGGCACTCGCTGGAGGCGGCCACCGTGATGGTCGAGATCCGGCACGCGCTGCGCGCCTACTGCGTCGACGAGAGCGACCCGGCCGTGCTCGCCGGACGCCTCGACCGGATGCTCCAGCTCTACCATCCCGAGGTCACGGCGACGGTCTGCCTGGCCTTGATCGACCCCGGCACCGGACGCACCCGGATCGCCAACGCGGGTCACATCCCGCCGCTGATCGTCCGGGACACGCGCAGCGCCGACTACGTCAAGGCGGCCGGCCCGCTGCTCGGTCTGGGCGTGCCCCACCCCGCGCCGACCGAGCTGTTCCTCGAACCCACCGACCGGCTTCTCATGGTCACCGACGGGCTGATCGAGACCCGGGGCGTCGATCTCGCGGTCTCGATGGAGCACCTTCGCGCGGCGGCCATCGGCGCGATGCCGGGCCTGGACGCCCTGTGCGACACGCTCCTCACCTGCTTCGACCACGACCGGGACGACGACATCGCGATGCTGGCACTGCGGCTGGACGGGGATCCTGCGACTAGGGTGAGCGCTGAGACCTAGAACAGGAGTGCCCATGCCGCAGATCACCGTCGACTACTCGAGCACGATGGCGTCCGCCTTCGACCGGGCCGGATTCGCGCGGGCCCTGCACACCTCGGTGGTCGAGATCGCGGCCGCCAAGCCGGAGGCGTGCAAGACCCTGTTCCGGCCGGCCGAGTTCACCGCGTTCGGCTACGACGACCCCGAGGAACTGGGGCACGCGGTCGTCCACGTCACGCTGGGACTGCTCGCCGGCCGCACCGACGAGACGAAGGCCAAGCTGACCGAGGCCGTGCTGGAGCACCTGCGCGAGCATGTGGCGGCGGACGGATTCGTGCTGCACGCCTCCGCCGAGATCCGCGACCTCGACCCCTCCTACCGCAAGTACGAGAGCTGAGCCGCTTCAGGACGCCAGTGCGATGAGCCGGGTGACCAGGTTGCCGAAGGGGCCGTCGGCCGGCTCGCCGCCCAGCATGGGCCGCAGCAGGGTGCGCAGCTCGTCGTCGTAGGCCGCGCTGACGGCCGTCAGCGCGGCGAAGTCGTGCACGAGCTGGAGCTCCAGCTCCTCGCGCGGGATGCGCCGCCCGTCCAGCCAGATCAGCGCGGTCGACTCGGCGAGCGAGATCCAGGACCGGACGATCAGTTCCAGCCGCGGCGGCGGATCGGTGATGTCCAGATGCGACAGGATCTGTTCGTAGGCGATCTGACGTACGGAGTCGACGAGCGCGTTGGTGGTCGACGAGCCGACCGCCGGGCCGCCGCGCATGAGTGCCGAGAAGCCCGGGCCGTGCGCGTCGACGAAATCGAAGAACCGGTGCATCACGCGCAGCAGCCGGGCGCCCAGCGGACCCTCGTGCGGTTCGGCGAACCGACCCGCGAGATCCTCCGACGCCCGCTTCAACGCGGCCTCGTACAGGCTGAGTTTGCCGGGGAAGTAGTGATAGACGAGGGGGCGTGAGATACCCGCGGCCGCGGCTATCTCGTCGATGGAGACCTCGTCGGGCGAGCGTTGGGCGAACAGTTCGAGGGCGACGCCGATCAACTGCTGCCGACGCTCCTCGACTCCCATTCTGCGACGAACCCCGGTAGTCATACGAACACCTTACCGATCGGATCCGGACTCCAACGGACCGGACCGGACCAGGTGTTCACCTCGATCGAGCGTGGAGTCGATCACATGTCCAGCACCAGTCGCCCACTTCGCGCCCGCGACACACAGATCAGCATCGAGTCACCGCGCTCCGCGTCGGTGAGCAGTTCGTCCCGGTGCTCCACCTCGCCCTCCAACACCCGCTGTCGGCAGGTTCCGCAGAAGCCCTGCTCGCACGAGTAGACGGTGTTCGGCAGCTCGGCGCGCACGGCGGCCAGCACGGTCGAGTCGGCCGGAACCGTCAACACCCGCCCGCTGCGCCGGAGTTCGAGCTCGAACGCGTCGCCTTCGCGGACGGTACGCGCCGTGAACCGTTCCAGCCGGACCTGCGGCGCACGCTCCCGGACGGCCGCCATGAGCCCGTCCGGACCGCACGCGTAGACGGCCGTCCCCTCGGGCAGATCCGCGAGCGGGGCGTCGAGATCCGGCCGCCCCTCGACCACCGTCACCCGGTCCCGGCCGAGCTTCGCGAGCTCCTCCAGGAACGGCATCGAGGCCCGCGTGCGACCGGCGTAAACCAGCCGCAGATCGGCGCCTTCGGGCAGGGCCCGCAGCATGGGCAGGATCGGCGTGATGCCGATGCCTCCGGCGACGAAGAGATAGCCGGGAGCCTCGACGAGCGGGAAGCGGTTGCGCGGCCCCCGCACCTCGATCTCCATGCCCTCCCGCACCTGCTCGTGCACCTCGCGCGAGCCGCCCCGCCCGCCGGGCACGAGCCGCACGGCGACGGTGTAGGAGGAGGCGTCCTGTGGGTCCCCGCACAGCGAGTACTGCCGCACCAGCCCCGACGGCAGCACCAGGTCCACATGGGCACCCGGGCCCCAGCGCGGCAACCGCCCGCCCTCCAGGCGCAGTTGCACGACACCGTCGGCGACCGTCTCGCGCGCGGCCACCGGCAGCCGCAGCGCCCGTGACCGGGGCCGGCCGGAGACCGGTTCCTCCAGCGCGGGCATCGGCCACAGCGGCGAGGCCTCGATCCTGCGCCGCATCGCCCGCCGGACGAGCAGCGCGGCGCCCGCGACCGCCATCAGCGTCCCGGCCCTCGCCATCAGAACTCCCTCTTCGCCACGGCCGGATCCACGGCCGGAACCGCGGCCAGGTCCGCGGCCAACGCGGCGGGGGAGGAGGCGAGATAGGCGACCGCCTGCTCGGTGGAACCCTCCTGCGAGGGGTGGTAGGCGCGGCTCAGATAACGCGGGACCGACCTCAGCAGGTCGCCGGTCGCGGGCAGCGTGCCCCGTCTGCCGCGGACGTAGAAGTCCTTGAAGGAGCCGCGGCCGTCGACGAGGGTCGGGTCGTTCGCCATGAAGAAGCGGACCCCGCGCTGCCACAGGAACACCAGCGCCGTGAACGCCGTCGCCCAGGTCCGCGCCCGCCGCCGGTAGCCGCCGTCCACATGCATGAAGAGATCGAAGGCGACGGACCGGTGCTCGACCTCCTCCGCGCCGTGCCAGCGCAGCAGGTCCAGCATGGTCGGGTCGGCGCCCCGCCGGTCCAGCTCCCCGGCGTTCAGCACCCAGTCGCCGAGGAACGCGGTGTAGTGCTCGATGGCCGCTATCAGCGCCACCCGCTCCATCAGCCACCAGCGCCGGGCCCGCCCCGGCGGCAGGGTGCGGTCGCCGAGCAGCTTCTCGAAGAACCAGTCGACCTGCGCGGTGTACGGCGTCGGGTCGAGCCCCTGCTCCCGCAGATGCGGCAGCACCTCGTCATGGGCCTGGGAGTGCATCGCCTCCTGCCCGATGAACCCGATGACGTCCGCCCGCAGCCGCTCGTCCTCGATGTACGGCAGCACCTGCTTGTACACGTGCACGAACCACCGCTCGCCGGCCGGCAGCAGCAGGTGCAGCACGTTGATGGTGTGCGTGGTGAAGGGGTCCCCGGGCACCCAGTGCAGCGGGGTGCCCTCCCAGGAGAAGGACACCCTGCGGGCCTTGAGCGTGACGCGTTCCTCGGGCCGCCCGTCCGGCTTGTTGGACATGATGTCAATGTACTGACGGGTAGGGCGAGAGTGAACCCCTGTGACGCGCTCAGGGCGAGGAAGGGAAGGATCAGCGCAGGCCGCTGATCGAGCGCCCGTCCGTCAGCTCGCCCTCCAGGCCGGCCTGCGCGCCCTGCTTCGCCGGCACCGTCAGCAGATTGCCCTGCCCGGAGCCGGTCACCCCGCCCGTCGTCCGGATGGACGCCGTCTCCTTGTCGCCGGCCGCGAGGAGGTACCAGTCGCCGCCCTTCGACTTCCACAGCACCCCGGCCAGCACATGCGGATCGCGCGCCCCGCACGCCGGTACGTCCCCGGCCTTCGCCACGGCCGCCCCGAACGGCCCGCCCGGCGTGTGGAACTGGGCCAGCACCCGATTGCCGTCGCCCCGCCAGGTCTCGGCCCGGGTGCACACCCAGGCCGCCGAGCCGCTCGCGTCGGGCAGCTGCTGCCGGGTGTAGCCCCAGGCGTTGACCGTCCGTACGCCCTGTCCGCGCGCGTCGGCCAGCGAGCAGGCGAACGGCGCCCAGGTCCGCAGCGCCTCCGCGCCCGTGGCATCGGCCGGCGAGGTCGGGCGGCCCGCGGTGAGGCGGGCCGGGACGAGTTCGCCGAGGTCGCTGAGGAGCCCGCTGCCCGAGGCGTCGGTGAGCTGGAGGACGTTCCAGCTCGTGCAGGTGCCGGTCTGGGTGGCCGGGCTGGACAGGGGCGAGGTGATCCCGTCGGTCAGGGTCAGCTCCAGCACCCCGGCGCCCGGCTTCGACAGGTCCCGCTCGCCGGCCTTCGTCACCCAGGGGGCCGTCAGATAGCGGACGTTGCCGTCGGACCGGCCGAGCACCAGCGCGCCCGCCTCGGCGCGGGTCGCGCCGTCGACCCGGGCGAAGTCGAGGGCCGCCCCGGCCGTGCCGTCCTTCGGTTCGGCGTAGCGGGCGATGCGCAGACCGTCGTAGAGGATCACCACGCGGGCGGCGTCGACCTCGCCCGCGTAGAGCAGCTGCGGCGGTCCGGCCGGGCCGCCGGTGGGGGTGTCCGGGGTGGCCGAGACCCGGACGCTCTCGCCGGGGCGGGCCCAGACGGCGAGCGCGCGGCGCAGCAGGGCGGTGTCGCGGGTGAGCGGGCCGCGCGCGGGCCAGACCGAGAAGTCGGTGCGGGCGGAGGTCTTCCAGGCGGCTGGGGAGAGCTTCACCAGCCGCCCGGGGTCGAGGGCGGCCTCGGCGGCCGGGTTCTGCGCGTACACCGGGGCGGCCGCGCCGTCGGGTCCCCAGCCGCCGCCGGGCAGCGCGATCAGGACGCCGCACACGGCGAGCGCGGCCGCGGCGGCCAGCGCGGCCCTGGTGTGCTGGCGGCGGCGCATCAGATCGGTGGGCCGGGCCTGCAGCGAGCAGGCGTCGAACTCGGGGGAGTCGAGCAGCGCGTACTGCGCGGCCGGGATCTCACCGGCCTCGCGCAGGGCCGCCGCGACGTCCTCGACGCCCGAGGCGGTCAGCACCTCGCGCACATCGCCGTCGGGGAGCTTCTCCAGACCGCGCAGGACGTAGGCGGCCCGGGCCGGGCCCGAGAGGGCGGCGAGCCGCTGGTCGAGGGCGAGTTCGTCCGCGCCGCCGGAACGGGGGAAGAGCCGCAGGCCCCACACCTGGGGGAGCGGCGGCGGCAGCTGGGCGCGCTTGGGCCAGGCCCGCAGCCTCAGCGGCAGCCCCGCCTCCAGCGCCGTACGGACCACCTGGAGGCGGACGTAGGTGTACCCGGGGTCGCCGTCACGGCCGGTGGACTGGGCCGGGATGACGGGCGCGGAGGCGCGGCCGCGGGGCAGGGCGCGCTGGGCGAGCGCGTGTGCGGTCAGGACGCGCCGACCGCGGCCGGGGCCGGGTGGCAGCACCAGATAGGCGAGCCGGACGAGACGCGGGTAGTGCTCGACGAGCGCGGCCTCGGCCTGCTCGACGTCGACGATCCGGTCGGCGGAGGATCCGGCTGAGGGGCGCGGGGCGACATCCTGTGACTGCACGTCCAGGCAAACGAGCGAAACGGTGGATGGTCACCGCCGCCACCGCTGTCACCGCCCCTGCCGTGCGGTCAGCCCTTCGGCCCGTCCGTCACGAGCGCTCGCGCGTAGTTGGCCATCGACCGCTGGTAGCGCGGCAGATGGGGGGCGAGTGCGCCGAGGACGAGGGACAGGCCCTCGCGGTCGCGGCCCAGGCTCGACAGACACAGGGCCAGACACGCGCGTACGGCGTCGTCCAACTCGTCGGACGGGCCGTCCAGTTCGGGGGTCAGCAGATTGACGCCCTCCTCCGCCCGTCCGATGTTGCGCAGCGAGCTGGAGAGTTGGATCTTGGCGCGTCTGCCCTTGTAGCCGCTCACCTCGCCGAGACCGCGCGCGAGCGCCTCCCGGTAGAGCGGGGCCGCCCGGTCCGAGTGGCCGGTCGAGTCCCAGGCGCAGGCCTGCTCGAACGGGCCGAGCGGACTGCCCTCGGGGAGTTCGGCGACGAGCGCGTCGATCACGGCCCGGAAGTCCGCCGCCTCCTCCTCCGGATAGTCGTCGAAGGTCGCCCAGGCGGCGGTCACGCGATCTTCCCAGTCCTCGTTCACCGGCTCACTCTCGCACGGGTGCGCCCGCCGGGACACCGGTATTTTGAGCGCACCGTGCGTGGGAGCCGTATCCAGGACGAGGCTCTTGCAGGGAGGAACAGATGAAGGTGACCCGACCGATGCTCGCGGCGGCCGCCGCCGCGGCGGCGCTGGTGCTGACGGGCTGCGGTTCCGGCGGGGCCACGAAGGCCGCCGCGACCGTGCCGGTGACCGCGACCGGCAGCCTGGAACAACTGGCTGCCAAGGTGAAGTGCACGCCCGACATGCAGACCGACGCCGACGAACTCCGTCAGGCCATCTGCAAGGTCGCCGCCGGCAAGTTCATCCTGGTGACCTTCGCGACCGACCGCGGTCAGCGCGAGTGGATCAACGGGGCCAAGGACTACGGCGGCCACTACCTGGTCGGCCGCAAGTGGGTGGCCGTGGGCGAGGAGACCAGCACCGTCAACACGTTGCGCAAGACGCTCGGCGGTGAGATCGAGGAGGGCACCGACCACTCCGCGCACGTCTCGGGCGAGCCCTCCGACAGCGCGACCCACTCCGGTCACTGACCGAGCTCCACACCACCACAACTGCGCACCACCACAACTGCGCACCACCACAACTGCGCACCACTGCAACTGCAACACAACTCCACACACACGAAAGAGCCGGCGGTGAGGAATCCTCACCGCCGGCTTTCTCAGTCGGTCCTACTCAGTCGATCACTTGCACTTCTTGCCGGTGTTGATGCAGTTGACCATCTTGTTCATCAGGTTCGTGGAGAAGAAGTTGATGAAGTCGTTGTGGTCGGTGATCGGCTTGTGCAGGTTCTCCGGGAAGGTGTCCACCGCGTACGGGTTCACAACGGTCCCGTTCTGCAGCTTCGGGGCCGGGACGTTGTAGACGAGCCGGACCTGGAGCTGGGGGATCGCCTTGAAACCGTTGGCGCAGGTGCCGTCGGCCTGGACGAACGACACGTGCGTGCGGTGGTTGGCCGAGTCGATGTTCTGGCCGTCCCAGCAGCTCTGGAAGTTCGACGTGCGGACCACCTGGCTGCCCTGCGGGCAGATCGGGTACTGGTCCTTCAGCTGCACCTTGTTCTCGAAGCCGGTGCAGCTCCAGTTCACGTTGGCGTTGGCGTTGCCGTTGACGAAGGCCTTCGCGTCACCGGTGATGATGCGCAGGGCCGTCGGCATCGCGACGACGTTGCCCTTCTTGTTGCCGACGAACTTGATCTGCGCCTGGGAGGCCTGCAGGATCTTGCCGACGTTGCCTTCCTTGCCACCGCCGTCGTTGTTCTGGTCGAAGTCCTGCGTGCCGTCCTGGAGACGCAGCACCGGCCAGAAGTACGAGGACTTGTCACCCTGGTTCTGGCAGCTGGTGCTCGCACCGGCCAGTTCCTGGTCGCTCGCGAAGGCGTCGTTGTTCTGGTTGCCCACGTAGTCGTGCAGGTGGTGGGCGCCGTTGGTGACACCGGGGGCGACGATCACGTTGTCCGTGTTGTGGTTGTCGTTCCCGTTGGTGCCGCAGCTCGAGGTGAAGGTGCCCTTCGAACCGCTGTTGCCGTTCGCGGCGAGACCGTTCTGGCCCACGCCCAGCGCGGCGTTGCCCTGGACCTTCGTGATGTCCACGAAGTCCGCGGCGACGGGTCCGTTGCCGCCCTGGCCGTTCTGCGCCTGGCCGGCGTTGCCGTTGTTCTGCTGGCCGCCGTTGTTCTGACCGGCGTTGCCGTTGTTCTGGCCACCGTTGTTCTGGTTGCCGTTGTTCTGGTTGCCGTTGTTCTGGCCGTTGTTCTGCTGGCCGTTGCCCTGGCCCTGGCCGGCGTTGGTGTTGTTCGCCGCCTGCGTGGTGCACGCCGCGAGCTGGCTCAACGAGCTGTTGAACTGGCCACCGGAGCGCGTGATGTTGATCCGGATCCGGTCGATCGTCGCAGCCCGCTTCTCCTTCAGGGGGCCGGTGATCGCGTTCTGGACGAAGCTGGCGTCGTTAGCCTGGGCCTGGCGGGTCGAAGCGAGCCGGGTGTACGCCTCGGTGATCTGCTTGTCGAGGTTGGCCAGCTCGGTCGCGACGCCTTGCTTCGCCCCCTTGGGCACGTTCGTCAGCTTCTGCCCCACATCCGGGCAGGAGATGGTGGCCACCTGTGCGGCTGCGTTGGCGGCCTTCGTCTGGTTCTGGCCCGAGCTGTTCGACTCGTGCGCCGAAGCGTAGAAGTTCGCCCAGATCAGCCCGCCCCCGCCGAGCGCTAGGGCCGCCGATGCTGCCACGGCCTTCGTGGCCATCGACGAACGGCGTTTACGTATGTTGCGTCCCATGGAACTCCTCTGACTTCCTTGCGGGGCAGCATCGAGGCGCCCGACAGGAGTGAAGCTGCCCCCTCACTTACGCACGCCGCCCCAGAGGTGTTCAGCGTCCTCAGAAATTGATGAGAGCTCCGTACGACAAAACAGCCACAACACCCTCACATGGCACAGCAGTTGGAGGGCTCACCGATCCCGGTCCAGATAGGCCAACACCGCCAGCACCCTGCGGTTGTCGTCGCCGGCGACCTCCAAACCCAGCTTCACGAAAATGTTCGCGGTGTGTTTGGCGACCGCCCGCTCGGTGACGACCAGTTTGGCGGCGATCGCCGCGTTCGACCGGCCCTGCGCCATCAGCTCCAGAACCTCCCGTTCGCGCGGAGTGAGCCGGTCCACCGGCCCCTGTCCGTCGCCCGTACGCCGGGCCAGCAGTTGCTGGATCACCTGTGGGTCCATCGCCGTACCGCCCGCCGCGACCCGCCGTACGGCGTCCACGAACTGGTCCGCGTCGAACACCCGGTCCTTCAGCAGATAGCCGATCCCGCCGCTGCCGTCGGCGAGCAGCTCGCGCGCGTACAGCTGTTCGACGTGCTGGGAGAGGACGAGCACCGGCAGCCCGGGCTTCGCACGGCGGGCCTCGAGCGCGCACTGCAGCCCCTCGTCCGTGTGCGTGGGCGGGAGCCGGACGTCGACGACGGCGACGTCCGGCTCCAGTTCGGCGAGCGCCCGGGCCAGCTCGGGCCCGGTCTCGACCGCCGCGGCGATCTCGAAGTCGTAGGCCTCCAGCAGCCGGACGAGACCGTCGCGCAGCAGGAAGAGGTCCTCGGCTAGGACAACACGCAAGGGATCTCCATGGTCACCATGGTGGGACCGCCGGCAGGAGAGCTGACGGCCAGGACGCCGTCGAATGTACCCAGTCGCCGCTCGACCCCGGCCAGGCCCGAACCGGCGCCGATGCTCGCGCCGCCCTTTCCGTCGTCGGTGACGGAGATCTGCAACCGGTCGTCGCCGTGGTGGAGGTCGACCCAGATCCGGTCGGCGCCGGAGTGCTTGACCGCGTTGGTCAGCACCTCGCTCACCGCGAAGTAGGCCGCCGACTCCACGGGCGCGTCCGCGCGGCCCGCGCCGAGCTCCACGGTCACCTCGGTGGCGACCGGCAGCCGCAGCGCCAACGCCCGTACGGCGTCCCCGAGTCCGCGCTCGGCCAGCACCGGCGGATGGATGCCGCGCACCAGGTCGCGCAGCTCGGAGAGCGCCTCGGCGGAGGACCGACGGGCCTGCGCCAGCAACGCCTTGGCTTTCTCCGGGTCCTTGTCGAGCAGCATCTCGACGGTGCCGAGGTCCATGCCCATGGCCACCAGCCGGGCCTGGGCGCCGTCGTGCAGATCCCGCTCGATGCGCCGCAGTTCGGCGGCCGAGGTGTCCACCGCGTCCCGCCGGGTCTGCGTCAACACTCTCACCCGCTCGGCCAGTTCGGCCTGACTCGGGGTGAGCATCGCCCGGGTGAGGAGGAAGTGGACCTGGAAGACGCGCACGGCGTACCGATGGGCGACGAAGAGCAGGACCGCGCCCAGGGCCCCGGCGCCGAAAGCGGACGTCTGGTCGCTGACCGGCACGAAGAGGTACCAGTACGCGCCGTCCTCCGTCGCGAGGTACACCCGCCACAGTCCGACCGGCAGCGCCAGCCCCTCCAGCGGACAGAAGACCAGGACGGCCGGCAGCAGGGCGGTCGCGAACCCGGCAGGCAGGTCCACCAGGAGCCACAGCAGGTCCCGCCAGGTCGCCGGGTCGCGCAGCAGCGCGTAGGTGCGCCGGAACGGGTTGATGGTCTTGGGGGCCGGCCGGTACGCCGACGGGATGCGCACCCCGCCCCACCGCTCGGCGAGCGCCCGCCGCCGGTCGGCGTAGGCACGCACCCCCTTCACCACATAGGGCGTGGTGAGGGCCCCGACCCCGATGGGTATCAGGGCCATGGACACGAGGGAGAGGCACAGGCCCAGGATGCTCAGCGGCAGCGACACCACGGCCAGCGCGAGCCCCCGCACGGCGGCGAGCACCATCCCGCGTGCCCTCGAACCGCCCTCGCCGCTCTTCGTGTTGGTGTTCATGCCGTCAGTCTGGCCGAGCCGCGGACCGGCGGTCACTGGCCCGAAGCCCCCGGTCAGGAGGTGGTGCCAGGTACACCCCCCGACCCGGCCAGGACCTTCGCCTCGACCTCCGGGTCCAGGCCCTTGCGGGTGCGGTCCGGGCGCTGGGGCGCCGTGCCGCCGATCGACCGGAGCCAGCTCCAGGTGTCGGCCACGGTCTCCTCGACACGGCGGCAGGACAGCCCCGTCGCCACCGCCCGCGAGACGTCGGACGCGTGCAGGGCGTCGTGCATGTCGCTGCCCGGCGGCACCCACACCGGCAGCTGGGTCCACGGTTCGATGCCCGCGTCGAGGATGATCTCGGGTGCCGTCCACCGCAGTTCGGCGGCCGAGCCGGTGGCCCGCACACACGCCTCCAGCAACTCGCCCATCGTCGCGTGTCCCTGCGGGCTGATCAGGTTGTACGGCCCGCTCAGCTCCCGCTCGGCCGCCCCGAGGATCCACTCGGCGAGATCGCGGACGTCCACGTACTGCAGGGGCAGATCGTGCGGGCCCGGCGCGAGGACCGGGCCGCCGCGCGCGATCCGGGTCAGCCACCAGGGCAGTCGGCCCACGTTCTCGTAGGGTCCGAGGATCAGCCCGGCCCGGACGAGGACGGAGGCGTCCGCGCCGAAGGCGTCCACGGCGGCCAGCTCGCCGCCGCGCTTGTCCCGGGCGTAGTCGGTTTGTTCGGCCTCGGCTTCGGCGCCCTCGACGACCGGCGCGTCCTCGGCGTACCCGGCGGGCGGGGCCCAGGTGTACACCGAGCAACTCGACACGTACACATACCGGCCGGCGCGGCCCCGCAGCAGCCGCGCGGCCTCGTGCACGGCGCGGGGCGCCGCCGACCAGGTGTCGACGACGGCGTCCCAGTCGTCGCCGCTCTTCGCCAACGCGTCGAGGCCCCCGGGCGCGGTGCGGTCGCCGGACAGCGACCGCGTGCCGGGGACGGGCGCGTGCCGTCCCCGGTTCAGGACCGTCACATCCCAGCCGCGCCCGAGGGCCGCCTCGACGACGGCCCGTCCCGCGAACTCCGTACCACCCAGCACCAGAAGTCTCATACCGGTGACTGTGCCCCGTCCGGACGCGGGAGGGAACCGCGCTCTGCCGTCGGCAGACGGGCCGGGTCAGCGGCCGGTCGGCGGGGTGTACTTGTAGCCGACCCGACGCACCGTCTGGATCGACTGGCGGTGCCGGACGCCCAGCTTGCGGCGCAGCCGGGCGATGTGGACGTCGACCGTGCGGCCGTCGCCCACATGCCCGTAGCCCCACACCGTGGTGACGAGCTGGTCGCGGGTGTGCACCCGGTTCGGGTACGCCACGAGATGGGCGAGCAGCTCGAACTCCAGGTATGTGAGGTCGAGTTGCTGCCCGTCCACCGCGGCGGTGCGCTGCGCGGAGTCGATCCGCACGAGCGGTTCGCCGGCCGCCTCGGCCCGGTCGGCCGTCGGCTGGTCCGGCACCGCCACCGGCAGGAACGGCGGCTGCTGGTCGGCCGGCACGAGGACCAGGTAGCCGATCATCGGCGGCTGCCCCGGCAGCGTGGGCAGGGTGTGCTGGGGAGCGGGCAGCCAGGTCGCGCCCGGCGGCAGGAGGTCCGCGACGTCGACCACCTCGTCCCGGTCCACGGCGCGCAGCCGATGCCGGGGCGAGCCGGACGGGGCGGTCGTGGCGGGTGCGGTGAGGGAGGGAGCGGAGGAGAGAGAACGAGTGTTCGCCATGAGAGGTCAGCTCTTTCGCGCGAGGAGTTCGTCATCGAGGGACGTACGTCGTGCGCGCTGGCCGAAGGCCGGGTGTACGGCTTTAGAGGGCCTGCGCGTTCACCGCGCGGCAACACACCCGGTCGAAGTCGTGGTGCTGACGGGAGGGCCAGAAGGGCTCGAGGTCATGGCGACCTGTCGCGGTGTACTTCTGGAAGCTGGCCATGGCCCCATTGAAGCAGACACCGGCCCGTTGCAGGAGCCTCCTCTCACAGCTTGGACGGATCCATGACATCAGGCTGGGACGCGAGGCCGGGGTCAGTCGACGACCGCGGCGGTCGCCAGCAGCGTGCGGACGGCGGCGCGCATCTCGTCGTCCGGGTGCGGTCCGTCGCCGCACATGTGGTCGTGGATGATCCGGCGCGAAGACTCGGCGCCCTCGCGCAGTGGGGCCACGGCGAAGCGGGGGAGGAGGCCCATCTCGGTGAGCGTCAGCACCGGGTGCGGCGGGCCGGGGTAGAACCTGTCCCACGCGAGCGCCTTCCGGGCCAGCGGCTCCACGGTGTCCTCGGTCCGCCCCGTGATCCGCCAGACGGCCAGCGCGGCCTCGGCCCGGGTGCCCGAGTAGGGGCTCGGGGCGAGGAGCGGCTCGATGAACGGCAGCAGCGGTGCGGCGGCGGGGCCGAGCCGGCCCGCGAGGATCGTGGTCCAGGCCGAGGCCGAGGCCGAGGCGCTCATCTCCCGCCGGAGGAGGGACAGCGCCGGCTCGGGGTCGCCCGCGACGGCGTGGAGCGCCACCGCGGCCTCCGCCGAGACCGAGGAGTGGGCGCCCGCCGCCACGCAGTCGCGCAGCGCCCGTTCGGCCACGTCGCCCGCGGCGGGCCCCAGCCCGGCGAGCACGGCGACCGCGGCCGACGGGTAGCCGGTGCCGGTGCGCGTCAGCAGCTCCGCGAGCTGCCCGACGGCGTCCTCGGCCACCTCGGGGAACAGGGGGAGCACCTTGACCAGTTCCGAATGGGCGTTCCCCAGTTGCCGGGCCACCGCTCGCCCCACGGGCAGCGCCTCGGCCCCGAACTCCTCGGCCACCGCGCGGACCGCGTGAAGGGTGTCGTACGCCCCCGGCGTCTCCTCGGCGAGCCGCACCGCCTCCTCGATCGCGACCGGCATACGCGCGCGGGCCAGCACGGTGACCGCCCTCGCCCGCTTCGCCAGGTCGTCGTCCGCGAGCAACGGCAGCATCTGCTCGGCCACGCGCGCGTGCAGCTCCGACGGCAGCGCGCAGGTCAACTGCGCCAAGTAGTACAGGTCCCAGGTTCCGCCGACCGCCTCGTGCAGTGCCCAGGGCAGCACGTCGGTCTCGCGGTCCCGCCAGCGTGCGGTGATCTCGAAGGCGAGCGGTATGCCACGGGAGAGGGCCCGCAGTGCGGCCTCGGGTTCCTCCAGGAGCCGGCCCTTGAACGTCTGGTGGAGGTTCGGCCACAGATGGCCCTCCGTCTCGGACTCCTCCCGCTCTTCCGGCGGCTGCGCGCTGTACGCCCGCGCGCAGGCGTCGACCAGCGCGTCCGGCAGCGGCGATTCGGTCGTGCGCAGCAGGTCCTCGGCGGCGGCGAGCGCGACCCGGGGCTCGGGGTCGGTCAGCAGGGCGCGCCGCCAGTCGCCGTCGGCCGGCTCCAGCAGGCCGAGCGCCGTCACGATCCGGGCGCGCACCCGCGGGTAGGTCTCCGCCGCCAGCCGGTCCCGCAGCAGGGGTGTGGGGGCCGGGGCGTCCTGCTGTCCGCAGGCGGCGATCAGCACCACCACCGCCTCGCGGACGGCGGGGTCGGGGTCCTGCGTCAGATGCAGCAGGGACGGCAGCGACTGCGTCGTGATCCGCCGGCACCGCTCCTGTTCGTCCGTCGGCCCGGCCCAGTTCGCGAGGTTCGCCAGCAGTTCGAGCACTTCGGCCCGGTGGCCGGGGCCGTGCAGGGCGAGCCGGATCAGCTCCGGCGCCGCCGGTGAGGTGCGTGTGTTGTCCCGGTAGCACAGCAGGGAGTACAGCCAGGCCATCGCCTCCTCGCGCACCGCCTCGTCCGTGGACTCCATCCCCCGCAGCACCCCGGGCACGTCCTCCGCCAGGCCGTACGGGCGTACCGATCCTGTCGAGCCGCTCTCCGTCCCCATGAGGGCGCACGATATGCGCAAGGGGCGCCCACCGGAAAGGCGGGCGCCCCTTGTACAGGAACTGCGGAGGTCCTGACGGATCAGACCTGGCCGGCCTTCTCCAGCGCCGAGCAGCAGGTGTCCACGATCAGACGGGTCACCAGGTACGGGTCGACGTTGGCGTTCGGGCGGCGGTCCTCGATGTAGCCCTTGCCGTCCTTCTCGACCTGCCACGGGATACGGACCGAGGCGCCACGGTTGGAGACACCGTAGGAGTACTCGTTCCACGGGGCGGTCTCGTGCAGGCCCGTCAGACGGTCGTCGATGCCGGCGCCGTAGTGCTTCACGTGGTCGAGCGGCTTCGAGCCCTCGCCGAGCGACTCGCACGCGGTGATGATCGCGTCGTAGCCCTCGCGCATCGCCTTCGTGGAGAAGTTGGTGTGCGCGCCCGCGCCGTTCCAGTCGCCCTTGACCGGCTTGGGGTCGAGGGTGGCGGAGATGCCGAAGTCCTCGGCGGTGCGGTAGAGCAGCCAGCGGGCCACCCACAGGTGGTCGGAGACCTCCAGCGGGGAGACCGGGCCGACCTGGAACTCCCACTGGCCGGGCATGACCTCGGCGTTGATGCCGGAGATGGCGAGACCGGCGGCGAGGCAGTTGTCGAGGTGCGCCTCGACGACCTCACGGCCGAAGATCTCGTCGGCGCCGACGCCGCAGTAGTAGCCGCCCTGCGGGGCCGGGAAGCCGCCCTTGGGGAAGCCGAGCGGGTAGCCGTCCTGGAAGAACGTGTACTCCTGCTCGATGCCGAAGATCGGCTCCTGACCGGCGAACTTCGCGGCGACCTCGGCGAGCGCGGCACGGGTGTTGGACTCGTGCGGCGTCATGTCGATCTCGAGGACCTCGCACAGGACGAGGATGTCGTCGCCGCCGCGGATCGGGTCGGGGCAGGTGAAGACCGGCTTGAGGACACGGTCCGAGGAGTGGCCCTCGGCCTGGTTCGTGGACGACCCGTCGAAGCCCCAGATCGGCAGCGCGTCCAGACCGACGGGCTCGCCCGTGATGATCTTGGTCTTGGAGCGGAGCTTGGCGGTCGGCTGGGTGCCGTCGATCCAGATGTACTCAGCCTTGAAGGTCACGGGCCACTTCCTTCGGGGTGTGTCTGACGCACTTGCGGGTGCTGCGGCGCTGCGGCACTGGGGCGCCGCCTGTTTGCCCGGAAGCTTGTCAACAGGCGATTTCCCGATCATTGCTCGAATGTGAACCCCGTGTTACCTGGTGGTTCTGTGGCGCGGCTCACGGTGTGAGCCCGGAAAAGCGGTGTAGGTCCGGACGTGCGGCGGTCCTGCCGCTCGTGGCCGCGAGCGACAGGACCAGTGACACGTACGTGGGTTCTCGGCAGCTCGGCCTCACCCCACCTTCTCGATCAGGGCCCGGCGGATCAGGAACTTGCCGGGCTCACGGACCAGTTCGAAAGCGGCGTTGTTCAGCAGCGCGCAACTGCCGGAGGGGCCGGTCACCTGGACCGTCGTGGACTTGTTGTTGTCCAGGTTGGTCACCTTCAGCTTGGTCCCCACCGGGAACTGGTTGCTGGAGGCGGCCGGGGCGCCGGCCTCCCCGGAGAGGGTGACCGTGGAGCCGTTGCAGACCTGCTGGCCGGAGGCGGCGCCGCCGTTGCCGGTGTTCCCGGCCGGAGCCGAAGCGGCCGGGGCCGAGGGCGCTGATGCGGCGGGTGCCGATGCGGCCTGCGAGGGCTGCGTCGACTGGGAGTCCTGAGCCGACTCCCCAACGACGCACCCCGACGCCTGCTGCTGCACCTTGATCTGCGCGATGACCGCCTCGCGGTTGGCGATCCGGGCCTGCGACTGCGCGTCCGGAGCAGCGCGTTGGCCGTCGATGAACTTCTGGTTGTTGCCGAGCGCGGTGGCGAGCCCCTGACAGACCGTCGAGTTCGCCGCGGACAGCGTGTTCGCGTTCTGCGCCGGCTGGGAGGCGTTCGAGGTGTTCGCCATCACGAACGCGCCACCGCCCGCCACCGCCGCCGCGCTGACGAGCAGCGCGATCTTCTTCTTCGTACCGACTGTTCTCCTGCGCGACATGCGCGCCTCCTGGGACCTAGGGGAACGTACGCCGGTATGTACGAGATCCCGAACGAGGTTACTCAGGGGTTTCGGGAGTCGTTTGGTGTGACGCGCGTCACGGCATCCCGTACGGCCTCGTCGGTGCGGGCCACCACCGCCGTGCCGTCGTCCGCGGTGATGATCGGGCGCTGGATGAGCCTGGGGTGCTCGGCGAGCGCGCTGATCCAGCGCTCGCGTGAACCGGCGTCCCGCGCCCACTCCTTGAGACCGAGCTCCTTGGCGACCGCTTCCGTGGTGCGGGTGATGTCCCAGGGCTCCAGCCCGAGACGGTCGAGGACGTCCCTGATCTCGTCCCGGGCGGGCACGTCCTCCAGGTAGCGGCGGACGGTGTAGTCGGCCCCCTCGGCGTCGAGGAGCGTGAGGGCGCTGCGGCACTTGGAGCAGGAGGGGTTGATCCAGATTTCCATGCCGGTCACGGTAGCTCCAAACCGGCCCGAAAGCCCTTGTGATCAGGGGCGATTGTCAGTGGTGGGCAGTAGAATAGAAGCAGTGTTCGAGGGTCCGCCGGAGGTTCCGGGCCGGGCCCTGACCGCGACAGGAGGATGCCTGTGCCCGCTGCCGCACTGAAGCCGAAGCCGTCCGCGACCCAGTCCACCGCGAAGCGTTCCGTCCAGCTCGATCTGCCCTATGTGCCCGTCCAGAAGCGGCCGTTGCCGCCCGGGCGGCCGCGCGACTGGTACGTCATGCACAACCGTCGGCTCAAGGCCATGCGCCTTGCCATCGCGCTGCTCGACCTGGGCGTGTATATGCCGAACCAGGCCCGCAACGAGAAGATCCGCAGCACGGCGGAGCTGATCGGCGTCCATCCGCCGTCGGACACGACGTGCCACATGGTGCGGGCGCTGCTGCGTTACTCGCGTTGAGCCGTGGCGCCGGGCGCCGTTCGTATGCGACGGCGCCCGGCGTCGGGGCGTTCGCCCCCCCAGTGCGCTCCCCAGTGCGCCCCCGGTTCGCCCCCGAGCTCAGCTCGTCAGCTCCTTCTCCACCGGCGTGCGGAACCTCGGCGTCACCCGGGTCTCCCCGACCCACGCCCCCAGCCGCTCCGCCGCCGCCTCGATCGCCGCTCTCGCCTCGCTTCCGATCCCCTCCCCGTCCAGGATCCGCCACACGATCTCCCCGTCGGCGCGCTGGGCCCAGCTGCCCACCACCCGGCCGTCCCACCACACCGTCGGCCCGACGTTCCCGCTGTAGTCGAACAGGGCGGGGCGCAGTTCCGGGGCCAGATACCAGTCCCGGCCCTGCCAGCCCATCGCCGTCGGGTCGAGGGCGGGCAGCAGGGCCGCCCACGGTTCCTCGGGGCCGGGCACGGGATCCACATCGCCGTCGACGACGTATCCCGTGCCCTCGTCCAGCGTCACCGCCCGCGCCCCGATCGCGGTCAGCGCCCGTCGGACGTCCGTCACCCGCCAGCCCGTCCACCACTTCAGGTCGGCCTCCGTGGCCGGGCCGCACGCCCGCAGCCAGTGCCGCAGCAGATCCGACTGGGCGTCCGCCACGGGCAGTTCGGGGTGCTCCGGGGCGAGCGCCCAGCGGAACTGGCTCGACGTCCACGAGCCCAGCGGGCGCCCTCTGACCACCTTGCCCTCCACCCCCAGCACCCTCAGCAGTCGGGTCACGACGGTGTGGACGCCCTCGTAGGGCTTCCCGGCCGCGTACACGAACTGCTCCCGCAGCCGCGGCTCCTCGCGGGCCAGCTCGGCGGCCGTCGCCTGGCCGAGCCGGCCCAGCGCGGCCAGCGCCGACTCCTCGACCTCCGTCAGCCAGGCCACGTCCGGGGCGCCGGCCTTCGCCATGTCCTTCACCAGCGTGGCCCGTTCCCGCGCCGCGACCGTGAGGCCGGTCGAGGCGTGCACGACGGCCGTCGACGCCGTCGGGAACACGAAGACGGTGTGCCGCATCCCGTGCATGCGGACGAGGGTCCGGTCCGTGTACAGCGCCCGGTCGGTCTCCGGGACGGTCACCGCCGGGTCGGCGAGCCGGGCGCCGATCGCCAGATACACCGTTGCCGGGTCCGAGCCGTGCAGGGCGAGGAGCGAGTCGGCCACCGCCTCGGGCGTCGCGGCCCGCGCCTGCGGCGCCAGCCGGTGCCGCAGCGCCAGCCTGGCCCGCCGCTCCGCCACACCGACGTATCGCAGTCCGTCACCCATTCAGGCCTCCGCCCCTCGTCACCTCGCCGCCGTCCGCATCCTCCCCGACACCACTGACAACCGGGCCCCGGGCCTCACCTGTTTGCCGTCCCCGACATGCGGCCGTCCCCGTCCGGGCCTTCACTGCGAACAGGGGGCCGCAGAGAACGCAGGGAGTGCCGGGAACGCAGGGAACGCCGGGAGTGCCGGGAGTGCCGGGAGTGCCGTGGAACGGGAGGCGGACGTGGTGCGGAGGCGACGCGGATGACCACCCCCGCCGAACGGGCCGGGCGCGGCAAGCACGCCCGCAGACGCGTCCCCCGGTCCGCCCAGGCCGGCTGGCTCCCGCCCGTCGACCGACCCGACCCCGTCGCCGTCCTGGAGCGGCAGGGCCGGGACCGGCTGCCCGAACTGCTGCCGATCCGGTACGGGAGGATGACCGCCTCGCCGTTCGCCTTCCTGCGCGGCGCGGCCGCCGTCATGGCCGCCGATCTGGCGTCGCAGCCGCACACCGGGCTGACCGTGCAGCTGTGCGGCGACGCCCACCTGCTGAACTTCGGGGTGTACGCCTCCCCGGAGCGGGCCCTGCTCTTCGACCTCAACGACTTCGACGAGACGTTCCCCGGCCCCTTCGAGTGGGACGTCAAACGGCTCGCCGCCTCCGTGGCGGTGGCCGCCCGCGAGAACGGCCACCCCGAGCCCCGGGTGCACCGCGCGGCCCTGGAGACCGTCGCCGCCTACCGCACCGCGATGCGGCGGCTGTCCCGGCTCGGCGAACTCGCCGTCTGGCACGAGCGCATCGACGCCGAGCGGCTCCTGCCCCTGCTGCGCTCCGCCCGGCGCCGCGCACAGGCCGGGGCCAGCCTCACCCGGGCCCGCCGCCGCACCAGCCTCCAGGCCCTCGGCAAGCTCACCGAGGTCGTGGACGGTCGTCCCCGCATCGTCCACGACCCACCGCTGCTCGAACCCGCCGGCGTCTCCGACAGCGCGGCCCTGCGCAAGATCTTCTGCGACTACCGCTCCATCCTCGCCGAGGAGCGCCGTGTGCTGCTGGACCGCTACCGGTTCGTCGACGTCGCCCGCAAGGTCGTCGGCGTCGGCAGCGTCGGCACCCGCTGCTTCATCGTGCTGCTCGCCGGGCGCGACACCGACGATCCGCTGTTCCTGCAGATCAAGGAGGCCCGCGCGTCCGTCCTGGAGGAGCACCTGCCGAACGGCCCCTACGCCCATCCCGGCCACCGGGTCGTCGCCGGACAGCGGCTGCTGCAGGCCGCCGGCGATGTCTTCCTCGGCTGGATGACCGGGCCCCAGGGGCGCGCCTTCTACTGGCGCCAACTGCGCGACACCAAGGGCTCCGCCGACGTCGCCGGCATGTCCCCGGCCGACCTCCTCGCCTACGCCCGGCTCTGCGGCACCGCCCTGGCCCGCGCCCACGCCCGGTCCGGCGACCGGTTCGCCATCGCCGGCTACCTCGGCGGCGCCGACACCTTCGAACGCGCCGTAGCCGACTTCGCCCTGGCCTACGCCGACCGGACCGCCGCCGACCACGCGACCCTGGGCAGAGCGGTCGCGGCGGGGGTGGTGACGGCGGCGCCGGACGTCTGACCACCGGGGCTCCGAAACCGCCTCGGTCGGCGACCGCCCTCGGTCGGCAACCGCCCTCGGTCGGCGACCGCGTCTGTCAGCCGCCTGCCAGTACGGCGGTCACGAACTCCCGTCGGTCGTCGGGGTGGTCCCGGAACCACTGGCCCAACCGGTGTCCCGCGTCCGGCAGTTCGAAGCGTTTGTACTCGGCCCGGGAGGCGAGCGCGTCCTGCACCGCGCCGGTCACCTCCGGCGGGATCACCGTGTCCGTACCCGGCACGGCGAGCACCGCACGGCCCTCGTACCTGCGCAGGACGTCGAGCGCGGGCGCCTCCCGCCAGCTCCCGGGCCTGCGGATGATCGCGCTGAACTCCCCGTCCCCCGCACCGAACGGCACGTCCCACGCCTCGGCCGCGTACACCGCGGGCGCACACAGTCCGAGGGCCCTCACCCGCTCCCCGTAGTGCGCCGAGAGATCGGCCGCCGTCTGCCCGCTCATGCTGAACCCGACGAGCGTCAGCGGCCCGTCCGCCGGCACCTGGGCGTCGATCACGGACACCGCCTGCTCGAAACGTCGGCGCAGGCTCAACTCCCGCAGCGCGCCGCTGCTTTCGCCGTGCCCGGAGAAGTCGAAGGCGAGGACGCGGCAGCGGCCGTGCACCGCGAACTCCCGGGCCAGCGGCAGGTGTCGCTCCTTGCTGCCGTTGCCGGCGCCGTGCAGCAGAACGGCGGTGACCGTTCCCGAAGCACCGCCGTACACCCCGCTGAGCCGCTCGCCGTCGTGCTCGTGCGTGAAAGGGGAGAGGTCGCTCATGCCGCCCATTCACTCACGACACGGCAAGCCGAAAAGGAGATGCACGTTGAGTGACGGCTTCCGTACTCTGAAGGCGTCAATCCACCCCCACCGCTACGCACAGTCACCTGTCCCTGCCCAGGAAGGAGGTACGCCATGGGCACCGTCGTTCTCTCCGGGACCGTCGTCCTGGTGGTCCTGGGATTCGGAAACCCGCTCTACTGGCTCGCCGCCGTCGCCGTGCTGTTCCTGTACGTGCGCTACGGACTCGACGCGTCCTCGACGTCCTCGTCGTCGCCGTCGCCGCCGTCCGCTCCCGGGCCCGCCCAGGGCACGGGACCCGCGCCGACCTCGTACAAGGCCTACCGCGAGCGCCGTGACACGCAGGCCAAGTGGGAGCGTCGCTACCGTCGCGAGCGTCCCCTGGAGTACCGCCGCCAGGAGCGCGAGCGCAGCAAGTAGCCGCAACGGGCCTACGAGCCGGGGAGCCCTACAGACCCGGGGCTCCCCACACCGGGAACCAGCGACTCAGGTCCTGTTCCAGCCGCAGGTCGTTCCCGAGAGCGGCCTTCACCTGCAACTCCAACGCGTTGTCGCGCCGCTGCCCGGCACCGGGCAGCGGCGCGAACGGATAGAATGAGCCGCGCTTGTAGAGGTACACGAGCGCCAGCCGTCTGTGGTCCGCGTCCTCGAACCCGGCGAGGGAGCACAGCAGCTGCGGCCCGAAGCCGTTGACCTCCATCGCGCTGTTGACCGCGTGCAGATCGTTGACCAGCAGCGACAGCTGGTCGGGGGCGCGTTCCGAGACCAGCCAGGAGTAGCCGAAGTCGTCCCGCTGGAGCCGCACCGGAGGACCGGTGCGCTCGGTGTCCGCGTCGAGGAGCGCCTGGACCTCACGGTGCGTCTGTTCGAAGGCCGAGCCCTCGACGGTCGCGAAACACACGGCCCCCTGCCCGGTCGGGGTGAACCCGGCCGCCGCCTCCAGCGTCACCGCCGCCGAGGGCAGCGCGAACAGCTGATCGAGATCGGGCACGACCGGCTTCGTCCGGCCGAGCAGGATGTCCAGCAGCCCCATGTCGCTCAGCCCGCCTTCCCGGGCGTGGCCGCCTCGCCCAGTTCGGCGGAGATCCGCCCCAGCTGGTCGAGCCGCTGCTCCAGGCTCGGGTGGGTGGAGAAGTACCGCTCGATGCCGGGCTCCTTGCCGGTCGCGGGGGTGAAGAAGAAGGCGTTGAAGGCCTGCGCGGTCCGCAGGTCCTTGGTGGGGATCCGGGCGATGTCGCCGGAGACCTTCGTCAGCGCGGAGGCCAGCGCCGAGGGACGGCCGGTCAGCTGCGCCGCGGCCCGGTCCGCCGCCAGCTCCCGGTACCGGGACAGGGCCCGGATGAGGAAGAAGCTGATCGCGTAGACGGCCGCCGAGACACCCATCACGGCGGCGAAGACGACCGCGGTGTTCTGGTCCCTGCGCCCGCCGCCGAACAGCTGCGAGTAGAACGCGAACCGCACGATCAGCCCCGCGATGACGCCCAGGAACGAGGCGATCGTGATCACGGCCACGTCCTTGTGCGCCACATGCGACAGCTCGTGCGCGAGCACGCCCTCCAGCTCGGCCGGCTCCAGCCGCCCCAGCAGGCCCGTCGTCACGCACACCACCGCATGTTCGGGACTGCGCCCGGTCGCGAACGCGTTCGGCATCCCCAGGTCGGAGACGGCGACCACCGGCTTGGGCATGTCAGCGATCGCACACAGCCGGTCGACCACCGCATGCAGCTCGGGATACTCCTCGCGCTCCACGACCCGCCCGTGCATCGCGAACATCGCGATCCGGTCGGAGAACCAGAACTGCGCGACGAACATCGCCGCGATCAGCACGACGACCAGCACCCACGATTTCAGCAACACGATCAACGCGGCGACGAACGCCACGTACAGCAGCCCGAGCAGGAACAACGTGACCGTCATCCGCACGGTCAGCCGCCGATCGCTCCGGAAACGGCTCTGCATCTGCATCACCCCGCAGTCAGGCACTCGCCCCACTGCCAGTGTGCACCGCCCCAGCCCCATGAACGGGTCCGTAACGCACCTAGACGCAGCAAAAGCTCCCTGTGAGGTGCGGCGAGACCCCGCCTAGTACGGTGCCCGGAACCGCATGTACCCCAGCAACAGGATCACCGCGGCCACGCCCGCCAGTACGAGCGTCGTCGACATCCACGAGGAACGAGGCCGTGCCACCGGACGCGGATCACCACGGAATGGGACCGCCTCGGGCGGGTTCTCCTTCCACCGGGCGGCCAGCATCCGGGCCCGAGCCGAGGGCTCCTTGTACGTGGCGGCATCCGCCCACTTGATGTCGAACTCCCGCTGGACGTCGTCCTGGCCGCGCTCGGTCATCTCCGGTCCACCCCCGTGTGCCTGATCCGTTGAATAGAACATACGCCCGTACTCAGTCGTTCGGCACGACAGGATCAGCTTTCGCCCTGACCGCCGTCAGACCCGGAGTGGTTCCGAGCGCCTGGCTCGGTGCCACCGTTCAGCTCGTTCCGGACCTGCCGCCACGCGCGGATGATCTGCGGCAGCCGAGACAGCACCTCGCTTATCTGGGCCAGCAGCAGCGTCAGGCAGCCGCACGCGGCGAGGATCGCCAGGGTCACATCGTCCCACTTCACAGCGCGCCCCCCAGGCTTGTGACGGTATCTGCAGACATCTCGATCCCCCATTGCCCCCGGTGTGAGGGCCCGTGCGAGTTACTCGAAAAGCGCCTGACGGGAGATCCAGTCGAGAGCCTCCGCGCCCAACTCATCAGGCGCTTCGAGTAGCGCCGTCTCCACGGCCGTGAGATCTGTCAGCGTCTCTGGTGCGTCCGACCGGTCCAGCACGGCGAGCCGCTCCATCGCGGTGCGCACCGCGCCGGGCCAACCCGGCAAGCCGAAGTGGTGGGGTGCTTGGAGCGCGGCCGTAAGAGATCTGTGCAGCAGTGCCGCGCGCCAGCCCTGCTCCCGCATCACCTCAGTGGTGAACCAGACCCGGTCGTCGACATGCTGGATGAACTCGGCCAGGGGCGCGGGCGCGGACACGGCCCGCAGGGTGAAGGGCGAGCCGCCGGCCCACGGAAGATCCAGGTCCGAGGCGATGGCGACGAACGCGAGCAGTTCCTCGGGCCCGTCGTCCCGCGCGGCCAGCAAAGCGGCTCGGGCCCAGCGGTACAGATCGACGCTCTGCGCGAAGATCTCCCCGTCGCTCGGCCCGTCGTCGGCTGCGTGGATCCGGTCCAGGGGACCCTCGCGCCAGGCGACGGCAACCAGGCCGACCGCCGCCGCGCTTACCAGGACGTCCGTGTCGTCCGCGTCGATTCCGAAGTCCGCGAGGACATCGGGGGCCGCTGCCACGATGCCCGAATTCGGCGTGCGCTTCTCCTCGCTCCCGGCCCCCTCCAAGAGAGCCAGGAGGTGACGGGACGGCGGTTCGGGTTTCGGCCGCTCCACTGTGATCCCGTGGCGCAGCAGGTCCTCGAAGATCTCGTCCGGCCCGCAGTCGATGTGGTCGGAGTCATGGCGTCCCGAGCAGTCCTCCGGGCATTCGAACTCCTCGCACATTTCGGGCTCCGCGGGCTGCGCCTCGTTGAGCAGGTGATAGGTGAGCCGATCGGCCACCGCCTCCCGCGCTGTGATCATGGCCAGGTCGAGCCGGAACCTCTCCTCCTTGAGCTCGGTGGCCTCGTCAGCCGCGTCGGCGGGCGGCTCCGGCGCGTCCGGGATCCAGGTGTACGCCGACTCCAGCGAGACCAGCAGCCAGGCGAGCTGAAGCGGCTCGGCCCGGTCGCCGCCGGACAGCTCGGCCACGGCATCCGCTGCCTGCCGCACACGGTCGAGCCGGACGAGATGCCGTTCTCGCGCCGGCCGCCAGGCCTCCGCCTCCGCCAGGGCCTGCTCGGCGTCCTGGGTCAGTGCGGCGTCGCGGGCCCGTCGCGCCCGGGTGACCCGCCGATGCAGGCAGGGATGGCAGCCGAAGAGTCCCGACTCGGGCGTCGGGCCGAGAGCCACCGGCAACCGATCCTCGAAGGGTTGATTGCAGAGGCAGCAGTCCACCATTCCCACCTGCCGGGACGTGGGGATGGTGGGCAACTCGGACCGGATCAGGGCATGGGCATACTCGGGGATGTGCATGGACGGGCCACTCCTCATAGGGCGGTGCCGGTTCCCTCACGGCGCTGGGTCCATGCTCCGGTCCCTGCGCGATGGCTTGTCGTCGTCTGACGCCTGTGGCAGGGAAGTTGGCGCAATCTGACACCGGGCCGTCTGCCTGCGACTTCTACACTCTTGGCACTATCTGACGGTTGTCCCGACCGTCGTCCGCGAGGTCGAGAGGAAAGACCCCTTCCGTGACCGACACGCTCCTCCTTCCGAACGAAGCCCATCGGGACCTGGTACAGGCTCTGGAAGAACTTCACCGGGCGGCGGGCAGCCCGGGCATGCGGAAGGTGAGCACCCTGATCGCCGAGGGCGATCATCCGGCCGTCGTCAGCCACGAGGGCGTTCGTACGACGCTCAAGGGGCTGACCGTCCCGCGCTGGGAGACCGTGCACTCCATCGTGGCGGTGCTCGCCGCCGCCTGCGTCAATCCGCCCCGAGACCCGGTGGCCGAGGTGGCACGGTTCCTTCCCCTGTGGCGTGCGGTGCGGGAGGGGGAACCGGGCGGCATGAAGACGGCCCGGGAACTGGCCCTGTCACAGGGCTGGGGCACCGACGACGGGCAGTGGGACGCCGAGTCCCTCCTGGCCATGATGATCAACCCGTTCAACGCCATCCAGATCGACCCCTCCCTGGCCGTACCGCACGAGCCGCAGATCTCGGAGGACGAGTGGGTGCAGGTCGGTGTCCGGCTCATGGAGGAGCACGGTGTCGAACTGGCCCTGCGTGTCCTGCTGCGGACGCTGAAGGGCGACTACCTCGGTGCCGAGGAAGGCAGCCCCTTCGGATACCGGTTCCCGAACCAGGAGGCGTTGGAGATGCACACCGGCTACCGATATGGCTGCGAGCTCCTTCTCCAGCGCCTGGCGGTGGAACCGAACCTCCTGCAGCGGTCGATCAGCGCGATGCACGCCGACCGGACCATGGACCGTGAGGACCGCATCGAGATGCTGCGCGCGGAGTCGGACGCGTCCTTGATGCGGGAAGTCATGACTGCGACCCCGGAGAGCTGGCACGAGCTGTCCGAGCAGGCCCACCATCAGATCTTCGGCTATCTCATCAAGTCGTTCGGCCCGGTGGGCAGATTCGGGCTGCCGCCTGACCAGCGCTTCCGTTTCGTCTGGCGCGTCCCCGAGCCGTCCGCCGACTAGGGGCTGTCTCTAGTTGTGATCATTGGGCTTTGAGGAGGCTGCTGATCCAGATGGTCGCTGCGCGGAGGTGGAGTCCGGCGAGGTAGCTCTC
>NZ_JBEYIL010000019.1:0-231686 GCF_040635845.1 Streptomyces sp. NPDC006872
CCTGAGCCGGTCTTGCGGCCCAGTCGGCCCGCGTCCACCATGCGCTGGAGCAGCGGGGGAGCCGCGTACAGCGGTTCCTTGTACTCCTCGTACATCGAGAACGCGACCGACGCGACCGTGTCCAGACCGATCAGGTCGGACAGCTTCAGCGGGCCCATCGGGTGGGCGCAGCCCATCTCCATGCCGTTGTCGATGTCCTCGCGGCTGGCGATGCCCGTCTCGAACATCCGGATCGCGGAGAGCAGATAGGGGATCAGCAGCGCGTTGACCACGAAGCCGGAGCGGTCCTGGGCCCGGATCGCATGCTTGCCCAGCACCTTCTCGGCGAACAGCTGCGCCCGCCCGAGCGTGCCCTCGGAGGTGGTCAGCGCCGGGATCAGCTCGACGAGCTTCTGCACCGGGGCCGGGTTGAAGAAGTGGATGCCGACGACCTGGTCGGGCCGCGAGGTGGCGACCGCGAGCTTCACCAGCGGGATGGAGGAGGTGTTGGAGGCGAGGATCGCGTCCCGGCGGGTCACGACCTGGTCGAGGACCTGGAAGATCTCGGTCTTGACCTGCTCGTTCTCGACCACGGCCTCGATCACCAGGTCACGGTCGGCGAACTCGCCGAGGTCCCTGGTGAAGCTGAGGCGCGCCAGCGTCGCGTCCCGCTCCTGCTCGGAGATCTTGCCGCGCTCGGCGGCCTTGGCCAGGGAGTTGAACAGCCGGGTCCGGCCGAACTCCAGGGCCTCGCCGGTGGTCTCGGCGACCTTGACGTCGAGTCCGGCGCGCGCGCAGACCTCGGCGATGCCCGCCCCCATCTGGCCGCAGCCGACCACTCCGATCCGTTCGATGTCGGTCACATCGTCCCTTTCGCCGCGCTGACTGAAGATGGCAGTCGCAGGTCTGCCGGGTTTCGGTCCGCCTGCTCCGATCGTGCACGTTACTAGCAAGTATCGATGATCGATCGCCGGGGTGGGGGCATGCTGGGGCCCGAAACGGTCCGTGACCGAGCGGATCCGCGGAGTATGTGGGGATGTGTGTGATGGGGCGACTGTCCCGGCGGGCCTTCGCACTGGCAGCGCTGTCGGCGTTCACCACGACGGGGGCGGCGCCCGCGCGCCCGGGGGCCGCGCCCCCGGGGCAGCGGCGGGCGACAACCGAGATGCGGGGGATGTGGTTGGCGACCGTCAGTAACCGCGACTGGCCGTCCCGGTCCGGCCTGAGCGCCGCGGCGCAGCGCGCCGAGCTGATCGCCTGGCTCGATCTGGCGGTGAGCAAGCGGCTCAACACGGTGGTCTTCCAGGTGCGGCCCACGGCCGACGCGCTGTGGCCCTCGCCCTACGAGCCGTGGTCCCAGGTGCTGACCGGCGTCCAGGGCAGGTCACCGGGCTGGGACCCGCTGGGCACGGCCGTCGCCGAGGCCCATGCGCGGGGGCTGCAGCTGCACGCCTGGTTCAACCCGTATCGGGTCGCGACCCACGACGACCCCACGAAGCTCATCGCTTCCCATCCCGCGCGCGTGCACCCGGACTGGGTGGTGTCGTTCGGCGGGAAGCTCTACTACAACCCCGGACTGCCCGAGGTCCGCGCCTTCGTGCAGGACGCGATCCTCGACGCGGTGCAGAAGTACCCGGTGGACGCGGTGCACTTCGACGACTACTTCTACCCGTACCCGGTGGCCGGTCAGACCTTCGACGACGAGGCGGCGTACGACGCGCACGGCGGCGCCTTCCCCAACCGGGCCGCCTGGCGGCGCGACAACATCGACAAGCTGGTGCTGGAGACGGCCGCCCGGATCAAGGCCACCAGGCCCGGCACCCAGTTCGGGATCAGCCCGTTCGGGGTGTGGCGCAACGCCTCCACCGACTCGAAGGGCTCGGACACCAAGGCGCTCCAGTCGTACGACGACATCCACGCCGACACCCGCAAGTGGGTGCGGGAGGGCTGGCTCGACTACATCGTCCCGCAGCTGTACTGGAACATCGGGCTCTCGGCCGCCGACTACGCCAAGCTCGTGCCCTGGTGGGCGGGGGTGGCCAAGGGCAGTCGCACCCGGCTGTACATCGGCGAGGCCCTGTACCGGGCCGGCGACCCGGCGCAGTCCGCGGCCTGGCAGGACCCGGCCGAACTGACCGACCATCTCGATCTGGCCGCCGCCCACCCGGAGGTGCGCGGGCATGTCTACTTCGCGGCCAAGGACGTGCGGACGGACCGGATCGGCGCGATGGCGCAGGTCATCGCCGACCACTACCAACAGCAGGCGGAGCCGCCGCGCTGATCGGTCGCCGCTGCTTTCGTGCGACTTGATCCGCCGGACAGGCTCTAACCGTGTCGTTCCTCGGTCCCCTTGTGGCGGATCTCGGTGTCCGGGCCGGGTGAGCACACGCCCACGTGCCCGTCCTCGAAGCGGACGCGGTACGGGGGATGGCCTCCCTGGCCCAGTACCTCGACGATCTCGCCGACCTTGTCGTGTTGACCGACCACCCTGCCGTGCTGGACAAGCTGGTCGCCCGTGGTTGCGCGCATCTGTGGGCCTCCTCACGGTCCGGGTACGGCCGAACGGTCCGGGTACGGCCGATGTACGGCGAGCCTAGCCACGCGCCCGCTGCGTGACGGCGATGCAGATGAGCACGGCCGCGGCTGTCAGCGGAGCGGCGGGTGTGAGGTGTTCGCCCAGCAGCAGCACCGACCACACCAGTGTGAGCAGCGGTTGGGCCAACTGCAACTGGCTGGCCTTGGGAATGCCGATCGCCGCCATGCCCCGGTACCAGACGACCAGGCCGAGGAACTGCGAGCCCACCGCGACCCACAGCAGCCCGGCCACGCTGTGCGCGGTCAGCTGGGCGCTCTCGTGGGCCAGGGCGAGCGCGGCGGCGGGCACGGTGAGCGGCAGACAGAACACCAGCGCCCAGCCGATGACCTGCCAGCCCGGCATGACCCGGGCCAGCCGGCCGCCCTCGGTGTAGCCGGCCGCGCACACCAGCAGCGCCCCGAACAGATACAGGTCGGCGCCGGTCAGGGCACCGCCGCTCTGCTGCACGGTGAAGGCCGCCACCGCGGCCGCGCCGGCCAGCGCCGCCGCCCAGAAGGTGCGGGAGGGGCGGGTGCCCATGCGCAGGGCGGACAGCAGCGCGGTGGTCAGCGGCAGCAGGCCGACCACCACGGCGGCGTGCGAGGTCGTGGACGTCTGCAGGGCGAGCGTGGTGAGCAGCGGGAAGCCGACGACGACCCCGGCGGCCACCACGGCGAGCCCGGGCCAGTGCCGCCGGGCGGGCAGCGGCACGCGGAGGGCCAGCAGACACCCGCCCGCGATCAGGGCGGCCAGCACGCTGCGCACGGCGACCAGCGCCCAGGGGCCGAAGCCCTCCAGCCCCCAGGCGGTCGCGGGGAAGGTGAGGGAGAAGGCGACGACGCCCAGGGCGGCCTGGAGGGTGCCGAGGCGGCCCGGCCGCAGGTTCGCCCGAAGGGTCGTCCCCGGGTCTGTCCCCGAGATCGCCCCCGGGACCGGCTGCGGGGTGCTGACCGCTATCGCCGACCGTGCAGTAGCGCTACTCTGTATCTTCATGCAAGAGCGTAGCAGTGTGGGCGAACTGGCAGAACAGCTGCGGCGGGAGTTCGACCGCTACTCTCCCGGTGGAAAGCTGCCGTCGAGTCGGGCCCTGGTCGAAAGGTTCCGGGTGAGTCCGGTGACCGTCTCGCGGGCGCTGGCGCAGCTGGCCGCCGAGGGGCTGGTGGTCACCCGGCCCGGTGCGGGCGCCTTCCGGGCCCGGCCGCCGCGGGCGAGCGCCGCCCCCGCCGGCGACACCTCCTGGCAGGAGGTCGCGCTGAGCGCGGACGGCGCCGGCGACCTCGTCCCGCGCTCGGTGGACGCCTCCGGGGTGACGGTGTCGCTGGCGGCCCCGCCGCCCGGCGTGATCGAGTTCAACGGCGGCTACCTCCACCCCTCGCTGCAGCCGGAGCGGGCGATGGCCGCGGCCCTGGCCCGGGCCGGACGGCGCCCCGGCGCCTGGGGACGGCCGCCCATGGAGGGCCTGCCGGAGCTGCGCGAATGGTTCGCGCGGACCATCGGCGGCTCGGTCACCGCGGCCGAGGTGCTGGTCAGCGCGGGCGGCCAGGCAGCGCTCACCACCGCCCTGCGCGCCCTCGCCCCGCCCGGCG
This sequence comes from Streptomyces sp. NPDC006872, assembly GCF_040635845.1. Taxonomy (NCBI): domain Bacteria; kingdom Bacillati; phylum Actinomycetota; class Actinomycetes; order Kitasatosporales; family Streptomycetaceae; genus Streptomyces; species Streptomyces sp. NPDC006872. The sequence continues at coordinate 4,141 of NZ_JBEYIL010000019.1, forward strand.
CACCGGTCCTCGTGGAGTCGCCGACCTACCCCGGCATGCTCGCCATCGCCAGATCGGCGGGACTGCGCCCGGTCCCGGTCCCGGTCGACCCGGACGGGGTGAAGCCGGAGCTGCTCGCCGACGCGTTCCGGGCCACCGGCGCCCGGGCCTTCGTCTGCCAGCCCCTGTTCCAGAACCCGACCGGCGCCGTCCTGGCCGCCGGCCGGCGCGGGGAGGTGCTGCGCATCGCGCGCGAGGCGGGCGCGTTCGTCGTCGAGGACGACTTCGTGCGGCGGCTCGCGCACGAGGACGCCGGTCAGCTGCCGCGTCCGCTCGCCGCCGAGGACGCCGACGGCGTCGTCGTGCACGTCGGCTCGCTGACCAAGGCGACCTCGCCGAGCTTCCGGGTCAGCGCCCTGGCCGCCCGCGGCCCGGTCCTGGAACGCCTGCGGGCCATCCAGGTCGTCGACACCTTCTTCGTGCCCCGCCCGCTCCAGGAAGCGGCGCTGGAACTCGTCGGCTCGCCCGCCTGGCCCCGCCATCTGCGGGCCGTGGCCGCCGAGTTGAGGGTCCGACGGGACGCGATGGCCGCCGCGCTGCGGCTACGGCTGCCCGAGCTCGCCCTCCCGCACATCCCGTCCGGCGGCTACCACCTGTGGCTGCGGCTGCCGGACGGCGTGGACGACACCGTGTTCACGGCCGCGGCTCTGCGCGCGGGCGTCGCCCTCACCCCGGGCCGTCCCTACTTCAGCGCCGAGCCCCCGGCCGCCCATGTGCGGCTGAGCTTCGCGGCCGTCGCCGGGACGGAGGAGATCGCGGAGGGGGTGCGGCGGCTGCGGGCGGCGTGCGACGAGGTGCTGCCCGCAAACCGTTCGACATGAGGGACGCCGTCTTGTGAGGATCCCGGCCATGACCTCCATCGACTTCACCCCGGCCGTCGCCGAGGGGTACGAGATCTCTGCCGACCCTGCCCGGATCGACGCCGAGCGGGTGCACCGCTGGCTGTCCACGGACGCGTACTGGGCACTCGGGCGCGAGCGGGACAAGCAGGACCGGGCGATCGCCGGGTCGCTGAACTTCGGCGTCTACGACACGGCGTCGGGCGAGCAGGTCGCCTACGCGCGCGTGGTGACGGACCTCGCGACCTTCGCATGGCTGTGCGACGTGTACGTGGAACCGGCGGCCCGGGGCAAGGGCCTCGGCACCGCCCTCGTCGCCGCCGTACGCGACCACCTGCGGCCGCACGGGCTGCGCCGACTCCTGCTCGCCACGCACGACGCGCACGGAGTGTACGAACAGGTCGGCTTCGCGGCGCTGGAGAAGCCGGACCAATGGATGGCGCTGATGTTTTCCGGGGACTTGTCCGGCAGATCCTGACTCGTCGGTAAGTTTTCTTCCGGCTGTCGGCCAACAGCTCTTGACCTGCTCAGTTGTGCGGCTCACCATCACCGCATGCCACTTCGGGTCACGTTCGTCGCCGCCGCTCGCAGCTCCGCGCTGCTCGCGGAGCGCTTCGAGGACGACCGGCCGCTGGACCAGGAGGGCTGGGGCGAGGTGGTGCGCGCGGCCGACGCCCTGGTGCCGCTCGCGGCCGCCGAACTGCGCTACTGCTCGCCGACCCAGCGCAGCCGGGCCACCGGGGACGCGCTCGGCTACGCCCCGCTCGTGCAGCTCGCCCTGCGGGAGTGCGACATGGGCCGCTGGCGCGGCTTCACGCTGGGCGAGGCGATGGCCCGTGAGCCGCAGGCCGTGGACGCCTGGCTCGCCGACCCGCTGGCCACCCCGCACGGCGGCGAGTCGCTGCTGGCGTTCGTCTCCCGGGTCGGCGGCTGGCTCGACACCCGGCCGCCGGAGGACGGCTGCCGGATCGTCGCCGTCGCCGAGCCGAGCGTGATCCGGGCCGCCCTGGTGTACGTGCTCAAGGCGCCGCCCGCGACGTACTGGAACATCGATGTGCGCCCGCTGTCCACGACCACCGTCACCGGCCGGGCCGGTCGCTGGAACCTCCGCCTCGAAGGGGCCTCGGCTCAGCCCACGCGCGCGTAGTCGGTGGTGAGGAGCAGGTCCTTGGCAGGGCCGGCCACGCGCCAGACCGTCCGCCAGCGGTCCGCGTCCCGGACGGTGAACTCGCCCCGGTAGAGGTCGGCCGAGCAGGGGTGGTCGGCGATGTGCCGTCCCGTGCGCAGGTCCAGGTCGTGGAAGGGGCGGCCGTCGGCGAACCGTACGTCCGCGGTGCCGGGCGTCGGCCCCGGCAGGAAGCGCAGGGTGCGCTCGGCCGGCCGGGCGACGCCGAGCCAGACGAACGTGCCGGACTCCTCGTGCAGCAGCCCGGGTCCGTTCAGTGCGCCGAACACGGTGACCCCGTCGAAGCGGCCCTCGTCGCCGCTCGCCCGGTCCCGTACCGACCGTGTCACCCGCCAGCTTCCGGCGAGGTACGCCAGTACGTCCGGCACCGGCCGGAACTCACCCATCCGTTCCTCGCTTCCGACACTTTCGCTGCTGCACGCCCCATTGACGCGTCTCTGTCACCTACCTATCTTGCCGTTCGAAGTGCTGATCATCGTCTGATATTTCGAACAACTCGCATCATTGAGCATCACTGAGCCGCGGAGTTATTCATGTCACGCAGCACCACCCGCACCCGCTGGAGAGTCGGTCTCGGCGCGACCGCCCTCCTGACGGCCACCACCCTCGTGCCCGCCCCCGCGCACGCCGAGGCCGTGACCGACTACGCCATCACCGTCGACCCCGCCGCCAAGGGCGCGAAGATCGACGACACGATGTACGGCGTCTTCTTCGAGGACATCAACCGGGCGGCCGACGGCGGTCTGTACGCCGAGCTCGTGCAGAACCGATCCTTCGAGTACTCGACGGTCGACAACAGGGCGTACACCCCGCTGACCTCCTGGACGGTCGACGGCGCCGCGCAGGTCCTGAACGACAGCGGACGCCTCAATGAGCGCAACCGCAACTACCTCTCGCTGGCCGCCGGTTCGGCCGTGACCAACGCCGGCTACAACACCGGTGTCCGGGTCGAGCAGGGCAAGAAGTACGACTTCTCGGTGTGGGCCCGCGCCGAGAGCGGCAGCACGCTCACCGTGAGCCTCCAGGACGCCGACGGCGCCCTGGCCACCGCCCGCAAGGTGGCCGTGCGCACCGGCGGCTGGGCGCAGTACAAGGCGACCTTCACCGCGACCCGCACCAGCAGCGACGGCCGCCTGACCGTGGCCTCCGCCGCCGCGAGCGCCCTCGACATGGTGTCCCTGTTCCCCCGCGACACCTACAGGCACGAGCCCAACGGCCTGCGCAAGGACCTCGCCGAGAAGATCGCCGCCCTGCACCCCGGCTTCGTGCGCTTCCCCGGCGGCTGTCTGGTCAACACCGGCTCCATGCAGGACTACAGCGAGGCCTCCGGCTATCAGCGCGCCCGCTCCTACCAGTGGAAGGACACGATCGGCCCGGTCGAGCAGCGCGCCGTCAACTCCAACTTCTGGGGCTACAACCAGAGTTACGGCCTCGGCTACTACGAGTACTTCCGCCTCGCGGAGGACGTCGGCGCGATGCCGCTGCCCGTCGTCCCGGCCCTGGTGACCGGCTGCGGCCAGAACAAGGCCACCGTCGACGACGCGCTGCTGAAGCGGCACATCCAGGACACCCTCGACCTCATCGAGTTCGCCAACGGCCCGGTGACCTCGACCTGGGGCCGCAAGCGCGCCCGGATGGGCCACCCGAAGCCCTTCCGCCTCACCCACATCGAGGTCGGCAACGAGGAGAACCTCCCCACCGAGTTCTTCGCCCGCTTCAAGGAGTTCCGGGCCGCGATCGAGGCCAAGTACCCGAACATCACGGTCATCTCCAACTCCGGCCCGGACGACGCGGGTTCGACCTTCGACACGGCCTGGCAGCTCAACAAGGACGCCAAGGTCGACATGGTCGACGAGCACTACTACAACAGCACCCAGTGGTTCCTGCAGAACAACGACCGCTACGACTCCTACGACCGCAGCGGCCCGAAGGTCTTCCTCGGCGAGTACGCCTCCTGGGGCAACGCCTTCAAGAACGGCCTCGCCGAAGCGGCCTTCATGACCGGCCTGGAGCGCAACGCCGACGTCGTGAAACTCGCCTCCTACGCACCGCTGTTCGCCAACGAGGACTATGTGCAGTGGAGCCCGGACATGGTGTGGTTCAACAACCACGCCTCCTGGAACTCGGCCAACTACGAGGTCCAGAAGCTGTTCATGACCAACGTCGGCGATCGCGTGGTGCCCTCGACGGCCACCGGAACCCCGTCCCTGACCGGCCCCATCACCGGCGCCGTCGGCCTGTCCACCTGGGCGACCGGCGCGGCCTACGACGACGTGCGGGTGACGGACGCGGACGGCGCCCCGCTGCTGAGCGACGACTTCTCCGGCGACGCCTCGAAGTGGACGCACACGGGCGGCGGCAGCTGGGCGCTCCAGGACGGGCAGTACGTGCAGACCGACACCGCCGCCGAGAACACCATGGTCTCGGCCGGTGACACCGCCTGGCACGACTACGACCTGCAGGTGAAGGCCACCAAGAAGTCCGGGAAGGAAGGCTTCCTCGTCGCGTTCGGCGTCAAGGACACCGGCAACTTCTACTGGTGGAACCTGGGCGGCTGGAACAACACCCAGTCCGCCGTCGAGCAGGCCGTGGACGGCGGCAAGTCGACGCTGATCTCCAAGGCCGGGTCCGTCGAGACGGGCCGCGCCTACGACGTCGACGTCAAGGTGCGGGGCCGTCAGGTCACCCTCTACCTCGACGGCAAGGAGTGGGGCAGCTTCACCGACGACAAGCCGGCCGAGCCGTTCCGGCAGGTGGTCACCAAGGACAAGAAGACCGGCGACCTGATCGTCAAGGTCGTCAACGCCCAGGCCGCGGACGCCCGTACGGCGATCGACCTCGGCGGGGCCAAGGTCGCCTCCAAGGCCAAGGTGACCACGCTGGCCGCCGCGCCGGACGCGGTGAACTCGCAGACCGGGACACCGGTAGCGCCGGTGACGTCCACCTTCACCGGGGTCGCCGCGAAGTTCACCTACACCTTCCCGGCGAACTCGGTCACCTTCCTGCGGATCAGACAGCGGTAGCGGATCCCGGCGGGCGTGGGCGAGCGCGGCCCACGCCCGTCAGACGTCCTTGCGCCGGAACCAGCCCCGCTTCGGCGGCGACTGGGGTGGCGGTGACTGCGGTGGCGGTGACTGCGGGGCGGCCGGCCCGCCGAACGGGGGCAGCGCCTTGAAGCGGTCGTCGAACGTCACCGTCGGGGTGATCCGGCGCAGGGCCGCGCGCACGAGCGTGAGCGGATGGTCGGCGAACCGGGCGTCCCACTGCTCCTCGTCGCCCACGTGGTACGGCAGACCGCCCGCCTGACCGCCCAGGTACGGGTGCGGCCGGAAGTAGGCGGCCGGCCCCACCTGGGCCATGATCATCGCCTCCCGCATCCCGGTCGTCGCCCCTTCGGCGGCCTGTACCTTCACGACCGTGCTGGACTGCGCCCTGGGGATCGTCCAGCTGCCGATGAACGCCTGCCCGGGCCGGCTGCCCAGCGGCATCTTCACCAGCTGGCGGACCGCCGGGACGCCGTCCACCGCGCCGGGGACGGACTCGATCAGGCCGCCTCCGGCCCCGGCCACCAGCTGGGTGAGCCCCGCCCGGAGCCGTTCGAGCTCGTGCAGGGGTGCGGGCAGATCCGGTACGACGGGGAAGAAGTGCACCGAAAGGACGAGTCCGCTCGCATCGGTCCACACCCCCGCCTCGCGCTCGGTGAAGCCGGTCAGGTCCAGGCTCGTTATCGGTGTCATGGCGATCACCGACCCGAGGTTACGCACCCCGACGGCCTGGGCAAAGATCGCTGCGGGCCTCGCCCTCGGACGGATTGCATAAACGTGCAACGAAACGTATAGTCATGCCATCCAGGAGGAGGAGTCCATGGTGGTACGTGCGGCGGTGGCCGGAGCGAGCGGGTACGCGGGCGGAGAGCTGCTGCGCCTGCTCCTCACGCACCCCGAGATCGAGATCGGCGCCCTGACAGGCAACTCCAACGCGGGCCAGAAGCTGGGCGCGCTCCAGCCGCACCTGCTGCCGCTGGCCGGCCGGGTGCTGACGGAGACCACCCCCGAGGCCCTCGCCGGACACGACGTCGTCTTCCTCGCCCTCCCGCACGGCCAGTCCGCGGCCGTCGCCGAACAGCTCGGCCCGGAGGTCCTCGTCGTCGACATGGGCGCCGACTTCCGGCTGAACGACGCGGCCGACTGGGAGAAGTTCTACGGCTCCGCGCACGCCGGGACCTGGCCCTACGGCCTCCCCGAACTGCCGGGCGGCCGCGCCGCGCTGGAGGGGTCCAAGCGCATCGCGGTCCCCGGTTGCTATCCCACCGCCGTGTCGCTGGCGCTGTTCCCGGCCTACACCGCGGGCCTGGCCGAGCACGAGGCCGTGATCGTCGCCGCCTCCGGCACCTCCGGCGCGGGCAAGGCGCCCAAGACGCACCTGCTGGGCTCCGAGGTCATGGGCTCCATGTCGCCGTACGGCGTCGGCGGCGGCCACCGGCACACCCCGGAGATGATCCAGAACCTCAGCGCGGCCGCCGGCGAGCGGGTCTCCGTCTCCTTCACCCCGACCCTCGCGCCGATGTCCCGCGGCATCCTCGCCACGTGCAGCGCCAAGGCGCGGCCCGGCGTCACCGCCGAGTCCGTCCGCGCCGCCTACGAGAAGGCCTTCGCCGACGAGCCCTTCGTGCACCTGCTGCCCGAGGGCCAGTGGCCCGCCACGGCGTCCGTCCACGGTTCGAACGCGGTTCAGGTGCAGGTCGCCTTCGACGAGGCCGCGGGCCGGATCATCGCCATCAGCGCCATCGACAACCTGACCAAGGGCACCGCGGGCGGCGCCCTCCAGAGCATGAACATCGCCCTCGGGCTCGACGAGACCACCGGGCTTTCCACGATCGGAGTCGCACCGTGAGCGTCACGGCAGCCAAGGGATTCACGGCGGCGGGCATCGCCGCCGGGATCAAGGAGAACGGCAACCCGGACCTGGCCCTCGTGGTCAACACCGGGCCCCGCCGCGCCGCCGCCGGCGTCTTCACCTCCAACCGCGTCAAGGCCGCACCCGTGCTGTGGTCCGAGCAGGTCCTCAAGGGCGGTCAGGTGACCGCCGTGATCCTCAACTCCGGCGGCGCCAACGCCTGTACGGGACCGAAGGGCTTCCAGGACACGCACGCGACCGCGGAGAAGGTCGCCGAGGTGCTGGGCCACAATGCCGCCGAGGTCGCCGTCGCCTCCACCGGCCTCATCGGCCTGCTCCTCCCGATGGACAAGCTGCTCCCGGGCGTCGAGACCGCCGCCGCTGCCCTGAGCGTGCACGGCGGCGAGAAGGCCGCCATCGCCATCAAGACCACCGACAGCGTCCACAAGACGTCCGTCGTCGCCAAGGACGGCTGGACCGTGGGCGGGATGGCCAAGGGCGCGGGCATGCTCGCCCCCGGCCTCGCCACCATGCTGGTCGTCCTGACCACCGACGCGGACGTCGAGCCCGACCTGCTGGACAAGGCGCTGCGCGCGGCCACCCGGACGACCTTCGACCGCGTCGACTCCGACGGCTGCATGTCCACCAACGACACCGTGCTGCTGCTCGCCTCCGGCGCCGCCGGGGTCACCCCGGAGTACGCCGAGTTCGCCGAGGCCGTACGGACCGTCTGCGACGACCTGGGCCAGCAGCTGATCCGGGACGCCGAGGGCGCCAGCAAGGACATCAAGGTCGAGATCGTCAACGCCGCGAGCGAGGACGACGCCGTCGAGGTGGGCCGCTCCATCGCCCGCAACAACCTCCTCAAGTGCGCGATCCACGGCGAGGACCCCAACTGGGGCCGCGTCCTCTCCGCGATCGGCACGACCTCCGCCGCCTTCGAGCCGGACCGGCTCAACGTCGCCATCAACGGCGTCTGGGTCTGCAAGAACGGCGGGGTCGGCGAGGACCGCGACAAGGTCGACATGCGCTACCGCGAGGTGCACATCGTCGCCGACCTGGCCGCAGGCAGCGAGACGGCCACCATCTGGACCAACGATCTCACCGCGGACTACGTCCACGAGAACAGCGCGTACTCGTCATGAGCACTACCCGCAAGCACACCGCCCTGCCCAAGGCCCAGATCCTCATCGAAGCGCTGCCCTGGCTGACCCGGCACAACGGCAAGACCGTCGTCATCAAGTTCGGCGGCAACGCCATGATCGACGACGACCTGAAGGCCGCCTTCGCCCAGGACGTCGTCTTCCTGCACCACGCCGGCCTCAAGCCCGTCGTCGTGCACGGCGGCGGCCCGCAGATCAGCGCCGCGCTCGACCAGGCCGGCATCGTCAGCGAGTTCAAGGCCGGCCTGCGCGTCACCACCGAGGACGCCATGGACGTCGTCCGGATGGTGCTCGCCGGGCAGGTCCAGCGCGAACTGGTCGGACTGCTCAACCAGCACGGCCCGCTCGCCGTCGGACTGACCGGCGAGGACGCGCACACCATCACCGCCACCAAGCACCAGCCGGAGATCGACGGCGAGTTGGTCGACATCGGACGGGTCGGCGAGATCACCGCGATCGACACCGGCGCCATCGAGGCACTGCTCGCCGACGGCCGTATCCCGATCGTCTCGTCGATCGCCCGCTCCCAGGACGACGGCCACGTCTACAACGTCAACGCCGACACCGCGGCCGCGGCACTCGCCGCCGCTCTGGGCGCCGAGACCCTCATGGTCCTCACGGACGTCGAGGGCCTCTACGAGGACTGGCCCAACTCCGACGAGGTGATCAGCCGCCTCACCGCCTCCCAACTGGAGAAGCTGCTGCCGGACCTGAGCGCGGGCATGGTCCCCAAGATGGAGGGCTGTCTGCACGCCGTGCGAGGCGGCGTGACCACCGCCCGCGTCATCGACGGGCGGGTCCAGCACTCGATCCTGCTGGAGATCTTCACCGACGAAGGCATCGGCACGATGGTCGTGGCCGACGAGAAGCCGGACGCGACGGCGGCTGCGACCCCAGCCGTGACCACGGCCGCGACCACGGACGCACAGGGGGAGTCGTCATGAGCAACCAGGAACTGACCGCGCGGTGGCAGAGCGCGCTCATGAACAACTACGGCACCCCGCTGCTGCCCCTGACACGCGGCGCGGGCACCCGGGTCTGGGACGCCGAGGGCAAGGAGTACCTCGACTTCGTCGGCGGCATCGCGGTCAACGCGCTCGGCCACGCCCATCCGGCCGTCGTCGACGCCGTGAGCCGGCAGATCGGCTCGCTCGGCCACATCTCCAACTTCTTCATGTCCGAGCCGACCGTGACGCTCGCCGAACGGCTGCTGCAGCTCTTCGGCCGGGACGGCAGGGTCTTCTTCTGCAACTCGGGCGCCGAGGCCAACGAGGCCGCCTTCAAGATCGGCCGGCTGACCGGGCGGACCCACGTCGTCGCCACCGAGGGCGCCTTCCACGGCCGGACCATGGGGGCCCTCGCGCTCACCGGCCAGCCCGGCAAGCGCGACCCGTTCCTGCCGCTGCCCGGCGACGTCACCCATGTGCCGTTCGGCGACGCGCAGGCGCTGGCCGCCGCGGTCACCGAGGAGACGGCGCTCGTCATCCTCGAACCCGTCCAGGGCGAGCTCGGCGTCGTCGTGCCGCCCGTCGGCTACCTCAAGGCCGCCCGCGCGATCACCGCCGCGACCGGCGCGCTGCTCGTCCTCGACGAGGTGCAGACCGGTATCGGCCGCACCGGGCACTGGTTCGAGTACCAGGCCCACGAGGGCGTCCTGCCGGACGTCGTGACGCTGGCCAAGGGCCTCGGCGGCGGGCTGCCGCTGGGCGCGACCGTCGCCTTCGGGCGGGCCGCGGAACTGCTGCAGCCCGGTCACCACGGGACGACCTTCGGCGGCAACCCCGTCGCCTGCGCCGCCGGACTCGCCGTTCTCGACGCCATCGAGAACGAGGGGTTGCTGGAGAACGTCAAGCGGCAGAGCGAGAAGTTGCGGGACGGAATCCAGGGTGCGGGCCACCCGTTGATCGATTATGTCCGGGGAACCGGCCTCCTCCTGGGTATCGTGCTCACCGAGCCCCTCGCACCTCAGGTGCGGCAGGCGGCTCAGGAGGCCGGATTCCTGGTGAACGTGCCCGCCCCCGACGTCGTCCGGCTGATGCCGCCGCTGAACCTCGGCGACGACGAGGTGGAGGCGTTCCTCGGGGCGCTGCCCGGCATCCTCGACGCAGTCGGCGGGGACGGATCCGGGGAATGAGACGACGATGAGTCAGGCGCAGGAGCATGAGCAGCCGGGGGCGGGTGGACCGGCCGTGCCGCAGACCCGCACCGCGCGTCACCGCCGGATCGTGGACATCCTCAACCGTCAACCGGTGCGGTCGCAGAGCCAGTTGGCGAAGCTGCTGGCCGACGACGGGCTGAGCGTCACCCAGGCGACGCTGTCGCGGGACCTGGACGAGCTGAACGCGGTGAAGATCCGCAACACCGACGGCGATCTGATCTACGCGGTGCCCAGCGAGGGGGGTTTCCGCACCCCTCGGGCGCCGCTGGGGGAGTCGGCGAAGGAAGAGCGGATGCGGCGGCTGTCGCAGGAGCTGCTGATCTCCGCGGAGGCGTCCGCGAATCTCGTGGTGCTGCGTACTCCGCCGGGGGCGGCGCAGTTCCTCGCGTCGGCGATCGACCAGGCCGAACTGCACGACATTCTCGGGACGATCGCCGGCGACGACACCTTGCTGCTGATCAGCCGGGAGGCGACGGGCGGGCAGGCCCTCGCGGAACACTTGTTGAGACTGGCTCAGAACGGCCACTGAGCGCTGCGCGGGCTGGAGCTGTCTTGAGGGCGCGGGGTGATCGGGGGGCTGGTCGGGGCTGGTCGCGCCCACGCGGCGGAGCCGCAGATGAGAACCGTCCCGCGCCCCTCAGGGGGCGCAGTCGCCCTGCGCTGCCCGGCCGCCCCGCTCAGCCGAGCCGTCCCGCCAACCCGCCCGTGCAGCGGACCTCGTCGCCCGCCGTGATGAGCAGGGCCTCCACGTCCGGCAGGGATTCCAGCCAGGCGAGGCCCTCTCGGGAACCCATCGCGAAGGCGGCCGTGGCCCAGCAGTCCGCCCAGGTCAGGCGGGGGGCGACCACCGTCACGGCGACGAGGTCGGTCACCGCGGACCGGCCCGTGCGCGGGTCGACGATATGGGTGCCGCGCTCCGCCGTACCCGATGTCGCGACCGCCAGTTCGTCCGCGCCCGCCGCCGAGACCACGGCGGCGAGGCCGCCCGGGCGCAGCGGGTCCGACACCCCGACCCGCCACGGCCGTTCGGGCCCGGGGACGCCCAGCAACTGCACGTCCCCGCCGCCGTTGACGCTCACTCCGCTCACGCCGACCGCCGCGATCAGCTGGGCCGCGCGCTCGGCGGCCCAGCCCTTCACGATGCCGGTGGGGTCGAGGCGGCCCTGGTAGCGCATGCTGAACCAGCCGTCGCTCACCCGCTCCGCCTCGGCGCCCAGATCGAGCACCTCGGCCACCTCGGGGTCGCACTCCTCGACGGTCAGCTCGCCGCGCACCAGCCGGGAGACCTGACTGTCGTCGCGGTAGGTGCTGAACACCTCGTTGACCCGGTGCAGTGAGGCGACCGCCTCGTCCAGCGCGATCCGTACCGCCTCGGCCTCCCCGCCGCGGACGTCGAAGGAGAAGACGGTCCCCATGACCTCTTCCGCATGACGTACCACGGCGGGTGCCGCCGCCGACTCGGTCACGGTCTCAGCCACCGGCCTGGTCCAGCGCCGACTGCAGGGACTTCTTGTAGCCGTCGCTGGTGTAGGTGGCCCCGGAGACGGAGTCGATGTCCGCGCTGCCGGCCGCGACGGCCGCCGCGTTGAGCTTGGGGACGGAGAGCTCGGTCTTCTGGGAGCTGGTCCCGCCCGAGGGCGCCTGGACCGCCTCCGCCTTCGTGATCTTGCCGTTGGCCACGGTGATCCGGACCTGGACCGGCCCGTACTGCGTCTGCTGGACCTCGCCGGTGACGGTCTTGGCCTGCGCGGCACCCGCGTCGGAGCCCGCGTCGGAGCCGGAAGACGCCTCCCCGGAGCCCGAGGAGCCCGCCGCCGAACCCGAGGCCGCCTTCGCCTTGTCCAGCGCCGACTGGAGGGACTTCTTGTAGCCGTCGCTGGTGTAGGTCGCGCCGGACACGGAGTCGATGTCCGCGGTGCCCGCGGCGACCGCCGCCGCGTTGAGCTTCGGGACGGAGTCGGCGGTCTTCTGGTCGCTGGTGCCGCCCTTGGGCGCCTGGACCGCCTCCGACTTGGTGATCTTCCCGCCGGCGACGGTGATCCGGACCTGCACGTTGCCGTACTGCGTCTGGACCGCGTCGCCGGTGAAGGCGCCGGCGGCCTGCGCGCTGCCGGACCCCTGGGAGGAGCCGGCGCTCGCGTTCGCCTTGTCGATGGCCGACTGGAGGGACTTCTTGTAGGCCTCGCTGGTGTACGTCGCCCCGGAGACCGTGTCGATGTTCGGGCTCTGCGTGGCGACCACCGCGGCGTTGAGCTTGGGAACGGCGTCCGCGGTCTTCTGGTCGCTGGTGCCGCCCTTGGGGGCCTGGACGGCCTCCGCCTTGGTGATCTTGTTGTCGACGACGGTGATGCGTACCTGCACGTTGCCGTACTGCGTCTGGACCGCGTCGCCGGTCATCGTGCCCGTGACGGTCGCCCCGGCGCCGCCCTGGGCGGCCTCCTGGGCCTGCGCTCCCGCGCCCGCCGTCTGCGTACTGCCCGGGTCGGACGACGGCTTGAGCGACAGCAGCAGCACGATCCCGGACACGGTGGCGGCAGTGGCCAGCACCACGCGCCGAAGAGGGTGGCTCTTCCTCATCTCTTTCTGAGCTCCTGATTCAGGTTGAAGGCCGAGGGTCGTGCGGATTCCCGTCGCTCACATCTCGAACGACTCGTGATGGATACGGCGGGCCGGGACCCCGGCGCCGCGCAGTGCCTCGAACACGCCTTGCGCGAAGCCGTTCGGCCCGCACATGAAGACGTCGTGGCTGTCGATGTCGGGGATCTTGCGCTGGAGGGACTCGGCCGAGATGTCGGGGCGCTCCCCGTCGGGGCTGTTGACCGCGTACATCAGCCGCGCCCCGCGCTCGTCGGCGATCTTCGCCAGTTCGTCCCACAGCGCCAGGTCCTGGGTGCTGTTGGCCCGGTAGAGGAGGGTGATGTCACCGGCGGCGCCCGGCAGCGTCTCGAACAGCGCCCGCATCGGCGTGATGCCGACCCCGCCGGCCACCAGCAGCACCTTGCCGCGGCTGCGCCGGGACGCGGTCATCGCACCGTAGGGACCCTCGGCCCACACGCGTGTGCCGGGCCGCAGTTCGCGCAGCGCCGCGCTGTGGTCGCCGATCGCCTTGACGGTGATCCGCAGCAGGTCCGGGCGCGGGGCCGCCGACAGCGAGTACGGGTGGGAGCTGAAGCGCATGCCCGGGGCGAGGAACCGCCACCGGAAGAACTGCCCGGCCTCCGCGCCCATCCGGTGCAGCTTGCGCCCGCCGATCAGCACCGAGACGATGCCCGGCGCCTCTTCGATGACCGCCTCGACGTGCATGCGGTGGCGCAGGTTCAGCCGGACCGGGGTGATGATGCGGTACCAGACGACCAACGAGGTGACCGACCCGTACAGCACGTACCAGACGGTCTTCGCGACGGGCTCGATGGCGAAGTCGTTGCCGGTGGTGATCTGGTGCCAGAACGTCAGGAACACGGCCGCGTACGTCATCAGATGGATGTGGTACCAGGTGTCGTACGGCATCCGCTTGCGCACGGGGCCGATCGACACCAGGCCGATGAGCACCAGCAGACCGGTGCCGATGGCCGCCTTGCCCATGTCGGGCAGCTGGTTGATGGAGTCGATCGTCTGCTGGACGATGTCGCCGAGCGACTTGCCGGCCTGCAGCGCGTACCCCCACATGATGAGGAACACGTGCGCGAAGGTGAGGCAGAGCGTGTACCGGCCGCTCATCGCGTGCCAGCGGGCGACCCGGTCCGAGCCCACCCGGCGCTCCAGCGCCGGCACCCGTGCCATCTGCAGCACGACGAGCGCCATGAGGTATCCGGCGAGAAGGCCGGTGATCCGTCCCGCGTTGAGGATCTTGCTGTCGGTGTCCGCGATGTTCGGCGTGTTGCTCCACCACAACCACAGCACGCCCGCGGCGCCCGCCCAGACGGCGAGCAGCAGCGGAACGGCCGGGGAGCGGCGCGGACGGATGCGGCGCATCGTCTGGCGGCGGGCGGCACGGCCGCCGGCGATCGTCGTGGTCACTGTTCCTCCGTGGGTACGGACCCTTGGCCCTCAGATACGGGCCGCAGTCGCGGAGTGTTCAGCCGTTGTGACCACAGTGGTGCGCGGGTTCGGTACCGGTCGACTCGGCGTCGGCCGATTTCGTACCGGTCAGTACCGGGTGATCGCCGTCGGCCCGTCGGCGGTGCCGATCGCGATGTGCGGGCGCTCCTGCGGCCGGGCCCACCGCAGCATCCGTCGCATCGCGTCCAACGGCACCGACACACAACCGGCCGTCGCCCCACGGCCGTCGACATGCAGGAAGATGCCCGCCCCACGGCCGCGCACCGGCCTGCCGTAGTTGAACCCGATGACCAGGGCGTACGCGTACTGCGTCCGGTACGTCACCAGGTGCTCGGACTCGGCGGCACGGCAGTCGGCCGGCCGTGGCTCGGTCCATCGGTTGTAGGCGCGGGAGCCGTTGTCCTGACACCACCAGGAGTTCCGGCCCACGGGACGGTACGGGTACGTCGTCCCGCGCGGGGCCGCCCGGATGCCGAAGGCGAACGGGAGCCCGTACAGGCCCGTCGGCGTCGTGTTCGTGCCCTGTCGGCGGGCGCCTCCCTCGACCAGGCCGTTCGCGCCGAACCGGGCCGGCGCGGAACCGGCCCGCACCCACCGTCCGTCCCGCAGGTCCCACCAGGCGAGCAGGCCCGATGTGGAACCGGCCTTGGGGGCCACGGCGGTGATCAGCTGTGTGCCGCCGCCCGTGTCCGCCATCCGCGCGGGCAGCGCGGCCACCGACGGCGGAGCCGCCCCGACGCCCGGAGCCGCCCCGAGCAGCAGCAATGACGCACAGACGACGGCGGTGGCGACAGCGGGGACGACAGCGGTGACGACGACACGTGGACGCATGATCAGACGCTAGAGCGCGGTGGCGGCACCGGCAGGCCGGGTGGGCCGACCGGGCACGGCGCCGCCTCTCCAACGTCGACCGCTCAGACCACCGGACCCAGCGGGTTGAGCTGGTCCGCCCGCCCCTCGAAGGCGTAGAGCAGCAGGTCGGTCATGTCGAACACGTCGTCGGCGTTGCGCGCCGCGACCGGGCTGAGGAAGGGACGCCAGAAGGGGTCGCGCACGATCGAGTGCCGGCTGCCTTCCATGGCCCGGTGGAACACCTCGGCGACGATGCGGCCGCCGACGCCGGTCAGCTTCCCACCGCCCTTCACCTCGGCCTCGCGCAGGATGTAGAACCACAGCGGCGCGTTCTTGGAGACCGCCTTCGCGAGCCCGGCGGAGAGCTGCGCACCGCCGCCCTGTGCGAAGTCGGCCGCGGTGAGCGGGTCCACGTCGACCTTCCGGCCGACGAAGTGCTCGACCATCTGCTGGCCCGTCGCGAGCCGCAGCATGGAGGCCCGGGTGAGGTTGCGGAAGGCGAGGTTCAGCTCGATCTCCGGGGGCTTCTCCTGTCCCCGCCCGCCGAAGGAGCCGAGCGGCAGTTTGGCGAGCGGATTGACCAGCAGCGTGTCGATGCGCTTGGCGAGGTTGAACTGGGTCGCGGGCACCTGGAGATCGGCCCGCTCCGGCACCGCCTCCTGGAAGGCGAACAACCGCCGGAAGTCGGCGATCCAGTTGGTGGGCAGCCGCTCGAACTCGCCCGCCTCCGGGTCCGCCGGGTTGGCGGGCGGCGGGGAGAGGATGCCGCTGGTGCCGCTGAACTGGAACAACAGCTCCAGTGTGCCCCGGCCCTGGTCGAAGACCCGGTTCCAGTTGTAGCGGCCCCGGACCATGCTGTGGCCCAGCCGGTAGGCGGCCACGGAGAATTCGATCGGCATGGTCGGCAGGTTCTGCTCGCCTGCCGCCGGCTCGAACACCCGTCGGCCGTTGTCGAACACGTCGTCGACGATCTCGGGGTCGACGATCCGCTTCAGGAAGTCGTGGCGCAGCATCCACTGGTAGTGCTTGACGACCGTCTCGCGCGCCGACTCGAAGAGGACCGCGCTCGACACGCCCTTGCCGACCAGGTCGGCGATCACCCGGTTGTGGAACCGGATGAAGGCGGTGTGGATCTGGGCGACGACCAGGTTCTCGTCGTTGCGCGGGTCCGGGATCAGGGCCCGGCGCCGCTCGGACCTCAGCGAGCCCGAGCCCGTCCTGGGCAGGTCGAACCCGGCGAGGGGCTGGCCCACGACGGACGGGTCGTTCGGCACGCCCTGCGTGGTCCCGGTCTTCAGCCTGAGCCCGTCGTCCTCGTAGAACCGGCGGTCGAAGCGGTGGTCGGGCCCGAGGCCGTAGAGGGAGTCGAGGTCGAGGGCCGGGGAGCGGCCCTGGAGGAGCTGGCGCACCGTGATCTCGTCCTCGAGGCGCACCGCGGTGGCGTCCAGGGTGAGGTCGTGGTCCACGAACTGGCCGAGGTAGGTGAACCCCGCGGGGACCCCTTCCTGGTCGGGGTGGGTCGCCGCGGCGTCCGTCATGGCCTGGGCCAGCTCGGTGCGGGCGTTCCGGTCGAGCTGTTGGGCCGGCCGGGACTGCGGGCCCAGCCGGGAGAAGCGGAACTTGCGCAGGTCCGCCACGGAGGAGGCGGGCTCTGCCGCCATGGGCTCGCCTTCCCCGGACTCGCCGAGGATGCCCTCGCCGACGACATAGAAGGAGGAACGGACATGGCGTTTGCTCTGTGGTTCACGTGCGGGTCGGAACATGAATCCCCCATGTGGTTCACGCATGCGCGAGAGAGCGCACGGATGAGCCCACGCTAGGGGACGAGAGCGGCGGAAGGGCGAATTCCGTCAATTACCCCAAGAAGCCCAAGAGTTGACGGTCTGTACACATGACCTATGCGCGTCAAATCGGACTCAGCGGCAACGGCAGTCCGGGCAGTCCGTCCATGCTCGTGGCGATGTGCTCCTTCTTCGCGAAGTACGCGCTGAGCGAGTCGTCGTCCTCCCGCGCGAACCGCTTCGCGTGCAGCTCGCGGTCCTCGTCGTACGTCATGAAGGGAACCGCGTACCCGCAGCTGTCCCGGACGAGTTCGGCGTGCACGACGATGATCGCGCGCAGCCCGTGCGAGGTCGCGTCGATGTCGGGGAAGCGGGCGAGGAACTCCCCGAAGCGGGGGTCGTCACGGAAGACCGGCTCGCCGCGGCCGTGCACCCGCACGATGTTCGGCGGCCCCTGGAAGGCGCACCACATCAGCGTGATCCGGCCGTTCTCCCGCAGATGCGCGATGGTCTCCGCGTTGGAGCCGGCGAAGTCGAGGTAGGCGAGGGTGTGCTCGTCCAGCACGGCGAACGAGCCCTTGAGGCCCTTGGGGGAGAGGTTGACCGTGCCGTCCCCGGACAGTGGCGCGGTCGCGGTGAAGAAGAGGGGCTGCTCCTCGATGAACGTACGGAGCCGGCCGTCTATGCGCTCATAGGTCTTTCCCATGTCTAACGATTATCCGGTAAGCGCGTTCGCGCGTCCAAGGAAATAGCCGAATCGATGTGCTGTGCACATGCCACAGCGGCCGCCCCGGTCGGCGCTTCCCGGGGCGGCCGCTGTGCCTGTCACGTCACTGGTTCAACGTGCAGGGGGCCAGGGCCTCGAGGCCCTGCGGCTTGGTGCCCTGGCGGCCGATCGAGATGGCGATGCGGTCGATCGTGGACTCGCGCTTGCCCTCCAGCGGGCCGAGGATCGCGTTCTGCACGAAGTTGGGGCCGCCCTGGCCGACGGTGTTGACCAGGCGGGTGTTGGCCTCGGCGAGCTGCGTCTCCAGCAGTGCCAGGTTCCGGTCCACCTCGGCCTGCGCGGAGGCGGGGATCTCCGGCAGCTGCGAGGCGACGTCCGGGCAGCTGATCGTGCCGGCAGCGCCCGCCTCGGCACCGGCGTCGCCGGTGTCCTCCGCCGCGCCGTCCTCGGCCCCGCCCGCGGCGGCGGTCTCCTCCGCGCCCGGGGTGGCCTCGGCCTCGTCACCGGCCGCGTCGCCGGCGCCGGCCTCCTCGCCGGTGTCCGCCGCGCCGCCCGCGTCGAGGGCGCAGGGGGCGAGCGCCTCGAGACCCTGGGGCTTGTCCGCGGTGCGGCCGATGGCGGTGGCGATGCGGTTCACGACGGCGATCCGCTTGTCCTCCAGCGGGCCGAGGATCGCGTTCTGCACGAAGTTGGCGCCACCCTGGCCGACGGTGTCGATCAGCCGCTGGTTGGCCTCGTCGATCTGGGTCTGGAGCAGCGCGAGATTGCGGTCGACCTCGGCCTGTGCGGTGGCGGGGATCGCGGGCAGTTGCGAGGCCACATCCGGGCACGAGATGGTGCCCGGGCCGGCGGCGAGCGTGTTGGCGTTGGTGGTGCCGTTGCTCTTGGACGACTCCCCGGCGAGCGCGGAGTTGACGACGACCGCGCCGGACAGAGCCAGAGCGGCGGCCGCGCCGATGACCACCACGCGACGCTTGTTGTACTTCGGAAGAGCCCTGGACATGGGGGTGCCTCACTTGGGTCAGGAGTGGGTTTACAAACACGCGGCCGGCGTTCAGCGGTGAGTACGGGTAAGCGGTTGCCGTTGTTCAAGGCGTCTTCAAATCTCTTACCGAAGTTCCCCGAATTGACGAATCATGCATAGCGCTGCATAATCATGCAGGACCTTGAGTGCAGCGGTGAGGAGCAACGCAAGTGAGCAGCAACAGCGGTGACGTACGGCTCTGGGGCGCCCGTTTCGCCGACGGCCCCGCCGAGGCCCTGGCGAAGCTGTCCGCGTCCGTCCACTTCGACTGGCGGCTCGCGCCCTACGACATCGCCGGTTCACGCGCCCACGCACGCGTGCTGCACAAGGCGGGCCTGCTCACCGAGGACGAGCTCACCCGGATGGTCGCTGGGCTCGACCAGCTCGACGCGGACGTCGCCGACGGCTCCTTCGTCGGCACGATCGCCGACGAGGACGTCCACACCGCCCTGGAGCGGGGCCTGCTGGAGCGGCTCGGCGCCGACCTCGGCGGCAAGCTGCGCGCGGGCCGCTCCCGCAACGACCAGGTCGCGACCCTCTTCCGGATGTACCTGCGCGACCACGCCCGGATCATCGGCGGCCTGATCGCCGACCTCCAGGACGCCCTGATCGGCCTCGCCGAGGCCCACCCGGACGTGGCGATGCCCGGCCGCACCCACCTCCAGCACGCCCAGCCGGTGCTCTTCGCCCACCACGTTCTCGCGCATGTGCAGTCCCTGTCCCGGGACGCGGAGCGGCTGCGGCAGTGGGACGAGCGCACGGCCGTCTCGCCGTACGGCTCCGGCGCGCTCGCGGGGTCCTCCCTGGGTCTGGACCCGGAGGCGGTGGCCGCCGACCTCGGCTTCGAGAACGGCAGCGTCGGCAACTCCATCGACGGCACGGCGTCCCGCGACTTCGTCGCCGAGTTCGCCTTCATCACCGCGATGATCGGAGTGAACCTCTCCCGGATCTCCGAGGAGATCATCATCTGGAACACGAAGGAGTTCTCCTTCGTGACGCTGCACGACGCGTTCTCCACCGGCTCGTCGATCATGCCGCAGAAGAAGAACCCGGACATCGCGGAGCTGGCGCGGGGCAAGAGCGGCCGCCTGATCGGCAACCTGACGGGCCTGATGGCCACGCTCAAGGCGCTTCCGCTGGCCTACAACCGTGACCTCCAGGAGGACAAGGAGCCGGTCTTCGACTCCTGCGACCAGCTCGAGGTCCTGCTCCCCGCCTTCACCGGCATGATGGCCACCCTCACCGTCAACCGCGAGCGCATGGAGGAACTGGCCCCGGCCGGCTTCTCGCTCGCCACCGACATCGCCGAGTGGCTGGTCAAGCAGGGCGTGCCGTTCCGTGTCGCGCACGAGGTGGCCGGCGAGTGCGTCAAGGCGGCAGAGGCCGAGGGCAAGGAGCTGGACGAACTGACGGACGACCAGTTCGCCAAGATCTCCGCCCACCTCACCCCCGAGGTCCGCACGGTCCTCAACGTCCGGGGCGCCCTGGCCTCCCGCAACGGCCGAGGCGGCACGGCCCCGAGCGCGGTCGCGATCCAGCTGGCAGAGGTGAAGCAGAACGTGTCGGTCCAGCACGAATGGGCTGCGGCGAAAAACAAGCGCTGAGGGCAGCGCCCCCAAGGGGCGCGGGGCTGTGTCGATGTGCGGCTCCGCCGCGTGGGCGCGAGCAACCACAACGCACCCGCACCCGCCGACGAGCCGCACTCCCCGAACTCTGAGGCGCCCCGCATTCACCGAAGGCCGTCGCGGGTTACGTTGGTCAGCAGCCGACCGAACGGAGCCTGCGATGCCCTTCGCCCGCCTGGCAGCGGCAACGACCCCCACCTGTCACATCGGCTTCGGCCTCGCCGCAGTCGGCCGCCCCGGCTACATCAACCTCGGCCGGGATGACGACCTGGGAGCGGACCGCACGGTCGAATCGCTGCGCACCCGCACCCACGAACTCCTCGACGCCGCCTACGCCCAGGGCGTCCGCTACTTCGACGCGGCGCGCTCCTACGGCCGCTCGGAGGAGTTCCTCGCCGACTGGCTGAAGGTCCGCCCCGACGTCGACGACATCGTCGTCGGCAGCAAATGGGGCTACACCTACACCGCCGACTGGACCACGGACGCGGACAAGCACGAGGTCAAGGACCACAGCCCCGCGACGTACGAGCGTCAGCGCGCCGAGACGGACGAACTGCTCGGCGCCCGCCTCGACCTCTATCAGATCCACTCGGTGACCCCGGACAGCCCCGCCCTCACCGACAAGGAACTCCACGCGAAGCTGGCCGAAGCCGCCGCCCGGGGCCTCACCGTCGGCTTCTCCACGAGCGGCCCCGCCCAGGCCGACGCCATCCGCGCCGCCCTCGCCGTGACGGTCGACGGCGAGCCCCTCTTCCGCACCGTCCAGTCGACGTACAACGCGCTGGAGACCTCGGCCGGCCCGGCGCTCGCCGAGGCGCACGACGCCGGACTCACGGTGATCGTGAAGGAGGGCATGGCCAACGGGCGTCTCGCGGCGCCGTACGCGCCGGACGTCCTGAAGGCCGTGGCGGGCGAGACCTCCCTCGGCTGTGACGCCGTCGCCCTCGCCGTGATCCTGCGCCGGCCGTGGGCCGGCGTCGTCCTCTCCGGCGCCGCGACCGCCGCCCAGCTCGCCTCCAACCTGCACGCGGCCGTCGTCGATCTCGACGACGACCAGCTGGACCGGCTGGCCGCGCTCGCCGAGGACCCGCGGGCGTACTGGGAGCGGCGCGGCAGCCTGCCCTGGCACTGAGAAACCCCCTATGCCCGCCCACGGTGAGTCGCGCGTGCCCGTGGTGAGACATCAACGTCTCATATGGGCTAACCTTGTCTCATGGCCGTCGACCGTGACCACGTACTCCGCAGCGCCGCCGCCCTGCTGACCCGCAGATCCACCGCCACGATGGACGAGGTCGCCAAGGCGGCCGGGATCAGCCGCGCCACCCTGCACCGTCACTTCGCCGGACGCGACGCGCTGGTCCGCGCCCTGGAGGCGCTCGGCATAGCGGAGTGCGAGAGCGCCCTGGACCGGGCCCGGCTGGAGGAGGGCCCGGCGGCCGACGCCGTACGCCGACTCGTCCAGGAGATCGAACCGGCCGCCGCCCTGCTCGCCTTCCTCTACTCGGAGAACCAGCTCTTCGAGGGCGACCAGCACCAGGGCTGGACGCGGATCGACGACCGCATCGCGACCCTGTTCCGGCGCGGCCAGGCCGACGGCGAGTTCCGTATCGACCTCACCCCGGCCTGGCTCACCGAGGCGCTCTACGGCCTGCTGGCCTCCGGCGCCTGGGCGGTCGTGGAGGGCAGGGTCGCCCCCAAGGACTTCACCCACATGATCGTCGAGCTGCTGCTCGGCGGCGCTCTACGGAGAGAGGAATCATGACCAGCACCCTGCAGCCGGAGACCACGACCGAGGCGGTGAAGCGCCCGGACCGTTGGCTCGCGCTCTCCGTCCTCGTGCTCGCCGTGCTGCTGGTGGCCGTCGACGCGACCGTCCTCGGTCTCGCGACCCCCTACATCAGCGAGGACCTGGGCCCCTCCGGCACCCAGCTCCTCTGGATCGGCGACGTCTACTCGTTCGTCATCGCCGGCCTGCTCGTCTCGATGGGCAGCCTCGGCGACCGCATCGGCCGCAAGCGGATCCTGCTCGTCGGCGCCACCGCGTTCGGCCTGATATCGGTCCTCAACGCCTATGCCACGACCCCGGAGACGATGATCGCGGCCCGGGCCCTGCTGGGCGTGGCGGGCGCGACCCTGATGCCCGCCACCCTCGCCCTGATCCGCAACCTCTTCCACGACCCGCGCGAGCGCAGCCTCGCGGTCGGCATCTGGGGCGCGACCGCCTCCGCCGGCACCGCGGTGGGCCCCATCGTGGGCGGCTTCCTGCTCGAACACTTCTGGTGGGGCTCGGTCTTCCTCATCAACCTGCCGGTGATGGTCGTGCTCGTCGTCGTCGGCCTGAAGACGCTGCCCGAGTCGAAGAACCCCGACCCGGGCCCCTGGGACCTGGTCAGCGTGGTCCTCTCGCTGGTCGGCATGATCGCCGTCGTCTACGCGGTCAAGGAGGCCGCCAGTCACGGCCCGACCTGGGAACCGCTGACGGCGGGTCTGCTGGGCGCGGCCGCGCTCCACGGCTTCGTCCGCCGCCAGCTCACCCTCCCCAAGCCGCTGCTGGACATGCGCCTGTTCCGCAAGCCCGGCTTCAGCGGCGCGGTACTGGCCGACATGCTGACCGTGCTCGGCATGTCCGGCCTGGTCTTCTTCCTCTCCCAGTACCTGCAGTTGGTACAGGGCAGGAGGCCCCTGGAAGCCGGCCTGGCCGAACTCCCCGCGGCCGTGGGCGCGGTGGCGGCCGGACTGATCGCGGGCCGAACGGCCCGCCGCTACTCGGTACGCGCCGTGGTCTCCGGCGGTCTGGCGGCGATCGGCCTGGCCCTGGCCGCGCTGACGACGATCGACGCGACGACCGGCTATCCGATCCTGGGCGCGGCCCTGCTGGCGGTCGGCATCGGCGCCGGCTTCTCCTTCACGGTGACCTCCGACGTCATCCTGTCCTCGGTCCCCAAGGAACAGGCGGGAGCGGCCTCAGCGGTCTCCGAGACGGCGTACGAGTTGGGCGCGGCCCTCGGCATCGCCGTACTCGGCTCCATCGTGACCGGCGTCTACCGGGGCTTCCCGTCCCCGACGGGCACACCGGAGGGCGCGCACGAGTCGTTGGGCGGCGCGGTGGAGGCGGCAGGCCACATGTCGACCCCGGCGGCCGAAACCATGCTGACCTCGGCCCGAGAGGCATTCGTCAACGGCCTGAGCGTTGCATCGGGAGTAGGCGCGGCGATCCTGCTCGCCACGGCACTCGCAGCCTGGTTCCTGCTGAGGGACCAGCGCCTGGAGGACGCCGGGTAAGGGTCGCAACCCAAGGGGCGCGGGACAGCGCCGACATGCGGCTCCGCCGCGGGGCGCGACCAGCCACAACGCACCCCCACGCGACAACGAACCGCTACACCGCTACGCGGCTTTCGCCTTCGTCGCATACATGTCCACGTACTCCTGCCCCGACAACCGCATGACCTCGGTCATCACCGAGTCCGTGACAGCCCGCAGCACATACCGATCCCGGTCCATCCCCTCGTACCGGGAGAACTCCATCGCCTCGCCGAACCGAACGGTGACCCGCCCGGGGCGGGGCATCCCCGCACCCCCCGGCTGCAACTTGTCCGTGCCGATCATCGCGAAGGGCACGACCGGCGCGCCCGTCATCAACGTCAGCCGCGCGATGCCGGTACGGCCCCGGTACAGCCGGCCGTCGGGCGACCGGGTGCCCTCGGGGTAGATCCCGAAGACCTTCCCCTCCTCCAGCACCCGGCGCCCGGTCATCAGGGCGGCGACACCGCCGCGTCCGCCGTCGCGGTCGACGGGGATCATGCCGACCCCGATGAAGAACCAGGCCATCAGCCGGCCCTTGAGGCTCTGGCCGGTGACGTACTCGTCCTTGCCGATGAAGAAGACCTGCCGGTCGCACACGAGCGGCAGGATCATCGAGTCGATGAACGTGAGGTGGTTGCCGGCCAGGATGACCGGACCGTCGCCGGGGATGTGCTCCGCGCCCTCGACCCGGGGGCGGAACATCAGGCGCATGACCGGTCCGAGCACTGTCTTGATCAGCGCGAAGCGGGACAACGAGCCCTCCGATGTCAAGGGAAAACGGTATGAGTCTGTGCAGGTGAGGACGATACTCGCGGCCGTGGGGGTGGCGCACATCGGGTCACCCAGGTCTTACGCACTGTTGACCCACGTTTACCTGTACGGCCGTATCGCCGCCCGCCCGACACCTGCGCGGAACGCTGCGAGGCGGTGCGCTTAACCGACTGCTCACTGCCCGCCTTCCCGGACCGAACCCGTTCAATCCACCGCAACAAGCCGCAACAGGCCGCATCCAGCGCCATCGAGCCGCATTCGGTCGCATCCGGCCCCGTCCGACGCCGTGTCAGACAGCAGTGCTGCACAAGCCATCCACCGTAACCCGCGTGTTAGGACCGAGGTCTCCCGACGGTCATGTCCACGCCCCTACGATCGGCGCGCACGGACGAGCCGACGGCAGGAGGCCCCTCATGGGCACGCAGGGCACGCAGGAGTCGAACCATCAGGCGAGCGTGAGCGGAACCGGACGGCGGGCGCTGCTCGGCGCTGCCGTGCTCGGCGCCACCGGAGGCGTCCTCGGTCTGTCGGGCACGGCGAGAGCCGCCGACGCGCGGCACGGGGGCGGCGGCGGCCTGAAGAGCCTGCCCGTCCCGACGATCATCGGTCACCGCGGCGCCAGCGGCTACCGCCCCGAGCACACCTTCGGCTCCTACCAGCTCGCCCTCGACCTGGGCGCCGACATCGTCGAGGCCGGTGACCTCGTCCCCACCAGGGACGGTCACCTGGTCTGCCGGCACGAGCCGGAGATCGGCGGGACGACGGACGTCGCCGACCACCCCGAGTTCGCGAGCCGCAGGACGACCAAGGTGCTCGACGGCGTCTCCCTCACCGGCTGGTTCACCGAGGACTTCACGCTCGCCGAGCTCAAGACCCTGCGCGCGATCGAGCGCATCCCGGACTACCGTCCGCACAACACGCTCTACAACGGTCGCTGGGAGATCCCCACCTTCGAGGAAGTCCTGAAGTGGCAGGACGAGCAGACCCGTAAGCGCGGCAAGCAGGTCTGGATCTACCCCGAGACCAAGCACCCCACCTACTTCCGCAAGCTGGGCCTGGGCCTGGAGGAGCGGGTCGCCAAGCTGCTGCACAAGTACGGCAAGGACAAGAAGAACTCGCCGGTCATCGTCCAGTCCTTCGAGCCGAGCAGCATCCAGCGCCTGAACAAGCTGGTCGACAACCCCCTCGTGGTCCTGCTGTCGGCCGCCGGCACCCGCCCCTGGGACTTCGTCGAGGCGGGTGACCCGCGCACGGTCGCCGACCTCGTCACCCGGGCCGGGCTCCGCGAGATCGCGGGGTACGCGGGCGGCATCGGCCCGACCCTCGACCTGGTCATCCCGAAGGACGCGAGCGGCAACCTCACCACCCCGACCACCCTGGTGAAGGACGCCCACGCGGTCGGCCTGGTCCTGCACCCGTACACCATGCGCAACGAGAACCCCTTCCTGCCGACGAGCTTCCGCAAGGGCACGGACGCGGACGCCTACGGCGACTCCCTCAGCGTCTTCCGCACCTACTTCGCGACCGGCATCGACGGCGTCTTCACGGACAACCCGGACACCGGACTGCTGGCTCGCGCGGACTTCGTCAACGGCTGAGTCCTCGTTGGAGTGACAGTCGGCCGCCCGGGCAACCAGCCGCCCGGGCGGCCGCATCGTTCGGCATATGACGTCCGACTTTCTCACCGCCCTGCGCCCGCTCCTCAGCGCGGAGGCCTCCGCCGAGGCCCATGCCACCGGCACCGAACCCGGCGACCTGGAACAGGCGGTCTGGCTCCGCCTGCTGGAGCACCTCGCCACCGAGGGCCCGCCCCTCGACCCCCAGGGCTGGCTGCGCCGGGCCGTCCGCGCCGAGGTCCGCCGCACCCGCCGGACCACCCGCCGCGAACAGCCGTACGCGAGCGACCCGGCCGACGACGCCGACCGCGGCCCGGAGCAACTCGTCCTCACCGCGGCCCGCCACCGCGCCCTGCGCGAGGCCGTGCACCGGCTGCCCGGCCGCTGCTCCCGTCTGCTCCAGGCCCTGCTCTCGCCGGAGGACCTCACCTACCGGGAGATCGCGGGGGAGTTGGGTATCTCACAGGGCAGTCTCGGCCCGGAACGCTCCAGATGTCTGGGATGTCTGCGACGTTTGCTGGCTCCGGAGGTTGCGGCGGGTGATGTGCGGGGATAGGAGTGAAGGACCACAGGCGATCAGGTGAGCGGGAGGCGTGCGCACATGGGCATGAGCGTGACCATCTCGGTGGCGACCGAGCAGGACACCGAGCAGATCTTCAGGCTGCAGTACCTCTGCTTCCAGAGCGAAGCCGCGCTGTACGGCAACTACCGCATCGCCCCGCTCGTCCAGAGCCTCGACTCGGTCCGGCAGGAGCTCACCACCGACTGCGTCTTCGTGGCCCGGCTGGGCGACGAAGTGGTGGGCTCGGTACGCGGCAACCTCACGGAGGACGGCGCCGCGGCCATCGGCAAGCTCTGCGTCCACCCCCGCCTCCAGGGCCACGGCATCGGCGCACGGCTGCTGCGCGCGGCCGAGGAGGCGCTGGCCGAGGAGCGCGGCGCCAAGAAGTTCCGCCTCTTCACCGGCCACCGCAGCGAGGGCAACCTCCGCCTCTACCGCCGTGTCGGCTACGAGACCGTCGGCACCTCCGAGGGCACCGACGGCGTGCCGATGATCGTCCTGGAGAAGCAGGCCGGGGAGTACGCGGCTACCGCGTAGCGGTCGTGGGGGTACGGGACTTCCGCAGCCAGTACAGGGCCGACAGCGGCAGCAGCACCGGAATGAACACGTACCCCATCCCGTACTTCGACCACACGGTCGCGTCGGGGAAGGCGGACGGCTCCACCAGCGTCCAGGTGCCGACGATCAGTACGCCCGCGAGCTCGGCGGCGCAGCAGATCCGCGCCGCCCTGCGGGCCGTCTCGCCGCCCCGCACCAGCGAGTACGTGATGAAGCCGTACACCAGGCCGGCCAACGCCGACAGCGAGTACGCCAGCGGCGCCCGGTCGAACTCGGTCGCGATCTCGTACGCCGACCGCGACACGGCCCCGACCACCATGACCCCGTAGAACCACACCAGCAGGATCCCGGGCCCGCTGATGAGCCGGGCCGGCTTCTCCTGTGTCGCCGTCATGTCAGCCTCCCCAGATGTCGAAGAGCCGCACCTCGAGCACGGCGAGCACCACGCCGCCCGCCGCGACCGTCACCGAACCCCAACGGGTCCGCTCGGCCAGCGACATGAACCCCGCCGCCGGAACGCACGCGAACGCCCCCAGCAGATACGCCACGAAGATCGTCGTGCCCTGCTCGGGCTTCTCGCCCCGCGCCAGCTGCACGACCCCGATCACCAACTGGACCACGGCCAGCGCCGTGACCACGGCCATCCCGATGAAGTGCCAGTCCTTCGTCGGCTGGTCACGGTAGGCGGCCCAGCCGCACCAGGCGGCGAGCAGCAACGCGGCGACGCCGGTCGCCAGCGTCAGTGCATCAAGCATGCAGCGACCTTAATACGGCGTATCCGGCACCTCGCGATCGGCCCCGCGGCCGGTCGCGCCGCCGGGATGACCACCGTGGCGTTGGCCACAACCCGCCAGGCCCATGAGCTCGCCGCCGACCTCGTGGTGAAGGATCTGTCCGCCCTGTCGGCACTGGTCACCGGCGGGGGAGTGGGGATCTCCGTACGCGACTGAGGGATGTCCGAGGGCCGTCCACGGCTGTCCAGCATCCGGACAGCGCAGTCTTTGTCAGGACCGTACTTCTGCTTTACTGATGCCCATGACCACGACGAGCAGCCGCATCCTTGCGACCGAGGCGACCATGACGCCCGGTGCTCGTTGTATGTGTCGAATGTGCGCCTTCTAGAGGGCCCCCGCACCACCCGAGCTCGCGCCCCGAAGCGAGACGCCGTGGCAGGTCCGTACGCCGCACCTGAGCCGTACGTGACACCTGCCGCGCCCCGCGCACATGTTTCTCCCCGGTTCCCCGCCACAGCGAGAACCGTGTCGCGTCCCTGACAGCCTGCACCCGTGCGCCCGGGCACACCCACGCCCGCGCACTCGACAGTGACGGAACTCCACGTGATCACCACCACGGGCCTGACCAAGGTCTACCGCTCGCGCGGCCGTGCGGTCACCGCCCTCGACGGCGTCGACCTGCACGTCCGCGAAGGCGAGGTGTACGGCGTCATCGGCCAGTCCGGCGCCGGCAAGTCCTCGCTCATCCGCTGCATCAACCTCCTGGAACGCCCCACTGCCGGCACGGTCACCGTCGCCGGCCAGGACCTCACCGCGCTCGCCGGGCGCGGACCCCGGGCCGGCAAGGAGCTGCGACAGGCGCGCAGCCGGATCGGCATGGTCTTCCAGCACTTCAACCTGCTGTCCTCGCGGACCGTGCAGGACAACGTCGAACTGCCCCTGGAGATCCTCGGCGTCTCAGGGAAGGAACGTTCCCGCAAGGCGCTGGAGCTGCTCGACCTGGTCGGTCTCGCCGACAAGGCGAAGTCCTTCCCCGCCCAGCTCTCCGGCGGCCAGAAGCAGCGCGTCGGCATCGCCCGCGCCCTGGCCGGCGACCCGAAGGTGCTGCTCTCCGACGAGGCCACCAGCGCCCTCGACCCCGAGACCACCCGCTCCATCCTCCAGCTGCTGCGAGACCTGAACCGGCAGCTCGGCCTGACCGTGCTGCTCATCACCCACGAGATGGACGTGGTGAAGTCGATCTGCGACTCCGCCGCGCTCATGGAGAACGGCCACGTCGTCGAGTCCGGCACGGTCAGCGAACTGCTCGCCACCCCCGGCTCCGAACTGGCCGCCGCCCTCTTCCCGGTCGGCGGCGAGGCCACCGGAGACGACCGCACCGTCATCGACGTCACCTTCCACGGCGAGGCCGCCACCCAGCCCGTCATCTCCCAGCTGTCGCGCACCTACAACATCGACATCTCGATCCTCGGCGCGGCCATCGACACCGTCGGCGGCCTCCAGGTCGGCCGCATGCGCATCGAACTGCCCGGCCGCTACGAGGACAACGTCGTGCCGATCGGCTTCCTGCGCGAACAGGGCCTGCAGATCGACGTCGTGGGCGAGCCCCTGCTGGTGAACGAAGGTGCGAAGTGACCTGGTCCGAGATGGAGCCCCTGCTGTCCCAGGCGTGTTGGGACACCCTCTACATGGTCGGCTGGTCCACCCTGATCGCCGTCGCCGGCGGCCTCCCGCTCGGCATCCTGCTGGTCCTGACCGACCGGGGCGGCCTGCTGCAGAACACCGTCGCCAACAAGGTGATCGGGCAGATCGTGAACATCGCCCGCTCGATGCCGTTCATCATCCTGATGGTCGCGCTGATGAACTTCACCCGCACGATCACCGGGACGACCATCGGCCGTGACGCCGCGATCGTGCCGCTCGCCATCGGGGCCATCCCGTTCTTCGCCCGCCTGGTCGAGACGGCCGTCCGCGAAGTGGACGGCGGGCTCGTCGAGGCCGTGCAGTCGATGGGCGGCAACACCTGGACGATCGTCCGCAAGGTCCTCGTCCCCGAGTCCCTGCCCTCGCTCATCGCCGGCACCACGACCACGATCGTCGCGCTCATCGGCTACTCCGCCATGGCCGGCACGGTCGGCGCCGGCGGCCTCGGCGACATCGCCATCCGCTACGGCTACCAGCGCTTCGAGACCGAGCTGATGTGGATCACGGTGGCGATCCTCGCCGTCGTCATCTCGCTCATCCAGTTCGCCGGCGACTACGCGGCCCGCTCCCTGCACCGCCGCGGCGGCCGCTCCGGCCCCGCCCCGAAGCTCCGCCTGCTGAAGGCGAAGGAGCCCGCGGCGGCAGACGTGAGCAAGGTCGCCTGAGCCCTCCCCGGGCCCCCCGAGAAACACCCCCAGACTCCCCGCCCACCCAACGCGGGGACGCACCACCTCAGGAAAGGCACTTTTCGTGCGTAACACCGCCAAGATCACCACTGCCGTCCTCGCCGCCGGAGCCCTCACCCTCGGACTCAGCGCCTGCGGCTCGGACAAGGACTCCGGCAGCACCGACGCGAACGCCACGCTGACCGTCGCCGCCACGCCCACCCCGCAGGGCGAGATCCTCGCCTACATCAAGGACAACCTCGCGGCGAAGGCCGGCCTCAAGCTCGAGGTCAAGGAGTTCACGGACTACGTGACGCCCAACACCGCCGTCCAGCAGGGCGAGGTCGACGCCAACTACTTCCAGCACCAGCCGTACCTGACCGACTTCAACAAGAAGAACGACACCGACATCGTCGCGGTGCCCGGCGCCACCGTGCACCTGGAGCCGCTCGGTCTGTACTCCCAGGGCGTCAAGAAGCTCGCCGACCTCAAGACGGGCGCCACCATCGCCCTGCCGAACGACACCACCAACGAGGCCCGCGCGCTGAAGCTCCTGGAGGCCAACGGCCTGATCGGCCTGAAGTCCGGCGTCGGCTACTCCGCGACCCCCAAGGACGTCACCTCCAACCCCAAGAACATCGAGTTCAAGGAGCTGGAGGCGGCCCAGCTGCCGCGCTCCCTCGCCGACGTCGACGCCGCCGTGATCAACGGCAACTACGCGCTCGAGGCCAAGCTCAGCCCGGCGAAGGACGCCCTGGTCGCGGAGTCCGCCACGGACAACCCGTACGCCAACTTCCTCGCCGTGAAGAAGGGCAACGAGGACGACCCGCGCGTGGTGAAGCTGGCCGAGCTGCTCACCTCGCCCGAGGTGAAGAAGTTCATCGAGGACAAGTACGACGGCGCCGTCGTCGCGGCGTTCTGACCCGCGTCGACCGCGCTGCGCACGGGGTCCGCTCCTTCACTCGGTGCGGACCCCGTGGTGTGGTTCCGCGCTTGCATGCTGCATGCTGGGCAGTTCAGCGAGCCCTGACGGGCCGGCAGGTCTCATCCGAGATTTCGAAGGTTACGGAGCGGCGCATGACAAGCACCTTCCCCACCATCTCCATCAGCACGGAGCGGTTGGGCTTGCGTCCCCTCGACGAGGACGACGTGCCCGCGCTGGCCGACATGATGAACGACGAGCAGGTCGCGGCCTGGACCGCCGTGCCCCAGCCCTACGACCGGGCGGCCGCCCGCCGCTGGATCACCGAGTACGCGCCCGCCGAACGCACCGCCGGCCGCGGCCTCGACCTCGCCGTCACCGAGTTCCTCACCCAGCGCCTGGTCGGCATCGTCCAGCTGGCCAAGACCAACTGGCACGTCCGCTCCACCGAGATGTCGTACATCATCGCCCCCTGGGCGCGCGGCGAGGGCTACGCCTCCGAGGCGGCGCTGGCCACCGCCCAATGGCTGTTCACCGATCAGAAGTTCGAGCGCGTCGAGCTGCGCACGGCCGCCGACAACACCGCCTCCCAGCAGGTCGCCCAGAAGATCGGGTGCATCAGCGAGGGCGTCCTGCGCAACGCGTGCATAGCGCGCGCCCGCGCCGAGGACGGCACCTGGAACGAGGTGCGCACCGACTACATCGTCTGGAGCCTGCTCCCGGAGGACGTCGAGGGCGCCGGGGAGCACTTCGCGGAGAGCGGCGGCTTCACCTCGTACACCGACTGGAACTGACCCCCGGCCCGGGTGCCGGCGCCCTTGCCGGGACCTGCCGACCAGGTACCCTCACGGAGCCCGCTACCTGCGTGAACCCCCGGGGGGACTGACGACGATGGCCGACCGCGTCACGGTGATCGGCTGGGACGGCTCGCCGCTGACCGCCGCGGCCCGCTCCGCCCTGGGCGCCGCCACCCTCGTGGCCGGGGCCGCCCACCACCTGACGCTGCCCGAGGTCCCGCCCGGCGCGGAACGCATCCGGCTCGGCAGCGTCTCCCTCGCCGCCCGCCGCATCGCCGGCCACCGCGGCACCGCCGTCGTCGTCGCCGACGGCGACCCGGGCTTCTTCGGCGTCGTACGGACCCTGCGCGCACCCGAGTTCGGCCTGGAGGTGGAGGTCGTCCCGGCCGTCTCCGCCGTCGCCGCGGCCTTCGCCCGGGCCGGCATGCCCTGGGACGACGCCCAGGTGGTCGTCGCACACCGGCGCACCCTGCGCCGCGCGGTCAATGTGTGCCGCGCCCACACCAAGGTCGCCGTCCTCACCTCGCCGGGAGCCGGACCGGCGGAGCTCGGCCTGCTCATGGAGGGTGTGCACCGCACCTTCGTGGTCTGCGAGGAACTCGGCACCACCCGCGAACAGGTCAGGATCACCACCTCCGACAAGGCCGCCGACCACATCTGGCGCGACCCCAACGTCGTCATCGTCATCGGCGGCCCCACCGGGCCGGCCGTCTCCGGCGACACCGGCTGGCTCGCCGGCCGCGCCCCGGACACCGGCCCGCGCGGCTGGGCCCTGCCCGCCGAGGCCTACGGCGGTGGACTCGGCGAGGGCGAGTCGGAACTGCTGCGTGCCGCCCAACTCGCCCGTCTCGGCCCGCGCGTCGGCGACCTCGTCTGGGACATCGGCTGCGGCAGCGGCGCCTTCGCGACCGAGGCTGCGCGGGCGGGCGCCGCCGTCATCGCCGTCGACCGGTACGTGGAGGCGTGCGCCCGCACCGACGCCGCCGCGCGCCGCTACGGCGTCCAGCTCCAGATCGTCCGCGGCACCGCCCCGCACGTGCTGGAGAACCTGCCCGAACCGGACGTCGTCCGGGTCGGCGGCGGGGGAGCGGCCGTGGTCTCCGCGGTCGCCGACCGCCGCCCGCAGCGCATCGTCGCCCACGCGGCGACCCGTGACGCCGCCGAACTCGTGGGCCGGGACCTGTCCGAGCACGGCTACCGCGTCGAGTGCGCTCTCGTCCAGTCCGTGGAACTCGACACGCGGGCCTGGACGGAGACGGAACGGAGCGTCGCGTTCCTGCTCAGCGGGGCTCTCCCCGACCGTACGGCGTGACCCGGTTCGCCCTCCCCGTGATCCTGTTGTCGTACCGCGCGCGGTAGGCTGGCCGATCGTCGTACCGCTTCCGTTCGCCCGGCACTTCGTCGGTCAATGTCCGGAAAACACATCCCTTTTGGGGTAGGTGTGGTACGGCAGTACCGGAGGGCGCGCAACGTGGCGCAGTCCACAGCGGAGCGTCGCGGATCAAGCTGTCGCGATGCGACGACGGCCGGGACAATGCCACTGAATGGCTTTGTCGCTTTTTCGGGCGGGTCGTTCGTGCCGCTGGGCACGGACGCTCGTTCTTCACTACGGGGCGGTCGGTGCGCCGCTCCGGGTGAGCGGGTCGTAGGAGCACTAACCGATGGGCGAGGGGTTACGCATGACCGACACCGGCCAGGTCCCGGCCGAGGGGCTGCCGGAGAGCGCAGGCATGGTGGAGCAGCCGGGCGCCTCCGCGCACGGTGCGTACACCTACCTCTCCGACACCACCGCCGAGGACGAAGACCTGTTGCTGCTGCCGGGCGCGCAGAGCGCATGGGGCAACGAGGTGGCGCCGCCCGCGCCCGAACCGGTGGTCGAGACGGTGGTGCACGAGCCGGGCCCGCACGAGATGGCCGGCCGCGACAGCGGCTCGGTCGACCTCAGCGCCGTCCGCCTGCCCAGCCCGTCGGCGCCCCAGTCGGCCCCGCGCCGCCCGCTGCACCTCGGCCCGCCGATCCCCGACGCCTCCGCCAGCCCGGTCCGCTCCCTGGCCGACCGCGGCCCCGCGGACGCGCCGGTACGCCAGCCCGTCGCACCCGCGTCCGGCCCCGAGTACCTGGATGTGCCGCCCCTGCGCGAGATGCCCCCCCAGGGTGCGTCCCCCTGGGGCGCCGCCCAGGCCACGGTCCAGGGGCCGGTCGCGTCCGGGGTGACGACTGCGGAAACGGTTGTTCCGGCGCCGGCCGAGCCGGTGGGCGTGGCCCAGGCCGTGGTGGCCCGCGTGGCGACCGAGGCGATCGCCGCGACCGTCCCGGCCGTCCCGCAGGAACCCGAGGCGGCCGTCCCGGTCCCCGCGCCCGCGGCCCCGGTCGCCGCCGAGACGTACGGGGTCGTCGACCCCGGTCAGTTGCTCGGAGCCGCGATGATGGCGGAGGCCGAGGAAGCCCCCGCCGCCCCGGTCGCGGACGCCGTTCAGATCACGGCCGACGTTCCCGTCTCCGGCGAGGACCAGGCAGCGGAGGTCTCCGCCGAGCCGGTCTTCGAACCGCCGATGGACGCGCCGCAGGCACCGCAGGCACCGGACGCACCGGAGGCCGTGCAGGCGGTACAGGCCGTCGAGCCTGCCCCGGTCGAGACGGTGGAGCAGGTACCGGAGGTCCCCGAGGCGAACGCCGCAGAGGTGATCGCCGCCGAGGAACCCCGGCTTCAGGAGCAGGTCGCCGAGGCGCCTGCGGCAGAGGCGGTTCCGGTTCCGGTTCCGGTCGTCGACGTCGTTCCCGAGGTCCCGGTTCCCGACCCGGTCGAGACCCCCGAGCCCGTGGCGACCGTGATCCCGGAGACGCCGGCACCCGTGGAGGAGCCGGCCGCCCCCGTGGCCGTCCTCGCCGAGCCCGCCGCCCCGGAAGCCGTCCAGTTCGTCGAGGTCCCCGCCCAGCAGGCGGAGCCCGAGCCGGAGCTCGCCGTCCAGCCGGTCCCGGAAGTTCAGCCGGAGCCGCAGCCGGAGCCCGAGGTCCCGAACGAGGCCCCGGCCCCCGTGGCCATCGTGGAACCGGAACCGGAACCGGAACTGGTACCGGAACCGGAACTGGTACCGGAGCCGGAACTGGTACCGGAGCCGGCCCCCGAGCCGCAGCCGGAACCCCTGACCGAGATGACGGACACGGCGGAGCCGACGGAGACCACGGAGCTGCCCGTGGAGGCACCCGTCGTCGCCCCCGAGCCCCCGGCGGCCCCCCTGGTGGAGGCAGTCCCGGCCCCGCAGCTCCTGCAGGATCTGCCCGAACAGCAGTCTCCCCAGAGCGAGTTGCCCCCGGAGCCCCTCCAGCCCGCAGCAGCCGCACCCGAGCCGCTCGCCGAGGTGCCCGTCGTCACCCCGGAACCCCAGCCGGACCAGCCCACGGCGGACCAGCCCACGGCGGACCAGCCCACGGCGGGCGAGCCGGTGGTCGAGGAGCCGGTGGCTGAGGAGCCGGTCGCTGAGCAGCCCGTCGCCGAAGAGCCGGTCGTCGAGCAGCCCGTGGTCGAGGAGCCGCTCGTCGAGGTACCCCTCGGTCAGTTCGTGCAGGTCGAAGGCGCGGTGCCCACCACCCCGCACCTCGCCCCGACCCCGCCGCACCCGATCGTGCTCCCGACCGAGGAGCAGCCGACGCCCGAGGCGGAGACAGTGGCGGAGGCAGTCGCGGAGGCCACGGCGGAACCCCAGCAGGCTCCTGTCACGGTCCCCGCCCCCCGCGCCGCCGACCCTGCCCCCGCTCCCGACCCGGCGATCCCGGACACGGAGCAGGAGGCCGACGTGGACCCCTACGTCTACGTCGCACCTGACGTCGACCCCGATGTCGCACAGAGCCCGGAGGACCTGGAAACCAGGGCCGCCGACCAGGAGGAGACCCCGGCAGCCGTGGAAGAAGCCAGAGAGTCCACCGGCCCCGCCGCGCCCGCGTACGACGACGCCGAGCGCGAGGCGGTCCTGAAGGTCATGCGGGAACGCCGGGACATCCGCAACGGCTTCCGCGGCGACCCCATCCCGCACGAGGTGCTGCTGCGCGTCCTGGAGGCCGCCCACACCGCGCCCTCCGTCGGCCACTCGCAGCCCTGGGACTTCGTCGTCATCCGCTCGGCCGACACCCGGCGCGCGATGCACGAACTGGCGATGCGGCAGCGTGACGCCTACGCGAAGTCCCTGCCCAAGGGCCGGGCGAAGCAGTTCAAGGAACTGAAGATCGAGGCCATCCTCGACACCCCGGTGAACATCGTCGTCACCGCCGATCCGACCCGCGGCGGCCGCCACACCCTGGGCCGTCACACCCAGCCGCAGATGGCGCCGTACTCCTCCGCGCTCGCGGTCGAGAACCTCTGGCTCGCGGCCCGCGCCGAAGGCCTCGGCGTCGGCTGGGTCAGCTTCTTCGACGAGCGGGAGATGGTCCGCGCGCTGGGCCTGCCCGACCACCTCGACGTGGTCGCCTACCTGTGCGTCGGCTACGTCGACGAGTTCCCGGACGAGCCCGAGCTGATGCAGGCGGGCTGGGCCAAGCGCCGCCCGCTGTCGTGGGTCGTCCACGAGGAGACGTACGGCCGTCGCGCGCTGCCCGGCGAGGACCCGCACGACCTGCTCGCCGAGACCGTCGCCAGTGTCCGCCCGCTGGACGCCAAGGCGCTCGGCGAGGCCTGGGAGCGGCAGAAGCGCATGACGAAGCCGCCGGGCTCGCTCGGCATGCTGGAGATCATCTCCGCGCAGCTGTCCGGGCTGTCCCGGCAGTGCCCGCCGCCGATCCCGGAGCCCGCGGCCGTCGCGATCTTCGCCGGCGACCACGGCGTGCACGCCCAGGGCGTCACCCCCTGGCCGCAGGAGGTGACGGCCCAGATGGTCGCCAACTTCCTCGGCGGGGGAGCGGTCTGCAACGCCTTCGCGTCCCAGGTGGGCGCCGAGGTCTGCGTGGTGGACGTCGGCGTCGCGGCCGAGCTCCCCGGGACCCCCGGCCTGCTGCCCCGCAAGATCCGCGCGGGCACCTCCGACATGACCACCGGGCCCGCGATGACCCGCGAGGAGGCCAAGCAGGCCATCGAGGTCGGCATCGAGACCGCCCGCGACCTGGTGGCGGCCGGCAACAAGGCCCTGCTCACAGGCGAGATGGGCATCGCCAACACCACCGCGTCCGCGGCCCTCATCTCGGTCTTCACGGGCGCCGACCCGGCCGAGGTCACCGGCCGCGGCACCGGCATCAACGACGAGACCCTCGCCCGCAAGACCGAGGTCGTCCGCCGTGCCCTGGACCTCCACCAGCCGGACCCGGCCGACCCGATCGGCGTCCTGGCGGCGGTCGGCGGCTTCGAGCACGCGGCGATGGTCGGCCTCCTCCTCGGCGGCGCCTCACTGCGCACGCCCGTCATCCTGGACGGCGTCAGCGCCGGCGCCGCCGCCCTGGTGGCCCGCGCCATCGCCCCCGAGGTCCTCGCGGCCTGCATCGCGGGCCACCGCAGCGCCGAGCCGGGCCATGTGGCAGCCCTGAACAAGCTGGGCCTGCGCCCCCTGGTCGACCTCGACCTCCGCCTCGGCGAGGGCACGGGCGCGCTGCTGGCCCTCCCGCTGGTGCAGAGCACGGCGCGGGCGATGCACGAGGTGGCGACGTTCGACTCGGCGGGGGTCACCGAGAAGTAGCACCCCACCGGGGTCGGCGGGCATGCGCTCCTGCGTGCCCCCCGACCCCGCCGTACGCTGAAGTCACCTCTAAAATCCGCACGTCAGGGCCGCTCCAGAGCCGCAGCGCCCACCCTCTGCCCGTTCGAGGAGCCGCACCTCATGGCCGAACACCCCGCCTACCCCGTAGGCCTCCGCCTCACCGGCCGCAGGGTCGTCGTCCTCGGCGGCGGCCAGGTCGCCCAGCGCCGCCTCCCCGCGCTGATCGCAGCAGGCGCGGACATCCACCTGGTGTCCCCCGAGGCCACCCCCTCCGTCGAGGCGATGGCGGACGCGGGCGAGATCGCCTGGTCGAGGCGCCCCTACGCCGACGGCGACCTCGCGGACGCCTGGTACGCCCTGATCGCCACCGGCGACACGGAGGCCAACGTCCGGGCCTCGGCCGAGGCCGAACGCCACCGCGTCTGGTGCGTCCGCTCCGACGACGCCGACGCGGCCACCGCCTGGACCCCGGCGACCGGCCACAGCGAGGGCGTCACGGTCGCCGTCCTCACCACCGACGCCCGCGGCCGCGACCCCCGCCACACCGCGGCCATCCGCGACGCGGTCGTCGAGGGCCTGCGCGACGGCACCCTCGTCGCCCCCCACCACCGCACCCGGACCCCCGGCGTCGCGCTGGTCGGCGGCGGCCCCGGCGACCCCGACCTGATCACGGTCCGCGGCCGCCGCCTCCTCGCCGAGGCGGACGTCGTCATCGCCGACCGGCTCGGCCCGCGCGACCTCCTCGCCGAACTCCCGCCGCACGTCGAGGTGATCGACGCGGCGAAGATCCCCTACGGCCGTTACATGGCGCAGGAGGCCATCAACAACGCGCTGATCGAGCACGCCAAGCAGGGCAAGTCGGTCGTCCGGCTCAAGGGCGGCGACCCGTATGTGTTCGGCCGTGGCATGGAGGAGCTC
Source organism: Streptomyces sp. NPDC006872 (assembly GCF_040635845.1). Classification (NCBI taxonomy): domain Bacteria; kingdom Bacillati; phylum Actinomycetota; class Actinomycetes; order Kitasatosporales; family Streptomycetaceae; genus Streptomyces; species Streptomyces sp. NPDC006872. The sequence continues at coordinate 42,718 of NZ_JBEYIL010000019.1, forward strand.
CAGGCGCTCGCCGAGGCCGGCATCGCCTGCACGGTCGTCCCGGGCATCTCCAGCTCGATCTCGGTGCCGGGCGCGGCCGGCATCCCGGTCACCCACCGGGGCGTCGCCCATGAGTTCACCGTGGTCAGCGGTCATGTCGCCCCCGACGACGAGCGTTCCCTGGTCGACTGGCCCTCGCTCGCGAAGCTCACCGGCACGCTGGTGATCCTGATGGGCGTCGACAAGATCGGGAAGATCGCCGAGACGCTCGTCGCGCACGGCAAGTCGCCCGACACCCCGGTCGCGCTCGTCCAGGAGGGCACGACGGCCGCCCAGCGCCGGGTCGACGCGACGCTCGCGACGGTCGCCGAGACGGTCCGCGACCAGGAGGTCAGGCCGCCGGCGGTCATCGTCGTCGGCGCAGTCGTCGCCGTCGGCCCGCGGGCGTCCGAGTAACCGCGGGTAACACAACCGTTCCGAGCCGTTGGCACCACACCCAGGACAAGGCAGTATCACCCTGTGGCCGATCTCATCACCGTTGAGGACCCCGACGACCCGCGCCTGCGCGACTACACCGGCCTGACCGACGTCGAGCTGCGCCGCAAGCGCGAGCCCGCCGAGGGCCTGTTCATCGCGGAGGGCGAGAAGGTCATCCGACGGGCCAAGGACGCCGGGTACGAGATGCGCTCGATGCTGCTCTCCGCCAAGTGGGTCGACGTCATGCGCGACGTCATCGACGAGCTCCCGGCACCGGTCTACGCCGTCAGCCCGGAGCTCGCCGAACGCGTCACCGGCTACCACGTCCACCGCGGCGCACTGGCCTCCATGCAGCGCAAGCCGCTGCCGACCGCCGCCGAACTCCTGCAGACCGCCCGCCGGGTCGTCGTCATGGAGTCGGTCAACGACCACACCAACATCGGCGCGATCTTCCGCTCGGCGGCCGCCCTCGGCATGGACGCCGTCCTGCTCTCCCCGGACTGCGCCGACCCCCTCTACCGCCGCAGCGTGAAGGTCTCGATGGGCGCGGTCTTCTCGGTCCCGTACGCCCGACTGGACACCTGGCCGAAGAGCCTCGACTCGGTCCGCGAGGCCGGACTCACCCTCCTCGCCCTCACCCCGGACGAGAAGGCCCGCAGCCTCGACGAGGCGGCCCCGCACCGGATGGACCGCGTGGCCCTCATGCTCGGAGCCGAGGGCGACGGCCTCTCCACCCAGGCGCTGGTCGCCGCCGACGAATGGGTCCGCATCCCGATGTCCCACGGCGTCGACTCCCTCAACGTGGGAGCCGCGGCCGCGGTCGCCTTCTACGCAGTGGCGACGGGCCGCCCACAGCCCTAACCGGGGCCTGGCCGGCCCTCCGGCCGTACGGGCTGCTGCTCGTGCCGGACGACCTGGCTGTCCCCGCCCAGTCCGCGCGCCGGGCCCTCACAGCCCTGGACGACGGCGATGCCGAGCGCGACGAACAGCGTCACGACGACGAAGACGAACAGCCGCTGCCGCAGCAGCCGCGGGTTGGCGGGCCGCCGTCCGGTCCCCGTGGTTCTCGGCCCCGGACGGCCACCGCGGGGCGCCGGCCGGCTGCCGGTGCCGGGACGGGTGTTGCGGGTACCGGGCGCCGGCCGGGCCCCGGACCGCGACGACGAGGCACTGCCGCCACGGGAGGCGCTCGCCCCGCGCGCGGGCGCCCCGCCCCGGGAGGGGACCGGACCGCGCGAGGACGGCACCCCGTTCCGCGGCGGCGGGGTGCCCGGTCCGTCCGGCCGGCGCATGGTGCGCTCCGGGTAACCGGTTTCGGAGAGCCGCCCCGTGGGGCGATCGGCCTCCGCCGCCCGCGGGACCGGGGGCCGCGGGTCCGCCAGCCCCTGGGCCTCGCGGGTCGCGATCTCCTTCAGCCGCAGGGAGAGATCGAGCGTGCTGGGCCGCTCCTCGGGGTCCTTCGCCAGACAGGCCCGCACCAGCGGCGCCAGCGCGTCCGGCACCCCGTGCAACTGCGGCTCCTCGTGCACCACCCGGTACAGCATCACCTCGGAACTGCCGTGTCCGAAGGGCGAGTCGGAGGTCGAGGCGTAGGCGAGCGTGGCACCGAGCGAGAACACGTCGGTGGCCGGGGTGACCAGAGCCCCCCGCACCTGCTCCGGCGCGAGGAACCCGGGGGAGCCGACCGCCGTGCCGACATGCGTCAGCGTGGAGGCGCCCGTCGCCCAGGCGATGCCGAAGTCGATGATCCGCGGGCCCTTGGGGGAGAGCAGGATGTTGGACGGCTTCAGGTCCCGGTGCACGACCCCGGCCTCGTGGACGGCGACGAGCCCCTCCGACAGCGCGGCCCCGATCGAGGCGAGCTCGGCGGCCCCGAGCGGCCCGTCGTCGTTGACCTTGTCGTGCAGCGAGGGACCGGGCACGTACTGCGTGGCGAACCACGGCCGGTCGGCGTCCAGATCCGCCGCGACCAGCCGCGCCGTGCACCCGCCCCGGATCCGCCGGGCGGCCGACACCTCGCGCGCGAACCGCGACCGGAACTCCTGGTCCTCCGCCAGATCGGGCCGGATCACCTTCAGCGCGACCCGCTGCCCCTTCTTGTCGGACCCCAGATAGACGACGCCCATCCCGCCCGCGCCGAGCCGTCGGTGAAGCCTGAACGAGCCGACGACGCGCGGGTCCTCGCGCCTCAGGCGCATCATCGCCATGTTCATCCCCGCTGCCCGGTCCGTGTGACGTGGCACAGCTTACGTTTCCACGGCCGTTCGCGCGCAGAGGCCGCGCCCTCTCGTACCGATCGATTGTCAGTGCCCGGTGGGAGACTTGAAGGGTGGTCAGGAGGCCTGCGAACAGGCGTGCTTTGGCGGCTTTGTGACCTCAACCACCTGTCACAGAAGGGGGATTGAACCCGTGAAGGGTGACCGCGTGGAGATAGTCGTCGACGCCGGCGACACGACCCGCACCTACGAGGTGACGGCGAGCAGAGCAGGCCGCCGAGTGGAGTCGGCGGTACGGAGAGGGGTGGTGGAAGTGAGCGAAGTCACCAGAACCGGCACGCCGGTCCGTACGGCCCGTTTCATGGCGAACAGGGTCCTCGCCCTGGTCGAGCACCCCGTCCCTCGCGAGGACAGCTCGGAGAAACCGGCCCGGACCGGACACCCCTTCCGGGAAGACCCCGAGACCTAGGACTTCGTCTCCACCCAGGGGAGTACTCCGCAGGTCATGGCTCATCCTCCGGGAGGCCCGGCAATCGGTACGAGGGCATGACGTCCCGCGCCCGCCGCACGCCTAGATTTGAGGTCAAGCGGCGGGTGCAGCACTCGTCCCCCGAGGTCAGACACCCGCCGCTGCCAACGACAACTGATCAGGTCAGGAGAGGGACCATGGCCCTTACGGCACCGCGGACGACGATCCGCACGCAGGGACGCACCACGTACTCCCGCCGCACGGGCCGCCGCCACCCCCTGGTGGCGACCCTGATGGCCCTTCCCCTGGCGGTCCTGCTCCTCGTCGTCTTCGACGGCTGGGAGACAGTGGCCACACAGGCGTCGTCCGTGGGAGTGATGCTGGGGCGCTGAGCGGCGACCCCAGGCCCGGAAGAGCGGTCCGGGCGGGGACATCCACCCATGAAACCCCGTGGGGACGGGGGTGCGGCGGACGGCAAAAAATGCAGGCGCAGCTGGGGAGCTGCGCCTGCATTGCTTTTCCCCGGCGGACGACTCCGGCGACCCCCTGCGTACCCTCGCGAGGAGACCCGCACGCCGCCGCCCAGGGAGCCCCGTGACCGCACACCCCCTGCTCACCGAGCTCACCTTCCGCGCCAGAGCCCAGGCCCATGAATCCACCGCGACCTGCTCCTGCGGCGCGGCCACCCTCGCGGACCGCCCCGACGCCACCGTCGTCCGGCACGCCGACACCGTCGCGAAGGCCCACGCCCCCGACACCGACCCGGCCGACCTCGCCCCGCGCCTGGTCACCGCCGTCCGCCTCCCCGAAGTCCTCCTGCCGCCGCTCACACCGGCGCCGACCCGGCTGCACGGCCGTCTGGTGACCTTCTGGCCGTACGGCGCCCCGGTGGACCCGGACGACCCGGACGCGGCCCCCTGGGAAGCCGCGGCCACCCTGCTCGCCCGTCTCCACCGCACCCCCGCCCCGACCGCGCTCCCCCCGATGCGCGGCCCCGCCAAGGCCGCCCACGCCGTGGCCCGGCTCCGCGCCGCCGGCTCGCACCCCGCCGTCGCGCCCGTCCTGAGCGCCTGGCGCGCACTCCCCGCCTGGGCCCGTGCCGAGGCCCCCATGCCCGACGTCGTCACGCTCTGCCACGGCGACCTCCACCTCGGCCAGCTCGTCCGCCATCCCGCCCCCGACGGCCCCTGGCGGCTGATCGACGTCGACGATCTCGGCGTCGGCGTGCCGGCCTGGGACCTCGCCCGCCCCGCCGCCTGGTACGCCTGCGGTCTGCTCCCGCCCGAGGAGTGGACCCGCTTCCTGGCCGCCTACCGGGCCGCGGGCGGCCCCGCCGTCCCCCAGGCCGGCGACCCCTGGCCCGCCCTGGACGTCCCGGCGCGCGCACTCACCGTGCAGGGAGCGGCACGTGCTGTCACCAAGTCGGTCGCGGAGGACCGGTCGTTGGACGAGGTCGAGCAGTGCCTGGTCGACGCCTGTGCCCGAATGGGTTCTGTCCCCCCGCAGTTCGCGGCAAGCTTCGCGAAGTAGGGTGCAACCGACCGCAGCCGGACAGTGTCTGTCCTGGCGGTACGCGAAACAGCACCGACCGGCGAGGAGTTGAGCCGAACCATGCAGTGCCCGAAGTGTCACGCTCCGATGCACACCTACAACCGCAACGGCGTCCAGATTGAGCAGTGCAGCAACTGCCGTGGGATATTCCTCGACTACGGCGAGCTGGAGGCGCTGACCCGCCTGGAGGGCCAGTGGAGCCAGCAGGCGCCGCCGCCCCCGGCCGCCCCGCAGGCGTACCCGGCCGCCCCGGTCGCTCCCGCCTGGGGCGCCCCGCACGGCGGGCACCACGGGGGCCACCACGGCAGCCACCACCGCAACAAGAGCTTCGGCCGCATGCTGTTCTCCAGCTGACCGGACAGTCTGGCCGGGCAACGGAAGAGCCCCCGACCGCGAAGGCGGCCGGGGGCTCTCGGCGTGTGGACGATACTGGGATTGAACCAGTGACCTCTTCCGTGTCAGGGAAGCGCTCTCCCGCTGAGCTAATCGTCCGGGAGGGGTGATGCGTGCTGCGTGCGCGATACTGGGATTGAACCAGTGACCTCTTCCGTGTCAGGGAAGCGCTCTCCCGCTGAGCTAATCGCGCGGGGACCCGATGAACCGGATCAGTGGACGATACTGGGATTGAACCAGTGACCTCTTCCGTGTCAGGGAAGCGCTCTCCCGCTGAGCTAATCGTCCTTGGAGGTGGAGACGGGATTTGAACCCGTGTAGACGGCTTTGCAGGCCGTTGCCTCGCCTCTCGGCCACTCCACCAGGAGTGCGGGGGTTCGGGAAGATCCCCCACTTCCTGCGAGCGGACGACCAGGTTCGAACTGGCGACCTCAACCTTGGCAAGGTTGCGCTCTACCAACTGAGCTACGTCCGCTTGTCGGTTCCGCTCGGCTTGCGCGTCGCGGCGACGTGTTGAACTCTAGCGGATTCCCGGGCCAGCACAAAAACGCGTTTGTGCAGCGTGCTGCGCTGCGTCCGCTCGCGGAGCTGGTCAGGCCCCCCTGGCCGGGACATTGCGGGACATGCCCCCGTCACCCCCGGGACACCCGCCATAGACTCGACAACGTGCCCGACCTCCCACCTCTCGCCCGTTTCGGCGCCCGCGTCGCCACCGGCCTCCTCGATGTGACCAGCGATCCCGCGGCCCTCGACGGCACCGGTTTCTGGGCCGTCTGCGCCGACTTCGAGGGCCGCCTGGTGTGCGCCCGCTTCGCCGACGTACGCGAGGAGCCCGTGCCCGCTCCGGTGCCGGGGGCATGGCGGGGGCCGGCGGCCGGTGACTGGACGTCGTCCCTCGACCGCGCCGCGTACACGGCGGGTGTCCGCCGCATCCGCGAGCACATCGCGGCCGGCGAGGTGTATCAGGCCAATCTCTGCCGCGTGCTGACCGCACCCGTGGCGGCCGACGCCGACGTGGACGCGCTGACCGCCCTGCTGGCCCGGGGCAACCCGGCACCCTTCGCAGGAACGATTCGCCTCCCGGCTCACGGCATAGAGACGGCCACCGCTTCCCCCGAACTCTTCCTGCGCCGCGAGGGGCGGATCGTCGAGTCCGGGCCCATCAAGGGCACCGGACGCACGGAGGCGGACCTCCTCGACAAGGACTACGCCGAGAACGTGATGATCGTGGACCTCGTCCGCAACGATCTCGGGCGGGTCTGCGCCACCGGCAGCGTGAGCGTCCCCGACCTCTGCGCCGTCGAGAAGCACCCGGGCCTGGTCCACCTCGTCTCCACGGTCCGCGGCGAACTTCCCGACGGCGCCGGCTGGCCGGAACTGCTCGACGCCGCCTTCCCGCCCGGCTCGGTCACCGGCGCCCCCAAGTCCAGCGCCCTGCGGATCATCGAGGCCCTGGAGACGGCGCCGCGCGGCCCGTACTGCGGAGGCATCGGCTGGGTCGACGCCGACCGGGGCACGGGCGAGCTGGCCGTCGGCATACGCACCTTCTGGATCGACCGCGCCGACACCGGCGCCGCCGTGCTGCGCTTCGGCACCGGCGCCGGCATCACCTGGGGCTCCGACCCCGAGGCCGAGTGGGCGGAGACCGAGCTGAAGGCCTCCCGACTGCTCGCGGTAGCGTCGGGAGCGTACGAAGTCACGGCCCCGTACAGGGCCGAGGGAGAGGGACTGACGTGAAGATCTGGCTCGACGGCGGGCTGCAGGACACCGAGTCCGCCCGTGTCTCCGTCTTCGACCACGGACTCACCGTGGGCGACGGCATCTTCGAGACGGTGAAGGCGACGGACGGCCGCACGTTCGCGCTCACCCGCCATCTCGACCGGCTGACCCGCTCCGCGCGCGGCCTCGGCCTGCCCGACCCCGACCAGGACGAGGTCCGCCGCGCCTGCGCCGCCGTCCTCGAGGCCAACCCGATGCCGCTCGGCCGCCTGCGCATCACCTACACCGGAGGCCACGGCCCCCTCGGCTCCGACCGCGGCGAGCACGGGCCCACCCTCGTCGTCGCCCTCGGCGAGACCACCCGGCGCGCCGACTCCACGGCCGTCGTCACGGTCCCCTGGACCCGCAACGAACGCGGCGCGCTCACCGGTCTGAAGACGACCTCGTACGCCGAGAACGTCGTCGCCCTGGCCCGCGCCCACGAGCACGGCGCCAGCGAGGCGCTGTTCGGCAACACGGTGGGGCAGCTCTGCGAGGGCACCGGCTCGAACGTGTTCGTCGTCCTGGACGGCGAGATCCACACCCCGCCGCTGGCCTCCGGCTGCCTCGCAGGCATCACGCGCGAGCTGGTCGTCGAGTGGACCGGCGCCCGGGAGACCGACCTGCCGCTGGACGTGCTGGAGCGGGCCGACGAGGTCTTCCTCACCTCCACCCTGCGCGACGTCCAGGCCGTCCACCGGGTCGACGACCGCGAACTCCCGGGCACACCCGGGCCGGTGACCGCCAAGGCGATGCGGATCTTCGCCGAGCGGGCCGGGAACGATCTGGACCCGTAGTACCAGGGGATCATTGCCGAGAGCCCGGGAAAACAGGCTGACTTCGGCCCGTACGGCGGGTAGAAAGCCCTGATGACCACGACCCTGCGGCCTACCGAGCCGCTTCAGCGTGCCGCCGACGGAGCCCTGTCCCGCCACTACCGCGTGTGCGTGAACAGTCGCCCCGTCGGCGCGGTCCGCCTCTCCACCGATCCCGTCCTCGGGCCCGCCTTCGCCCACCTCGACGAGCTGCACATCGAGGAGCCGGACCGCGGCCGGGGCCGGGGCACGGTGGCCGCGCTCGCCGCCGAGGAGGTGGCCCGGGGCTGGGGCTGCAAGCAGATCGAGATCAGGGTGCCGGGCCGGGCCGACCCGGCCCTGCGGCTCGCCACGGCCCTCGGCTACGTCCACCGCAACCGCGGGATGGAGAAGCAGCTCGGCACCGAGCCCCCCGCGCTGCCCGAGGGCAGCCGGGGCCGCTCCATGACGGAGGCCGAGTTCGGCCCGTGGAAAGAGGTCCACCTCGCGGGATACGCCCAGGTCTGGATCGAACGCGGCGTCCCTGAGGCGAGCGCCTGGGACAAATCCCGGGAGGACCACGCGCGCTTGCTCCCCCAGGGCCTGACGACGGACGACACGCTGATCAGCGTCCTCGAACACGAGGGCGTTCCGGTCGGCACCCTGTGGCTCGCCCTCAGGGGCGATATCGGGTTCGTCTACAACGTCGAGACCCACGACGAGCAGCGCGGCCGGGGTCACGGCCGCTCCCTGATGCTGCTGGCGGAGGCCCAGACGATGGCCGCGGGCAGACAGGTGCTGGGCCTGAACGTCTTCGCGGGCAACACGCCTGCCGAGCGGCTCTACGAGTCACTGGGGTACGTGCCGGTGGGCTACTCGATGTACAAGAACCTGCTCTGAGCCCAGGTCTGCGGAGCCCGTCGGTTCACCGCTGCTCGGCCAGCAGCCGGTCGGCGATCTCCTCGACGCGCTCGCGCAGCCCCTCCTGGCTCTTGCCGCCGTCGAGGCGCTCGCCGCCGATGACGTAGGTCGGGGTGCCGGTGACGCCGATCGCCTTGCCCTCGGCCTGGTCGGCGTCCACGATCAGGATGTGCCGGCCGTCGATCAGGGCGGTGTCGAACTCCTCGGCGTCGAGCCCGAGTTCGCCGGCGATCTCGACCAGGAAGGGTTCTCCCTTACGGTCCAGCTCCTCGACCCGGCCCAGCACGGCCTCGACGTACGGCCATCCCTTGCCCTGCTCCAGGGCCTCCTCGGCGGCCTGCGCGGCGGCGAAGGCGTGGCTGTGCTTCTCCAGCGGGAAGTGCCGCAGCCGCAGCTCCAGCCGGTCGCCGTAGCGCTCACGCAGGGCGCGCAGGTCGTGCAGGGCACCACGGCAGTCCGGGCACTGCAGCTCGCACCAGACGTCGAGGACGACGGCGGGACGGGTGGGGGAGGAGGGGGACGAGTCGCTCATGACGTCAGTCTTCCAGTCTCCGCCCGACCGCCCCAATCCGGACGGCGCCGACCGCATGCCGGGGAGGTCTCGGGCGACCCCGAGGGACGCGTTCGTGCGGCACCTGCGGAGGAGCCGACCCGGAGATGTCCCTGATGTCCGCCCGGAGCATGGCCCGCGAGCGGTGTGCAGGTGCAGGATGGAAGGGACGAAGCGCGCGCCTGACGGCTGTGGCGCCGAGTCGGTCGGAATCCTGCCCGAGACAGCCACGCCTGGAGGAACCGGATGATTGCCGAGACCGTCTGTTCCGCCGTCGCCGCGGCGGGCCTGGGCATCGCGGTGGTCACGGCCTACCGCAAGCGCTTCCTGGCGGCCGCCCGCATCGCGGCCTACGCCCTCGTGCCGCTCGGCCTCGTGATGACCGGCGTCGTCGAATGGCTCGCCGACACCGCGTTCAGTCCCACGGCCTGGGCGGGCTTCGTCGTGCTCGGCGGGGCCTGGGCCCTCTTCGCCGGCACCCGCGCCGTGGAGCGTCGCCGCGGCGGCACCCGCAGAGAACGCAAGGCCGCGGCCCGCGCGGCACGGTCCGAAGCAGTGGCCCCGGCCGCCTCGGCGCCCTCCCTGGGGCAGGCGTCCCGGCCGGCGTCCCGCCCCGCGGCGGCGCCCCGGGCGACCGGCGGCTCCGAAGACTTCAGCGACATCGAGGCCATCCTCAAGAAGCACGGGATATGAGACGCGGCTCGTGAGGCGTGGTGGGTGACGCGGGCCGGGTGAGGCGGCCTGGGATTGAAACGACACAGTCGGCCTGCCCGTGTGCGGAAGTGATCACGGCCTGAAACCGACGTCACGGAATCCGGCGAACACCCGCTCATTCCGTGCGTGTTGATCGCGCGAGGGGTGTCACCTGCGTCATCATCGCCCGCGAGATGCTGGACACGACACAGAGCGACGCCGCGCCGCCCAAGGACGAGCCGCGTGGATGCCTCTTCGCCCTTTCCCAGCCACCGCTGATGATCTTCCTTGCGGTGATCGGGTGTCTGCTGCTCATGGCTTCACTGCATGATCTGCTGCTGCTATGAGCCTTACCCGCGGTCCCCGGCGTCACCCGCCGGGGCCGCGCCGGCATCGAGAAGCCCGAGAGGCTCCGAGGACCCAGAGAACGGGGGTGGGGTGGGCCGAGGTGTGAGCCGGCGGGGGCGAGCGAGACCTGCGTGCGGGACACGCCCCTGAGCCCGCGCCCCTCGCGGGCCACGGTGGGCCCAGGCGAGTTGCACCGGGGGGAGGAATCGAGGGAGACGAGCGAAACAGACGGCACCGGGCTGAATCGATCGGATCGAGCGGCCCCGAGGGAGGCGGCCGGACGGAACCGAGCGGACCCGGTGGAGGCCTAGCTCAACCCATGGGGTCGAGCGGCCCCGATGCCGGCCGAGGGGCACAGGTGCGCGCCGGGGGAGCCGAGCGGAGACCTGCCGGGACGGGGCGTCGCCCTCAGCCCGCGGCCTCCTTGCGGCGTGCTCGGTAGGCGGCCACGTGCAGGCGGTTGCCGCAGGTGCGGCTGTCGCAGTACCGGCGGGACCGGTTGCGGGAGAGGTCGACGAAGGCGCGTCGGCAGTCCGGGGCCTCACAGCGCCGCAGCCGCTCCTCCTCCCCGGCGACCACGAAGAACGCCAGCGCCATCCCGCAGTCGGCCGCCAGGTGGTCGGCGACGGACGCGCCGGGCGCGAAGTAGTGCACATGCCAGTCGTAGCCGTCGTGATCGGTGAGGCGCGGGGTCGTGCCCGCGGCGGCGACCAGCTCGTTGATCAGAGCGGCGGCGGTCCTGGGATCCGACGCCGCGAAGATCCTGGCGAACCGCCCACGGACCTTGCGCACCGCGGACAGGTCGAACTCGGACAGCACACCGACGTCACTGAATTCGTGCTTTCGTACGAAGTCCGCGAGGGCGGCGACATCCGGCAGCGCGTCCGGAGTCGTGTCGTCCTCCGGTGCGGTGTTCACCAGATCCACCACGGCATCGAGCGCACACCGGGTGTCGTGGGTGATCAGCACATTTCGCTCCCTGGCCTGGGGGTCGGGCGGGCGCCCTCCGATGCTGGCCGATGGTAGCCGCACCGGGCGGTCGAACCTTGTCCGATCGTGCCCCGGATTCCATGGGCGGGGGAAGCCGGAACGCCGGGGAAGCCCGGCTCGCACGGCGCTGGACGCGCCATGGAAGGGGCCCACACGTACGCCGACACCGCCCCATGGGTTCCCGTGGCGCGCCGACGCCGTGCCACGGGAACCCATGGCACGGCGTCGGCGCATCCCTATTCGGTTGTCGTGACCCGAGCCGTCTCCCCGAGTGGACGGCGCCGGGCGGCTCGGTGTGAGCCTCGCCCTAGCTTTCCGCCAGGATGTGCGAGAGCTCTTGATCGAGATCGAAGTGCCGGTGTTCCGTGCCCGGGGGCACGGCTGCGTCCGTTCGCTTCAGGAAGGACTCCAGGGCCCGCGCAGGGGCCTCGAGCAGAGCTTCCCCCTCCGGGGAGCTCAGGGCGATGCAGACGACGCCCTGACCGTGGCTGCGCGACGGCCAGACACGGACGTCGCCGGTGCCCGTCGGCCGGTGCAGGCCTTCGGCGAGGAGGTCGCGGGCGAACACCCACTCGACGGTCTCTTCGGCTCCGGTGTGGAAGGTGGCGTGCACGGCGTAGGGGTCGGCCGTGTCGTACCGCAGGCCTGCGGGGACAGGCAGGGAGGACTCGCTCGACACAACGAGGCGCAGGTGCAGCTCGCAGCTGACCGTGGTGTTCATAAGCGCCAGGGCCTTTCGCTCAGTGTGCGCTCGGGGATTCGCACGTCGGCGAAATCGACATGCCACCTACGGTGCCGTTGTAAACCCCTCTGAGTGTTTTGCGTGCCTTTACGTAACTCTTCCGGCCGAGGGTGCGTTCGCGAAGTACCACCATTCCGGTGACCGGAATCTCTCGGGTAGGGTTTGGCTGTATGAATACGGGGAGTGACGAGGTCGGCGAGGCGGCAGTGGCGGCGGACGGGTCGAGGCCGGGTGGCGCGGCGGAGGAGCAGCAGGGCCAGGGGCTCGGCTCCAGAGCGCCCGAATTCGTCAAGGCGCGCCGTGCGCTGCACCTGAGCTGGCAGGTCGGCGTCTTCGTGATCGGCCTCGCCGTGGTGGGCGCCGGCATCGTCATGCTGCCGCTGCCCGGTCCGGGCTGGGTCGTGATCTTCGGAGGCATGGCGATCTGGGCGACCGAGTTCGTCTGGGCCCAGCTGGCGCTCCGCTGGACCAAGCGCAAGGTCACCGAGGCGGCCCAGCGGGCCCTCGACCCGAAGGTGCGGCGTCGCAACATCATCCTGACCTCGATCGGCCTGGTGATCATCGGCGTTCTCATGGGTGTCTACCTGTGGAAGTTCGGCCTCGAGATGCCCTGGAACATCAAGGACCAGTGATCCGCCGCGGCGGCGCGGGGAGCGGTCGCCCGTGGTCACAGCCACCCCCTGACATGGGGTAATGTTCTTCCTGCGTCCGGGCGATTAGCTCAGTGGGAGAGCGCTTCGTTCACACCGAAGAGGTCACTGGTTCGAACCCAGTATCGCCCACCCCGAAACGTCGGCCCGTCTGCGAAACCGCAGACGGGCCGACGTCGTTCATGCGACCGCCGCGAGCTCGATCCCCGATGCCTGCGGCACGCGGCGGACTCGGCCTCCGATGCCTGCGGCACGCGACGAGCTCAGTCTCCGATGTCTCGACACGCGACGGGCCTGGCCCCCGATGCCTGCGGCACGAGACGGGCCCGGCCCCCGATGCCTGCGGCACGCTACAAGCTCAGCCCGGGCATCGCCGTGATCGTCAAGATCGTCACCCCGCGGTGACCGTCCGCAGTCGTCCCCGCCCCGCCCTGTATCACCCGCGCCCGCACCCCTGCGCCTCCGCATCCGGCCATGCCGTGCCGTCATGTCGTCAACTCCCCTCCCTCCTCGCGCCGTTCGTCCCACCCGCCCCGCATCCCCCGTCCGTGCAGGCGGATTTCAGTCGTCCCGCTCAGCCGCTCACCACCTGATCCTCCGTTCGATGATCCGAACGCACGCCTCTCACCAGGGAGTTCGTGACATCGCAAGCCTCAAGCCTCTGCCGCGCACCCCCGTCGCCGCACTGTTGCCTCACAAGAAATTCCTGTCCGAATCATTGACGCTCCCTCAAGCCCCTCGTACCTTGTGCCAGCAAGCGCTTTCTTGAAACGATTCATGCAAGCGGCAACGACGCTGCGGGGAGGGCCCGACTGTGGGAACCAGCAGGAATGTTGAGAGGCGTACGGTTCTGAAGGCCGCGGGGGCCACGGCGGTCACGCTGGGCTTGGCGGCGACCACCGGATGCGGGGGCGACAGCGGTACCTCGTCGGACGGGACGGTGACGATCCGTTACGCGTGGTGGGGTTCCGAGGACCGCGCGGAGCGCATCAACAAGACCATCGCGCTCTTCGAGAAGAAGTATCCGAAGATCAAGGTGAAAACGGACTTTCAGCCCTACCTCGACTTCTGGAAGAAGTTCAACACCCAGGCTTCCGGCGGCAATCCGCCGGACGTGTTCCAGAATGCCATTGGATTCCTGCGGAAATACGACGCGAAGAACGTGCTGCTGGATCTCGGCGAGCAGGTCAAGGCGGGCAACCTCTCCACGGACGGCTTCCGGGCCGACCTCGCGAAGTTCGGTGAGGTGGACGGCAAACTCCTCGGAGTCCCGGTCGGTTCCAACTCGATGGCGTTGGTGATCGACAAGCCTGTCTACACCAAAGCGGGCGTCAAGCCGGAGCAGGGCTGGACCTGGGACGACTTCCACGCGGCGATGGCCAAGATCCGTGACAAGACCGGGCGCGCCGGCGACAGCGGCATGTACGGCGTCATGTACCTCTACGACCTCTATCTGCGCCAGAACGGCAAGGCGTTCTTCAAGGCGGACGGACTCGGCTTCACCGAGGCCGATCTGACGGACTGGTGGACGAAGGCCGAGCAGGGCGTCCAGGACGGCATCTACGCCGACGCCAAGAAGGTCGCCCAGGTCAAGCCCAAGTCGGCCGTCTCCGCGGAACTCGCCGCCGGTGAGTTCACCTGGGACAACTTCACCGTCCGCTACACCTCCGAAGGCAAGAGCGAGTACGGACTCGCTCCCATCCCGACCACGGACGGCAAGAAGACCGGCCAGTACCTCGGCTCCCTCATGCTCAGCGCCTCCAAGCGGACGCAGCACCCCAAGGAGGTCGCCCAGTTCATCGACTTCATGGTGCACGAACCCGAGGTCGCCAAGATCATGGGCTATGACCGTGGGGTGCCCGCGACGCAGGCCCAGTTCGACGCGTTCAAGCCGACCGACGAGGTCAACAAGTCGATCGCCGCGTACGAGGAGTCCCTCGTCGCCTCGGGCGTCCTGGAGCCCATCACCCCGCACCCGAACGGTGCGGACATCTGCGAGTCGGCCTTCCTGCGGATCGCCGAGGAGCTCGCCCTGGGCACGCGCTCGGTGGACGAGGCCGTCAAGCAGTTCTTCACCGAGTCGAAGACGGCTCTCGCCGGCTGATGGGAACCGCCGTGACACACGCCCCTGCGATGGAGGGCCTGGCCAAGGACTCCGAGCCGCGGCACGGTCCGGTGAACTCCCCGCGCCCCGCCGAACTCAAGCGGCGGGGCCGTCGGGAGAACCTGGCCGGCTATCTCTTCATGTCTCCGTGGATCGCCGGTTTCCTGCTGCTCACAGCGGGCCCGATGATCGCCTCGCTCTACTTCGCGTTCACCGACTACAACCTGTTCGACGCGCCCAGGTGGATCGGTCTCGACAACTTCTCCGAGATGTTCAACGATCCGCGCTGGCGTCACTCGGTGCAGGTGACGATGTGGTACGTCGTCGTCGGGACGCCGCTCAAGCTGCTCGCGGCCCTCGGTGTGGCGCTGCTGCTGGCCCAGAAGCGGCGCGGGCAGGCCTTCTACCGGGCCGCCTTCTATGCGCCGTCGCTGATCGGGGCGAGTGTCTCGGTCGCCATCGTCTGGAAGGCGATCTTCTCGGACGACGCGATCGTCGACCGTACGCAGAAGCTCTTCGGGATCGACGTCGGCGGCTGGACCGGCGACCCGGAGATGATCATCTACAGCCTTGTGGCGCTCACCGTCTGGCAGTTCGGCGCGCCCATGGTCATCTTCCTGGCCGGCCTCAAGCAGGTCCCCCGGGAGCTGTACGAGGCGGCCGAGGTCGACGGGGCCGGCAAGCTGCGGCGGTTCTGGAACATCACGCTGCCGATGATTTCCCCCGTCCTCTTCTTCAACGTCCTGCTGGAGACGATCCACTCCTTCCAGATCTTCAGCTCGGCGTACATCGTCGGCGGCGGCGCCGGCGGCAACGCCTGCGGGCCCGCGGACGGCTCGATGGTCTATACCTGCTACCTCTATGTCCAGGGCTTCGAGAACAGCCGGATGGGTCTGGCGTCCGCCATGGCCTGGATGCTGCTCATCGCGGTCGCCCTGGTGACGGCGGTGCTGTTCTGGTCCCAGAAGCGCTGGGTGCACTACGAGGAGGGCGCCTGATGAGCGCACAGGCCACCGAGATCGCCCCGGCCCCGGCCCCGTCCATGAAGTCCACGAAGGGCGGCGCGTTCCGGCGCCGGCTGCCCGGATCGCTCGCCTGGCACATCGGCTCCCTCGCGATCCTCGCCGTGATCCTCTATCCGGTGGTCTGGGTCATCGGCGGCTCCTTCAAGAAGAGCGAGGACATCGTCGGCAGCCTGGATCTCTTCCCGGGCTCCCCGATCACCTCGAACTACACCCGGCTGTCCGAGGGCATCGCGGACATCTCGATCTCCACGTTCTTCCTCAACTCGCTCACGCTCGCGGTCGGTTCCGTGATCGGGATCCTGCTCTCCTGCTCGCTGACGGCGTACGCCTTCGCGCGGATCAGGTTCGTGGGCCGCAATCTGCTCTTCACGCTGATGATCGGCACGCTCCTGCTGCCGTACCACGTGCTGCTGATCCCGCAGTACGTGCTGTTCCGCAACATGGGCATGATCAATTCGTACACCCCGCTGCTGCTCGGGAAGTACCTGGCGACGGAGGCGTTCTTCGTCTTCCTGATGATGCAGTTCATGCGCAACCTGCCCAAGGAGCTCGACGAGGCGGCCCGGCTCGACGGCTGCGGGCATCTGCGCATCTACTGGTCGATCGTCCTCCCGCTGTGTCGTCCGGCCCTGATCACCAGCGCGATCTTCACCTTCATCAACTCCTGGAACGACTTCATGGGGCCGTTGATCTACCTCAACGAACCCGACAAGTACACGGTCTCCCTCGGTCTGAAGATGTTCGTGGACCAGGAGGGCGTGGCCGACTACGGCGGCATGATCGCCATGTCGCTGGTCGCGCTCCTGCCGGTGCTGGCCTTCTTCCTCGCCTTCCAGCGCTATCTGATCGACGGCATGGCGACGTCCGGACTGAAGGGCTGACCGGCATGTCCGAGGCGCGCGTGAAGGCCCGTGACCCCGCCCGCCGGGCGCGCAAGGAGTCCGTCGTGGCCGAGCGGTTCGGCGTGTTCGCCGAGTGTCTGCTCACCGGCGTGTGGATCGCCGTGGCCTCGCTCGGGGTGGTCACCTACCCGGCCGCCTTCGCGGCGGGGGCGCGCCACCTGCGCCGGCACACCGCCCACCAGGGCGGCGGCAGGCGGGAGTTCGTCCGCGACTTCCGGGCGGCCGTGCGCGGCGGCTGGCTCGCCGGGCTCGCCGGGTGGCTGGCGGCGGCCGCGGTCTGGGTCGACGTCCAGGCCGTGCGGGCCGGACTTCCCGGCGGGCCGCTGGTCGGCGCCGTCGGCGTGTTCGCGCTGATCGGGCTCGCGGTCGCCGGACTGCGGGCGGCGGCCGTATGGACGCCGGACGCCATCTGGCGGGACCTGCTCCGGCAGGCGGGCCGCCGGACGGTGCTCGACCCGGCCGGTTCCTTCCTCGTCGTCGGCGGGCTGGCCGTGGTGGCCCTGTCCGCCTGGTTCGTCGCGCCGCTGGCGGTTCCCGTCCTGGGGGCCGTCGTGGCCGCGGCCGTGGCCGTGGAGCAGCGGTACCGCAACCGCTGACCGGAACTGCCCCAGGGCCGGCGTCCGGGACGGGCGCCGCGCCTCTCTCTGTCATGCCCCTGATCACTTCTGATCGCACCTGATCACCCTGCTCTGTATCCCGCACGGAACGGAAAGGAAGGCCGCATCTCATGTCTCCCATCCCCCGCAGGTCCCTCCTCAAGGCGGCGGCCGTCGCCGGCGCCGCCGCACAGTTCAGCTGGGCGCTGGGGGCCAAGGACGCCGAGGCCGCGCCCGGAGCCGCCGCGGCCGACGCGGACCCGGTGACCCTGGACTGGCTGGAGGACGGCGGCCTCGGCGCCGCCCCCGGCTCCACGCTCGGCGTGCCCTGGCCCATGGGCGCGTACCAGGAGGACCAGACCTTCGCGCTGACGGACGCCGCCGGCAAGGACGTCCCCGTACAGTCCTGGCCGCTCGCCTACTGGCCGGACGGCTCCCTCAAGTGGACAGCGCACGCGGTGAGTTCGGGAACCGGCAAGCTCACCCTCGCCGCCGGCGTCCCGGCCGCCCCCGCCCAGAAGGTCACCGTCGACAAGAGCGGCGGCACCATCGACGTGTCGACGGGCGTCATCACCGCGAAGATCGGCAAGTCGGGCGCCACGCTGATCAAGTCCGTCACCCGGGGCTCCACCGAGATCGCCAAGAACGGCCGACTGGTCCTGATCCGCCAGCCCGAGATCGAGGACGAGGACCAGGGCACGGTCAAGACCGAGCGCTTCGAGGGCGCCATCGACGGCGTCACCGTCGAGCAGTCCGGCCCGGTCCGCGCGGTCGTCCGCATCGACGGCAAGCACCGCAAGGGCAGCCGCAGTTGGCTCCCGTTCTCCATCCGCCTCTACTTCTACGCGGGCGCCGACTCCTTCCGCATGGTGCACACCGTCACCTTCGACGGGAAGCAGGAGCCGGGTAAGGCGAGCGGCGACTTCGTCCGCGGCATCGGCGTCCGCTTCACCGTCCCGATGCGCGACGAGTCCTACGACCGTCACATCCGCATCGGCGGCGAGGGCACCGGACTGCTGCGCGAGGCCGTCAAGGGCATCACCGGTCTGCGCCGAGACCCGGGCGCGGCGGTGCAGGCCGCCCAGTACGCCGGCCAGAAGCTCCCCGACCCCGCCACCTGGGACCAACGGGTCACCACCCGCCTCCAGTACATCCCCGAGTGGGGCGACTACACCCTCTCCCAGCTCTCGGCGGACGGCTTCACGCTCCGCAAGCGCACCAAGAAGGGCTACGGCTGGGTCGGCGCCGGCGGTGGCAAGCGGGCCTCCGGCTTCGGGTACGTCGGCGGAGCGAGCGGCGGATTCTCCTTCGGCCTCAGGGACTTCTGGGAGAAGCACCCCGCGCAGCTCGACATCCGGGACGCGCACACCGACGCCGCCGAGGTCACCCTCTGGCTCTGGTCGCCCGAGGCGCAGCCCATGGACCTGCGCTTCTACCACGACGGCATGGGCCAGGACACCTTCCCCGAACAGCTCGAAGGCCTCAACATCACCTACGAGGACTACGAGCCCGGCTTCGGCACCCCCTACGGGATCGCCCGTACCTCCGAACTCCTGTTCTGGGCCAACGGGTCGACGCCCACCCCCGAGACGCTCGCCGAACAGGTCGAGGCCGTCCGGGTGCTGCCGCAGCTCGCCGCCCCGCCGAAGCAGCTCATCAAGGCGAAGGTCTTCGGCCCCGGCCTCTACTCCGAGCCGGACCGCTCGACCCCCGCCAAGGCGAAGATCGAGGACCACCTCGACTTCCTCTTCACCTACTACAAGGACCAGGTGGAGCAGCGCCGCTGGTACGGCTTCTGGGACTAC
Organism: Streptomyces sp. NPDC006872; assembly: GCF_040635845.1. Taxonomy (NCBI): domain Bacteria; kingdom Bacillati; phylum Actinomycetota; class Actinomycetes; order Kitasatosporales; family Streptomycetaceae; genus Streptomyces; species Streptomyces sp. NPDC006872. The sequence goes on from NZ_JBEYIL010000019.1 coordinate 61,681, forward strand.
GGCGACATCATGCACACCTACGACACCGTCCGGCACCAGTGGCGGTACGACATCGGCGGCTACGCCTGGGACAACTCCGAGCTGTCCCCGGACCTCTGGCTCTGGTTCGCCTACCTGCGCTCCGGCCGCGCCGACATCTTCCGCTTCGCCGAGGCGATGACCCGGCACACCGGCGAGGTCGACGTCTACCACATCGGCCAGTGGGCGGGCCTGGGCACCCGGCACGGAGTCCAGCACTACGCGGACAGCGCCAAGCAGCAGCGCATCGCCAACACCACCTACCGCCGCTACTACTACTTCCTCACGGCGGACGAACGCGTCGGCGACCTCATGCACGCCAACGTCGACTCCGACGAGACGTTCCTCGCCCTGGACCCGCTGCGCAAGATCCGCACCGAGCCCTACACGCCCGACCGGCACGCCCTGTCGATCGGCTTCGGCACCGACTGGAGCGGCCTGGTGTCGGCGTGGCTGACCGAGTGGGAGCGCAAGGGCCCCAAGTGGGAGAAGGCCAAGGCGCGGGTCCTGTCCACCATGGAGACCATCGCCGCCCAGCCCAACGGCTTCGTACAGGGCAGCGGGCTGTACGACCTCGACACCGGCAGGTTCGCCGTCGCCCCCGCCCCGGTCGTCGGCGTCTCGCACCTGTCGGCCGTGTTCGGCCTCAACGAACTGTGCGCCGAGCTCATCCACCTGGTCGACATGCCGAAGTTCGACCAGGCCTACTTCGACTACTGCCGCTACTTCAACGCCACCAAGGCCGAACAGGCGGCGCGCTACGGCAGCAACTTCGGCAGCCTGCTGCTCTTCCAGGGCCACTCGCGCCTCGACGCCTACGCCGCCGTCCAGACCGGCGACGAGGTGCTCGCCAAGCGGGCGTGGACGAAGTTCTACAGCTCCGACGGCTACATGGAGTCCTCGCCGTGGAAGACGGAGCCGGTGAGCGGCCCCGCCGCCCTGGTCGCGGGCAGCGAGGCCACCTGGGTGTCCACCAACGACACATCGCTCTACGGCCTCGCCGCCATCGAGAACCTGGCCCTGCTCGGCGACAAGATGCCGTAGCCGAGGGCTAGTTCATCCTCCCCAGGGCCTCCCGCACCCGCCGGATCTCGCGCAGCCGCCGCTCGTACGTGGCGCCCAGTGCGAGCAGCAGCAGTCCGGCGAGGGCGGGAGGCACCCAGCGGGGGAGCGCGTCGGTCACCTGGACGAGATACGGGGCGAGTTCGTGCAGCGTGACCAGGGCGAGCACCGCGCCGCCCAGCACGAGCGGGGCCTGCAGCCGGTGCCGGGCGCCGAGCAGGGTGAGCAGCAGCGCGCCCGCGCCCAGCAGCAGGGGGCGGTTCCACTCGACGTCTCCCCAGGCCGCGGCGAGGCTCGGCAGGAGCGTGACGGTGAGCCCGGGACCGTACGCCGTCCAGGAGGAGGCCGCGGGGTCGCGGCGGCGGCGCAGGGCCCCGACGAACAGCGCCGGAACCGTGACCGGCAGGGTGTACGCCTCCGGGAGCCCCACCCGCCAGGCCGCCAGGCGCACCCACGCGGCCAGCACGAAGAGCGCGACGGCCGCGTAACCGACCGAGCGGCGGTCCGGGCGTACGGCGGTGCCTGCCGCGATCACCGCGCACAGGGACAGCACCAGGGCGAGCAGCGGCAGGTCGAGGACCGCGAGAGCGATGGCGACGAGGCCGGCGAAGGCTCCGGCCGCCTCCACCGCGACCGTGGTCGCGGGGTCGCCGATCCGGGCTGCGACCAGGGCCGCGACCACGGGGACCACCAGGACCAGCAGCGCGATGTGCTCCGGCCGCCAGCCGGCCCAGGCGCCCACGGTGCAGGCCAGGGCCGTGGCGTAGCCGAGGGAGACGGCCGCGGACACCGGCGCCAGGCGTCCGCGCCAGGCGGTCGCCGCGAAGGCCGCCGTGAGCGCCGCGAGCACGATGAACGTCGTCGGCTCGGTGGCCAGGGAGAGCAAGGCGAGGCCGAGGGAGGTGACCAGGGCCGTCCCGGTGGCGGTCCGCGCCGTCGGCACGAGGAGCACCAGGGTCAGGAGTCCCTGCATCGACAGGCCGACCGAGTACGGGAGTTGCAGCGCCGCCGGAGTGACCAGCGCCGCCGCCCACAGCAACGCCGGCGCGGCGGTCAGGGCCTGTGCGCGCCACTCCTCGCTGCGGACCGCCGTCGCCAGGACCGCGGCGACCGCGGCGAGGGTCAGGGGCACGGTGAGGGCGTGCGGCGGCCAGAAGGCGTCGACCGAGGCCGCGACCCGGGCGTCGGCCGGGGCCCCGGACCAGATGTGCCCGAGCCACGCCGTCGGTCCCAACAGCGTGACGCCGACGGCCGGCACCGCCCACAGCACCGCGCCCGCCTGGACGGCGCCGGAGGCCCAGGCGACGCCCCGGCGCATGGCTTCCGGGCCCCGCACGACGGCCAACAGCGCGATACCGCACGCCAGATAGGCCGGCACCGTCCAGTCGCCGGGCAGCGACACCCGCAGGACGCCGCCCAGGCCGGCGACCACGCACAGGGCGCCGGCCGCCGCCGTCCCCGTCGCGAGGTCGGCCCGAGGGGCGAACCGGGACACGCCCAGGGCGATCGCCGCCGCGAGGCAGAGCAGCGCCGCAGCCCGGGCGGCAGCGCCCGCACCGGCCGCGTCCACGGAGAGCAGACCGGCTGCCAGGACGCCCCAGCCGCCCGTGCCGAACGCGCCCACCACGGCGACGAGCCGCAGCGGCCGTTCGGACACGCGCAGCGCCACGACCGCGTCCGCCGCGGCCGTCAGCAGCACCGCGGCCGTGACGGTGTGCGCCCCGCCGCCGGCCGCGATCGCCCAGAGCGGCAACACGAGTTGAGCGACCGCCAGGGCGGCCGGGCGGGGAAGCCGCACCCTGGCCGAGCCCGGCAGCGCGGCGAGCGCCGTGCCGTACACCGACCACAGCGCCGCCAGCGCGGTCGCGGCGGCCGCCGCGTACGTCGTGCCGTCCGCCGCCGTGAACGCGGCCTCGCGCAGCGCGTAGGCGTCCAGCACCGTCAGCGCGAGGCCGAGGCCCGCCACCGACTCGGCGGTCGAACGCAGCCCCTGCCGCAGCAGCGCCACGGGCGCGCCGAGCACCGCCACCGTGACCGCGCCCAGCACCAGGGACCGGCCGGCGATCCCCAGGTGACCCCAGCTGACCAGGGTGAACACCATCGCCGCGATGGTGAGCAGGATGCCGCCGAGCAGCAGGAGCGCGTTCTGCACGCCCGGCGCGGTGGCCTCGGGGCGGGCGGACGGCCCCGCAGGCGTCGGCCGGCTCGGCCACTGCGCCGGGGTCGGCCGTACCGCCTGCTGGAGCGTGGCGACCAGCCAGGAGCGGCGGGCCAGCAACTGGGCCCGACGGGCGTCCAGTTGCCTCAGCTCGGTGTCGAGGAGCCGCAGCTCCTCGGCCGGGGGCGGAAAATGCGTCATGCCTCGGAGTGTGGTCCGCGTCACGTGCGCCGGCATGAGCGCACGTACTCAGAACGTACTCAAATGCCGTCGCCGGATGCCGTCGGTCGGACCCGCGCGCGGGCACACTCTGCCCATGGACTGGACCCGTTACCGCTTCCGCAGCCTGTGGGCCCTGCCCGCGCCGCCCGCCCGTGTGTACGACGTGCTGGAGCGGGCCGAGGACTACCCGAGCTGGTGGCGTCAGGTCCGCGAGGTGAACCGGCTCGACGACACGACCGGCGTCATCCGCATCCGCTCGCTCCTCCCGTACGACCTGACCTTCACCGCCCGTGCCGTGCGGCGCGACGCCGTGGCCGGGGTGCTGGAGATCGCGATGACGGGCGACCTCGACGGCTGGGCACGCTGGACGATCACCGCCGACGGCCCCGGCGCCCTCGCCCGCTACGACCAGGTCGTCCAGGTCAACAAGCCGCTGCTGCGGCGGCTCGCCGTGCCCGGGCGGCCGGTGTTCCGGCTGAACCACCGGCTGATGATGCGGGCCGGACGGCGCGGCCTGACGGCGCACCTGGAAGCGGTTTGAAGGAAGCACGCGGGGACCTGTATTGTTCAGTCCGTTCCCGGGCGATTAGCTCAGTGGGAGAGCGCTTCGTTCACACCGAAGAGGTCACTGGTTCGAACCCAGTATCGCCCACCGGGAAAAGGCCGGTCCGCAATGCGCGGACCGGTCTTCTTCATGCCGGCTCGCCTTCATGCCGGCCTGCCTTCATGCCGCCGCCGGCAGCTCCGGACGCAGCGGCCACGACGTGTCCACCGTCTCCGGAGTCCCGCTGCGCGCGAACCACGCCTGGAGCCCCCGCGCCTGGGCCGCGTGCCAGGCGGTCTGCAGGGCGTGCAGATCGGCGGGGGTCAGCCGTTCCAGCCGGGCCGCGAACCGCCGGCCCAGCGCCCGGACGACCTCCAGGGCGGCCAGGGCGTCCGCCGCCGCGTCGTGCGCGTCGGCGAGCGTCACCTCGTAGTGCGCGCACAGGTCGGTGAGCGTGCGCCGGCCCTTGCGGTAGCGGTCCAGGTGCTTGTCCAGGACCCGGGGGTCCAGCACCCGCAGCGGCGTCGCGTCCACCCAGTCGGTGAGTGACGAGGCGCGGTGCCTGCGCAGCTCGCGGTCGAGCAGCGTCAGGTCGAACGGCGCGTTCATCACCACCAACGGGCGTCCCGCGGCGGCCTGTTCGGCGAGCAGCTCGGCTATCTCGAGCATCACCGGCGACGGCCAGCGGCCGTTGCGCTGCAGGTGTTCGTCCGTCAGTCCGTGCACTTCCGTCGCCCCGGCGGGCACCGGCACGCCCGGGTTCACCAGCCAGCGGCTCACCCGCGGCCGTACACCCGGCGCGTCCTGGACGACGAGAGCGGCCGACACGATGCGGTCGGTCTCCACGTCGACGCCCGTCGTCTCCGTGTCGAAAGCGGCCAGAGGGCCCTCGTACCAGTACGTCATACCTACTCAACCCCTCGTTCACCCACGGCAGCTGACGCACCGTCTTCTGCCTGTTTGGTGATACCCGGGCTGTTTGCGCCGTACGCCGGAAGGACACAACACGAGTACGGGTCTTTGCAGTTCAGCGGGCCCGTCACAGGTATCGGCATTGCGTGGAAGGCTGTTGGTCATGGCGATAGCGCAGCCCGAGCGGGGCGGGCTGCTGCCCGAACGTGAGGGCATTCACCGCGGGACACTCGCCACCACCGCCTGCATGGAGACACTGCAGGTGGGCTATCTGCACGCCGTCGCGGCGGCGGCCGGCTGCTCGTTGTCGCAGCCGTTTCCGGACAACGGCATCGACTGGCACGTCAGCCACGGCTCGCCCGGCCACACGGTCGACGACGAGGTCACCATCAAGGTGCAGCTCAAGGCCACCTACCAGGTGCGGCCCAACCCGCCTGGCCGCTTCTTCTCCTTCACGCTCGACAACGACCACCTGCGCAAGCTCGCCCGTACCCCGGTGTCGGTGCACAAGATCCTCGTCGTGATGCTCGTGCCCAGAGCCCAGGACGACTGGCTGCGCGCCGGCCACGACCGCCTCGACCTGCGGCACTGCTGCTACTGGGTCAATCTCGCCGGCCACCCGATCACCGGCCGGACCCGGACCACCGTGCGGATACCGACCACACGCATCTTCGACGACCGGGCGCTGTGCGAGATCATGACGCGGGCCGGGACGGGAGGCAGACCATGACCCACCGCCCCCTCGACGAGCCACTGCGGGCCGTACGGCCGCACCCCGTGGCCCACTGGAACCAGGACCCCGACCCCGGCGACGTCGACCCGGCCGTACTCGGCGCGCTGCTGCGCCGGCACGGCTGGCAGCGGCGCGGCGGCGCCGCCGGACGCTACGGCCGCTGGACCCCGCCCGGACCGGGCGGCGGCGGGATCAGCCTGCTCGTGCCGGAGAGCCGCGCCTTCCCCGACAGCGACGACCTGGTCGGCGAGGCGCTCCTGGCGCTCGCCCGCAGCGGCACGCCCTCCGCGCGCGAGGTGCTCGTCGGGCTCGCCGTGCCGAGCGACGAGATCCGCTGGTGGCGGGATGCTCCGACCGGGCCCGCCGGGGCCGCCTCCTGGGCCGTCGAGGAACAGCTGCGCGCCGCCGCCCGTCAGATGCTGCTCGCCGGCGCGCTCGCCACACGCGCGCGTGCGGGCTACTACGGCGCCCGGCACCGGCGCGCGGCCCTGGCGACGCTGGAGAGCGTCCTCGTCGGCTCCGCGGTCGGCGGGCGCCGGCTGACGGCCTTCGCGCCCGTCGCCGTCGCCCGCCCCCTCGCCGTACGCCTCCACCAGGCCCTGTACGCCGTCCGCGAGGCCATCGACTACCAGCGGGCCACCGGCGGCATGGACGCCTTCGACGGGGCCGTGGAGGCCGGCGCCAGCCGTGAGCTCACCGAGGCGCTGATCGCGCTCGTGCGGGGCGCCGAGGGCGCCCGGATCGCCGTCGAGTGGTCGCCCGCCGCCGGAGTCCCCGAGGACTGCGCCTCGGGCGGTGAACCGGTCGAGTTCTCGCCCGGCGACCTCTCCGTGCTGCGCGCGGCCGGCGCCCGCTACCTTCGCGAGGAGCCCTCCGTGCCCGTGCGGGTCACCGGCACGGTCGTCCGGATGCGCAGGTCGGGGCCGCGCGGCGACGGCAGCGTCCGGCTGCGGGTGCTGGCCGGCGCGGACATCCCGCACGTCCGGCTCACCCTCGACGAGGAGGACTACCGCATCGCCGGGCAGGCCCACCTGGTCGGGCTGCCGGTGCGGGTGCAGGGCCGACTGGAGAGCAGGGGCGGGTTCCGCAGGCTCACCGGCGCCTGCGGGGTGGTGCCCGTGCAGGTGGACGACGCCGAGCGGGACCGGCTGCTGAAGTCGCTGCAGGAGAACCTCGACTTCTTCGAGGAGGCCTGCGGCGGGGAGGACCGCGAGGAATGATTTCGCGGTAGGCGGGTGCGGGTCGGTACGATCGCCTCTTGCGCGCGCTCCCGGTATGGCGCCGCAACCCCCTTCAGTCAGGAGAGACCGGTGTCAGATGTCCGTGTGATCATCCAACGCGATTCCGAGCGGGAAGAGCGCACGGTGACGACGGGCACCACGGCCGCCGACCTCTTCGCCGGCGAGCGCTCGATCATCGCCGCGCGAGTGGCCGGCGAGCTCAGGGACCTGTCGTACGTGCTCTCCGACGGCGAAGAGGTCGAGGGCGTCGAGATCTCCTCCGTGGACGGCCTGAACATCCTGCGCCACTCCACCGCGCATGTGATGGCCCAGGCCGTGCAGGAGCTCTTCCCCGAGGCCAAGCTGGGCATCGGCCCGCCGGTCAAGGACGGTTTCTACTACGACTTCGACGTCGAGAAGCCGTTCACGCCCGAGGACCTCAAGGCCGTCGAGAAGAAGATGCAGGAGATCCAGAAGCGCGGGCAGAAGTTCGCCCGCCGCGTGGTCACCGACGAGGCCGCCCGCGAGGAGCTCGCCGACGAGCCCTACAAGCTGGAGCTGATCGGCCTCAAGGGCGCCGCCTCCAGCGACGACGGCGCGGACGTCGAGGTCGGCTCCGGCGAGCTGACGATCTACGACAACCTGGACGCCCGCACCGGAGACCTGTGCTGGAAGGACCTCTGCCGCGGTCCCCACCTGCCCACCACCCGCAACATCCCGGCGTTCAAGCTGATGCGCAACGCCGCCGCGTACTGGCGCGGCAGCGAGAAGAACCCCATGCTCCAGCGCATCTACGGCACCGCCTGGCCCTCCAAGGAGGAGCTGAAGGCCCACCTCGACTTCCTCGCCGAGGCCGAGAAGCGCGACCACCGCAAGCTGGGCTCCGAGCTGGACCTGTTCTCGATCCCCGAGCAGATCGGCTCCGGCCTCGCCGTCTTCCACCCCAAGGGCGGCATCATCCGCCGGGTCATGGAGGACTACTCGCGCCGCCGGCACGAGGAGGAGGGCTACGAGTTCGTCTACACCCCGCACGCGACGAAGGGGAAGCTCTTCGAGACCTCGGGCCACCTGGACTGGTACGCCGACGGCATGTACCCGCCCATGCAGCTCGACGAGGGCGTCGACTACTACCTCAAGCCCATGAACTGCCCGATGCACAACCTGATCTTCGACGCGCGCGGCCGCTCGTACCGTGAACTGCCGCTGCGCCTCTTCGAGTTCGGGACCGTGTACCGGTACGAGAAGTCGGGCGTCGTGCACGGCCTCACGCGCGCGCGTGGCTTCACCCAGGACGACGCGCACATCTACTGCACCCGTGAGCAGATGTCGGAGGAGCTCGACAAGACGCTCACCTTCGTCCTCGGCCTGCTGCGCGACTACGGCCTGAACGACTTCTACCTGGAGCTCTCCACCAAGGACCCGGAGAAGTTCGTCGGCTCCGACGAGGCCTGGGAGGAGGCGACCGAGACGCTGCGCGAGGTCGCCGAGAAGCAGGGCCTGCCCCTGGTGCCCGACCCGGGCGGCGCCGCGTTCTACGGCCCGAAGATCTCCGTCCAGACCAAGGACGCCATCGGCCGCACCTGGCAGATGTCGACCATCCAGCTCGACTTCAACCTGCCCGAGCGGTTCGACCTGGAGTACACCGGTCCGGACGGCGCCAAGCAGCGCCCCGTCATGATCCACCGCGCGCTGTTCGGCTCCATCGAGCGGTTCTTCGCGGTGCTCCTGGAGCACTACGCGGGCGCGTTCCCGGCGTGGCTGGCCCCGGTCCAGGCGATCGGCATCCCGATCGGCGACGCGCACGTGGAGTACCTGGCGAAGTTCGCCTCGGCCGCGAAGAAGCAGGGCCTGCGGGTGGAGGTGGACTCCTCCTCCGACCGTATGCAGAAGAAGATCCGCAACGCCCAGAAGCAGAAGGTGCCCTTCATGGTCATCGCGGGCGACGAGGACATGGCGAACGGCTCGGTGTCCTTCCGCTACCGCGACGGCTCGCAGGAGAACGGCATCCCGTTCGACGAGGCCATCGCGAAGATCGCGAAGGTCGTCGAGGAGCGTACGCAGATCTGATCCGGTCGTGCGGCGGGCCCCCGGGGAGATTCAGTTCTCCGGGGGCCCGCCGCCGTCGGCGGAGTCCTCCTTCAGGGAGAACACCTGGATCAGCCAGGACGAGAACGACCCCGTCACCGCGCCGAGCAGGGCAAGCCCGCACGCCATGAGCCCGACCGCGATGGTCCGGCCCCCGGAGGTGACCGGGACGACATCGCCGTAGCCGACGGTCGTCAGCGTCTCGCACGCCCACCACAGGGCGTCCCCGAAGGAGTGCATGGTGGTGCCCGGTGCTCCTCGTTCCCGGTCGTAGACGGCGAGGGCGCACGCGAAGCCGAGCAGCAGCGTCGTCAGGCCCGCGTAGGTGATCACGCGCGCGTGCAGCGACAGCCGCGGCTGGCCGTGCCGACGCTGTACGGCCTCGTACACCTTGACGATCCGCAGCGGGCGCAGCAGGGGCAGCACCACGACCACGGTGTCCAGCTTGTGCCTGCGCACAAAGCCCAGCCGCAGTCCGCTGAGCCGCCAGCGCTCCCCGTAGTCGATCACGAACAGCGCCCATGTCGCGGTCAGTACCGCGGTGCACACGTCCCGCCAGACGCCGGGCAGACCCTGGGCGAGGACCAGGACGGCGTACATGGCGAGGAACACCACGGAGGCGAACGCGAGGGGGAGCTCGGTGCGCTGTTCCCAGCGGGCCTGACGGCTGTCTTCGTCCATCGGCCCAGCTTGGCCCGCGGAGCTTTTCCCCGAACCCCGCCGACACGCCGCGAACGGGCGAAGCAATATGCTGCCTTGCATGACGAGTGAGCCGGAGCAGCAGATCGGAGTGGGTACGCAGGACGCGTTCCAGCGCCTGTGGACGCCCCACCGGATGGCCTACATCCAGGGCGAGAACAAGCCGACCGGCCCGGGGGCCGACGACGGTTGCCCGTTCTGTTCGATCCCGGCGAAATCCGACGAGGACGGTCTGATCGTCCGCCGTGGTGAGCATGTGTACGCGGTGCTGAACCTGTACCCGTACAACGGCGGCCACCTGATGACCGTCCCCTACCGGCATGTGGCCGACTACACCGACCTGACCGTGCCGGAGACCGCCGAGCTCGCCGAGCTGACCAAGCAGGCGATGACGGCCCTGCGCACCGCGTCCGGCGCACACGGCTTCAACATCGGTATGAACCAGGGCACGGTCGCGGGGGCCGGCATCGCCGCCCACCTCCACCAGCACATCGTGCCCCGCTGGGGCGGCGACACGAACTTCATGCCGGTGGTGGGCCACACGCGCGTACTGCCCCAGCTGCTGGCGGACACGAGAAAGATGCTGGCGGAAGCCTGGCCGACGACCTAGCGCCATCCAGCCCGTCCGGCGTTTGAGGACGAGGCCGCAGGCCGAAGCGGGGGTCTGGGGGCGGCAGCCCCCAGGACCGGCCACCCCAGACCACCCGCACCACAAAGCCGCCCAACCGCCGGAGGCCTACGCGTCGTAGGTGTCCGCCTTCTTCGGCGCCACATCCTGCACGGCCCCGCTGAGCACCGACGAGCGCGAGCTGAACTTCTCGATGTTCACGTCGTGCTCCTTGAGCACCTTGAGCGCGGCCGTGTGCACCACGCGCAGCACCGGGGTGGCCGCCCGCAGCGCGTCGTCCGCCATGAAGCGGTGGCGCCAGGGCTGGTCGGCCCAGGCGTGCCGCAGACCGAAGGGCTCGGGCAGGCCTATGGAGCCGCCGAGCCACTTCAGCAGCGGCGGGTACCAGCTGATCGTGGCGCGCGCGGCCAGCCGGACCACCTCGTCGGCGGTGACCAGCGGAAGCTTGATCGTGCGCGTCTCCCAGAACCGGACGCTCTTGGCGACGGTCTTGGTGGGGGCCTCGGACTTGGTGGTGAACAGGCCGTTCACCGGGCCCAGGGCGTGTCCGGTGACCTCGATGCGCAGCGTCTCGTGCAGCACGGTCACCGTGATCAGCATGGTGATGATCAACTGGCCGTCCCAGAGCGGCCACTGGACGCCCAGGTAGTGCCGGTCGCCGCCGCCGAACTGCTGGTTGTTGCAGATGTCCTCTATGGCCCTCGGCTTGACCTGGTAGGCCTCGACGTTGGTGCCCTCCGGCCGGGAGACCGCCTTGGCGTTCTCGCCGACCGGGGTGACGATCCAGTGCCGGACCGCGGGCGGCGGGAAGCCGCCGGTCTTCAGGCTCTGCCGGTTCAGCACGGTGAGCTGGTCGTGGATGGCCCGTACGACGGTCCAACTCCGGAACTGGTGGACGCCCTTGTTGGGATCGGTCGGCACCAGCTCCTCGGCGAGATGCCAGGCGCCCCAGCGGGTGCCCATGCCGAGTATGCCCTTGGGGCCGGCGTAGAAGACGGAGTTGGACTGCTGCTCGGCGCTGAGCCGGGCCAGGGACTGACGCAGTTGCTCCGCCGCCGTCTGGTTCGGGCTGGTCGGCACCGCCTCGGGGACCTTGGCGCCGACGCTGCCGCCGGACAGCAGGCTGTCCCAGCGCTCGCGCAGGTCTTTCGCGGTGCCCTCGCAGATCCGCTTGGCCAGGAACCAGCCGGCCACGGGCGCCACGACGCAACCGCGCGCGTACCAGCCCCAGAAGCCGGTGAACGGAATCTTGACGAGGAAGATCACGGCGAGCGCGCCGACGGCGACGAGCAGTCCGGTGGCGAGCCCGGACACTCGCTTGTTCTCCTGCTTGCCCATGGTCGCCCGGAGCTGGAAGACCAGCAGCCACACCAACAGGCCGGGCAGGAAGAGCAGTCCGCACAGCAGCATGACGCCGGTCAGCTTCTGGTCGCGCTCCCGGCGGATGCGGTTGGCCGCGAGGCAGTGCTCGACGACGACCTGCGGATCGCTGCCGAAGGACTGGATGAGTGGACTGCGGCCGACGCCCAGCATGCGGTCGATCACCGCCTGCGAGAACGCCTCGCCGAGGTTGGGCCGGAAGATCCGGGCCCACTTGCGGCCGCTGTTGACAGCCGTCTGGTGCCACTCGTTGTCGGCCTTCTTGATGTCCTCGACCGGGTTGTCCCGGTAGGCCGCCGAGGCCAGGCCGAACGTCGGCGTCTGCCCGCCGTCGCCCGTCTGCGGCACCTGTGGTCCGAAGATGTCCGCGTAACCGCTGTCAACGGTCATTCCCGCCCCCGATCGCCGCCACTCTCGCTTCTGCGGCCTTCCCGACTTCCGTGCTCCGCACACCTGTTGATCAGGTCATCAGCGTATCCGCAGGCGCCGACATCCGTCGGCGGACGGCCGAAGCCGCCCGCCGAATCGGAGGGAACTGTTCCACTACGGTGCCGCTCCGGCCACTTGAGGCGGCTCGGGCACCAACCGTCAGCCCTCCTGCGTCTGTTGGCGGACCCGCTCGGCGACCTGTGCCGGCATCGGCTCGTGCCGGGCGTACGCGCGCTGGAAGCGCGCCGTGCCGTGCGAGAGGGAACGCAGATCGACCGCGTACCGGCCGATCTCGATCTCGGGGACCTCGGCCCGCACCAGAGTGCGACCGCCGCTGGTCTGCTCGGTGCCCAGCACCCGCCCGCGCCGCCCCGACAGATCGCTCATCACGGCGCCCACGTAGTCGTCGCCGACCAGGACGCTCACCTCGGCCACCGGCTCCAGGAGATGGATCGTCGCCTCGGCCGCCGCCTCCCGCAGCGCGAGCGCGCCGGCCGTCTGGAACGCGGCGTCGGAGGAGTCCACCGAGTGGGCCTTGCCGTCGAGCAGCGTGACCCGGATGTCGACCAGCGGATGCCCGGCCGCCACGCCCTTCGCCGCCTGCGCGCGCACGCCCTTCTCGACGGACGGGATGAACTGGCGCGGCACCGAGCCGCCGACCACCTTGTCCACGAACTCGATGCCCGCGCCGCCCGGCAGCGGCTCCACCTCGATCTCGCAGATGGCGTACTGGCCGTGCCCGCCGGACTGCTTGACGTGCCGCCCGCGCCCGCCGGACCGCGCCGCGAACGTCTCCCGCAGGGAGACCTTGTGCGGGACGACGTCGACCTGGACGCCGTAGCGGGAGCGCAGCCGCTCCAGGGCGACGTCCGAGTGGGCCTCGCCGAGGCACCACAGCACCACCTGGTGGGTGTGCTGGTTCTGTTCCAGGCGCATGGTCGGGTCCTCGGCGACCAGCCGGCCCAGCCCTTGCGAGAGCTTGTCCTCGTCGGCCTTGCTGTGCGCCTGGATGGCCAGCGGCAGCAACGGGTCGGGCATCTGCCAGGGCTCCATGAGCAGTGGGTCGTCCTTCGCGGAGAGGGTGTCGCCGGTCTCCGCGCGGCCGAGTTTCGCCACGCACGCGAGGTCGCCCGCGATGCAGTGCGTCAGGGTCCGCTGCTGTTTGCCGAACGGCGCGGACAGGGCGCCGATGCGTTCGTCGACGTCGTGGTCCTCGTGGCCGCGGTCGGCGAGTCCGTGCCCGGAGACGTGGACGGTCTCGTCGGGGTGCAGCGTGCCGGAGAAGACCCGGACGAGGGAGACCCGGCCGACGTAGGGGTCGGAGGAGGTCTTCACGACCTCGGCGACCAGCGGCCCGTCCGGATCGCACGAGGTCAGGTCGCGCGGCCTGCCGTCGACCGTCGTCACCCGGGGCGCCTCGCGCTCCAGGGGCGTCGGGAAGCCCCTGGTGACCAGTTCCAGCAACTCGACCGTGCCCAGGCCCTGCCGGGCGCCCTCGGCGGCGGGGGCGGCCGCCAGGACGGGGAAGAACGTGCCGCGCGCGACGGCCCGCTCCAGATCCTCGATCAGCGTCTTGACGTCGATCTGCTCGCCGCCGAGATAGCGGTCCATGAGGGTCTCGTCCTCGCTCTCGGCGATGATCCCCTCGATCAGCCGGTTGCGGGCCTCCTCCAGGTCCGGCAGCTGGTCCTCGCCCGGCTCGGACTCCTTGCGCTCGCCGGAGGAGTAGTCGAACAGCGTCCGGGACAGCAGCCCGGTCAGCCCGGTCACGGGCGCGTGCCCGTCGGGCCCCTCGGGCCCGCGCAGCGGCTGGTACAGCGGCAGGACGGCGTCCGGGTCGTCGCCGCCGAAGGCCTCCGCGCAGATCCGGGTCATCTCCTCGAAGTCCGCGCGGGCGGCCTCCAGGTGCGTGACGACGATCGCGCGGGGCATCCCCACGGCCGCGCACTCCTCCCACACCATGCGGGTCGAGCCGTCCACGCCGTCCGCCGCCGAGACGACGAAGAGGGCCGCGTCCGCGGCGCGCAGACCGGCCCTGAGTTCCCCGACGAAGTCGGCGTATCCAGGGGTGTCGAGGAGGTTGACCTTGATGCCGTCCCATTCGACGGGCACCAGGGAGAGCTGCACCGAGCGTTGCTGCCGGTGCTCGATCTCGTCGTAGTCGGAGACGGTGCCGCCGTCCTCCACGCGGCCCGCCCGGTTCACCGCTCCCGCCGTGAGGGCGAGAGCCTCCACCAATGTCGTCTTGCCCGATCCGCAGTGGCCGACCAGCACCACATTCCGTACGGACGCGGGGTGGTCGGCCGCTGTAGCCCTGCCGGCGGCTCCGGGATGTGCATTCGCCTTGTCGCCCATTTTCCTTGCCTCCCGTGCACGGTGAGGTCACTGGGGGCGCGGGCACGGCGGCCCCGCGTGCGATGGCGGCTCCGACGACGCCCGCGGTCCTTCGAGCTTTCCACTCCGGTCACCGCGCGTCCATACGGCGGACGCGGCCCGGCCGCGCCCGGGAATCCGGCAGGCCGTGACACGGGGGTCCGGGTGCCCGCCCGTCGCACACACACGCGCGTGGCTACGATGGGCCAGCCGGTGGCCAGCAGGGGCCGCGCGGCCACACCGAGCCCTCGGGAAGGCCATGCTGAACAAGTACGCGCGTGCATTCTTCACGCGTGTCCTCACACCGTTCGCCGCGTTTCTCATCCGCCGGGGCGTGAGCCCTGACACGGTCACCCTCATCGGCACCGCCGGCGTGATGGCGGGCGCGCTGGTCTTCTACCCCCAAGGCGAGTTCTTCTGGGGCACGATCGTCATCACCCTCTTCGTGTTCTCCGACCTCGTCGACGGCAACATGGCGCGCCAGCTCGGCCGCTCCAGCCGCTGGGGCGCCTTCCTGGACTCCACGCTCGACCGGGTCGCCGACGGCGCGATCTTCGGAGGCTTCGCGCTCTGGTACGCGGGCAACGGGGACGACATCGCCCTGTGCGCCGTCTCGATCTTCTGCCTGGCCAGCGGCCAGGTAGTGTCGTACACGAAGGCCCGCGGCGAGTCGATCGGCCTGCCGGTCGCCGTCAACGGACTCGTGGAGCGCGCCGAACGCCTGGTGATCTCCCTGGTCGCGGCCGGTCTGGCGGGTCTGCACACGTTCGGCGTGCCCGGCATCCAGGTGCTGCTGCCGATCGCGCTGTGGATCGTCGCCGTCGGCAGCCTCGTCACGCTGATCCAGCGGGTCGTCACGGTCCGGCGGGAGTCGGCCGAGGCGGAGGCCGCCGCGGCGCAGGAGGAGGCCCAGGGGAGCGAGGCCGCGAAGTGAGCGCCCAGGATCGCCTGACCGACGCGCTGTACGGCCTCGGCTGGAGCACCGTCAAGAAGCTCCCCGAGCCCGCCGCCGTACGGCTCGGGCGCACGGTCGCCGACCTCGCGTGGAAGCGGCGCGGCAAGGGCGTACGGCGGCTGGAGAGCAACTACGCGCGCGTGGTGCCGGACGCGAGCCCCGAGCGGCTGGCCGAGCTCTCACGCGCGGGGATGCGCTCCTACCTGCGCTACTGGATGGAGTCCTTCCGGCTGCCCGCCTGGAGCGCCGAGCGGGTCAGGAACGGCTTCGACTGCAAGGACGCGCACCACCTGATCGACGGCATCGCCTCCGACCGGGGCGTCGTCCTCGCGCTGCCGCACATGGCCAACTGGGACCTGGCGGGCGCCTGGGTCACCACCGAGCTGCGGACGCCGTTCACGACGGTCGCCGAACGCCTCAAGCCCGAGTCGCTCTACGACCGCTTCGTCGCCTACCGCGAGGGCCTCGGCATGGAGGTCCTGCCGCACAGCGGCGGCACCGCCTTCGCCACCCTGGCCCGCAGACTGCGCGACGGCGGCCTGGTCTGCCTGGTCGCCGAGCGCGACCTGTCCGCCTCCGGCGTCGAGGTGGACTTCTTCGGGGACACGACCCGGATGCCCGCGGGACCGGCGCTGCTCGCCCAGCAGACCGACGCGATCCTGCTCCCCGTCACGCTCTGGTACGACGACTCACCCGTCATGAAGGGCCGTGTGCATCCCCCGATCGAGGTACCCGAGACAGGTACACGGGCCGAGAAGACGTCTGCCATGACACAGGCGCTGGCAGACGCCTTCGCCACCGGCATCGCCGAACACCCGGAGGACTGGCACATGCTGCAGCGTTTGTGGCTCGCCGACCTGGAACCCCGCCCGTCGGACGGGGCGCCCGAGTGAGAATCGGCATCGTCTGCCCCTACTCCTGGGACGTGCCGGGCGGCGTCCAGTTCCACATCCGCGACCTCGCCGAGTACTTCATCCGGCTCGGCCACGAGGTGTCCGTGCTGGCCCCGGCCGACGACGACACCCCGCTGCCGCCGTACGTCGTCTCGGCCGGCCGGGCCGTCCCGGTGCCGTACAACGGCTCGGTGGCGCGCCTCAACTTCGGCTTCCTGTCCGCCGCGCGGGTGCGGCGCTGGCTGCACGACGGCGCGTTCGACGTCGTCCACATCCATGAGCCGACCTCGCCGTCCCTGGGCCTGCTGACCTGCTGGGCGGCCTCGGGGCCGATCGTGGCGACCTTCCACACGTCCAACCCGCGCTCGCGCGCGATGATCGCCGCGTACTCCATCCTCCAGGCCGCGCTGGAGAAGATCAGCGCGCGGATCGCCGTGAGCGAGTACGCGCGCCGCACCCTGGTCGAGCACCTCGGCGGGGACGCGGTCGTCATCCCCAACGGCGTCGACGTCGACTTCTTCGCCCGGGCCGAGCCCAACCCCGAGTGGCAGGGCGACACGATCGGCTTCGTCGGGCGCATCGACGAGCCCCGCAAGGGCCTGCCCGTCCTGATGCGGGCCCTGCCGAAGATCTTCGCCGAGCGGCCGCAGGCCCGGCTGCTGGTCGCCGGCCGCGGGGACGAGAAGGAGGCGGTGGAGAGCCTGCCCAGGGAACTGCACGCGCGCGTGGAGTTCCTCGGCATGATCAGCGACGAGGACAAGGCGCGCTTCCTGCGCAGCGTCGACGTCTACGTCGCGCCCAACACCGGCGGCGAGAGCTTCGGCATCATCCTCGTCGAGGCCATGTCGGCCGGGGCCCCCGTGCTCGCCTCCGACCTCGACGCCTTCGCCCAGGTCCTCGACCAGGGAGCGGCGGGCGAGCTGTTCGCCAACGAGGACGCGGACGCGCTGGCCGAGGCGGCGGTGCGCCTGCTGGGCGACCCGGAGCGCAGGGCCGAACTGCGCAGCCGCGGCAGCGCGCACGTACGGCGCTTCGACTGGTCGACCGTCGGCGCGGACATCCTGTCGGTGTACGAGACGGTGACGGACGGCGCGGCGGCGGTGGCGGCCGACGACGACCGGGCCTCCGTCGGCCTGCGGGCCCGGCTCGGGCTGGCGCGGGACTGACCTGCCCTCGCCGCCGTAGAGCGCACGGGTAGCCTTGCCGCCCGTGACCGCAACCCTGATCTGGACCCTGGTCGTCCTCGTCGCGATCGGCCTCTACCTGAGCTGGACGGCGGGACGGCTGGACCGGCTGCACGCCCGTATCGACGCCGCCCGCGCCGCGCTGGACGCGCAGCTGCTGCGCCGCGCGTCCGTGGCCCAGGAACTGGCCACCTCCAAGGTCCTCGACCCGGCGGCCTCGATCGTCCTGTACGAGGCCGCGCACGCCGCCCGGCAGGCCGAGGAGGAGCAGCGGGAGGTCGCCGAGAGCGACCTCAGCCAGGCCCTGCGCGCCGTCTTCGCGGACACGCAGCAACTGGACGTCGTGCGCGAGGCGCCCGGCGGAGAGGCGGCGGCCCGCGAGCTCACGGCGGCCGTCCGCCGCGTCCCCATGGCCCGCCGCTTCCACAACGACGCGGTCGGCGCGGCCCGCAGACTCCGCGAACACCGCAAGGTCCGCTGGTTCCGCCTGGCCGGCCACGCCCCCTTCCCCATGGCCTTCGAAATGGACGACGAGCCTCCACCCGTCCTGTCCGACCGGTCGGGCTGAACCGACGGGCGACCTCCGGCCGACCTCCCACTGACCTCCGACCGACCTCCGACCGATCTCCGGTGGGACGAAAACGATCCACCGGGTGTTCATTGGCCCTTGCTGTGGACTGGTCCACTCGCGTTTCCTCAGTGCTGCAGAAATCCTCTTTTCAACGAGTGAGGTCACCCCGTGTCCAGCACGATCTCCGAAAACCAGACCCCCGAGACCGGCACCGCGCGCGTGAAGCGCGGGATGGCCGAGCAGCTCAAGGGCGGCGTGATCATGGACGTGGTCAACGCCGAGCAGGCGAAGATCGCCGAGGACGCCGGCGCCGTGGCCGTCATGGCGCTCGAGCGGGTCCCGGCCGACATCCGCAAGGACGGCGGCGTGGCCCGGATGTCGGACCCCAACATGATCGAGGAGATCATCGAGGCGGTCTCCATTCCGGTGATGGCCAAGTCCCGGATCGGGCACTTCGTCGAGGCCCAGGTGCTGCAGTCCCTCGGCGTCGACTACATCGACGAGTCCGAGGTGCTCACCCCGGCCGACGAGGTGAACCACTCCGACAAGTTCGCCTTCACCACCCCCTTCGTCTGCGGCGCCACCAACCTGGGCGAGGCCCTGCGCCGCATCGCCGAGGGCGCGGCGATGATCCGTTCCAAGGGCGAGGCCGGCACCGGCAACGTCGTCGAGGCCGTCCGCCACCTGCGGCAGATCAAGAACGAGATCGCCCGCCTGCGCGGCTACGACAACAACGAGCTGTACGCCGCCGCCAAGGACCTGCGCGCCCCGTACGAGCTGGTCAAGGAGGTCGCCGAGCTCGGCAAGCTGCCGGTCGTGCTGTTCTCCGCCGGTGGCGTCGCCACCCCGGCCGACGCCGCGCTGATGCGTCAGCTGGGCGCCGAGGGCGTCTTCGTCGGCTCGGGCATCTTCAAGTCCGGCGACCCGGCCAAGCGCGCCGCCGCGATCGTGAAGGCGACCACCTTCTACGACGACCCGAAGATCATCGCGGACGCCTCCCGCAACCTGGGCGAGGCCATGGTCGGCATCAACTGCGACACCCTCCCCGAGTCCGAGCGCTACGCCAACCGCGGCTGGTAGTCACCGATGAGCACACCTGTCATAGGCGTCCTGGCCCTCCAGGGCGACGTACGGGAGCACCTCGTCGCCCTGGCCGCGGCCGACGCCGTGGCCAGGCCGGTGCGGCGCCCCGAGGAACTCGCCGAGGTCGACGGTCTCGTCATCCCCGGCGGCGAGTCCACGACCATCTCCAAGCTGGCCGTCCTCTTCGGCGTGATGGAGCCCCTCCGCGCGCGCGTGCGGGCCGGAATGCCCGTCTACGGCACCTGCGCGGGCATGATCATGCTCGCCGACAAGATCCTCGACCCGCGCTCGGGACAGGAGACCGTCGGCGGCATCGACATGATCGTGCGCCGCAACGCCTTCGGCCGCCAGAACGAGTCCTTCGAGGCCGCACTCGACGTGAACGGCGTCACGGGCGATCCTGTGGAGGGCGTCTTCATCCGCGCCCCCTGGGTCGAGTCCGTCGGCGCCCAGACCGAGGTGCTCGCCGAGCACGAGGGTCATATCGTCGCGGTCCGCCAGGGCAACGCGCTCGCCACGTCGTTCCACCCGGAGCTGACCGGCGACCACCGGGTGCACGCCCTGTTCGTCGACATGGTGCGCGCATACCGGGCGGCGGAGTCCTTGTAGGATCTCTGCCGTTCGTATTTGGTTGGGTTACGCGAAGGAGACAGGCAGATGTCCGGCCACTCTAAATGGGCTACGACGAAGCACAAGAAGGCCGTGATCGACGCCAAACGCGGCAAGCTCTTCGCGAAGCTGATCAAGAACATCGAGGTCGCGGCCCGGATGGGCGGCGTCGACATCGAGGGCAACCCGACGCTCTACGACGCCATCCAGAAGGCCAAGAAGCAGTCGGTCCCGAACAAGAACATCGACTCCGCGGTCAAGCGCGGCGGCGGTCTCGAGGCCGGCGGCGCCGACTACGAGACGATCATGTACGAGGGCTACGGCCCGAACGGCGTCGCCGTGCTCATCGAGTGCCTCACCGACAACCGCAACCGCGCCGCCTCCGACGTCCGCGTCGCCATGACCCGCAACGGCGGCAACATGGCCGACCCGGGCTCGGTGTCGTACCTCTTCAACCGCAAGGGCGTCATCATCGTCCCCAAGGGCGAGCTGACCGAGGACGACGTGCTGGGCGCGGTCCTCGACGCGGGCGCCGAGGAGGTCAACGACCTCGGTGAGTCCTTCGAGGTCCTCAGCGAGGCCACCGACCTGGTCGCGGTCCGCACCGCCCTCCAGGAAGCCGGCATCGACTACGACTCCGCCGAGGCCAACTTCGTCCCGACCATGCAGGTCGAGCTGGACGAGGAGGGCGCGAAGAAGATCTTCAAGCTGATCGACGCGCTCGAGGACAGCGACGACGTCCAGAACGTCTTCGCCAACTTCGACGTCAGCGACGAGGTCATGGAGAAGGTCGACGCCTAACGCTGCCGCGAGCCGAGCGGATTCGGCGGGCCGGAGGGACACGTCCCACCGGCCCGCCGCCGTTGTCAGTGCCAGCGACTAGCCTGGCGTCATCCGTAGATCACTGTCCACGGACAACAACCATCAATTGAGGAACCACGACGGCGCTGAGCCACCTCCGCGAGAGCGGCGGCGGTTTAGCCGCAAAGGGGGGCGCGTGCGGGTACTCGGGGTGGACCCCGGACTGACGCGGTGCGGTGTCGGCGTCGTCGAGGGGGTCGCGGGCCGGCCGCTCACCATGCTCGGCGTGGGCGTCGTACGGACGCCTGCGGACGCCGAGTTGGGGCAGCGCCTCGTCGAGATCGAGCAGGGCATCGAACGCTGGCTGGACGAGTACCGGCCCGAATTCGTCGCCGTGGAGCGGGTGTTCAGCCAGCACAACGTGCGCACGGTCATGGGCACCGCCCAGGCCAGCGCCGTCGCCATGCTGTGCGCCGCCCGCCGCGGCATCCCCGTCGCCCTGCACACGCCCAGCGAGGTCAAGGCCGCCGTCACCGGCAGCGGGCGCGCGGACAAGGCGCAGGTCGGCGCCATGGTCACCCGCCTGCTGCGGCTCGACGCGCCCCCCAAACCGGCCGACGCGGCCGACGCCCTCGCACTCGCCATCTGCCACATCTGGCGCGCCCCCGCGCAGAACCGACTCCAGCAGGCCGTCGCCCTGCACGCGGCCAAAGCGCCGACGACGGCCAAAGCGCCCACGACGGCCAAAGCACCGACGACAGCCAACGCACCGATGACATCGAAAGGCCGTACGGCATGATCGCCTTCGTCAGCGGCACGGTCGCCGCACTCGCTCCGGACACCGCGGTGGTCGAGGTGGGCGGCGTGGGCATGGCCCTCCAGTGCACGCCGAACACGTTGTCCACGCTCCGGCTCGGCCAGCCGGCCAAGCTCGCCACCTCCCTCGTCGTACGGGAGGACTCGCTGACCCTCTACGGCTTCGTGGACGACGACGAACGCCAGGTCTTCGGGCTGCTGCAGACCGCGAGCGGGGTCGGCCCCCGGCTGGCCCAGGCCATGCTGGCGGTGCACACGCCGGACGCCCTGCGCCGGGCCGTGGCCACGGGGGACGAGAAGGCGCTCATCGCGGTGCCGGGCATCGGCAAGCGGGGTGCGCAGAAGCTGCTGCTGGAGCTCAAGGACCGGCTGGGCGAGCCGATCGGCGCCCCGGCGATCGGAGCGCCGGTCACCAGCGGCTGGCGCGACCAGCTGCACGCCGCCCTGATCGGCCTCGGCTACGCGACCCGCGAGGCCGACGAGGCGGTCGCCGCCGTGACTCCGCAGGCCGAGGCCGCCGCCGGCGCGCCCCAGGTGGGCCAGCTGCTCAAGGCCGCCCTGCAGACCCTGAACCGCGCCCGCTAGGAGAACGTCAGTGAACTGGGACGACACGACCGAAGAGACCGCCCCCGAGCGGCTCGTCGGCGCGTCAGCCGACGGTGAGGACCAGGCCGTCGAGGCCGCCCTGCGCCCCAAGGACCTGGACGAGTTCATCGGCCAGGAGAAGGTCCGCGAACAGCTCGACCTCGTCCTGCGCGCCGCACGCGCGCGGGGCGCGACCGCCGACCACGTGCTGCTCTCCGGCGCCCCCGGCCTCGGCAAGACCACCCTCTCGATGATCATCGCCGCCGAGATGGGCGCCCCGATCCGCATCACCAGCGGCCCGGCCATCCAGCACGCCGGCGACCTCGCGGCGATCCTCTCCTCGCTCCAGGAGGGCGAGGTCCTCTTCCTCGACGAGATCCACCGCATGTCCCGGCCCGCCGAGGAGATGCTCTACATGGCGATGGAGGACTTCCGCGTCGACGTCATCGTCGGCAAGGGACCCGGCGCCACCGCCATCCCCCTCGAACTGCCGCCCTTCACCCTGGTCGGCGCCACCACGCGCGCGGGCCTGCTGCCGCCCCCGCTGCGCGACCGCTTCGGCTTCACCGGACACATGGAGTTCTACGAGCCCGCCGAGCTGGAGCGCGTCATCCACCGCTCGGCGAACCTCCTCGACGTCGAGATCGACACCGACGGCGCCGCCGAGATCGCCGGCCGCTCCCGCGGCACGCCCCGGATCGCCAACCGCCTGCTGCGCCGGGTACGCGACTACGCGCAGGTCAAGGCCGACGGGATCATCGACCGCGAGATCGCGGCGGCGGCGCTGAAGGTGTACGAAGTCGACGACCGAGGCCTGGACCGCCTCGACCGCGCGGTCCTGGAGGCGCTGCTGAAGCTGTTCGGCGGCGGCCCGGTCGGTCTGTCCACGCTCGCCGTCGCGGTGGGGGAGGAGCGTGAGACCGTGGAGGAGGTCGCCGAACCCTTCCTCGTGCGCGAGGGCCTACTCGCGCGTACGCCGCGCGGGCGGGTGGCCACCCCGGCCGCCTGGACCCACCTCGGCCTTACCCCGACCCGCACGCCGACCCGGGGGAGTGGCCAGGGCGACCTGTTCGGGACATGACGCCCGGGGCCACGGCCGCGGCATTGGCCGGGTCAGGAACCCTGGTGCCATGCTGAGCGTTGTTCCATGCGCGCGGACTCGCTTAGACTCCGCCGATGCCGCCGTTGTCGGCAGCACACAACCCCCATCCATCAGGCCGCTCAACCATCGCGGTCGTCTGAAGGAAGTTCCGACCCGTGAGTCCTGTGACCCTCCTCCCGTTCATCGTGCTCATCGGGGCCATGTTCCTGATGACCCGGTCGGCCAAGAAGAAGCAGCAAGCAGCGGCCGACATGCGTAACCAATTGCAGCCCGGCAGCGGTGTCCGCACCATCGGGGGCATGTACGCGACGGTCAAGGAGGTCAGTGACGACACCCTCCTCCTCGATGCGGGGCCGGGTGTGGAACTGCTCTTCGCGAAGAACGCGATCGGCGCCGTCCTGACGGACGACGAGTACAACCGCATCGTGCACGGCATCGAGCACGACCTGAAGTCCGACTCCGACGTCGTCCCGGACGACGCCTCCTCCCTCACCGAGTCCGCCGAGACCGACGACTCCGCCGACGAAGCTGCCGCCGCCTCCGACGACAAGGTCGTCGACCTCGGCAAGAAGGACGGACCCGACGAGGTCCAGGAGAAGGCCGCCGAGGCCGAGCAGGCCGAGGCCGACGAAGAGCCGGAGAAGACCGACGGCGACTCCGAGACGAAGAAGTAGCCCCGTCCCCGGCGCAGACGGGCACACCCGTCCGTGCCGGGGCGCGCGCATTCTCGCCAGGGGATCCCGACACCATGTCATGGCCGCCGCCGCGCTGACCCGGCGTGAGGCGGCCCGAGAGGGAGTACGAGAAGGTGGCAGCACCTAAGAAGGGCCGGAGCGCGAGTGCCCAGAGCAAGCCAGGGCGCTCGCTGGCCCTGATCCTGATCGCCATCGTGGGGCTCACCGGAGGCATGTTCGCCTCCGGTCACACCACTCCGCGTCTCGGCATCGACCTTGCCGGCGGTACCAGCATCACGCTGGAGGCGAAGGCCGACCAGGGATCCGCGATCAACAAGGCCAACATGGACACCGCGGTGGAGATCATGAACCGCCGTGTCAACGGGCTGGGCGTCTCCGAGGCGGAGGTGCAGACCCAGGGCGACCGCAACATCATCGTGAACATCCCCAAGGGCACCGACTCGGAGAAGGCACGGGCGCAGGTCGGTACCACCGCCAAGCTGTACTTCCGTCCGGTGCTGGCCCAGGAGGCCTCCGCCTCCGCCGCCACCCCCTCGCCGAGCGCGTCCACGAGCGGCTCGTCCACCGCCTCGCCGAGCGCTTCCACGAGCCCCTCGGCGAGCGCCTCCGCGACCACCGGCGAGAAGGCGACCTCCTCGACGTCCCCGTCGGCCACCGCCACCTCGCAGGGCCGGGCCGTCACCGACGCGCTGAAGGCCGACTCGACCCCGTCGGCGTCCGCGAGCACCAAGGCGAGCGCCTCCGCCAGCCCGTCGGCCTCCGCGAGCAGCAGCGTCGCCGTCACCGCCGAGGACGCCGCGCTGCAGGCCAAGTACGCGGCCCTCGACTGCTCCAAGGAATCGGTCCGCATCGCGGCCGGCGAGGGCATCAAGCCCGGGGACGCGACCGTGGCCTGCGGCGAGATCGACAAGGTCTGGTACAAGTACCTGCTCGGCCCGGCCGCCGTCGACGGCACCGACGTCAAGAAGGCCCAGGCCGTCTACGACACGCAGACGGCCGCCGGCTGGCAGGTCACCATGGACTTCACGTCCAAGGGCTCCAAGAAGTTCGCCGACATCACGGGCCAGCTCGCGCAGAACACCCAGCCGCAGAACGAGTTCGGCATCGTCCTCGACGGCAACGTCGTCTCCAGCCCGTTCGTGAACTCCGCCATCACCGGCGGCCAGGCCCAGATCTCGGGCAGCTTCACCCAGGAGGAGGCCCAGAGCCTCGCCAACATGCTGTCGTACGGCGCGCTCCCGCTCTCCTTCCAGGAGCAGAGCGTGACCACGGTGACGGCGGCGCTCGGCGGTGACCAGCTGCACGCCGGTCTCCTCGCGGGCGCCATCGGCCTCGCGCTGGTCATCATCTACCTGGTGGCCTACTACCGCGGCCTGTCGCTCATCGCGATCGCCTCGCTGCTGGTCTCCGCGGCGCTCACCTACGTGCTCATGGCGCTGCTCGGCCCGGCCATCGGCTTCGCGCTGAACCTGCCGGCCGTCTGTGGAGCCATCGTCGCCATCGGTATCACCGCGGACTCGTTCATCGTCTACTTCGAACGCGTGAGGGACGAGATCCGTGAGGGCCGCACCCTGCGTCCCGCCGTCGAGCGGGCCTGGCCGCGCGCCCGGCGCACCATCCTGGTCTCCGACTTCGTGTCGTTCCTCGCCGCCGCCGTGCTGTTCATCGTCACGGTCGGCAAGGTCCAGGGCTTCGCGTTCACGCTGGGTCTGACCACCGTCCTCGACGTGGTCGTGGTCTTCTTCTTCACCAAGCCGCTGATGACGCTCATCGCGCGGCGGAAGTTCTTCGCGAGCGGCCACAAGTGGTCCGGCCTCGACCCGAAGAGCCTGGGTGCCCAGCCGCCGATCCGCCGCACCCGCCGTCCCGCCGGTTCCGCCGCCGGCCCCGTCGAGACGAAGGAGGCGTGAGCGATGTCGAAACTCGGTAACCTCGGCGCCCGACTGCACCGTGGCGAGGTCAGCTACGACTTCATCGGCCACCGCAAGCTCTGGTACGGGATCTCGATCCTGATCACCATCACGGCCATCCTCGGCCTGGCGGTGCGCGGCCTGAACATGGGCATCGACTTCCAGGGCGGCGCCGTCTTCACCACCGAGAAGACCAGCGTCTCGGTCTCCCAGGCCGAGGAGTACGCCAAGGACGCGTCCGGCCATGACGCGGTCGTGCAGAAGCTCGGCAACGGCTCGCTGCGCATCCAGATCGCCGGCATGGACATCAAGCAGTCCAACACGATCAAGGCCGACCTGGCCGAGGACTTCAAGACCGACCCGGAGACGATCACCGCCGAGCTGGTCGGTCCCAGCTGGGGCGACCAGGTCGCCAACAAGGCCTGGCAGGGCCTGGCGATCTTCATGGTCCTGGTCGTGATCTACCTGGCGATCGCCTTCGAGTGGCGGATGGCCATCGCGGCACTCGTCGCCCTGATCCACGACATCACCATCACGGTCGGCATCTACGCCCTCGTCGGCTTCGAGGTCACGCCGGGCACGGTGATCGGTCTGCTGACCATTCTCGGTTACTCGCTGTACGACACGGTCGTCGTCTTCGACTCCCTCAAGGAACAGACGAAGGACCTCACGAAGCAGACCCGCTTCACCTACAGCGAGATCGCCAACCGCTCGATCAACGGCACCCTGGTCCGCTCCATCAACACCACGGTCGTCGCGCTGCTGCCGGTGGCGGGTCTGCTGTTCATCGGCGGCGGCGTCCTCGGCGCGGGCACGCTCAACGACATCTCGCTGTCGCTGTTCGTCGGCCTCGCGGCCGGCGCCTACTCCTCGATCTTCATCGCCACGCCGCTCGTCGCGGACCTCAAGGAGCGCGAGCCGCAGATCAAGGCGCTGAAGAAGCGCGTCCTGGCCAAGCGCGCCCAGGCCACGACCGAGGAGCAGCTCGTCGAGGCCCGTGCCACCGACGGCTACGACGACGAGCCGGAGGACGCCGCGGCCGCGGTCGTCGGCCCGCGCAACCAGCCCGCAGCCCGGGGCCGGGGCCGGGGCCGTCCGTCGGGGAAGCGCCGATGACCGAGCTCACCGACCTCACCGGACTGCTGCTCAGCCGCATCCGTGACGTGGCCGACCACCCGGAGCCGGGAGTGATGTTCAAGGACATCACCCCGCTCCTGGCGGACCCGGCGGCGTTCCACGCGCTCACCGAGGCGTTCGTGGAGATCGCCGAGCGCACCGGCGCCACCAAGGTCGTCGGCCTGGAGGCCCGGGGCTTCATCCTGGGCGCCCCGGTCGCGGTCCGGGCCGGCCTCGGCTTCATCCCCGTGCGCAAGGCGGGCAAGCTCCCCGGAGCGACCCTCGGCCAGGCCTACGACCTGGAGTACGGCTCGGCCGAGATCGAGGTGCACGCGGAGGACCTCAACCCCGGCGACCGTGTGCTGATCGTCGACGACGTCCTCGCCACCGGCGGCACCGCCGAGGCGTCGATCCAGCTCATCCATCGCGCGGGCGCCGAGGTCGCGGGCGTCGCCGTCCTGATGGAGCTGGGCTTCCTGGGCGGTCGTCCCCGGCTGGAGGCGGCTCTCGACGGGGCGCCCCTGGAGGCGTTGCTCACGATCTGAGCACAGTCTCAAGAATCTGAGCACGGTCCGAAAACCGCCGTACGCCAAGCGGGCGGGCCCGGAGGAATCCGGTGCCCGCCCCTTGCGTTTCTCCGATATACGGCCCTCACATCGGCCTGAAGGCGATCCTTCAGCCCAGGATCGCTACGATGGGTCCTCCGGAACCTGACCGGGGGACCCGGATCGCGCACGAGGAGCCCTCTTGCCAGACGAGGCCCAGCACCTGACAGCCGCCAAGCCCGAGTCCGCCTCGGCGCCCGCGGCCACGCCCGCGCCGCACGCGAAGGACGACAGCCGTGGGCCGGTCGAGCACGACCGCTCCGCGCCCGTCGACAAGCCGGCCGAGCAGGCACGCCCCAAGCCGGACTCGCCCGAGCGCTCCTCGACCGCGCCCGCCGCCCGCCCGGCCGCCGCTCAGCAGACCCCTCGCTCCGGCTCCTCCAACCGCGTCCGGGCCCGCCTCGCCCGCCTAGGCGTGCAGCGCCAGAACCCGTACAACCCGGTCCTGGAGCCGCTGCTGCGGATAGTGCGCAGCAACGACCCCAAGATCGAGACGGCGACGCTGCGCCAGATCGAGAAGTCCTACCAGGTGGCCGAGCGCTGGCACCGCGGCCAGAAGCGCAAGAGCGGCGACCCGTACATCACCCACCCGCTCGCGGTGACCACGATCCTCGCCGAACTGGGCATGGACCCGGCCACGCTCATGGCGGGCCTGCTGCACGACACCGTCGAGGACACCGAGTACGGCCTGGAGGACCTGCGCCGCGACTTCGGCGACCAGGTCGCCCTGCTCGTCGACGGCGTCACCAAGCTGGACAAGGTCAAGTTCGGCGAGGCCGCGCAGGCCGAGACCGTGCGCAAGATGGTCGTCGCGATGGCCAAGGACCCGCGCGTCCTGGTGATCAAGCTCGCCGACCGGCTGCACAACATGCGCACCATGCGCTACCTCAAGCGCGAGAAGCAGGAGAAGAAGGCGCGCGAGACCCTCGAGATCTACGCGCCGCTCGCCCATCGCCTGGGCATGAACACCATCAAGTGGGAGCTGGAGGACCTCGCCTTCGCGATCCTCTACCCCAAGATGTACGACGAGATCGTCCGGCTGGTGGCCGAGAGGGCACCGAAGCGTGACGAGTATCTGGCCATAGTGACCGACGAGGTCCAGGCCGATCTGCGGGCCGCCCGCATCAAGGCGACCGTCACCGGCCGCCCGAAGCACTACTACAGCGTCTACCAGAAGATGATCGTCCGCGGCCGTGACTTCGCGGAGATCTACGACCTGGTGGGCATCCGCGTCCTCGTGGACACCGTCCGCGACTGCTACGCGGCCCTCGGCACGGTGCACGCGCGCTGGAACCCGGTCCCCGGCCGGTTCAAGGACTACATCGCGATGCCCAAGTTCAACATGTACCAGTCGCTGCACACCACGGTCATCGGCCCCAACGGCAAGCCGGTCGAGCTGCAGATCCGCACCTTCGACATGCACCGCCGCGCCGAGTACGGCATCGCCGCGCACTGGAAGTACAAGCAGGAGGCCGTCGCCGGCGCCTCCAAGGTGCGCTCGGACCAGCCGCGGACCACCGGCAAGGACGACCACCTCAACGACATGGCGTGGCTGCGCCAGCTCCTCGACTGGCAGAAGGAGACCGAGGACCCCGGCGAGTTCCTGGAGTCCCTGCGCTTCGACCTGTCGCGCAACGAGGTCTTCGTCTTCACGCCGAAGGGCGACGTGATAGCGCTGCCGGCCGGCGCCACGCCCGTGGACTTCTCGTACGCGGTGCACACCGAGGTGGGCCACCGCACCATAGGAGCCCGCGTCAACGGCCGTCTCGTGCCGCTGGAGTCGACCCTGGACAACGGCGACCTGGTGGAGGTCTTCACCTCCAAGGCGGCCGGGGCCGGACCGTCCCGGGACTGGCTGAACTTCGTCAAGTCGCCGCGCGCCCGCAACAAGATCAGAGCCTGGTTCTCCAAGGAGCGCCGGGACGAGGCGATCGAGCAGGGCAAGGACGCCATCGCGCGCGCGATGCGCAAGCAGAACCTGCCGATCCAGCGCATCCTCACCGGCGACTCGCTGGTCACGCTGGCGCACGAGATGCGCTACCCGGACATCTCCTCGCTGTACGCGGCGATCGGCGAGGGCCATGTGGCCGCGCAGAACGTCGTGCAGAAGCTGGTGCAGGCGCTCGGCGGCGAGGAGGCGGCCACCGAGGAGATCGACGAGGCGGTCCCGCCGTCCCGCACCCGCGGCCGCAAGCGGCGCAGCAACCAGGACCCCGGTGTCGTCGTCAAGGGCGTCGACGACGTGTGGGTCAAGCTGGCCCGCTGTTGTACGCCCGTCCCCGGCGACCCGATCATCGGATTCGTCACGCGCGGTAGTGGCGTATCGGTTCACCGCAGCGACTGCGTCAACGTGGAGTCACTCTCCCGCGAGCCGGAGCGCATCCTCGAGGTCGAGTGGGCGCCGACGCAGTCCTCGGTCTTCCTGGTCGCCATCCAGGTCGAGGCCCTCGACCGCTCCCGCCTTCTCTCGGACGTCACCAGGGTCCTGTCCGACCAGCACGTCAACATCCTCTCCGCGGCGGTCCAGACCTCCCGCGACCGGGTGGCCACCTCCCGCTTCACCTTCGAGATGGGCGACCCCAAGCACCTGGGCCACGTCCTGAAGGCCGTACGCGGCGTCGAGGGCGTCTACGACGTGTACCGGGTGACGTCGGCGCGCCGGCCGTAGCCGGAGCGCCGCAGCGCCGGAACACGTGAGAGGCCCCCGTACACGATGTACGGGGGCCTCTCACATGGCTGGTGTCAGCCGCCGAACTCCTCCAGGCCCTTCAGCGCCTGGTCCAGCAGCGCCTGACGGCCCTCGAGCTCCCGCTCCAGCTTGTCGGCCTTCGCGGAGTTGCCCTGGGCACGGGCCTGCTCGATCTGCGTCTTCAGCTTGTCCACGGCGGCCTGGAGCTGACCGGTCAGACCCGCGGCACGCGCGCGTGCCTCCGGGTTCGTCCGGCGCCACTCGGCCTCCTCGGACTCCTGGATCGCCCGCTCCACGGCGTGCATCCGGCCCTCGATCTTCGGCCGGGCGTCCCGCGGGACATGGCCGATGGCCTCCCAGCGCTCGTTGATCGAACGGAACGCGGCACGCGCCGCCTTCAGCTCCCCGACCGGCAGAAGCTTTTCGGCCTCCTCGGCCAGTTCCTCCTTGAGCTTCAGGTTCTCCGTCTGCTCCGCGTCCCGCTCGGCGAACACCGAGCTGCGGGCGGCGAAGAACACGTCCTGCGCGCCGCGGAAGCGGTTCCACAGGTCGTCCTCGTGCTCGCGCTGGGCGCGGCCCGCCGCCTTCCACTCCGCCATCAGCTCGCGGTAGCGCGCCGCCGTAGGACCCCAGTCCGTGGAGCCGGACAGCCCCTCGGCCTCGGAGACCAGCCGCTCCTTGATCCGACGGGCGTCCTCGCGCTGCGCGTCCAGCTGCGCGAAGTGCGCCTTGCGGCGCTTGGAGAACGCCGAGCGGGCGTGCGAGAAGCGGTGCCACAGCTCGTCGTCCGACTTGCGGTCCAGCCGCGGCAGACCCTTCCAGGTGTCCACCAGGGAGCGCAGCCGCTCACCGGCGGCCCGCCACTGGTCGGACTGCGCCAGCTGCTCCGCCTCGGTGACGAGGTCCTCCTTGGCCTTGCGGGCCTCGTCGGACTGCTTGGCGCGCTGCTGCTTGCGCTCCTCGCGGCGCGACTCGACGGTCGCCACCAGCTTGTCCAGCCGGTCCTTCAGCGCCTGGAGATCGCCGACCGCGTGGTGCGCGTCGACCTGCTCGCGGATGTGGTCGATCGCGACCTGCGCGTCCTTGGCCGACAGATCGGTGGTCTGCACTCGCTTCTCGAGGAGGCCGATCTCGACAACCAGGCCCTCGTACTTGCGCTCGAAGTAGGCCAGTGCTTCCTCGGGGGAGCCTGCCTGCCAGGAACCGACCACCTGCTCGCCGTCGGCCGTACGCACGTACACGGTCCCCGTCTCGTCGACGCGGCCCCACGGGTCGCTGCTCACAGCGCCTCCTCCACATGATGCCTCCGAGGGGCTTCAGCGCCCCTGGGCATCGTCCACAGTTTCGTCACGGCCAACATAGGCGACCGGCGGGCCGCCTGTCCGCATCCAGCGCGACCGAAATTGCGCAGTTGACCGCCCCTTGTCGTCAGGTTGTCTTCAGGCCGTCGTCAGGATTTCGTGACCGTCGCCTTGTTGATCACGACCGTCGCGTTCGGGGCTCCGTCACCGGCGCCGGTGTTCTCGCCCGCGGCGGCGATCTTCTGCAGAACCTTCATGCCGTCGGCCGACACCGTGCCGAACGGCGTGTAGCTGGGCGGCAGCTGACTGTCCTGGTAGACGAGGAAGAACTGGCTGCCGCCGGTGTGCGCCTGACCGGTGTTGGCCATCGCGACCGTGCCCGCCGGGTAGACGTTGTCCTTGAGGCTGGTGTCCTTCAGGTTCTCGTCCGGAATGGTGTAGCCCGGACCGCCGCTGCCCTGGCCCGTCGGGTCGCCGCACTGCAGCACGTAGATGCCGTTGGTGGTGAGCCGGTGGCACTTGGTGTGGTCGAAGTAGCCCTTGCCGGCGAGGAAGCTGAACGAGTTCACCGTGTGCGGCGCGGCCTTCGCCTTCAGAGCTATGCCGATGTCACCGCACGTGGTCGCCAGCGTCATCGTGTACTTCGCCGACGCATCGATGGTGACCGTCGGCTCCTTCTTCCAGGTCTCCGTCTTGATCGCGCCGGCGGCGGCCTTCTCGCACGGGTCCTTCGCGGCGCTGGGCGTCGCGGACGGCGTCGTCTCCGAGCTCGCGTTCGCCTTGTCGTCGTCGTCCTTCAGCACGCCCGTCGTGTACAGCGCCAGGCTGCCGATGATGATCACGCCGAGCACCGACGCGATCACCGAGTTGCGTACACGCGCCTTGCGCCGGGCGCTGGTGCGCCGCTGCTGCTGCCGCAAGAACTTCTCCCGGGCGAGCTGACGCTTCCGCTGTTCCTGGGTGACCACCGGGTTTTCTCCTCGTGCGTCTCGTACGTCGACTGGGACGCGTGCGTCTTGTGAGCCGACAGCCTGCGTGTGTCCCGTACCGTATATGGGTTCGCTGAGGAAACGGCAGCGCCGGTAGGCTCTGACCACTGGCGCAGCCGCCAGAAGCCCACGCGTATCGACACAAACGAAGGACGATCGTGCTCATTGCCGGGTTCCCCGCCGGCGCCTGGGGGACGAACTGTTATCTCGTCGCCCCCGCCGCGGGCGAGGAGTGCGTGATCATCGACCCGGGCCACCAGGCGGCCCCCGGAGTCGAGGAAGCGATTGCGAAGCATCGGCTGAAGCCCGTCGCCGTCGTCCTCACCCACGGCCACATCGACCATGTGGCCTCGGTCGTCCCGGTGTGCGGCGCGCACGACGTGCCCGCCTGGATCCACCCCGAGGACCGCTACATGATGAGCGACCCCGAGAAGGCGCTGGGCCGGTCCATCGGGATGCCGCTGATGGGCGAGCTGACCGTGGGGGAGCCGGACGACGTCCGGGAGTTGACCGACGGCGTCCGGCTGGACCTGGCGGGCCTGGAGTTCTCCGTCGCGCACGCACCGGGCCATACCAGGGGGTCGGTGACCTTCCGGATGCCCGAGACGACCGAGATCCCCTCGGTCTTCTTCTCCGGGGATCTGCTGTTCGCCGGCTCCATCGGACGCACCGACCTGCCCGGCGGCGACATGGCCGAGATGCTCGACTCGCTGGCCCGCGTGTGCCTGCCGCTCGAGGACTCGACCGTGGTGCTGTCCGGCCACGGCCCCCAGACGACCATCGGCCAGGAGCGCGCCGCCAACCCGTATCTGCGGCAGGTGGCGGCCGGCGGCCAGGGAGCGGGTTCGCCCACCCCTCCCCGACGAGGAATGTGACGAGAGACCTTCCGTGAGTACCTTTCAGGCCCCCAAGGGCACGTACGACCTGATTCCGCCGGACAGCGCCAAGTACCTGGCCGTCCGCGAGGCGATCGCCGCGCCGCTGCGCAACTCCGGCTACGGCTACGTCGAAACGCCCGGCTTCGAGAACGTCGAGCTGTTCGCGCGCGGTGTCGGCGAGTCGACCGACATCGTGACGAAGGAGATGTACGCCTTCGAGACCAAGGGCGGCGACAAGCTCGCGCTGCGCCCCGAGGGCACGGCCTCCGTGCTGCGCGCCGCCCTCGAGGCCAACCTGCACAAGACGGGCAACCTGCCGGTCAAGCTCTGGTACTCCGGCTCGTACTACCGCTACGAGCGCCCCCAGAAGGGCCGTTACCGGCACTTCTCCCAGGTCGGCGCCGAGGCGATCGGCGCGGAGGACCCGGCGCTGGACGCCGAGCTGATCATCCTGGCCGACCAGGCGTACCGCACGCTGGGCCTCAGGAACTTCCGCATCCTGCTCAACTCGCTGGGCGACAAGGAGTGCCGTCCGGTGTACCGGGAGGCGCTGCAGACCTTCCTGCGGGGCCTGGACCTCGACGAGGACACGCTGCGCCGCGCCGAGATCAACCCGCTCCGGGTGCTCGACGACAAGCGCGAGTCGGTGCAGAAGCAGCTCGGCGACGCCCCGCTGCTGCGCGACTACCTGTGCGACGCCTGCAAGGCGTACCACGAGGAGGTCCGTGAGCTGATCACCGCGGCCGGCGTCGCCTTCGAGGACGACCCGAAGCTGGTGCGGGGCCTGGACTACTACACCCGTACGACCTTCGAGTTCGTCCACGACGGACTGGGCTCCCAGTCCGCGGTGGGCGGCGGCGGCCGCTACGACGGCCTCTCCGAGATGCTCGGCGGCCCCGCGCTGCCCTCGGTGGGCTGGGCCCTGGGCGTCGACCGCACGGTGCTGGCACTGGAGGCGGAGGGCGTGGAGCTGGAGCTGCCCGCCTCGACCTCCGTGTTCGCGGTCCCGCTGGGCGAGGAGGCCCGCCGGGTGCTCTTCACGAAGGTCACCGAGCTGCGCAAGCTCGGCGTCGCCGCCGACTTCTCCTACGGCGCCAAGGGGCTCAAGGGCGCGATGAAGAGCGCCAACCGCAGCGGTGCCCGCTACACGATCGTCGCGGGCGAACGCGACCTCACCGAGGGCGTCGTCCAGCTCAAGGACATGCAGTCCGGGGAGCAGACGGCGATCGGCGTCAACGAGATCGTGGCAGAACTGGAGTCGAGGCTGGGTTAGCCCCCCGCCGCACGCCGGGCGTCATCGGTTTCGGCAGGTGGCCGGAACCGAACGCCCGGCGGCTGCCGCACGTACGTCCTTATGTCCACCGAACGGTGGACGGACGGCCTCGTGCGGCACAATGGCCCCTGCCCGAAGATGGTCCAACTCTCAAGTGACGGATCGGCGTGATGAGCAAGACGACAGTCAAAGACGTCTCCACGGAGTCCGAGCCCGAGCGCGTCGCCGCGACCGAGCCCCGGACGGTGGGCGGCAGCCGTGCGTTCGCGATCCTGCTGCTGATCACCGGCGCGGCCGGTCTGCTCGCCGCGTGGGTCATCACGATCGACAAGTTCAAGATCCTCGAGGCCAAGGTCGCCGGCACGAGCTTCACGCCCAGCTGCAGCATCAGCCCGATCATCAGCTGCGGCAGCGTCATGGAGAGCAAGCAGGCCGCCGTCTTCGGCTTCCCCAACCCGATGCTCGGCCTCGTCGCGTACGGCATCGTGATCTGCGTGGGCATGAGCCTGCTGACCCGGGCCGCCTTCCCGCGCTGGTACTGGCTGACCTTCAACTTCGGCACGCTCTTCGGCGTGGTCTTCTGCACCTGGCTGCAGTACCAGTCCCTGTACAAGATCAACGCCCTGTGCCTGTGGTGCTCGCTGGCCTGGGTCGCGACGATCACCATGTTCTGGTACGTCACCTCGTTCAACGTGCGCAACGACTTCCTGCCCGCCCCGAGCTGGCTGAAGCGGTTCTTCGGCGAGTTCACCTGGGTCCTGCCGGCCACCCACGTCGGCATCATCGGCATGCTGATCCTGACCCGCTGGGGCGCCGACCTCTGGGCCTGAGCCCGGCGGCGGACAAGGTGCCCGGCGGGACTGTCGGACCCCTGACGTAGGCTCCGACGTGTGGAGCCCGACCTGTTCACCGCCGCAGCCGAAGAACGCCAGGAGAAGGACCCCGCCGGGAGCCCCCTGGCGGTCCGGATGCGCCCGCGCACCCTCGACGAGGTGGTGGGCCAGCAGCACCTGCTGAAGCCGGGCTCACCCCTGCGCCGCCTGGTCGGCGACGGCGGCAAGGGCCCGGCCGGCCCCTCCTCGGTGATCCTCTGGGGCCCGCCCGGCACCGGGAAGACGACATTGGCGTACGTCGTCTCCAAGGCCACCGACAAGCGGTTCGTGGAGCTGTCGGCGATCACCGCGGGCGTCAAGGAGGTCCGCGCGGTCATCGACGGCGCCCGCCGCGCCATCGGCGGCTTCGGCAAGGAGACCGTCCTCTTCC
The DNA here is from genome assembly GCF_040635845.1 of Streptomyces sp. NPDC006872. Taxonomy (NCBI): domain Bacteria; kingdom Bacillati; phylum Actinomycetota; class Actinomycetes; order Kitasatosporales; family Streptomycetaceae; genus Streptomyces; species Streptomyces sp. NPDC006872. The sequence goes on from NZ_JBEYIL010000019.1 coordinate 97,462, forward strand.
TCGACGAGATCCACCGCTTCAGCAAGGCCCAGCAGGACTCCCTCCTGCCGGCCGTCGAGAACCGCTGGGTGACGCTGATCGCGGCGACCACCGAGAACCCGTACTTCTCGGTCATCTCGCCGCTCCTCTCCCGCTCGCTCCTGCTCACCCTCGAACCCCTCACGGACGGCGACCTCCGCGACCTCGTCCGGCGGGCGCTGGCCGACGACCGCGGCCTGAAGAGCGCCGTCACGCTCCCCGAGGACACCGAGGCCCACCTCCTGCGCATCGCCGGCGGCGACGCCCGCCGCGCCCTGACGGCCCTGGAGGCGGCCGCCGGCGCCGCCCTCGACCAGGACGAGCCCGAGATCAGCCTCAAGACGCTGGAGCAGACGGTCGACCGGGCGGCGGTGAAGTACGACCGCGACGGCGACCAGCACTACGACGTCGCCAGCGCCCTCATCAAGTCCATCCGCGGTTCGGACGTCGACGCGGCCCTGCACTACCTGGCCCGCATGATCGAGGCCGGCGAGGACCCCCGCTTCATCGCCCGCCGGCTGATGATCTCCGCCAGCGAGGACATCGGCCTCGCCGATCCGGGCGCCCTGCCCCTCGCGGTGGCCGCCGCCCAGGCCGTCGCCATGATCGGCTTCCCCGAGGCCGCCCTCACCCTCAGCCACGTCACCATCGCGCTCGCCCTGGCCCCCAAGTCCAACGCCGCGACGACGGCGATCGGCGCCGCCCTGGACGACGTCCGCAAGGGACTGGCCGGGCCCGTCCCGCCGCATCTGCGGGACGGGCACTACAAGGGCGCCGCCAAGCTGGGGCACGCCCAGGGGTACGTGTATCCGCACGACCTGCCCGAGGGCATCGCCGCTCAGCAGTACGCGCCGGACGCGATCGACGGCCGGGAGTACTACGCGCCCACCCGGCACGGCGCCGAGGCCCGCTACGCGGACGCGGTCGAGTGGACCAGACAGCGCCTCGGTCGCAAGGGCTCCTGAGCACCCTGTAGACTCGTCCGAAGTGCTGCGTCCTGTGCCGTCAGAACAGGACAGTCAGCCGGAGCCCCGATCCTCGGATCCCTGGTCCATGGATCGGCTCCAGGAGCGTCGCGCACCGGTCGAACGGTGTCGCGGGCAGCCCACCACCACCCGGAGCTCCGGGAACGGTCGGTGGGCAACTCGCGTGCTGCACGTATGTGCCCAGACCAAGGGGAGCGGCTGCCCGACAGGTCCCTTGCGGACCGGCGGGTTTCCCCGGCTGCGGATGCGACCTCCCTTAACCCTGACAAGCCGGAAATTCAGGAAAGAGAAGAACACAGTGGCGAATCAGTCCCGCCCCAAGGTCAAGAAGTCGCGTGCCCTCGGCATCGCGCTGACCCCGAAGGCCGTCAAGTACTTCGAGGCCCGCCCCTACCCGCCGGGCGAGCACGGCCGCGGCCGCAAGCAGAACTCGGACTACAAGGTCCGTCTGCTCGAGAAGCAGCGTCTGCGCGCGCAGTACGACGTGTCCGAGCGCCAGCTCGTGCGCGCCTACGAGCGTGCCTCCAAGGTCCAGGGCAAGACCGGTGAGGCCCTGATCATCGAGCTCGAGCGCCGTCTCGACGCGCTGGTCCTGCGTTCGGGCATCGCCCGCACGATCTACCAGGCCCGCCAGATGGTCGTCCACGGCCACATCGAGGTCAACGGCCAGAAGGTCGACAAGCCGTCCTTCCGCGTCAAGCCCGACGACGTCGTGATGGTCCGTGAGCGCAGCCGCGAGAAGACCCTCTTCTCCATCTCCCGTGAGGGCGGCTTCGCCCCCGACGGCGAGACCCCGCGCTACCTCCAGGTGAACCTCCGCGCCCTGGCCTTCCGCCTGGACCGCGAGCCGAACCGCAAGGAGATCCCGGTGATCTGCGACGAGCAGCTCGTCGTCGAGTACTACGCTCGCTGATCTCCGCAAAGGCCCGCCGGCCGCCTGCCCCTCGGGGCGGGCGACGGCGGGCCTTCGCACACCCCTAATCCGGTACGGAACGCCGGGTCCGGCGCGATAGGCTCAGCGCCAGAGATAGGTGACATCACTGCAAGGAGAGTGCCAGGTGTCCGGTGGAGAAGTGGCCGGGATCCTGGTGGCCGTCTTCTGGGCGATCCTGGTCTCCTTCCTGGCCGTCGCGCTGGCGAGGCTGGCCCAGACGCTCAGGGCGACCACCAAGCTGGTCGCGGACGTGACCGAGCAGGCCGTCCCGCTGCTGGCCGATGCCTCCGCGGCGGTGCGCTCCGCACAGACCCAGATCGACCGGGTCGACTCCATCGCCTCCGATGTTCAGGAGGTCACGTCGAACGCCTCCGCGCTCTCGACGACCGTCGCCTCCACCTTCGGCGGCCCCCTGGTGAAGGTCGCCGCCTTCGGGTACGGCGTCCGCCGCGCCCTGGGCCGCAAGGACGACGCGCCCGCCAGGGAGCCCCGGCGCACCGTGATCGTGGGCCGTACGGTCTCCCGGCGGGAGAAGCGCAAGCTCCGTGGAAAGAGGGACTGAGACCAGCGATGTTCCGCCGCACCTTCTGGTTCACCACGGGCGTCGCCGCCGGTGTCTGGGCCACCACCAAGGTCAACCGCAAGCTCAGGCAGCTGACCCCCGAGAGCCTCGCCGCGACCGCGGCCAACAAGGCGCTCGAGACGGGAGCACGCCTCAAGGACCGAGCGGTCGGCTTCGCGCTCGACGTCCGCGACAACATGGCGCAGCGGGAGGCGGAACTCGAGGACGCGCTCGGCATCCACGAGGACCCCGCACTCCCCGGCCCCCGGCGGTACGCCGCCATCGAGAACAGCAAGCACACGACGTACGTCGAGACCACGACGTACCCGTACGACCGGAATGAGGACCACTGATGGAGTCGGCCGAGATTCGCCGCCGCTGGCTGAGCTTCTACGAGGAGCGCGGGCACACCGTCGTCCCTTCGGCGTCGCTCATCGCGGACGACCCGACTCTGCTCCTCGTCCCGGCCGGCATGGTCCCCTTCAAGCCGTACTTCCTCGGTGAGGTCAAGCCGCCGTGGTCGCGCGCCACCAGCGTGCAGAAGTGCGTGCGCACGCCCGACATCGAAGAGGTCGGCAAGACCACCCGCCACGGCACGTTCTTCCAGATGTGCGGCAACTTCTCCTTCGGCGACTACTTCAAGGAAGGCGCCATCAAGTACGCCTGGGAGCTGCTCACCAGCCCCCAGGACAAGGGTGGTTACGGCCTGGACCCGGAGCGGCTCTGGATCACCGTCTACCTGGACGACGACGAGGCCGAGCGCATCTGGCACGAGGTCGTCGGCGTGCCCAAGGAGCGCATCCAGCGCCTCGGCATGAAGGACAACTACTGGTCCATGGGCGTCCCCGGACCCTGCGGACCCTGTTCCGAGATCAACTACGACCGCGGCCCCGAGTTCGGTGTCGAGGGCGGCCCCGCCGTCAACGACGAGCGGTACGTGGAGATCTGGAACCTCGTCTTCATGCAGTACGAGCGCGGCGAGGGCATCGGCAAGGACAACTTCGAGATCCTGGGCGACCTGCCGAGCAAGAACATCGACACGGGCCTCGGCATGGAGCGCCTCGCCATGATTCTGCAGGGCGTGCAGAACATGTACGAGATCGACACCTCCATGGCCGTCATCAAGAAGGCCACCGAGCTGACCGGCGTCGAGTACGGCAAGGCCCACGACTCGGACGTCTCGCTGCGCGTGGTCACCGACCACATGCGCACCTCCGTGATGCTCATCGGCGACGGCGTCACCCCCGGCAACGAGGGCCGCGGCTATGTGCTGCGCCGGATCATGCGCCGCGCCATCCGCAACATGCGCCTGCTCGGCGCTGCCGGCCCGGTCGTCCTGGACCTCATCGACACCGTGATCGGCATGATGGGCCAGCAGTACCCGGAGCTGATCACCGACCGCGAGCGCATCGAGAAGGTCGCCGTCGCCGAGGAGAACGCCTTCCTCAAGACGCTGAAGGCCGGCACCAACATCCTCGACACCGCCGTCACCGAGACCAAGCAGTCCGGTGGCAGTGTCCTGGCCGGCGACAAGGCGTTCCTGCTCCACGACACCTGGGGCTTCCCGATCGACCTCACCCTCGAGATGGCCGCCGAGCAGGGGCTGTCCGTGGACGAGGACGGCTTCCGCCGTCTGATGAAGGAGCAGCGGGAGCGCGCCAAGGCCGACGCCCAGGCCAAGAAGACCGGCCACGCCGGGACCGGCGCCTACCGGGAGATCGCCGACAAGGCCGGCGAGACCGAGTTCTTCGGCTACTCGGACACCGAGGGCGAGTCCACGGTCGTCGGGATCCTCGTCGACGGCGTCTCCTCCCCGGCCGCCACCGAGGGCGACGAGGTCGAGATCGTCCTCGACCGCACCCCGTTCTACGCCGAGGGCGGCGGTCAGATCGGTGACACCGGTCGTATCAAGGTGGGCTCCGGCGCCGTCGTCGAGATCCGCGACACCCAGAAGCCGGTCCCGGGCGTCTACGTCCACAAGGGCGTCGTCCAGGTCGGCGAGGTGACCGTCGGCGATTTGGTGCACGCCTCGATCGACTCCCGTCGCCGCACCGCCATCGCCCGCGCCCACTCGGCCACCCACCTCACCCACCAGGCCCTGCGCGACGCGCTCGGCCCGACGGCCGCCCAGGCCGGTTCCGAGAACCAGCCCGGCCGCTTCCGCTTCGACTTCGGCTCCCCGGCCGCCGTTCCGACGGCCGTGATGACCGACGTCGAGCAGAAGATCAACGAGGTGCTCGCCCGCGATCTGGACGTCCGCGCCGACGTCATGGGCATCGACGAGGCCAAGAAGCAGGGCGCCATCGCCGAGTTCGGCGAGAAGTACGGCGAGCGGGTCCGCGTGGTGACCATCGGCGACTTCTCCAAGGAGCTGTGCGGCGGCACCCATGTGCACAACACCTCCCAGCTGGGTCTGGTGAAGCTGCTCGGCGAGTCGTCGATCGGCTCGGGCGTGCGCCGGATCGAGGCCCTCGTCGGCGTCGACGCCTACAACTTCCTCGCCCGTGAGCACACGGTCGTCGCCCAGCTCCAGGAGCTGATCAAGGGTCGTCCGGAGGAGCTCCCGGAGCGGGTCTCCGCCATGCTCGGCAAGCTGAAGGACGCCGAGAAGGAGATCGAGAAGTTCCGCGCGGAGAAGGTGCTCCAGGCCGCCGCCGGTCTTGTGGAGTCCGCCAAGGACGTCCGCGGGATCGCCGTCGTCACCGGTCAGGTCCCGGACGGCACCGCCCCCGACGACCTGCGCAAGCTGGTCCTCGACGTGCGCGGTCGCATCCAGGGCGGCCGGGCCGCCGTGGTCGCCCTGTTCACGGTCAACAACGGCAAGCCGCTGACGGTCATCGCCACCAACGAGGCCGCCCGCGAGCGCGGTCTCAAGGCCGGCGAGCTGGTCCGCACGGCCGCCAAGACCCTCGGCGGCGGCGGTGGCGGCAAGCCGGACGTCGCCCAGGGCGGCGGCCAGAACCCGGCCGCCGTCGGCGAGGCCGTCGACGCGGTCGAGCGGCTCGTGGCGGAAACGGCCAAGTGAGTCACCCGATGCGCAAGGGCCGTCGACTCGCGATCGACGTCGGGGACGCCCGGATCGGGGTCGCCTCGTGCGACCCCGACGGGATCCTCGCGACTCCGGTGGAGACGGTCCCCGGCCGGGATCTTCCGGCAGCTCATCGCCGCCTTCGGCAACTGGTCGAGGAGTACGAGCCGATCGAGGTCGTCGTGGGTCTTCCGCGTTCGCTCAAGGGGGGCGAGGGCCCGGCCGCGGTAAAGGTTCGCGGCTTCGCCCAGGAGCTTGCGAAGGGCATCGCGCCGGTGCCGGTGCGGCTCGTCGACGAGCGGATGACGACCGTGACGGCCAGTCAGGGACTGCGCGCCTCGGGCGTGAAGTCGAAGAAGGGCCGTGCGGTCATCGACCAGGCAGCCGCTGTGATCATCCTTCAGCAGGCACTGGAATCCGAACGGGTGTCAGGTAAAGCACCGGGCGAGGGCGTCGAAGTGGTCATCTGATCGCGATACGGTAACGTTCCGCGCGATGCGGTGCTGTTCGAACAGTCGCCGCACAGAGAGAGGCGGAACGGTGACGGGCCCGTGAAGGCCGCGTGATCGCCGCCTCGCGGCTCTAGGGGATCGATGACTGAGTATGGCCGGGGCCCAGGCTCCGAACCGTGGCATCCGGAGGACCCGTTGTTCGGGGACGGCGGATGGGAAGGGCAGCAGGCCCCCACGGGTCATCAGCCTGCCTACGGCGGCCAGCAGCAGCACCACTACCCGCAGCAGCAGCCTCAGCAGCCGGAGTACGGCGACTGGGGCCACGGACAGGCGCAGCAGTACGACCAGCAGCAGTACGACCAACAACAGTACGAGCAGCAGCAGTACGACCCGCAGTACCAGGGCTACGACCAGCAGCAGTACGTCGACCAGGGCGGGCAGCAGTACGTCGACCCGAACCAGCAGGCCTACCACGAGGGTTACCAGGAGGGCGGCTGGGACGGCACGGGCACGCATGCCCATGTCCCGTACGCGGCCGACCCCGGTGACCCCTACGGCCAGCAGGCCGCGGCCTACGGCGCGCAGCAGCCCGACTTCTACGGCACCCCGGACGCCTACCCGCCTCCGGAGCCGCCCGCCCGGCGGCGTGCCGAGCCCGAACCGGATCCCGCGCCCGAAGCGGCGCCGGATGCCGAGTCGGAGCAGAAACCCGACTGGGATCCCGGTCCGGACCAGGGCGAGCACGCCTTCTTCGCGGGCGGCGGGGCCGAGGACGACGAGGACGACGACGAGGCGGAGCCCGGGAGTCGGCGGGGCCGGGGCGGCAAAGGCGCCAAGGCCACGAAGACCAAGAAGAGCCGCAGCGGTTGTGCCTGTCTGGTCGTCGTGCTGGTGTTCGGCGGGGGCATCGCAGGCGTCGGCTACTTCGGCTACGACTTCTACCAGAATCGTTACGGCGCGGCTCCGGACTACGCGGGCGACGGCACAGCCGAGTCCGTGAGCGTGGAGGTTCCCAAGGGCTCCGGCGGCGCCGCCATCGGCCGGCTGCTGAAGGACGCCGGGGTCGTGAAGAGCGTGGACGCGTTCGTCTCCGCGTTCACGAGCAATTCCGAAGCGGACGGCATCCAGGCGGGCGCGTACATCCTGAAGAAGGAGATGTCCGCGAAGAGCGCCGTCGCGATGATGCTCGACCCGAAGAGCCAGGCCAATGTGGTGGTCACGCCCGGCCAGCGCAATATCGCCGTCTACAAGGTCATCGACACGAAACTCGGCCTTTCCGCCGGTACCACCAGAAAAGTCGCGGAAAGCAAGTTCAAGACGCTCGGGCTGCCCAAGTGGGCGAATGACAACGATGACATCAAGGACCCGCTGGAGGGTTTCCTCCTGCCCGGCACCTACGGCGCGGCCAAGGGCATGAAGCCGGAGGCGGTCCTCAAGTCGATGATCGCCCGCGCCAACGAGGCGTACGCCGGGTACGACCTCGAGGCCAAGGCCAAGGCGCTCAAACTCGACAGTCCGCTGCAGGTGATCACGGTCGCCAGCCTTGTCCAGGCCGAGGGCAAGACCAGCGACGACTACCGCAAGATGGCCGAGGTCATCTACAACCGCCTCGATTTCGGGAACCCCGAGACCTACGGCTTCCTGCAGTTCGACTCGACCTTCAACTACGCGAAGAACGAGAGCAACATCGAAATCAGCGAGTCGGAGATCAACAAGAACAAGGACCCGTACAACACCTACACCCGCAAGGGCCTGCCGCCGGGCCCGATCGGAAATCCCGGCGACGTGGCGATCAAGGCGACGCTGGATCCGACCGACGACGGCTGGTACTACTTCGTGGCGACCGACGGCGTGAGCAAGACCGAATTCGCCAGGACGCACGAGGAATTCCTGAAACTCAAGGACAAGTTCGATGAGAGCACGGGCAACTGACGCCCGCCGGGCCGCGGTACTGGGCAGCCCCATCGCCCACTCCCTCTCACCGGCGCTGCACCGCGCCGCGTACGACGCGCTGGAACTCGGCGGCTGGACCTACGACCGCTTCGACGTCGACGAGGCGGCCCTGCCCGCCTTCGTCGACGGGCTCGGCGCCGAGTGGGCCGGTCTCTCGCTGACCATGCCGCTGAAGCGTGCCGTCATCCCGCTGCTCGACGAGATCAGCGAGACGGCGGCCTCCGTCGAGGCCGTCAACACCCTCGTCCTCACCGATGACGGCCGACGGCTCGGCGACAACACCGACATCCCCGGCATGGTCGCCGCCCTGCGCGAGCGCGGGATCGAACAGGTCGACTCGGCCGCGATCCTCGGCGCCGGCGCCACCGCGTCCTCCGCGCTGGCCGCCCTGTCCAGGGTCTGCACCGGCGAGATCGTCGCCTATGCGCGCAGCGCGGCCCGCGCCGCCGAGATGCGGCAGTGGGGCGAGCGGCTCGACGTCGAGGTCCGGATCGCGGACTGGACGGACGCCGCCGACGCCCTGCGCTTCCCGCTGGTCGTCGCGACCACCCCGGCCCAGGCCACCGACGCCCTCGCCGCCGCGGTGCCGGAACGCCCCGCCACCCTCTTCGACGTGCTCTACGACCCCTGGCCGACCGAGCTGGCCGCCCGCTGGTCCATGTTCGGCGGCGCCGTCGTCGGCGGGCTCGACCTGCTCGTGCACCAGGCGGTGCTCCAGGTGGAGCAGATGACCGGACGCGCCCCGGCCCCCGTGGAGGCCATGCGCAAGGCCGGCGAACACGCCCTCGCCGCCCGCCGGACGCACGGGAGACCATGACCGCGGCGGACCGCAAGAGCGCCCCGCCAGGCGGAGCTTTCAGGTTCCTGCCGTCCGGTTGCTGGACCGGCGACCGGTTTCGGAGCCGGGACGTGGGAGGATCGGAGGCGGCGGGCCAGGGCCGCGCACCAGGTCACGCCGACGACGTACGCGAGGACGCGCGTACGGCAGGGCACACGGGGCGCGAGTACTGAGGAGCATCGTTGAGCAGGCTGCGTTGGCTGACCGCGGGGGAATCCCACGGTCCCGCACTTGTCGCGACGCTGGAGGGCCTTCCCGCCGGCGTCCCGATCACCACGGAGATGGTGGCCGACCACCTGGCGCGACGGCGGCTCGGCTATGGGCGCGGCGCGCGCATGAAGTTCGAACGCGACGAGGTCACCTTCCTCGGCGGCGTCCGGCACGGCCTCACCATGGGTTCGCCGGTGGCGGTCATGGTGGGCAACACGGAGTGGCCGAAGTGGGAACAGGTCATGGCGGCCGACCCGGTCGACCCGGAGATCCTCGCCGGCCTCGCCCGCAACGCCCCGCTCACCCGCCCGCGCCCCGGCCACGCCGACCTCGCCGGGATGCAGAAGTACGGCTTCGACGAGGCCCGGCCCGTCCTGGAGCGCGCCTCCGCGCGTGAGACGGCCGCCCGGGTCGCGCTGGGCGCGGTCGCCCGGTCGTACCTGAAGGAGACGGCCGGCATCGAGATCGTCTCCCACGTGGTGGAGCTGGCCGCCGCCAAGGCGCCCTACGGCGTCTACCCCACCCCCGCCGACGTCGAGAAGCTGGACGAGGACCCGGTGCGCTGCCTGGACGCGGACGCGTCGAAGGCGATGGTCGCGGAGATCGACCAGGCCCACAAGGACGGCGACACCCTCGGCGGCGTCGTCGAGGTGCTCGCGTACGGCGTCCCGGTCGGCCTCGGCTCGCACGTGCACTGGGACCGCCGACTGGACGCCCGCCTCGCCGCCGCCCTGATGGGCATCCAGGCGATCAAGGGCGTCGAGGTCGGAGACGGCTTCGACCTCGCGCGCGTGCCCGGTTCGAAGGCGCACGACGAGATCGTCACCACGCCCGAGGGCATCAGGCGCACGAGCGGTCGCTCCGGCGGCACCGAGGGCGGTCTGACCACGGGCGAGCTGCTGCGCGTGCGGGCGGCCATGAAGCCGATCGCGACCGTGCCGCGTGCCCTGCAGACGGTGGACGTCGTCACGGGCGAGGCCACCCAGGCGCACCACCAGCGCTCCGACGTGTGCGCGGTCCCGGCCGCCGGGATCGTCGCCGAGGCGATGGTCGCGCTGGTGCTGGCGGACGCCGTGGCGGAGAAGTTCGGCGGCGACAGCGTCCCCGAGACCCACCGCAACGTGCGCTCGTACCTCGACCACCTGCGCATCCGATGAGCGGGCCGCTGGTCGTCCTGGTCGGCCCGATGGGCGTCGGCAAGTCCACCGTCGGCGGGCTGCTGGCCGAGCGGCTCGGCGTCGGCTACCGGGACACCGACGACGACATCGTCGCCGAGCAGGGCCGCAGCATCGCGGAGATCTTCGTCGACGACGGCGAGGAAGCCTTCCGCGCGCTCGAGAAGCAGGCCGTGCACCGTGCGCTCGCCGAGCACGACGGCGTCCTGGCGCTCGGCGGCGGCTCGATCCTGGACGCGGACACGCGCGGCCTGCTGGCCGGACAGCGCGTGGTCTACCTGTCCATGGACGTCGAGGAAGCCGTTCAGCGCACCGGTCTCAACGCGGCCCGCCCGCTGCTCGCCGTCAACCCGCGCAAGCAGTGGCGCGAGCTGATGGAGGCCCGCCGCCATCTGTACGAGGGAGTCGCCACGGCCGTGGTGCCGACGGACGGCCGTACGGCCGAAGAGGTCACCCAAGTCGCCCTGGACGCTTTGGAGTTGAAGGAAGCATGAGCAGCGAGTCCGTAACGCGGATCCGGGTCGGCGGCAGCGCGGGATCCGAGCCGTACGAGGTCCTGGTCGGACGCCGGCTGCTGAGCGAACTCGGCGCTCTGATCGGCGACCGGGTCAAGCGGGTCGCCGTCATCCACCCCGAGGCGCTCGCCGAGACCGGGGACGCGCTGCGCGCCGACCTGGTCGAGCAGGGCTACGAGGCGGTCGCCATCCAGGTGCCCAACGCGGAGGAGGCCAAGACCGCCGAGGTCGCCGCCTACTGCTGGAAGGCGCTCGGCCAGTCCGGGTTCACCCGCACCGACGTCGTCGTGGGCGTCGGCGGCGGCTCGACCACCGACCTCGCCGGGTTCGTCGCGGCGACCTGGCTGCGCGGGGTGCGCTGGATCGCCGTCCCGACCACCGTGCTCGCCATGGTCGACGCGGCCGTCGGCGGCAAGACCGGCATCAACACGGCCGAGGGCAAGAACCTCGTCGGCTCCTTCCACCCGCCGGCCGGGGTGCTGTGCGACCTGGCCGCGCTGGACTCCCTCCCGGTCAACGACTACGTCTCCGGGCTCGCCGAGATCATCAAGGCGGGCTTCATCGCCGACCCGGCGATCCTCGACCTCATCGAGTCCGACCCCGAGGCCGCCCGCACCCCGGCGGGCCCGCACACCGCCGAGCTCATCGAACGCTCCATCAGGGTCAAGGCGGACGTCGTGTCCTCCGACCTGAAGGAGTCGGGCCTGCGGGAGATCCTCAACTACGGCCACACCCTGGCGCACGCCATCGAGAAGAACGAGCGCTACAAGTGGCGGCACGGCGCGGCCGTCTCGGTGGGCATGCACTTCGCCGCCGAACTGGGCCGCCTGGCGGGCCGGTTGGACGACGCCACGGCCGACCGTCATCGCACGGTCCTCGAGGCCGTGGGGCTGCCGCTGCACTACCGCCACGACCAGTGGCCCAAGCTGCTGGAGAACATGAAGGTCGACAAGAAGTCCCGCGGCGACCTGCTGCGCTTCATCGTCCTGGACGGCCTGGCCAAGCCGACCGTCCTCGAGGGTCCCGACCCGGCCGTGCTGCTCGCCGCGTACGGCGAGGTGGGCGAGTAGGACCGGGGCTCGGGTCGGGCACGGCCGCGGGACGGCCGGGTAAGTCCGACCGCTTCCCTTCCGCCCGATTCGCTTTCCACACCGGGCACTTCGGACCGCCCCCGGCCGTTCACCAAACGATGGCCGGGGGCGGTACCGTTCAGTAGCGAAGACGGGGTCCGCACCCCTACAGCCAGCGCCAATTGCCTGTACGAGACGGAGTGGCACCGGATGCAGCACGCAGTGGGTTCTCCGCTGCCGCCGCCCCATCAGCCGGGGCACGGTCCGGCCGCCGGCTGGTCGCCGGCCGCACATCACCCGGGCCCGCACCAGCCGGGATACCTGGGGGCTCCCTCGGGCCCCGTCCCGCCCGCGCCCCAGCCGCCGATCCCGCCCGTGCCGCCGCCGCCCGCCCCCGGCCACGCCCCCGTCCCGCAGGGCGCCGACGCCACCGGGCACGTCCCGCTGCCGCCCGGCGGTCCGGTCCCGATGCCCAGCGCGCCGCCCGCCCCGATCGTCCCCGACCCGACGGCCACGACGCTCGCGGTCCTGCTGATCGGCCCCGCGGGCGCCGGCAAGACCAGCGTCGCCAAGTTCTGGGCCGACCACCGCCGGGTGCCCACCGCCCACGTCAGCCTCGACGACGTACGCGAATGGGTCCGCTCGGGCTTCGCCGACCCGCAGTCGGGGTGGAACGACCACTCCGAGGCCCAGTACCGCCTGGCCCGCCGCACCTGCGGCTTCGCCGCGCGCAACTTCCTGGCCAACGGCATCTCGTGCATCCTGGACGACGCGATCTTCCCCGACCGCCCGGCCGTGGGCCTCGGCGGCTGGAAACGCCATGTGGGCCCCGGTCTGCTGCCCGTCGTCCTGCTCCCCGGGCTGGAGGTCGTCCTGGAGCGCAACGCCGAACGCTCCGGCAACCGCCGCCTCGCCGACGAGGAGGTGGCCCGCATCCACGGCCGCATGGCGGGCTGGTACGGCTCCGGCCTGCCCATCATCGACAACTCCCAGCTGGACGTCCCGACCACGGCAAGGGTCCTGGACGACGTACTGGCAAGGGCGATCGCCAGCCCCCCGAAGTGGTGACGGGCGGGACCGAGCCCCGGCATACCACCGTTCGCCCCACCCGGTCCCCCGAACGGCACCCTTCCAGCCAGCACAATCCGGCCACCGCTCCTACGCTCGTGTCATGTCAGAGGTCTACGCGTCCCGCCGAACCCGTCTACGGGAGCGCTGCAACGCGGCCGGCAGCACCGCGGCGCTCATCTCCCGCCCCGCCAATGTGAGGTACCTGGCGGGCGCGGCTCCGCGCGGCGCCGTCCTGCTGCTGGGCCGACGCGAGGACCTCCTCGTCTGCGCCGTCCCGCCCGAGGACCGCCCCTCCGAGGGGCGACCGGACGACGCGCTGCGCGTCCATGTCCTGCCCGGCCCCGGAGGCGATCCGGCGGTCGCTGCCGCCGGCCTCCTCATGGGCCAGGGCGGCGACTGTCTCGCGGTCGAGGAACATCACCTCACCGTGGCCCGCCACCGTGAGCTCCGCTCGGTCGCGGCCCGGCTGCGCCTCACCGACCTGGGCGGCGCGGTCGAACAGCTGAGGGTGGTGAAGGACGAGGAGGAGATCTCCTGTCTGCGGATCGGCGCCGAGATCGCCGACCAGGCGCTGGGCGAGCTGCTGGAGTCCATCCTGGTCGGCCGCACGGAACGGCACCTGGCCCTGGAACTGGAGCGGCGCCTCGTCGACCACGGCGCCGACGGTCCCGCCTTCGCCACGTCCGTCGCCGCCGGCCCGAACTCCGGTCGGCGCGGGCACCGGCCCACCGACCGGCGCGTGGAGGAAGGCGACTTCCTCTCGGTCTGCCTGGGGGCGACCTACCGCGGCTACCGCTGCGAGATCGGCCGCACCTTCGTGATCGGGACGTCCCCCGCCGATTGGCAGATCGAGCTGTACGACCTCGTCTTCGCCGCTCAGCGCGCCGGACGTGAGGCCCTGGCGCCCGGCGCCGCCTATCGTGACGTGGACCGCGCGGCCCGCCAGATCCTGGACTCCGCGGGGCGTACCGAGGGCCTTTCGGCGCTCACCGGGCACGGTGTCGGACTCGAAATCGAAGAGGACCCGCAGCTGGCTCCCGCAGCCATGGGTAAACTGGACGCTTGCGTGCCGGTCACCGTCGAACCCGGGGTACACCTCCCGGGCCGGGGCGGGGTCCGGATCGATGACACGCTCGTCGTGCGCCCCGAGGCGGACGGCGGACCCGAGCTACTCACCATCACGACCAAGGAGCTGCTCGCCCTCTAGGCAGGTGCGTGCCCCGGGGTCGTCCACGTCAGTCCAGGAGATTCCGCAACCGTGGCTTCCACGAACGACCTCAAGAACGGCCTGGTGCTCAAGCTCGAAGGCGGCCAGCTCTGGTCCGTCGTCGAGTTCCAGCACGTCAAGCCCGGCAAGGGCCCCGCATTCGTGCGCACCAAGCTCAAGAACGTGCTTTCCGGCAAGGTCGTCGACAAGACGTTCAACGCCGGCGTCAAGGTCGAGACGGCCACTGTCGACAAGCGCGACATGCAGTTCTCCTACATGGACGGCGAGTACTTCGTCTTCATGGACATGGAGACCTACGACCAGCTCATGGTCGACCGCAAGGCCGTCGGCGACTCCGCCAACTTCCTGATCGAGGGCTTCACCGCCACGGTCGCGCAGCACGAGGGCGAGGTGCTCTTCGTCGAGCTGCCCGCGGCCGTCGAGCTCGTCGTCCAGGAGACCGAGCCGGGCCTGCAGGGCGACCGCTCCACCGGTGGCACCAAGCCCGCCACCCTGGAGACCGGTCACCAGATCCAGGTCCCGCTCTTCATCACCACCGGTGAGAAGATCAAGGTCGACACCCGCACCAGCGACTACCTCGGCCGGGTGAACAGCTAACCGTGGCTGCCCGCAACACGGCCCGCAAGCGCGCCTTCCAGATCCTCTTCGAGGGCGACCAGCGCGGAGCCGATGTCCTGACGGTCCTCGCGGACTGGATCCGGCTCTCCCGGGCCGACACCCGGCAGCCGCCGGTGAGCGAGTACACGATGCAGCTGGTCGAGGGCTACGCGCAGCATGCGCGGCGTATCGACGAGCTGCTCTCCCAGTACTCGGTCGGCTGGACGCTGGACCGGATGCCCGTGGTCGACCGCAACATCCTGCGGCTCGGCGCCTACGAGCTGATCTGGGCCGACGAGACCCCGGACGCGGTCGTCCTCGACGAGATGGTTCAGCTGGCGAAGGAGTTCTCCACGGACGAGTCGCCCTCGTTCGTCAACGGCCTGCTCGGCCGGCTGAAGGAGCTCAAGCCGTCGCTGCGCCGGGACGAGGCGTAGACGGCAGCGAGGCGTAACCGGCAGCGAGTCCGGTCCTACGAGCCGGAGCCGGTACGACCATCACAGAAGGGGCCCGCAGCAGCACGCTGAGGGCCCCTTCGGCAGTCCCGCGCCCCTGGGGCGTCGCCGGGTACCCCTGAGGTACTACAGGCCCGCAGAAAGCCGCCGGGGTGGCCGGAACCGTCAAGTTCCGGCCACCCCGGCGGCACGTTTCTGCTGAGGCCTGCTGAGCCTTCGAGAGGCTCAGCCCTCCTCGTGGGAGACGGCACGACGCGCGTCCGCGTCCAGGACGCCCCAGCTGATCAGCTGCTCGGTCAGGACCGAGGGCGACTGGTCGTAGATGACGGCGAGGGTGCGCAGGTCGTCCTGGCGGATCGACAGCACCTTGCCGTTGTAGTCACCGCGCTGCGACTGGATCGTGGCCGCGTAGCGCTGCAGCGGGCCCGCCTTCTCGACCGGCACATGGGCCAGTCGCTCCAGGTCCAGGACCAGCTTCGGCGGGGGCTCGGCCGCGCCGCCCGGGGTGGTGCCCGGCAGCAGCTCCTGCACGGGAACGCCGTAGAAATCCGCCAGCTCGGCCAGGCGCTGCACGGTCACGGCGCGGTCGCCGCGCTCGTACGAACCGACCACGACGGCCTTCCAGCGTCCCTGGGACTTCTCCTCGACACCGTGGAGGGAAAGGCCCTGCTGGGTGCGGATCGCTCGGAGCTTGGCCCCGAGCTGTTTGGCGTATTCGCTGGACATATAGCTCCCCGGCACTGGGTCGACGCGGCAGGAGCCGCGTGCTGGTAACTCACTGTGAGGTTACGCAGCGTGATTCTTCTGCGTCAAGCCGAATGGTCCACACCGACGCTTCCGTGGTAACGGTGGCCGATTACGCCAAGGGGGTGATCAGGGGTGTCGTCCCGGCCTGCTACCGTGGATGGCGCAAATCCGACGTCCTTTAAGGTCCGTCCCGTGAGGCGGAGAAGGAGGTCCGTTTCATATGGACAAGCAGGACATTCAGCAGGACACCCGGCAGGATCCCCGGCAGACCGATGCGCGGCCCGTTCTCGAAGGCCCCGACATCGCGCGCGTACTGACGCGCATCGCCCACGAGATCGTCGAACGCGCCAAGGGCGCCGACGACGTGGTGGTCCTCGGCATCCCGACCCGCGGCGTCTTCCTCGCCCGGCGGCTCGCCGAGAAACTCGAGCAGATCACCGACCGCAAGATCCCCGTCGGCTCCCTCGACATCACCATGTACCGCGACGACCTGCGCATGCACCCGCCGCGTGCGCTGGCCCGCACCGAGATCCCCGGTGACGGCCTCGACGGCAAGCTGGTCGTCCTCGTGGACGACGTGCTCTTCTCCGGCCGCACCATCCGCGCCGCCCTCGACGCCCTGAACGACCTCGGGCGCCCGCGCGCGGTGCAGCTCGCGGTCCTCGTCGACCGCGGCCACCGGGAACTGCCCATCCGCGCCGACTACGTCGGCAAGAACCTCCCCACGTCGTTGCGGGAGACGGTCAAGGTCCTGCTCGCCGAGGAGGACGGTCGCGACACCGTGCTGCTCGGTGTGAAGCAGACCCAGTAGCGGACGTCGCGCGCCCGCCGTTCCGGCGCGCCCTCGCCTGCCCGGAATCTCCCCCAATATCCTGAACTGCCTTACGGAGCCTGACAGATGCAGCGTCATCTCATCTCGGCCGCCGACCTCACCCGCGACGACGCCGTCCTGATCCTCGACACCGCCGAGGAGATGGCCCGGGTCGCCGACCGGCCCATCAAGAAACTGCCGACCCTGCGCGGCCGCACGATCGTCAACCTCTTCTTCGAGGACTCCACGCGCACGCGTATCTCGTTCGAGGCCGCCGAGAAGCGCCTCTCCGCGGACGTCATCAACTTCACCGCCAAGGGATCGTCGGTGTCCAAGGGCGAGTCCCTGAAGGACACCGCGCAGACGCTGGAGGCGATGGGCGTCGACGCGGTCGTCATCCGGCACGGAGCCTCCGGCGCGCCGTACCGCCTGGCCACCTCCGGCTGGATCGACGCGGTCGTGGTCAACGCCGGCGACGGCACCCACCAGCACCCCACCCAGGCGCTGCTGGACGCCTTCACCATGCGCCGCCGCCTGGTCGGACGGGACGCCGGGATCGGCCAGGACCTCGCGGGCAAGCGCATCACGCTCGTCGGGGACGTCCTGCACAGCCGGGTCGCCCGCTCCAACGTCGACCTGCTGCACACCCTGGGCGCCGAGGTCACCCTGGTCGCCCCGCCCACCCTGGTGCCGGTCGGCATCGAGTCCTGGCCCTGCGAGGTGTCGTACGACCTCGACAGCACGCTGCCCAAGTCCGACGCCGTGATGATGCTGCGCGTCCAGCGGGAGCGCATGAACGCCGCGTTCTTCCCGACCGAGCGCGAGTACTCGCGGCGCTACGGCCTCGACGGCGACCGGATGGCGCGGATGCCCGAGCACGCCATCGTGATGCACCCCGGCCCGATGGTCCGCGGCATGGAGATCACCGCCGAGGTCGCCGACTCCCCGCGCTGCACCGTCGTCGAACAGGTCGCCAACGGCGTGTCCATCCGGATGGCCGTCCTGTACCTGCTCCTGGGCGGCAACGAGCCCGCCGTCAGCCACGCCCGTACCACCGAGGAGAAGTAAGAACCCATGAGCAAGATCCTTATCCGTGGTGCGAAGGTGCTCGGCGGCGAGCCGCAGGACGTCCTCATCGACGGCGGCGTCATCGAGGCCGTGGGCGCGGGGCTGTCCGCCGAGGGCGCCGAGGTCGTCGAGGCCGGCGGCAAGGTGCTGCTGCCGGGCCTGGTCGACCTGCACACCCATCTGCGCGAGCCCGGCCGCGAGGACTCCGAGACCGTGCTGACGGGCACCCGCGCGGCCGCCTCCGGCGGCTACACGGCCGTCTTCGCCATGGCCAACACCTTCCCCGTCGCCGACACCGCCGGCGTGGTCGAGCAGGTCTGGCGACTGGGCCGGGAGCACGGCTACTGCGATGTGCAGCCCATCGGCGCGGTCACCGTCGGCCTGGAGGGCAGGAAGCTCGCCGAGCTCGGCGCCATGCACGAGTCGGCCGCCGGTGTCACCGTCTTCTCCGACGACGGCAAGTGCGTCGACGACGCCGTGATCATGCGCCGCGCCCTGGAGTACGTGAAGGCCTTCGGCGGGGTCGTCGCCCAGCACGCCCAGGAGCCGCGGCTGACCGAGGGCGCCCAGATGAACGAGGGCGTCGTCTCCGCCGAGCTGGGGCTCGGGGGCTGGCCCGCGGTGGCCGAAGAATCGATCATCGCCCGGGATGTCCTGCTCGCCGAGCACGTCGGCTCCCGCGTCCACATCTGCCACCTCTCCACCGCCGGGTCGGTCGAGATCGTCCGCTGGGCCAAGTCGCGCGGCATCGACGTCACCGCCGAGGTCACCCCGCACCACCTGCTCCTCACCGACGAGCTGGTGCGCAGCTACAACCCGGTCTACAAGGTGAACCCGCCGCTGCGCACCGAGCGCGACGTGCTGGCGCTGCGCGAGGCGCTCGCCGACGGCACGATCGACATCGTCGCCACCGACCACGCCCCGCACCCGCACGAGGACAAGGACTGCGAGTGGGCCGCGGCCGCCATGGGCATGGTCGGCCTGGAGACCGCGTTGTCGGTGGTCCAGGAGACGATGGTGGACACGGGCCTGCTGAACTGGGCCGGGGTCGCCGACCGCATGTCCTTCACGCCCGCCCGGATCGGACGGGCGACGGGCCATGGACGCCCCGTCTCGGCAGGTGAGCCCGCCAACCTCACGCTCGTCGACACGGAATACCGTGGGCCGGTGGACCCCGCGGGCTTCGCCTCGCGCAGCCGGAACACCCCCTACGAGGGGCGTGAGCTGCCGGGCCGTGTCACGCACACCTGGCTCCGGGGCAAGGCCACGCTCGTCGACGGGAAGCTCACGTGACATCTGCAGCACTACTGCTCGCGGCCGAGAAGGAATCGGCCGAAGTGACCGACTGGGCCGCCCGGCTCGGCTGGGTGGTCGGTCTCGGTCTCTTCGTCGCGCTCGTGTACTGGCTGATGCGCGAGGGCTGGAAGTGGCGCGGCACACTCCAGGGCGACCTGCCCGACCTCTCCACCGCGCCGGACGACCTCGGCCCGGTGAGACTGAGCATGAGCGGCCGCTACCACGGCTCCACCACCGCCGGGCAGTGGCTCGACCGCATCGTGGCGCACGGCCTGGGCACCCGCAGCCGGGTCGAGCTCACCCTGACGGACGCGGGACTGGACGTCGTACGGCCCGGCGCGACCGACTTCTTCGTCCCGGTCGGCGCACTGCGCGAGGCCCGGCTCGACAAGGGCATCGCCGGCAAGGTCCTCACCGAGGGCGGACTGCTGGTGGTGACCTGGGCGCACGGCGACAAGCTGCTCGACTCGGGCTTCCGCTCCGACCGCGCGGCCGAGCACAACGAGTGGGTCGCCACCCTCAACTCCATGATCGACAAGACGGAAACTCCGACGGAAACGGAAGGCGCACGATGACGACCTCCACCAGGGGAACCGCCAAGGTTCCCGCCGTACTCGTCCTGGAGGACGGCCGGATCTTCCGCGGCCGTGCCTACGGGGCCGTGGGGGAGACCTTCGGCGAAGCGGTGTTCTCCACCGGCATGACCGGCTACCAGGAGACCCTGACCGACCCGTCGTACGACCGCCAGATCGTGGTCGCGACCGCCCCGCAGATCGGCAACACCGGCTGGAACGACGAGGACGACGAGTCCGGTCGGATCTGGGTCTCCGGCTACGTCGTGCGCGACCCCGCGCGCGTGCCGTCCAACTGGCGCGCCAAGCGGTCCCTGGACGACGAGCTGGTCAAGCAGAGCGTCGTCGGCATCTCCGGCATCGACACCCGCGCCCTCACCCGCCATCTGCGCGAGCGCGGCTCGATGCGCGCCGGCATCTTCTCCGGCGAGGCGATCGGCACGGAGACCGAGCTCCTCGCGCGCGTGCAGACCCAGCCGCAGATGAAGGGGCTGAGCCTGTACGAGGAGGTCGCCACCAAGGAGGCCTACGTCGTCCCGGCGGTCGGCGAGAAGCGGTTCACCGTCGCCGCCGTCGACCTCGGCATCAAGGGCATGACCCCGCACCGCATGGCCGAGCGCGGCATCGAGGTGCACGTCCTCCCGGCCACGGCGACGGAGGAGGACGTGTACGCCGTCGCCCCCGACGGGGTCTTCTTCTCCAACGGCCCCGGCGACCCGGCCACGGCCGACGGCCCGGTCGCCCTCATGACCGCCGTCCTGGAACGGAAGACTCCGCTCTTCGGTATCTGCTTCGGCAACCAGATCCTCGGCCGCGCCCTCGGCTTCGGCACCTACAAGCTGAAGTACGGCCACCGGGGCATCAACCAGCCGGTCCAGGACCGTACGACCGGCAAGGTCGAGGTCACCGCGCACAACCACGGCTTCGCCGTGGACGCGCCGCTCGACAAGGTCAGCGAGACGCCCTTCGGCCGCGCCGAGGTCTCGCACATCTGCCTCAACGACGACGTCGTGGAGGGGCTGCAGCTGCTCGACCAGCCGGCCTTCTCCGTCCAGTACCACCCCGAAGCGGCAGCGGGCCCGCACGACGCCGCCTACCTGTTCGACCGCTTCGTATCCCTGATGGAGGGCCAGCGTGCCTAAGCGCACCGATATCCAGTCCGTCCTGGTCATCGGCTCCGGCCCGATCGTCATCGGCCAGGCCGCCGAGTTCGACTACTCCGGCACCCAGGCGTGCCGCATCCTGCGCGCCGAGGGCCTGCGGGTGATCCTGGTCAACTCCAACCCGGCGACGATCATGACCGACCCGGAGATCGCCGACGCCACCTACGTCGAGCCGATCACCCCGGAGTTCGTCGAGAAGATCATCGCCAAGGAGCGCCCCGACGCCCTGCTGCCCACCCTGGGCGGCCAGACGGCCCTCAACACGGCGATCTCGCTGGCCGAGAACGGCGTCCTGGAGAAGTACGGCGTCGAGCTGATCGGCGCCAACGTGGAGGCCATCAACAAGGGCGAGGACCGCGACCTGTTCAAGGGCGTCGTCGAGGCCGTCAAGGCGAAGATCGGGTACGGCGAGTCCGCCCGGTCCGTGATCTGCCACACCATGGACGAGGTCCTCGCCGGCGTCGACACGCTCGGCGGCTACCCGGTCGTCGTCCGCCCCTCCTTCACCATGGGCGGCGCCGGCTCCGGCTTCGCCCACGACGAGGAGGAGCTGCGCCGCATCGCCGGGCAGGGCCTCACCCTCTCGCCGACCACCGAGGTGCTCCTGGAGGAGTCCATCCTCGGCTGGAAGGAGTACGAGCTGGAGCTGATGCGCGACAAGCACGACAACGTCGTGGTCGTCTGCTCCATCGAGAACTTCGACCCCATGGGCGTGCACACCGGCGACTCGATCACCGTCGCGCCCGCCATGACGCTCACCGACCGCGAGTACCAGATCCTGCGCGACATCGGCATCGCCGTGATCCGCGAGGTCGGCGTGGACACCGGCGGCTGCAACATCCAGTTCGCGGTGGACCCCGAGGACGGCCGGGTCATCGTCATCGAGATGAACCCGCGCGTGTCGCGTTCCTCGGCGCTGGCCTCCAAGGCGACCGGCTTCCCGATCGCCAAGATCGCCGCCAAGCTCGCCGTCGGCTACACCCTCGACGAGATCCCGAACGACATCACGCGCGAGACGCCGGCCTCCTTCGAGCCGACGCTCGACTACGTGGTCGTGAAGGCCCCGCGGTTCGCCTTCGAGAAGTTCCCGAGCGCCGACTCCACGCTGACGACGACCATGAAGTCGGTCGGCGAGGCCATGGCCATCGGCCGCAACTTCACCGAGGCCTTCCAGAAGGCGCTGCGCTCGCTGGAGAAGAAGGGCAGCCAGTTCACCTTCGTCGGCGACCCCGGCGACAAGGCCGAGCTGCTGCGCGAGTCGGTCCGCCCGACCGACGGCCGGATCAACACCGTCATGCAGGCCATCCGCGCGGGCGCCACGCCCGAGGAGGTCTTCGAGTTCACGAAGATCGACCCCTGGTTCGTCGACCAGCTCTTCCTGATCAAGGAGACCGCCGACGACCTGGCCGCCGCCGACCGCCTGGACGCCGAGCTGCTCGCCGAGGCCAAGCGGCACGGCTTCTCCGACCAGCAGATCGCCGAGATCCGCGGTCTGCGCGAGGACGTCGTGCGCGAGGTCCGGCACGCGCTGGGCGTCCGCCCGGTCTACAAGACCGTCGACACCTGCGCCGCCGAGTTCGCCGCGAAGACGCCGTACTTCTACTCCTCCTACGACGAGGAGAGCGAGGTCGCGCCCCGCGAGAAGCCCGCGGTGATCATCCTGGGCTCCGGCCCCAACCGCATCGGCCAGGGCATCGAGTTCGACTACTCCTGCGTCCACGCCTCCTTCGCGCTGTCCGACGCCGGGTACGAGACCGTGATGGTCAACTGCAACCCGGAGACCGTCTCCACCGACTACGACACCTCCGACCGCCTGTACTTCGAGCCGCTGACGCTGGAGGACGTGCTGGAGATCGTGCACGCGGAGGCGCAGGCCGGCCCGATCGCGGGCGTGATCGTCCAGCTCGGCGGCCAGACCCCGCTGGGCCTGGCGCAGGCGCTCAAGGACAACGGCGTGCCGATCGTCGGCACCCCGCCCGAGGCGATCCACGCGGCCGAGGACCGGGGCGCGTTCGGGCGGGTGCTCGACGAGGCCGGCCTGCCGGCCCCGAAGCACGGCACGGCCACCACCTTCGCCGAGGCCAAGGCCATCGCCGACGAGATCGGCTACCCGGTCCTGGTCCGGCCCTCGTACGTGCTCGGCGGCCGCGGTATGGAGATCGTCTACGACGAGACCCGGCTGTCGTCCTACATCGCCGAGTCGACCGAGATCAGCCCCACCCGGCCGGTGCTCGTCGACCGCTTCCTCGACGACGCCATAGAGATCGACGTCGACGCGCTCTACGACGGCGAGGAGCTCTACCTCGGCGGCGTCATGGAGCACATCGAGGAGGCCGGCATCCACTCCGGCGACTCGGCGTGCGCCCTGCCCCCGATCACCCTGGGCGGCTTCGACATCAAGCGGCTGCGGGCCTCGACCGAGGCGATCGCCAAGGGCGTCGGCGTGCGCGGCCTGATCAACATCCAGTTCGCGATGGCCGGCGACATCCTCTACGTCCTGGAGGCCAACCCGCGCGCGTCCCGTACGGTCCCCTTCACCTCGAAGGCGACCGCGGTGCCGCTGGCCAAGGCCGCGGCGCGGATCTCGCTGGGCGCGACCGTCGCCGAACTGCGCGCCGAAGGCCTGCTCCCGGCCACCGGCGACGGCGGCGAGCTGCCACTGGACGCGCCGATCTCCGTCAAGGAGGCCGTGATGCCGTGGACCCGCTTCCGGGACACCTCCGGCCGCGGCGTCGACACGGTCCTCGGCCCGGAGATGCGCTCCACCGGCGAGGTCATGGGCATCGACTCCGTCTTCGGCACGGCGTACGCCAAGTCGCAGGCCGGCGCGTACGGCCCGCTGCCCACCAAGGGCCGCGCGTTCATCTCGGTCGCCAACCGCGACAAGCGCTCGATGATCTTCCCGGCGCGCGAGCTGGTCGCGCACGGCTTCGAACTGCTCGCCACCTCCGGCACCGCCGAGGTCCTCAAGCGCAACGGCATCAACGCGACGGTCGTGCGCAAGCAGTCCGAAGGCGTCGGCCCGAACGGCGAGAAGACCATCGTCCAGTGCATCCACGACGGCGAGGTCGACCTCATCGTCAACACCCCGTACGGCACCGGCGGCCGCCTCGACGGCTACGAGATCCGTACGGCGGCCGTGGCGCGGTCCGTGCCCTGTCTGACGACGGTCCAGGCGCTCGCCGCCGCCGTCCAGGGCATCGACGCCCTCAACCACGGTGACGTGGGCGTCCGCTCGCTCCAGGAACACGCGCAGCACCTGACCGCGGCCCGCGACTAGCAGCCGAAGAGGGGGACACCGGCAGACGGTGTCCCCCTCTTCGTGAGGGAACCATGTACAAGATCTTCTTCAACCTCGTGTTCAAGCGGATGGACCCGGAGCAGGCCCACCACCTGGCCTTCCGCTGGATCCGGCTCGCCGCCCGCATCCCGGTGCTGCGCACGTTCGTCGCGGCCGCCCTCGCCCCCCGATACCGGGAACTGCGCACGGAGGCCTTCGGGCTGCGCATGCACGGCCCGTTCGGGCTCGCCGCCGGCTTCGACAAGAACGCGGTCGCGATCGACGGGATGTCGATGCTGGGCTTCGACCACGTCGAGATCGGCACGGTCACCGGGGAGCCGCAGCCCGGCAACCCCAAGCAGCGGCTGTTCCGGCTCGTGAAGGACCGGGCGCTGATCAACCGCATGGGCTTCAACAACGAGGGCTCGCTGGTCGTGGCCGCGCGTCTCGCCTCCCGTACGGCCGTCTTCAAGCCCGTGGTCGGCGTGAACATCGGCAAGACCAAGGTCGTCCCCGAGGAGGAGGCCGTCGGCGACTACGTGAAGTCGGCAGAGCGGCTCGCGCCCTACGCCGACTACCTGGTCGTGAACGTGTCCTCGCCGAACACGCCGGGGCTGCGCAACCTCCAGGCCACCGAGGCGCTGCGACCGCTGCTGAGCGCCGTCCGCGAGGCCGCCGACCGTGCGGTGACCGCGCGCCGGGTCCCGCTGCTGGTGAAGATCGCCCCGGACCTCGCGGACGACGACGTCGACGCGGTCGCCGACCTGGCCGTGGAGCTGGGCCTGGACGGGATCATCGCCACGAACACCACCATCGCGCGCGAAGGTCTCGGTCTGACCTCCGAACCCTCCCTGGTGAAGGAGGCGGGCGGACTGTCCGGAGCGCCCCTCAAGGATCGCTCTCTGGAGGTACTGCGACGCCTCTACGCACGCGTGGGCGACCGCATCACCCTCGTGGGCGTCGGCGGCGTCGAGGACGCCGAGGACGCCTGGCAGCGCATCCTGGCCGGTGCCACGCTGGTCCAGGGGTACAGCGCCTTCGTCTACGAGGGCCCCTTCTGGGGCCGCGCGATCCACAAGGGCCTGGCCGCCCGTCTGCGGACGAGCCCCTACGCCACCCTCGCCGACGCCGTCGGCGCCGACGTGAGGAAGACGGCATGACCCTGGAGCCCTTCGGCGCACGGCTGCGTCGTGCCATGGACGAGCGTGGGCCCCTCTGCGTCGGCATCGACCCGCACGCCTCCCTGCTCGCCGAGTGGGGCCTGGACGACGACGTCGCGGGCCTCGAGCGGTTCAGCCGCACGGTCGTCGAGGCGACGGCGGACCGGGTCGCCCTGCTGAAGCCGCAGAGCGCCTTCTTCGAGCGGTTCGGCTCGCGCGGGATCGCCGTCCTGGAGAAGTCGGTGCAGGAGGCGCGGGCGGCCGGCGCCCTGGTCGTGATGGACGCCAAGCGCGGCGACATCGGCTCGACCATGGCCGCGTACGCCGAGTCGTTCCTGCACCCGGACGCCCCGCTGTTCTCCGACGCCCTCACCGTCTCGCCGTACCTCGGCTACGGGTCCCTGTCGCCGGCGGTGGCACTGGCGCGCGAGAGCGGCGCCGGACTGTTCGTACTGGCGCTGACCTCCAACCCGGAGGGCGGCGAGGTCCAGCACGCGGTGCGGGCGGACGGGCGCGACGTGGGCGCGACGATGCTGGCGCACCTGGCCGCCGAGAACGTGGGGGAGGAGCCGCTGGGCTCCTTCGGGGCGGTCGTCGGGGCCACGCTGGGCGACCTCTCGACATACGACCTCGACATCAACGGCCCGCTCCTCGCGCCGGGCGTCGGCGCCCAGGGGGCGACCCCGGCCGACCTTCCCCGGGTCTTCGGGTCCGCGGTGCGCAATGTCGTGCCGAACGTCAGTCGGGGTGTGTTGCGTCACGGTCCCGACGTCGTCGCTCTGCGTGACGCCGTGGAGCGGTTCGCGCAAGCGGTCAGGGTCGCGGTGGCCGCCGCCTGACGGGCGCCGACCGCCCGACCGGGGGCTCGGTCGGGCGGCCCTCGGCCGACTTGAGTCTGGATACATCCTCAAATCCGGGGCAGTATGTCTTAAATGTCCGGCCCTACGGAGGCTGACCAGGACTTTTCCTCTGTTCTCGCTGACTCCGGCGGAGTTGGCCGCTAGTCTCCGACGGAGAGTGAACGGGCAGCGCGTGTTGCTCGTAACTCACCAGGTGTGGGGCGACTAGGTTCCTCACCGGTCCGTATCCGACAGTTCGACATCCGAGGTGACGTAGGCGTGGCTCTTCCGCCCCTTACCCCCGAACAGCGCGCAGCCGCGCTCGAAAAGGCCGCCGCGGCTCGCCGGGAGCGGGCCGAGGTCAAGAATCGACTGAAGCACTCCGGCGCCTCGCTTCACGAGGTCATCAAGCAGGGTCAGGAAAACGACGTCATCGGCAAGATGAAGGTCTCCGCCCTCCTGGAGTCGCTTCCGGGCGTGGGCAAAGTCCGCGCCAAGCAGATCATGGAGCGACTCGGCATCTCCGAGAGCCGTCGCGTGCGCGGCCTCGGTTCCAACCAGATCGCCTCCCTGGAGCGTGAGTTCGGCAGCACCGGCTCCTGATTCCCGGGTCCTGCGGGAAGGGAGTCCCGGGCACTCCGGGATTGCTGGAATAATCGCTGCATGGCTGCAACATTCCGGGGGACGACCCCCGAGCCCCCGGACGTACGTCCGCGGCTGACCGTGCTCTCCGGCCCCTCAGGGGTCGGCAAGAGCACGGTCGTCGCCCATATGCGCAAGGAACACCCCGAGGTCTGGCTCTCGGTGTCGGCGACGACGCGGAGGCCCCGCCCCGGCGAGCAGCACGGAGTCCACTACTTCTTCGTCACCGACGAGGAGATGGACAAGCTGATCGCCAACGGCGAACTGCTGGAGTGGGCCGAGTTCGCCGGCAACCGCTACGGGACTCCGCGCACTGCCGTGCTGGAGCGCCTGGAGTCGGGCGAGCCGGTGCTCCTGGAGATCGACCTCCAGGGCGCCCGGCAGGTCCGCGAGTCCATGCCGGAGGCCCAACTGGTGTTCCTGGCTCCGCCCTCCTGGGAGGAGCTGGTGCGCAGACTGACCGGGCGGGGCACCGAGCCGCCCGAGGTGATCGAGCGCCGGCTCGAGGCCGCGAAGATCGAACTCGCGGCCGAGCCGGAGTTCGACGTGACCCTCGTCAACACCTCCGTCGAGGACGTGGCCCGTGAGCTGCTAGCCTTGATGGATGTTGTGTGATCGCTAATACCGAAACCATCGGTGTACTGATCACGACCGATCTTTTCCCATCCATCGGAAGGTAGAGCGTGTCCTCTTCCATCTCCGCGCCCGAGGGCATCATCAACCCGCCGATCGACGAGCTCCTCGAGGCCACCGACTCGAAGTACAGCCTCGTGATCTACGCGGCCAAGCGGGCCCGCCAGATCAATGCGTACTACTCGCAGCTCGGCGAGGGCCTCCTCGAGTACGTCGGTCCGCTCGTGGACACCCACGTCCACGAGAAGCCGCTCTCCATCGCCCTGCGCGAGATCAACGCCGGGCTGCTGACGTCCGAGGCCGTTGAGGGCCCCGCGCAGTAGTACTTTCAGATCGCGTGTGACTTATCCACAGGCCCGGCAGTGCTCCTGCCGGGCCTGTGGTGTGTGATGGACCCGTACGTTGCCGAGCCGGGGAGAGACGGTGGACAAGCCCAAGGTCGTCCTGGGGGTCAGCGGTGGAATCGCCGCCTACAAGGCCTGCGAGCTGCTGCGCAGACTGACGGAGTCGGGGCATGACGTCCGCGTCGTCCCCACCGCCTCCGCGCTGCACTTCGTCGGCGCCGCCACCTGGTCCGCCCTCTCCGGCCACCCCGTCTCCACGGAGGTCTGGGACGACGTCCACGAGGTCCCGCACGTCCGCATCGGCCAGCACGCCGACCTGGTCGTCGTCGCCCCGGCCACGGCCGACATGCTCGCCAAGGCCGCCCACGGGCTCGCCGACGACCTCCTCACCAACACCCTCCTCACGGCCCGCTGTCCGGTCGTCTTCGCCCCCGCGATGCACACGGAGATGTGGGAGCACCCGGCCACCCAGGAGAACGTGGCCACGCTGCGCCGCCGGGGCGCCGTGGTGATCGAGCCGGCCGTCGGCCGCCTCACCGGCGTCGACACCGGCAAGGGCCGGCTGCCCGACCCGGGCGAGATCTTCGAGGTCTGCCGCCGCGTGCTGGCCCGCGGGGTGCGCGAACCCGACCTGGCCGGCCGGCATGTGATGGTCAGCGCCGGCGGCACTCGCGAGCCCCTCGACCCGGTCCGATTCCTCGGCAACCGCTCCTCCGGCAAGCAGGGCTACGCCCTCGCCCGCACCGCCGCCGCGCGCGGCGCCCGGGTCACCCTGATCGCGGCGAACACCGGCCTGCCCGACCCGGCCGGGGTCGATGTCGTCCAGGTCGGCACGGCCGTGCAACTGCGCGAGGCGGTCCTGAAGGCGGCCGCCGACGCCGACGCGGTCGTCATGGCCGCCGCCGTGGCCGACTTCCGTCCGCAGACATACGCGGCCGGAAAGATAAAGAAGAAGGACGGACAGGAACCGGAACCGATCGTTCTTGTGCGTAATCCGGACATTCTCGCGGAGGTATCGGCCGACCGGGCGCGACCCAATCAGGTGGTCGTCGGCTTCGCGGCCGAGACCGACGACGTCCTCGCCAACGGCCGGGCGAAGCTGCGCCGCAAGGGGTGCGATCTGCTGGTGGTGAACGAGGTGGGGGAGCGCAAGACGTTCGGCTCCGAGGAGAACGAGGCCCTCGTGCTGGGCGCCGACGGCAGTGAAACCCCCGTGGCGCACGGCCCCAAGGAAGCCTTGGCCGAAACCGTGTGGGACCTGGTGACGCAGCGGCTGAGCTGACTGTTTGATGCGCTTCGCCGTTGCCGGTCACCGCGCTCGATTCGGGGCGTGGTGCCCTGGCCAAGGGCGTTCGGCATTCGGCAGAATGCCCGTGCCGCAGGTCACAGCGCTCCCGAGAGGCGAGACAGGTGGGCCGGTGGCAGGGCAGGACCGATAAACTGTTCTCGGACGACGCCGGGCGCAGCTCCCGTCGCGTCCGCCAATGATCAGCCAGCAGCCGCTGCAACCCCAGGGAGCGTTGTGTCCCGTCGCCTGTTCACTTCGGAGTCTGTGACCGAAGGTCACCCCGACAAGATCGCTGACCAGATCAGCGACACCATTCTCGATGCCCTGCTGCGCGAGGACCCGACCTCCCGGGTCGCCGTGGAGACCCTGATCACGACCGGTCTGGTGCATGTGGCCGGTGAGGTCACCACCAAGACCTACGCGCCGATCCCCCAGCTCGTGCGCGACAAGATCCTCGAGATCGGCTACGACTCCTCCAAGAAGGGCTTCGACGGCGCCTCCTGCGGCGTCTCGGTGTCCATCGGCGCACAGTCCCCGGACATCGCCCAGGGCGTCGACACCGCGTACGAGTCCCGGGTCGAGGGCGACGAGGACGAGCTGGACCGCCAGGGCGCCGGCGACCAGGGCCTGATGTTCGGCTACGCCTCCGACGAGACGCCGACCCTGATGCCGCTGCCGATCTTCCTCGCGCACCGGCTGTCGAAGCGTCTGTCGGACGTCCGCAAGAACGGGACCATCCCCTACCTGCGCCCCGACGGCAAGACCCAGGTCACCATCGAGTACGACGGCGACAAGGCGGTCCGCCTGGACACCGTCGTCGTCTCCTCGCAGCACGCGTCCGACATCGACCTGGACTCGCTGCTGGCCCCCGACATCCGCGAGTTCGTCGTGGAGGTGGAGCTGAAGGCTCTCCTGGACGACGGCATCAAGCTCGACACCGAGAACTACCGCCTGCTGGTCAACCCGACCGGGCGCTTCGAGATCGGCGGCCCGATGGGCGACGCCGGTCTCACCGGTCGCAAGATCATCATCGACACCTACGGCGGCATGGCCCGGCACGGCGGCGGCGCCTTCTCGGGCAAGGACCCGTCCAAGGTCGACCGCTCGGCCGCGTACGCGATGCGCTGGGTGGCGAAGAACGTGGTGGCGGCCGGTCTCGCGGCCCGCTGCGAGGTCCAGGTCGCCTACGCGATCGGCAAGGCCGAGCCGGTCGGTCTCTTCGTCGAGACCTTCGGCACCGCGAAGGTCGACGCCGAGAAGATCGAGAAGGCCATCGACGAGGTCTTCGACCTCCGCCCGGCCGCGATCATCCGTGACCTCGACCTGCTGCGTCCGATCTACGCCCAGACCGCCGCGTACGGCCACTTCGGCCGTGAGCTCCCCGACTTCACCTGGGAGCGCACGGACCGCGTGGACGCGCTGCGCAAGGCCGCGGGGCTGTAGGACCGCACGCCCACGGTGTTCCGACTGCATTGACGCAGGGGCCCGGCCTCCTTGGGGAGGCCGGGCTTCGGCGTCTGTCAGTGCTGTTTGGTAGGAATGCAGGTGTGAGCAGCGAGAACGGGCAGGGGGGCGGTGGCGCGGCCGGGGAGGGCGCGCCGCCGGAGCAGCTCGCGCTGATCCGGGAAAGCGTGCGGCAGGCCAAGGTGCCCCGGGCCAAGCCCCGGACATGGCGGGGGGCCGCGCTGGCCGGGGAGCTGCCGGTCGCGCGGGTGCTCGTCGACAAGGGCGTGCTGCATCTGGACCGGTACTTCGACTACGCGGTGCCGGCCGAGCTGGACGCCGACGCGCAGCCGGGCGTGCGGGTGCGGGTGCGCTTCGGCGCCGGGCGAGGGCGGGTGCGGGAAGGGCGGCGCGAGGGCGGCGGACTCATCGACGGGTTCCTCGTCGAGCGGCTCGCCGCCTCGGACTACCCCGGGCCGCTCGCCGCGCTCGCCCAGGTGGTGTCGCCCGAGCCGGTGCTCAGCGAGGAACTGCTGGGGCTCGCGCGGGCCGTCGCCGACCGGTACGCGGGAAGCCTGGCCGATGTGCTGCAGCTGGCCGTGCCGCCGCGCAACGCACGCGCCGAGCAGAAACCCTCGCCCGCGCTGCTGCCGCCGCCGAAGGCGCCGGAGCCCGGCACCTGGGAGCGGTACGAGCGGGGAGGCGCGTTTCTGGCGTCGCTGGCGTCCGGGGGCGCGCCCCGCGCGGTGTGGAACGCGCTGCCCGGGCCCGAGTGGAGCGAGGGGCTCGCCCGGGCCGTCGCCGCGACCCTCGCCTCCGGTCGCGGGGCACTGGTCGTCGTCCCGGACGGGCGGGTCGCCGCGCGGGTCGACGCGGCGCTGACGGCGTTGCTGGGGGCGGGCCGTCATGCGCACCTCACCGCGGAAGCCGGGCCCGAGAAGCGGTACCGGGAGTGGCTCGCCGTGCGGCGCGGGTCGGTGCGGGCGGTCGTCGGGACGCGTGCCGCGATGTTCGCCCCGGTGCACAACCTCGGGCTGGTCGCGCTCTGGGACGACGGGGACGACAGCCACAGCGAGCAGCACGCGCCGCAGCCCCATGCCCGGGAGGTGCTGCTGCTGCGGGCCGCGCAGGACAAGTGCGGTTTCCTGCTGGGGGGTTGGAGCTGCACCGTGGAGGCCGCCCAGCTCGTCGAGAGCGGGTGGGCGCGGCCGCTGGTCGCCGCGCGGGAGGAGGTGCGGCGCAGCGCTCCGCTGGTGCGGACCGTGGGCGACCAGGACCTCGCACGCGACGAGGCCGCCCGGGCCGCCCGGCTGCCCACCCTCGCCTGGCAGGCGGTCCGGGAGGGGCTGCGGCACGGCCCGGTGCTCGTGCAGGTGCCCCGGCGGGGGTATGTGCCGCGGATGGCGTGCGCGCAGTGTCGCGCCGCCGCCCGGTGCCGGCACTGCTCCGGACCGCTGGAGGCGCGGGACGGCGGCCGCGACGGGGGCGCACTGTGGTGCGGGTGGTGCGGGCGGGAGGAGAACGCCTGGCACTGTCCCGACTGCGGGTCGTTCCGGCTGCGCGCTCAGGTCGTGGGGGCGCGGCGGACGGCCGAGGAGCTGGGCCGGGCGTTTCCCGCCGTCCCGGTGCGGACGTCGGGGCGCGAACAGGTGCTGGACACCGTGCCCGGGGCGCCCGCGCTCGTCGTGTCCACGCCCGGGGCGGAGCCGGTCGCCGAGGGCGGCTACGCGGCCGCGCTGCTGCTGGACGGCTGGGCCATGCTGGGGCGGCCCGATCTGCGGGCCGGGGAGGACGCGCTGCGCCGCTGGATCGCGGCCGCCGCGCTCGTCCGGCCGCAGGGGGACGGCGGAACCGTGGTCGTCGTCGCCGAGCCGACCCTGCGGCCCGTGCAGGCGTTGGTGCGGTGGGACCCCGTGGGGCATGCGGTGCGCGAGCTCGCCGAGCGGGCCGAGCTGGGCTTCCCGCCGGTGTCGCGGATGGCGGCGGTGTCGGGGACGGCGGAGGCGGTGGCCGGGTTCCTGGGCGCCGTCGAACTGCCGCGGGAGGCGGAGGTGCTGGGGCCGGTTCCGGTGCCGGCCGGCCCTGCGGGACGGCCTCGGCGGCCGGGGGCGCCGCCGCCCGGGGAGGAGTGGGAGCGGGCGTTGGTCCGGGTGCCGCCGGGGCGGGGGGCCGCGCTGGCCGCCGCCCTGAAGGCGGCGCAGGCGGCCCGGATGGCTCGGGGCGGGGAGGAGGCCGCGCGGGTGCGGGTGCGGATCGATCCGCCGGACATCGGGTGAGGGCGGCGCATTCGGCGGCGGGTGTGCGGCTGCCCTCTCGGGGTGGGCCGAGAGGGCAGGGGCGGGGCGGGGTGGGCTGGTGCGGGTGGGTCAGCCGTTGCGCGGGCCGGGGAAGGCGGTCGGCCGCACCTCGTCGCGCAGGGACGGGCTGCCGGCCGTCGGCTGGGTCGGCATCGAGCGGGCGGCGGGGACCGTGGGAACCGTCGGGATGCCCGTGCTCACGCTGACCGTGCGGGCGCCGGACGGCTCCGTCGGCCGCTCGGCCTCGGCGGTGGTCGCCGTCGCGGCGCCGGAGGCGGAGGTGGTGGCGCGGCGGGCGCCGTAGCGGCGGTGGACCGCCTGCTTGGTGACCCCGAGCGCGGAGCCCACCGCGTCCCACGAGAAGCCGAGCGAGCGGTCGAAGTCCACCGCGGCGGTGACCAGCGTCTCGACGCTGTCGCGCAGTTCCTGGGCGAGGCGGACCGTCGGGGCGGGGGCGCGTCCGTAGACGACGAAGCCCGTGGAGGGGCCGGAGCGGCGGGGGCGGTAGACGTTGCCCAGCTGGGCGGTGAGGGTGCGCAGTGCGTCCACCTGCCGGCGGACCCGCTCGATGTCCCGCACCAGCAAGTGCAGGCTGGCCCGGGCCTGGGCGTCGTGGGTTGCATGGTCGGCCATGAACAAGCCTCTCGAACCGGCGTTGAAGAAGGTGTGGTCAACTCTTTCTTGACCAACGCGGGTTCGCTCCGCTGGTCACGGTGTGGGGGCGTATGGGCATATGCGTACGCCCCCTGGGGCGGGGTGTGCGCGGCTCCCGCGGGGCTTCTCGCCGACGGGGGCCGTTCCGCTCGTCCGTCCTAAACTTGTGCGTTGCCCGTCGTCCGCTTTCCCGAGAGGTCCCGCCCACTCATGAAGCTCGTCTTCGCCGGCACCCCCGAGGTCGCCGTTCCCGCTCTGGACGCTCTCATCGCCTCCGGGCGGCACGAGGTGGCCGCCGTCGTCACGCGGCCCGACGCGCCGGCCGGGCGGGGGCGGCGGCTGGTCGCCTCTCCTGTCGCCCAGCGGGCCGAGGAGGCCGGGATCGAGGTGCTGAAGCCGATCAAGCCCCGGGATCCGGAGTTCCTGGAGCGGCTGCGGGAGATCGCGCCGGACTGCTGTCCCGTGGTGGCCTACGGCGCGCTGCTGCCCAGGGTGGCGCTGGACATCCCGGCCCATGGCTGGGTCAACCTGCACTTCTCACTGCTGCCCGCCTGGCGTGGGGCGGCCCCCGTGCAGCACTCCGTCATGGCCGGGGACGAGATCACCGGCGCCTCCACCTTCCTCATCGAGGAGGGGCTCGACTCCGGGCCGGTGTACGGGACGGTCACCGAGGAGATCCGGCCCACCGACACCAGCGGTGACCTGCTCACCAGGCTCGCCTTCGCGGGCAGCGGGCTGCTCGCCGCGACCATGGACGGCATCGAGGACGGCACCCTGAAGGCCGTCCCGCAGCCGGCCGAGGGGATCACTCTCGCGCCGAAGATCAACGTCGAGGACGCCCAGGTCGACTGGGCCGCCCCGGCTCTTCGCGTCGACCGCGTCGTGCGCGGTTGCACTCCCGCTCCCGGCGCCTGGACCGTCTTCCGGGGTGAACGGCTCAAGCTCATCCACGTTCAGCCGGTGCCCGAGCGGACCGATCTCGCCGCGGGCGCGCTCTCCGTCGGCAAGAACAGCGTGCACGTCGGCACGGGCTCGTACGCCGTCGAGCTGTTGTGGGTGCAGGCGCAGGGCAAGAAGCCGATGCGCGCCGCGGACTGGGCGCGGGGCGTCCGCATCGGGGCCGACGAGGTCGTCGGCGCGTGACACCGGCGAACCCGCGGACCCGCCGACCCGCGGACCCCCAACCCGCGGACCCGCGAACCCGCCCCGCGTCGCCGTCGACGTACGCTGGACGCATCTTTCATCCTGCAATCCGGAGCACCTTTTCGTGAGCGATCAGTCCCACCGTTCCCGCACGCCGGGCAAGCCCTACCGCCGGCCCCAGAAGGACCCCGTCCGTCTGCTCGCCTTCGAGGCGTTGCGGGCGGTGGACGAGCGGGACGCGTACGCCAACCTCGTGCTTCCGCCGCTGCTGCGCAAAGCGCGCGAGAAGGAGGGGCCGGAGAAGTTCGACGCGCGGGACGCGGCCCTCGCCACCGAGCTGGTCTACGGGACGCTGCGTCGGCAGGGGACGTACGACGCCGTCATCTCCGCCTGTGTCGACCGGCCGCTGCGCGAGGTCGATCCGCCGGTCCTCGACGTGCTGAGCCTCGGCGTGCATCAGCTGCTCGGGACGCGCATCCCGACCCATGCCGCCGTCTCCGCCTCCGTCGACCTCGCCCGGATCGTGCTCGGCGACGGGCGGGCCAAGTTCGTCAACGCCGTGCTGCGCAAGGTCGCGGCGCACGATCTCGACGAGTGGATCGAGAAGGTCGCGCCGCCCTACGACGACGACCCCGAGGACCACCTCGCCGTCGTGCACTCGCACCCGCGGTGGGTCGTCTCGGCGCTGTGGGACTCCCTCGGCGGTGGGCGGGCCGGCATCGAGGACCTGTTGGAGGCCGACAACGAGCGGCCCGAGGTGACGCTCGTCGCCCGGCCCGGGCGCGCCACGACCGATGAACTGCTCCGGGAGGAGGCCGCGGTCGCCGGGCGCTGGTCGCCCTACGCGGTGCGGCTCACCGAGGGCGGTGAGCCCGGCGCGATCGACGCCGTTCGGGACGGACGGGCCGGCGTGCAGGACGAGGGCAGTCAGCTGGTGGCGCTCGCGCTGGCCAACGCACCGCTCGACGGCCGTGACGAGAAGTGGCTCGACGGGTGCGCCGGGCCCGGCGGCAAGGCGGCGCTGCTCGCCGCCCTCGCCGCCCAGCGGGGGGCCGCCCTCCTCGCCTCCGAGAAGCAGCCGCACCGGGCGGGGCTCGTCGCCAAGGCACTGGCCGGCAACCCGGGGCCGTATCAGGTCATCGCCGCCGACGGGACGCGGCCGCCGTGGCGGCCCGGGTCGTTCGACCGGGTGCTGATGGACGTGCCGTGCACCGGGCTCGGCGCGCTGCGCAGACGGCCCGAGGCGCGCTGGCGGCGTCGGCCGGAGGACCTCGACGGGTTCGGTCCGCTGCAGCGCGGGCTGCTGCGGACCGCGCTGGATTCCGTCCGGGTCGGGGGCGTCGTCGGGTACGCGACCTGCTCGCCGCATCTCGCCGAGACCCGGGCCGTCGTCTCCGACGTGCTCAAGCAGTACCCGGAGGCCGAGCTGATCGACGCGCGGCCCCTGCTGCCCGGCGTACCGGCGCTGGGGGAGGGGCCCGACATCCAGCTGTGGCCGCATCTGCACGGCACCGACGCCATGTACCTGGCATTGATCAGGAAGACCGGCTGAGAGCCGGGCACCACCGACGGCAGAGGCCGGCTCGAACGCCCAGGGCGTCCGAGCCGGCCTCTGCCGTCGGCAGTCCGTCCCCTCGGGGGTCAGTCCGTGCCGAACTCCATCGCCGCGCGGTCCAGCAGCGCGTCGTCCTCGGAGACCTCGCCGCGTGAGGCGATGGCCTCGGCGCCGCCTTCGGGCAGTTCCGGCATGGTGCCGATGAGTCCGGTCGCGGCCGCCTGGGAGGCGCCGACGGTGGGGCTGCCGGTGCCGATCAGGCCGAGGCCGACGTACTGCTCCAGCTTGGCGCGCGAGTCGGCGATGTCGAGGTTGCGCATGGTGAGCTGGCCGATCCGGTCCACCGGACCGAACGCGGAGTCCTCGGTGCGCTCCATGGACAGCTTGTCCGGGTGGTAGCTGAACGCCGGGCCGGTCGTGTCGAGGAGCGAGTAGTCCTCGCCGCGGCGCAGGCGCAGGGTGACCTCGCCGGTGACGGCCGCGCCGACCCAGCGCTGCAGCGACTCGCGGATCATCAGCGCCTGCGGGTCCAGCCAGCGGCCCTCGTACATGAGGCGGCCCAGGCGCCGGCCCTCGTTGTGGTACTGGGCGAGGGTGTCCTCGTTGTGGATCGCGTTGACGAGACGCTCGTAGGCGGCGTGCAGCAGGGCCATGCCCGGGGCCTCGTAGATGCCGCGGCTCTTGGCCTCGATGATGCGGTTCTCGATCTGGTCGGACATGCCCAGGCCGTGCCGGCCGCCGATGGCGTTGGCCTCCATCACCAGGTCGACGGGGGAGGCGAACTCCTTGCCGTTGATCGTGACCGGGCGGCCCTGGTCGAAGCCGATCGTCACGTCCTCGGGGGCGATCTCGACCAACGGGTCCCAGAACCGCACGCCCATGATGGGCTCGACGGTCTCGACGCCGGTGTCCAGGTGCTCCAGGGTCTTGGCCTCGTGGGTGGCGCCCCAGATGTTGGCGTCGGTGGAGTACGCCTTCTCCGTGCTGTCGCGGTAGGGCAGGTCATGGGCGACCAGCCACTCCGACATCTCCTTGCGCCCGCCCAGTTCGGTCACGAAGTCCGCGTCCAGCCAGGGCTTGTAGATCCGCAGGTGCGGGTTGGCGAGCAGGCCGTAGCGGTAGAACCGCTCGATGTCGTTGCCCTTGAAGGTCGAGCCGTCGCCCCAGATCTGGACGTTGTCCTCGAGCATCGCCCGGACCAGGAGGGTGCCCGTGACGGCACGGCCGAGCGGCGTCGTGTTGAAGTAGGCGCGCCCGCCCGAGCGGATGTGGAACGCCCCGCAGGTGAGCGCGGCAAGGCCCTCCTCGACCAGCGCGGCGCGGCAGTCGACCAGGCGCGCGATCTCGGCGCCGTAGCTCATCGCGCGGCCGGGCACCGAGGCGATGTCGGGCTCGTCGTACTGGCCGATGTCGGCGGTGTAGGTGCACGGGACGGCGCCCTTGTCGCGCATCCACGCGACCGCGACCGAGGTGTCGAGCCCGCCGGAGAAGGCGATGCCGACGCGCTCGCCGGCGGGAAGGGAGGTGAGGACCTTGGACATAGGAAGATTATGCATCAACTCGCATGGTCATGCAAAGAGCCTTGGGGTTCCTCGGTTTTCGCCAGCTCGTTCGGCCACCACACCTTTGCTCCGATGTCCAGGAACAGCGAGGTGACCAGCACCGACCGCACGATGAGGGTGTCCAGGAGCACGCCCAGGGCCACCGCGAAGCCGATCTCCGCGAAGGCGACCATGGGCAGCGTGCCGAGGGCCGCGAACGTGCCGGCCAGGACCAGACCCGCCGAGGTGATCACCGCGCCGGTCGCCGCCAGGCCCGTCACCACGCCCTGCCGGGTGCCCAGGTGGCCGGCCTCCTCGCGGATGCGGGTGGTCAGGAAGATGTTGTAGTCGATGCCCAGGGCCACCAGGAAGACGAAGACGAAGAGCGGGAAGTCCGTGGACTCGCCCGCGTAGTCGAAGACATGGCGGAACGCGAGCGCGCTGATGCCCAGGGCCGCCGCGAAGGACAGGATCACCGTCCCGACCAGCAGCAGCGGGGCGATCAGGGCGCGCAGCAGACCGCAGAGGATGAGCAGGACCACGACCAGGACCAGCGGGATGATCAGCAGGTTGTCGTGCGTGGTCGCCTTGTCCATGTCCAGCAGGGCCGCCGTGCCGCCGCCCACCTGGGCGTCGGCGTCGGGCACCGCGTGCACGGCGTCCCGGACCCGCTCCACGGTCTGTTTCGCGGCCTCGCTGTCGGCCGGGTCGGTCATCGTCGCCTCGAACAGCACCTGGCCGTCGTGGACCGGTTTCGTGCCCGGCGGCAGCCCGAGCGACGTCGGCACGACGCCTTCCGTGGCGGCCACCGCCTGGCCCACCTGCCGGGCCTGGGCCTGGTGGGAGACGATGACGAGCGGATCGCCGCTGCCCGCCGGGAAGTACTTCTCGGACACCTCCTGGCCGGTGACCGAGTCGGGTGTGCCGGTGAAGGCGTCCGCGTTGCTGATGCCCTCCGCGCGCAGCTGGATCAGGCCGAGCGAACAGATCGCCAGGACGAGCGCCGTCACGGCCCAGGTCATGCGCGGGCGGCGGGCGATGCCCTGGCCCGTGCGGGCCCAGACGCCGCGCTCGGTCGGATCGGCGGAGCC
This sequence comes from Streptomyces sp. NPDC006872, assembly GCF_040635845.1. Classification (NCBI taxonomy): domain Bacteria; kingdom Bacillati; phylum Actinomycetota; class Actinomycetes; order Kitasatosporales; family Streptomycetaceae; genus Streptomyces; species Streptomyces sp. NPDC006872. The sequence goes on from NZ_JBEYIL010000019.1 coordinate 136,121, forward strand.
GAAGTGCGGGATCACCGGCCAGAAGATCCAGCGGCCGCAGATCACCAGCAGGGCGGGGAAGAGCGTCGTCATCGCCAGCAGCGCCACCGCCACCCCGATGGCCGCGACGGGGCCGAGACCGCGGGTGGAGTTCATCTCGGCGGCCAGCAGCACCAGCATGCTCAGGACGACCGTGGCCCCCGAGGCCAGCACGGCGGGGCCCGCCCGGTGCAGCGCCAGAGCCATCGCCTCGTGCCGGTCCTCGTGACGGCGCAGCTCCTCCCGGTAGCGGGCCACCAGCAGCAGGGCGTAGTCCGTCCCCGCGCCGAACACGAGCACCGTCAGGATCCCGGCGCTCTGTCCGTTCACCGTCAGGCCCGCGTGTTCGGCCAGGAAGTAGATGAGGGCCTGCGCGGTGAACAGCGCGGCGACCACCGCCAGCACCGGGACCAGAAGCAGGGTCGGACTGCGGTAGGTGATCAGGAGCATGACGACGACGACCGCCATCGCCGACAGCAGCAGGGTCGAGTCGATGCCCTCGAAGGCCTCGGAGAAGTCGGCGGAGGTGCCGCCGGGTCCGGTGATGTGCACGGCCAGCCCGGCCCCGCCGTCGCCGACGACGTCACGGATCGAGTCGACGGCCGGGGCGATCCGCTCCCAGCCCTCCTCGTCCATGGTGATCGGCACCTGGATCTGGGCGGCGCGCGGGTCGGCCGGGCGGTCGTAGACCGGGCCGCGGGTCTCGGCGCCCCGGATGCCGTGGTCGGTGAGCTGCTTGAGCTGGACGACGTCACTGTCGATCTGCGCCCGGTCCTGTGCCGTCAGACCCGCTTCACGGGCGTAGACGACGACCGCGGGGATCTGCTCGGGCCGGAAGTCCTCCGAGATCTCCAGCACCTGGGTCGACTCGGCCGACCCCGGCAGCCAGGAGGCCGCGTCGTTGTCCTGGGCGTCGGTGAGCTTCGAGACGAACGGCGCCGTCAGAAACAACAGCACCACCCACAACCCCAGCACCACCCACTTCGCCCGCCGCCCACAGACAAGATGCCCGACCCCACGGTTCCCAGTCATTCCCACCCCCGCACCAGTGCCCCGTAAGGGGCGCGGGGAACTGCGCGACAAGCCACGACGCACCCGCACCCGACAACGAACCCGACTGACCCGAGACCGATGCCGCCGACCCCCGGAGGGCATGGCAGGCTTGGGGCATGGCCGTGCAGATCAACCCCAGCATCCTGTCCGCCGACTTCGCCCGCCTTGCGGACGAGGCGAAGGCGGTCGAAGGAGCCGACTGGCTCCACGTCGACGTCATGGACAACCATTTCGTCCCGAACCTCACGCTAGGTGTGCCGGTCGTAGAGTCACTGGCCCGTGCGACGGACACTCCGCTGGACTGCCATCTGATGATCGAGGCCCCCGATCGCTGGGCCCCGCAGTACGTCGAGGCGGGTGCCTCGTCCGTCACGTTCCACGTCGAGGCGGCTGCCGCGCCCGTGCGACTCGCCCGCGAGATCCGGGCGAAGGGCGCCCGTGCCTCCATGGCGCTCAGGCCTGCGACGCCGATCGAGCCGTACGAAGACCTGCTGCCCGAACTCGACATGCTGCTGATCATGACGGTCGAACCGGGCTTCGGGGGCCAGGCGTTCCTCGACATCATGCTGCCGAAGATCCGCCGCACCCGCGAGTTGATCAGCAAGCACGGCCTCGACCTGTGGCTCCAGATCGACGGCGGGGTCTCGGCCGCGACGATCGAGCGCTGCGCCGAGGCGGGCGCCGACGTGTTCGTGGCCGGTTCCGCCGTATACGGGGCCGATGACCCGGCCGCGGCGGTCCGTGGCCTGCGGGCTCAGGCGGAGGCGGCGACCGCCGGGGCCTCCTGGGCTTGTGAACACTGAACCAACCACTTACCGACAGGAATGTGAACGGCTCCCATCAGAGCTGATCAACTGCGCCGGATCTGCGAGGATGAACGGCGTATCCAGAGTGTGAACAGCAGTGAGGAGATCGCCGTGTCGGGTATGTCGGCGGGCCGGTCAGCCATGCGGATGGGGCCCGCTGAGCTGGTGCAGGCGGCGGCCATGGCCCGCCGCTTCTACCTCGAGGGCAAGTCCAAGATCCAGATCGCGGAGGAGTTCGGCGTCAGCCGCTTCAAGGTGGCCCGGGTCCTGGAGACCGCCCTCGAACGGGATCTCGTACGGATCGAGATCCGCGTGCCGGCCGAACTGGACGCGGAGCGCTCGGACGCGCTCCGCGCCCGCTACGGCCTCAGGCACGCCGTCGTGGTCGAGTCCCCGGCCGAGGCCGAGGAGACCACGGACCCCGAGAACCTCGGGGAAGTGGCCGCCGACCTGCTCGGCGAACTGGTCAACGAGGGGGATGTACTGGGGCTGGCCTGGGGCCGGTCCACGATTCACATGGCGGCGGCGCTGGACCGGCTGCCGCCCTGCACGGTCGTGCAGCTGACGGGTGTGTACGACGCCGGCACCGCCGAGCGCGGCTCGGTCGAGGCCGTCCGCCGCGCCGCCCAGGTGTCCGGCGGCGACGCGCACCCCATCTACGCGCCGATGCTGCTGCCGGACGCGGCCACCGCGATCGCGCTGCGCCACCAGACGGGGATCGCCCGGGCCTTCGAGTACTTCGACAAGGTCACGGTCGCCTGTGTCTCCATCGGCTCCTGGGAGGCGGGCATCTCGACGGTGCACGACATGCTCAGCGACGAGGAGCGGGGCCACTACGCCTCGCTCGGGGTCGCCGCCGAGATGTCCGCGCACCTCTTCGACTCCGAGGGCCGCAGGGTCGGACGCGACCTGGGCGAGCGGTGCATCACGGTGAAGGCCGACCAGCTGCGCCGGGTCCCCGAGGTCGTCGCGATCGCGGGCGGTCAGCGCAAGGCGGCCGCGATCGACGCGGTGCTGCGGTCCGGGCTCGTCACCAGCCTGGTGACGGACACGTCCGCGGCCGACTATCTGATGACGGCGGGCCCGACGCCCAAGCCCGCCCTCAACCGGACGGACCCGGACGGGATCTGACCGGCCCCGGCCGCAGGTCTTGAGGGGGCGGTCGCCACGGCCGTCCCCTCGTTCGTCCCCCTCCGCATTTGTTCGTTCCCCACATCGCTCGTTCCCCCCCCACAACCACGATCGCTTCAGGACGGTGCCGGATGACGGAGCACGTGCTCACGCTGGACCTCGACGGGGTCACGGACAAGGCGGCCCTGATGGACCGCTGCGCCAAGCATCTGGAGCTGCCCGACTGGTTCGGGCGCAACTGGGACGCCCTCGCCGACAGCCTCACCGACCTCCCGGACGGGCCCGAGTCCGGGCCGGTGCTGGTCGTCGTACGGAACTGGCGGTCGTACGCGAAGGCGCGGCCGGAGGAGTGGGAGATCGCGCAGGAGGTGTTCACCTCGGCGGTGAACCAGGTGGCCGCCCTGTCGATCGTGCTCGCTCTCGGAGGAACCTCCTAAGACCCCGGTGAGCTGCTTGGACGTTCGGTCCGGGCATCGCGGCACGGCCCACGTGGGACAATCAAGTACGTGCTTCTCCCCCTGGCTGACCTGTCCGGGGGTCACCTCTGAACGACTGGGATGTGCAGCACGTGCGTTTCCTCAACGACATCCAGCCCGCGTACGACCTCACCTACGACGACGTCTTCATGGTGCCGAGCCGCAGCGCCGTCGGGTCGCGTCAGGGCGTGGACCTGGGCGCCCCGGACGGCACGGGCACCACGATTCCGCTGGTCGTCGCCAACATGACCGCCGTGGCCGGACGCCGGATGGCCGAGACCATGGCCCGGCGCGGCGGGCTCGTGGTGATCCCGCAGGACATTCCGATCGACGTCGTCGCCGACGTCGTCGCCTGGGTCAAGAGCCGGCACCTGGTGCTGGACACCCCGATCGTGCTCGCCCCGCACCAGACGGTGGCCGACGCGCTCGCGCTGCTGCCCAAGCGCGCGCACAACGCGGGCGTCGTCGTCGACGAGGACTCCCGTCCGGTCGGCGTCGTCACCGACTCGGACCTGAGCGGGGTCGACCGCTTCACGCAGCTCGAGGTCGTCATGTCCCGCGACCTGCTGCTCCTCGACGCCGACATCGACCCGCGCGAGGCCTTCAACACGCTCGACGCGGCCAACCGGCGCTACGCTCCCGCCGTCGACGGCGGCGGCAGGCTCGCCGGCATCCTCACCCGCAAGGGCGCCCTGCGCGCCACGCTGTACACGCCGGCCGTCGACAAGGACGGCAGGCTGCGCATCGCCGCGGCCGTCGGCATCAACGGCGATGTCGCGGGCAAGGCCAAGCAGCTGCTCGACGCGGGCGTGGACACGCTCGTCATCGACACGGCGCACGGCCACCAGGAGTCGATGATCAGCGCGGTCCGTACCGTGCGCGCGCTCGACCCGCAGGTGCCGATCGTGGCCGGCAACATCGTCTCGGCCGAGGGCGTCAAGGACCTGATCGACGCGGGCGCCGACATCATCAAGGTCGGCGTCGGCCCCGGTGCGATGTGCACCACCCGCATGATGACCGGCGTGGGCCGGCCGCAGTTCTCGGCCGTCCTGGAGTGCGCGGCCGAGGCGAGGAAGCACGGCAAGCACGTATGGGCCGACGGCGGGGTCCGCCACCCCCGCGATGTCGCCATGGCGCTGGCCGCGGGCGCCTCCAACGTGATGGTCGGCTCCTGGTTCGCGGGCACCTACGAGTCGCCGGGCGACCTTCAGCACGACGCGAACGGCCGCCCCTACAAGGAGTCGTTCGGCATGGCGTCCGCGCGCGCGGTCCGCAACCGCACGTCGGAGGAGTCGGCCTACGACCGCGCCCGCAAGGCGCTGTTCGAGGAGGGCATCTCCACCTCCCGCATGTTCCTCGACCCGGCCCGGCCGGGCGTCGAGGACCTGATCGACTCGATCATCACGGGCGTCCGTTCCTCCTGCACGTACGCCGGCGCGGCCTCCTTGGAGGAGTTCGCCGAGAAGGCCGTCGTGGGCATCCAGAGCGCGGCCGGCTACGCCGAGGGCAAGCCGCTGCACTCGAGCTGGTAGCGCCGTGCTGAACGATCTCGACGAACGCATCGTCCACGCCCTCGCCGAGGACGCCCGCCGCTCCTTCGCGGACATCGGGCAACTGGTCGGCCTGTCCGCGCCCGCCGTCAAGCGGCGCGTGGACCGGCTGCGGGCCACCGGAGCCATCACCGGCTTCACCGTACGGGTCGACCCGGCGGCCCTCGGCTGGGAGACCGAGGGGTTCGTCGAGATCTACTGCCGGCGCAACACCTCCCCGGAGACCATCCAGCGGGGCCTGGAGCGCTACCAGGAGGTCGTGGCCGCCTCCACCGTCACCGGCGAGGCGGACGCGGTCGCCCAGGTCTTCGCCGCCGACATGCGCCACTTCGAGAGAGTCCTGGAGCGGATCGCCGGGGAACCCTTCGTGGAGCGCACGAAGTCGGTGCTGGTCCTCTCCCCACTGCTCCGCCGCTTCTCGCCGACCTAGGGCCTGTCCGGCCGGTCACGTCGCAGGCTTGCGGGCCAGGGCGTTGTTGTCGATCGAGTTGTGCACGCTGAAGCTCACCGCGTCCGAGCGGTAGCGGTCGTCCGACCATTCGACCGGGCGGCCCTCGTACGTCGTGGTGACCCGGCGGACCCGTAGCAGCGGGCTGGTGCGGCGGATGCCGAGCAGCTCGGCGTCCTGCGCGCCCGCCGCCACGGCGTCGATCACATGCTCGCCGTAGGCGAAGACCAGCCCGGTGTCGTCCAGCAGCCGTTGGGTGACGGACGGGCAGTCCGGCTCGATCGGCTCGACGGCAGGGGCGATCCAGTCCGCGTACACGGTCCGTTCGAGGAGCACCGGCTCGCCGTCCAGACCGCGTACCCGCAGGACCTGCAACACCTGTGCGCCCGGGGCGAGTTGGAGCCGCACCGTGTCCTCCGTGCTCGCCGGGCGGTACTCCTGCGCGACCACCAGCCCCGTCGCCTCGCGGCCCATCGCGCGCGCCCACTGGGCGAAGCTGCGCAGTTCGGCGAAGCTCTGGCTGCGGCGGCTGGCCAGGACCACGCGGCGGGCGCCCTGGCGGGAGCCGATGAGGCCTTCGGCGGTGAGGGCGGCGACCGCCTGGCGGACCGTGCCGCGGGAGACGCCGTAGTGGGCCGCGAGATCGGTCTCGGCGGGCAGCAGTGCGCCCACGGTGTACTCCTCGCGGTCGATCGCCCGGCGCAGCTCGTCGGCGATCTCCTCATGTCGCGCAGCCATGCTTCCCCTCTGATCAAGCCCCTGTGCACAGCGTGACCAGCCTAGACGACTCCGGTCCGGGGCGGCCTCCGACTCGGATTGTGCGAGAAATCAGGGCTCAGGGTTTCGCCAGAGTTTACGAAGGGGACACCAGCGGCAGGCGTACTGAGGCCAACTTGTTCAGACAAGTTGCCTCGCCTCCCGCGCTCTCACGCGTCCCCTGGAGTAGCCGTGACCGTGTCCCTGCCGAGAACCGCCGCCCTCGGCGTCATCGCCGCCCTCGCCCTGAGTGCGTGCGGCGCCGCTCCCGACAACACCTCCACCACCGCCGACGGCAAGAACGCCGCCACGGCCGCCTCCGCCGCCGACTTCGGCGGCCTCGACGCCCTCGTCGAGGCCGCGAAGAAGGAGGGCAAGCTCAACGCCATCGCACTGCCCCGCGACTGGGCCAACTACGGCGCCCTCATCGACGGCTTCGAGAAGAAGTACGGCATCAAGATCGCCGTCGAGAACCCGGACGGCGCCAGCCAGGACGAGATCAACGCCGTCACGTCGAGGAAGGGCCAGGACCGGGCCCCCGACGTCCTCGACCTGGGCAGCTCGTTCGCGATCAGCGCCGCCCAGCAGGGGCTGCTCGCGCCGTACAAGGTCGCCGCGTACGCCGACATCCCCGAGGGGCAGAAGGACGCGCAGGCCCGCTGGTACAACGACTACGGCGGCTACATCTCCATCGGCTGCGACGCCAAGCGGGTCAAGACCTGTCCGACCACCTTCGCGGACCTGCTCAAACCGCAGTACAAGGGCCAGGTCGCCCTCAACGGCAACCCCACCAAGTCGGGTTCGGCCTTCGGCGGCGTCTACGCGGCGGCCCTCGCCAGTGGCGGCTCCTTCGACGACATCCAGCCCGGCCTCGACTTCTTCGCCAAGCTGAAGAAGAACGGCAACTACACGCCCGTCGAGTCGACCCCGGCCACCGTCGAGAAGGGCGAGACGCCGATCAGCATCGACTGGGACTACCTCAACGCCGGGTACGCCGACGAGTTCAAGTCCAAGGGCGTGGACTGGAAGGTCGCGGTCCCCAGCGACGGCCAGTTCTCGCAGTTCTACTCCCAGGCGATCAACAAGGACGCCCCGCACCCGGCGGCCGCCCGGCTCTGGCAGGAGTACCTCTACAGCGCCGAGGGCCAGAACCTGTGGCTCAAGGGCTACGCCCGTCCGGCCCTGATGACCGCCATGGAGAAGGCCGGCACCCTCGACAAGACGGCCGCCGCCAAGCTGCCCGAGGTCTCCGGGACCCCCGCCTTCCCGACCGAGGCCCAGCAGAGCAAGGCCAAGACGGTCCTCGGGCAGGGCTGGGCGAAGGCCGTCTCCGGATGACCTCCACCGCCGTACGGGTCGACCTGGGAGCCGCCGCAGAGGTGAAGCGGCGGCGGCTCCCCGGCTGGCTGGCCGTCGTCCCGCTGCTCGCCTTCACCGCGCTCGCCTTCGGGCTGCCCGCCCTGGCCATGCTGGACGGCGCGTTCACCGTCAAGGACCCGGCGACCGGCGCCACGTCGTACACGGCCGACAACCTGACGGCCTCCCTGCGCGGCGCGTATCTGACCGCCCTGCTCGGCAGCGTGAAGCTGTCCGCCGTGTCGGCGCTTCTCGGCGCGCTGCTCGGACTGCCGCTCGCCCAGGCCGTCGTGTCCTCCCGCTTCCGTACGCTGCGCGAGGCCGTGCTCACCGCGTCCGGGGTGCTCGCCAACTTCGGCGGCGTCCCGCTGGCCTTCGCCTTCGTCGCCACGCTCGGCAACGCCGGTGTGCTGACCCGGCACTTCGGCCTCCAGGACAAGGGCTGGGACCTCTACAGCTTCTGGGGCCTGGTCATCGTCTACCTGTACTTCCTGATCCCGCTGATGGTCCTCACCATCACCCCCGCCCTGGACGGCCTGCGCGCCCAGTGGCGCGAGGCCGCGCAGAACAACGGCGCGACTCCCGTGCAGTACTGGCGGCATGTCGCCCTGCCGGTCCTGCTGCCCTCGCTCCTCGGCGGGCTGGTGCTGCTCTTCGGCAGCGCCTTCGCCGCGTACGCCACCGCCGCCGCCATGGTGGGCAGCTCCATCCCGCTGGTCACGCTGCAGATCGCCGACGCCATCTCCGGCAATGTGCTCGTCGGCCAGGAGAACGTGGCGCTCGCCCTCAGCCTCGACATGGTCCTGGTGGCGGGCCTGGTCATGGCCGTGTACCTGCCCCTGCAACGGAGGAGCGCGCGATGGCTCGCCTGACCCTGTGGCGGTGGGGCGTCCTCGGCCTCGCCGGGCTGTACTTCCTGGTGCCGCTGGCCGCGTCGGTCGTCTTCACGGTCGACGTGCCCGGACAGGGGATCACCTTCGACGCCTACCGCCAGATCCTCGCCACCGACGGGTTCGCCTCCAGCCTGCTGCTCTCGCTGGAGCTGGCGCTGGCCACCATCGTCGTCGTCCTGCTGCTGATGGTGCCCGCGACGGTCGCGCTGCGCCTCGGCGCGCCCCGGCTGCGGCCGGTCGTCGAGGTGGTGTGCTCGCTGCCGCTGGTCGTGCCGCCGATCGCGTTCGTCGCCGGCATCGGCACCGTGCTCAAGTGGGGTCCCGAGCACCTCTCCCGGACCCCGCTCTTCCAGACCTTCGTCGCGATCCAGAATCCCGACTTCCCCTTCGTCCTCGTCCTGGCCTACGTCGTGATGGCGCTGCCGTTCGTGTACCGGGCGCTGGACGCCGGGCTGCGCTCCGTCGACGTACGCACCCTCGTCGAAGCCGCCCGCAGCTGCGGGGCCGGCTGGCCGCAGGCGCTCTTGCGGGTCGTCCTGCCCAACCTGCGCGGCGCGCTGCTCAACGCGTCCTTCCTCACGCTGGCCCTGGTCCTCGGCGAGTTCACCGTCGCCCAGCTGCTGGGCTTCCAGCCGTTCGCCGTGTGGATCGTGAACGTCAGCGGCTCGCAGGCCCAGCTCTCCGTCGCCGTGTCCGTGCTCAGCCTGCTCGTGACATGGGTCCTGCTCCTCGCGCTCGCCGGCTTCGGCGGACGCGCCCGTACCGCATCCCGGGGATGACTGCCATGACCGTGCTTGAGAAGACAGCGACGAGGACCGGGGCCGCCACCGTCGAATTCCGGGGCCTGCGCCGGGAGTTCGGCCCGACCGTCGCCCTCGACGGCCTCGACCTGACCGTCCGGCCGGGTGAACTCCTCGCTCTGCTCGGCCCCTCCGGCTGCGGCAAGACCACCGCCCTGCGGATGCTCGCCGGCTTCGAACACCCCGACGCCGGCGAGGTGTTGGTGGACGGCGAGGACGTCACCCGGGTCCCGGCCCATCGCCGTGACGCCGGGATGGTCTTCCAGTCGTACAGCCTCTTCCCGCATCTCGACGCGCTCGACAACGTCGCCTTCGGGCTGCGGATGCGGAAGGTGAGCAAGGCCGAACGGCGGTTCCGGGCCAACGAGTTGCTCCATCTGGTCGGACTCGGCGACAAGGGCGGCCGCTTCCCGCACCAGCTCTCCGGCGGCCAGCAGCAGCGCGTCGCCCTGGCCCGCGCCCTCGCCCTGCGCCCCCGCGTACTGCTCCTGGACGAGCCGTTGTCGGCGCTCGACGCCAAGGTCCGGCTCACCCTGCGCGAGGAGATCCGGCGGCTCCAGCAGGAGCTCGGCATCACCACCCTGTTCGTCACCCACGACCAGGAGGAGGCCCTGTCCATGGCGGACCGGGTCGCCGTCATGCACGCCGGGCGGCTCGAACAGTGCGCCGCCCCGGCCGAGTTGTACGGCCGGCCCGCCACCGCCTTCGTCGCCGAGTTCGTCGGCACGATGAGCCGGATCCCGGGACGGCTCGACGGCGACACCGTCGAGGTGCTCGGGCGGCGGCTGCCGGTCGACGGCCAGGCACCGGCCGACGCTGAGGTGGACGTGCTGGTGCGGCCGGAGGCCGTGGGCGTGCGGCCCGCGGAGGACGGCGACGCGCGTGTGGTCGCCACATCCTTCCTGGGCGCGGCCGTCCGCGTCACCGTCCGGCTCGCCGACGGCACCGAGGTCAAGGCCGACCTGCCCGCCCACGAGGCCACCGCCCTCACCGCGGGCGCGCCGGTGCGCGTCTCGCTGCCGGACCGCCCGGTGCTCGTCGCCGCCCGCGCTTCCTGATCCCACGATCCCGCAACTCCCGTGTCGAAAGAGGCAACCGTGACCCGACTCCCGCTCCAGGCCGTCCTGTTCGACATGGACGGCACGCTCGTCGACACCGAGCGGCTGTGGTGGGAGGCGGTGCAGCAGGTGGCCGGCCGGGCGTTGACCGAGGCGGACCAGCCGGAGGTGCTCGGCCGGCCCGTCGAGCACACCGCCGACTGGCTGGCCGCCGCCACGGGCCGGCCCGCCCCGGCGCTCGCCGACGCGCTCCATCGCGAGTTCGCCGACCGCGTCCACGCCGGGATCGAGCCCCGCCCCGGCGCCCTCGACCTGCTCGACGCCCTCGCCCACGACGGCGTGCCGACGGCCCTGGTGACCGCCTCCCCCCGATCGGTCGCCGACACCGTGCTGCGGGCCCTCGGCGCGAGCCGCTTCGCCGTCACCGTCACCGCCGACGACACCGAGCACACCAAGCCCGCCCCCGACCCCTACCTCGCCGCCTGCCGCGCCCTCGGCGTCGACCCGGCGGCCTGTGTGGCCGTCGAGGACACCGAGACCGGCGTGACCTCCGCCGAGGCGGCCGGCTGCACGGTGCTCGCGGTGCCGTCCCTCGCGCCCATCGGCGCGGCCCCCGGCCGGACCGTCCTGGCCGGACTGGCGGGCGTCACCCCCGAACGGCTGCGCGCCCTGCTGCCGCACCGGCTCCGCGTCATGACCTGGAACCTCTGGTACGGCGGCACGAAGGTGCGCGACCACCGGGCCAAGCAGCTCAAGGTCATCGCGGAGACCGACGTGGACGTGATCGGCCTCCAGGAGACCCACGGCACGGCTGCGGAGGAGCTCGCCGCGGCCCTCGGCTGGCACTGCCACCGGGCCGGGGAGAACCTCGGGATCATCAGCCGCCACCCGATCACGGCCGCCCTCGGCGACCCCGACGTGGGCTTCTACGGAGCGACGGGCGCCCGCATCGAGGTCGGCGGCACCGACGGCAGCGGCGCCACCGAGGTCGACATCTGGACGGCGCACCTCGACTACACGCCGTACGGCCCCTACGAGGAGGCCTTCGACGGGCTGCCGGCCGTCGACCTGATCGCCCACGAGGAGGTGCGGCTCGCCCAGCTCCGGGACGTCCTGGACCGGATCGGCGAGGACACCGGCGTGCCCGTCGTCCTCGTCGGCGACTTCAACAGCCCCTCCCACCTGGACCGGCCGGACGTCGAGTGGCCGGTGACGAAGGCGGCCGAGGACGCGGGCTTCACCGACTCCTACCGCGAGGCCCACCCCGACCCGGTACGGGACCCCGGCCACACCTGGTCCCCGGTGCACGCCGAGCACGAGGACGGCAGCGGCCGCCCGGAACCGCAGGACCGGATCGACTTCGTGCTCCACCGGGGCGGGCAGCGGGGTGCTCTGAAGGTGCTCGGCTCCCGGACGTACGTCAGCGGCGTCCCCCGGACCTGGCCGGACGTCGAGGACAACGACTGGCCGTCCGACCATGCGGCCGTGATCACCACCTATGCCCTGGGCGGCGCGGCCTGAGTTGTCTAACATCGGTGGCATGACCTGGCGACATTGATCCACTGCCGGCCCCGACGTCCGTCGACCGACCGCGACGCTGTACGCGTACGCGTTCCTCGACGAGTTCGTGCTGCTCTACCCGGTGTACGCGCTGCTGTTCGCGGACACCGGGCTGTCGGTGGGGCAGATCTCCTCCCTCTTCGTGCTGTGGTCGCTGACCGGCGTCCTCTTCGAGGTCCCCTCCGGCGCCTGGGCCGACGCGGTCTCCCGGCGGCTGCTGCTGTGGCTGGGCCCGCTCCTGGGCGGGGCCGGCTTCGCGCTGTGGGTGCTCTTCCCGTCGTACTGGGCGTTCGCGGCCGGATTCGTGCTGTGGGGAATCCGCGGAGCGCTCGGCTCCGGTGCGCTGGAGGCCCTCGTCTACGAGGAACTGGAGCTGCTCGGCGCCGCCGACCGGTACGCCCGCGTCATGGGCCGCTCCCACGCGGTGGGCCAGTCGGCCGCGATGGCGGCGATGGGGCTGGCGGGGCCGGTCTTCGCGGCCGGCGGCTACCGGGCTGTCGGCGCGGCCAGCGTGCTGGCCTGCGTCCTGTGCGCCGCGATCGCGACCCGCTTCCCCGAACACCGGCCGCCCACGGGCGACGGCGACGGCTGGGCCGCGACCCTGCGGACCGGACTCGCCGACGCCCACCGGGACCGCTCGGTGCGCGGCGCCCTGCTGCTCGTCCCGGCCGTGACGGCGGTGTGGGGCGCCCTCGACGAGTACACGCCCCTGCTGGTCCGGGACACGGGTGTGCCCGAGCCGGCCGTCCCGTACTGGCTGATGCCGATCTGGGCCGGCGTCACGGCCGGCAGCCTGCTGTCCGGGCCCGCCGAGCGGCTGGGCCGCGCCGGATTCGCCGCCGTGCTCACGGGCTCCGCGCTCGCCCTGGCCCTCGGCGCGCTGACCGGGGCCCCCGCCGGCATCGCCCTGGTCGCTCTCGCGTTCGGCGGCTTCCAGCTGGCGACCGTCCTGGCCGACGTCCGGCTCCAGCACCGTATCGAGGGCACCGGCCGGGCCACGCTGACCTCGGTGGCGAGCCTCGGCACCGAGGTGCTGACCATCGCCGTGTACGGCGCGTACGGCGGCCTCGGCTCGGCGTTCGGGCACGGCACGGTCTTCGCGCTGTGCGCCGTGCCGTACCTGGTGACGGCGGCGGCGGTGGCCCGGGGGTGGGGCGGGCCGGGAGGACGCAATGAATCGCCGTGAGAGCGCCCACGCGCGCAACGAATCGTTCACCCCTGCGCAACGGGTGCCGCTTGTCGGCCTGTCGGGAGCGCCCGTACCGTTGGGTGGCCCCCACAACCACTCTTCCACCCGACTTCCGCCAGGTGAGGATCACGCATGCGCACCGCCCTGCTCCAGAGCTCCGGCCGCCCCGGATCGGTCGTCGAGAACCTCAAGGTCCTCGACGAGGCCGCGGGCCGGGCCGCCGCCGCGGGCGCCGGGCTGCTCGTCGCGCCGGAGATGTTCCTCACCGGCTACGCGATCGGCGACGACGTGGCTCGCCTCGCCGAGCCCGCCGACGGGGACTCGGCGGACACGGTCGCGGAGATCGCCGGACGGCACGGGCTCGCGATCGCGTACGGCTACCCGGAGCGCTCCGGCGAGACCGTCTTCAACTCCGCCCGGCTGATCTCCGCCGACGGCGTCCGCCTCGCGAACTACCGCAAGACCCACCTCTTCGGCTGCTTCGAGCGCGACCACTTCACGCCGGGGGAGCAGCCGGTCGTCCAGGCCGAGCTGAACGGCCTCACCGTCGGCCTCATGATCTGCTACGACGTCGAGTTCCCGGAGAACGTCCGCGCCCACGCCCTCGCCGGGACGGACCTCCTGGTGGTGCCGACGGCTCAGATGCACCCGTTCCAGTTCGTCGCCGAGTCGATGATCCCGGTGCGCGCCTTCGAGAACCAGATGTACGTCGCGTACGTCAACCGGGTCGGCCGGGAAGGGGAGTTCGAGTTCGTCGGGCTCTCCACGCTGGCCGGTCCCGACGGGGTCGCCCGGGCCCGTGCGGGGCGGGGCGAGGAACTGGTGTTCGCCGATGCCGACCCGGTCGCCCTGGCCGTCTCCCGCCGGGCGAACCCGTATCTGACGGACCGCCGCCCCGGCCTCTACGCATCCCTCGTCTGACCCCCTGTCTTCACCTGTCTTCATCTGCCTTCACCCGCAGCTTTCGCAAGGAGTCCCCGCCCCATGACGTCCACCGTGCCCAACGCCGTCGAGCACGCAGACGCGCAGCAGCCGCCGATCACCATGTTCGGCCCGGACTTCCCGTACGCGTACGACGACTTCCTCGCCCACCCGGCGGGCCTCGGCCAGATCCCCGCGACCGAGCACGGCGCCGAGGTGGCCGTCATCGGCGGTGGGCTGTCCGGCATCGTGGCCGCGTACGAGCTGATGAAGATGGGCCTGAAGCCGGTCGTGTACGAGGCCGACCGGATCGGCGGCCGGCTGCGGACGGTGGGCTTCGAGGGCTGCGACCCGTCGTTGACCGCCGAGATGGGCGCGATGCGCTTCCCGCCGTCCTCGACGGCGCTCCAGCACTACATCGACCTGGTGGATCTGCGGACCGAGCCGTTCCCCAACCCCCTCGCGGAGGCGACCCCCTCGACGGTCGTCGACCTCAAGGGCGAGTCGCACTACGCCGAGACGGCCGAGGACCTCCCGCAGGTCTACCGTGACGTCGCCGAGGCCTGGAGCAGGTGCCTCGAGGACGGCGCCGACTTCTCCGACATGAACCGCGCCCTGCGCCGACGCGACGTGCCGCGCATCCGCGAGATCTGGGCGAGGCTCGTCGAGAAGCTCGACAACCAGACCTTCTACGGCTTCCTCTGCGACTCCGAGGCCTTCAAGTCCTTCCGGCACCGCGAGATCTTCGGCCAGGTCGGCTTCGGCACCGGCGGCTGGGACACGGACTTCCCGAACTCCATCCTGGAGATCCTCCGCGTCGTCTACACCGAGGCCGACGACCACCACCGGGGCATCGTCGGCGGCAGCCAGCAGCTTCCGCTCCGGCTGTGGGAGCGCGAGCCGGAGAAGATCGTCCACTGGGCCCGGGGGACCTCGCTCGCGAGCCTGCACGACGACCGGGAGCCCCGCCCGGCCGTGACCCGGCTGCACCGCACCGCGGGCGACCGGATCACCGTGACGGACGCGAACGGCGACATCCGCACCTACCGGGCGGCCGTCTTCACCGCCCAGTCCTGGATGCTGCTCTCGAAGATCGACTGCGACGACTCGCTCTTCCCGATCGACCACTGGACGGCGATCGAGCGCACCCACTACATGGAGTCCAGCAAGCTCTTCGTGCCCGTCGACCGGCCGTTCTGGCTCGACAAGGACGAGCAGACGGGCCGGGACGTCATGTCGATGACCCTCACCGACCGTATGACGCGCGGCACTTACCTCCTCGACGACGGCCCCGACAAGCCCGCCGTCATCTGCCTCTCCTACACCTGGTGCGACGACAGCCTGAAGTGGCTGCCGTTGTCGGCGAACGAGCGGATGGAGGTCATGCTGAAGTCGCTCGGCGAGATCTATCCGAAGGTCGACATCAGGAAGCACGTCATCGGCAACCCGGTGACCGTCTCCTGGGAGAACGAGCCCTACTTCATGGGCGCGTTCAAGGCGAACCTGCCCGGCCACTACCGCTACCAGCGGCGCCTGTTCACCCACTTCATGCAGGACCGGCTGCCCGCGGACAAGCGGGGCGTCTTCCTCGCCGGCGACGACATCTCCTGGACGGCGGGCTGGGCCGAGGGCGCCGTGCAGACCGCGCTGAACGCGGTCTGGGGCGTCATGCACCACTTCGGCGGGACGACCGACGCGACCAACCCGGGCCCGGGCGACGTGTACGACGAGATCGCGCCGGTCGAACTCCCGGAGGACTGACCGACGGGCCTCACAGCGGTGTGAGCATCATGCGGCCCGCGAAGCCGACCGCCGTGTCGAGCCGGTCGGTGAACTCCTCGGCGACGTCCGGCAGTCGGCGCAGCGCCCACAGCGCGCGGGCCGCCGTCCAGGTGGCGTCCCGGGCCCGCTCCAGGCTCCAGGAGCCCAGCAGATGGGTGAGCGGATCGGCGATCTGCAACAGATCGGGCCCCGGCATCAGCTCTTCGCGGATGCGCTCCTCCAGCGAGACGAGGAGATCGCCCACGCGGTCGAACTCGTCCTCCAGCTCGACCGGTTCGCAGCCGAGGCTACGACAGGCGTCCACGACGGCGAGCGCGAGATCGTGCCCGATGTGCGCGTTGATGCCGGAGAGCGCGAACTGCAGCGGACGTACGCCGGGATGGCGGCGGAACTGCAGCAGCGGGCGCCAGCAGGCCGGCGCGCGCCGGTCGGCCGACGCCGGGTCCACCGCGTCCAGGTAGCGCTCCGCGAACCGTACGTCCAGCGTGATCGCGGCCTGCGGGTCCGTGAACCGGCCTCTGTCGATGCGCCGGCCGACCTCCTGGGTCACCGCGAGGTAGACGCGGTTGAAGACCGCGACCCCGTCGAGCGGAGGCAGGGCCGCGTCGAGGGCGCGCATGCGGGCGAGCACGTCGTCGACGCTCGTGGCGACGGCGCCGAACGCGTCGACGCCCGTCTCGACGGGAGCGGTGAACTGTTCCGATTGCGGCATGGGGGCAGATTCGCAGCCCTAGGCTGGCCCGCGTGTCGGCGGGCCCGACGCTTCCCCGGAACGGGGGAACGAGCCCGTCGCGCGGGAGGGGGAACAGCACGGTGCAGGGCTTACGTGTGCGGCGGGCCGGCCGACGCAGTGTCATGGTCGCCGTCGCCTCGGCCGTGGTCGCCCTGGGCGCCGCGACCGGGACGATGACCGCGCTCGGCGACGACGCCGACGACGGCGGACGCGACACCGAGCGGGCCCGCCCGAAGGCGGGTGCGACGCTTGTGTCCCCTTCGCCGCCGCCCTCCCCGCGCCCGTCCGCGTCCCCCTCGGTCGCCGCCTCGACGACGAAGCCGACGCCCTCGGCCGCCCGCACCACGAGCCGACCCCGGGCGGCCGCCGCGCCCGTGAGCCTCTACCGCCACCCCGAGTCCCAGATCCTCGACTGGGTGCGCGACAACCCGGCCGATCCGCGCGCCGACGTCATCGAGTCACGGATCGCGAGCCGGCCGGCGGCCGTGTGGATCGCCGACTACGCCCCCGACACGGTCACCGCACGGGTCCGCGCGGTCACCGCGGGCGCCGCCGCCCAGGGCCGGGTGCCCGTCCTGGTGGCGTACGCGATCCCGGAGCGCGACTGCGGCGGCGCCTCCGAGGGCGGGGCGCCCGACGTCGACTCCTACGCCGACTGGATCGACCGGTTCGCCGCCGGGCTCGGCTCCCACGAGGTCGTGGTCGTCCTGGAACCGGACTCGATCGCCCAGGCCGACTGCCTCGACGAGGGCGGACGGGCCGACCGCTTCGCCGCCCTGGCCCGCGCCGGGCGCGTGCTCAAGACGGCGAACCCGAAGGCGCACGTCTACTACGACGCGGGCCACTCCGGCTGGAACGCCCCGGCCGAGCAGGCCGCACTGCTGAAACAGGCCGGGGCCGCCTCGGCGGCGTCCTCCGACGGGATCTTCAGCAACGTCTCCAACTTCCACGACACCGCCGACGAGGCCGCCTACGACCGGCGGGTCCTGGACGCCCTCGGCGGCCCGCCCGGCCTGGGCGCGGTCATCGACACCAGCCGCAACGGCAACGGCGCGCCCGCCGACGGCGAGTGGTGCGACCCGGACGGCCGGAAGATCGGCCGAGCCCCCACGTTCGCCACCGGCGAGGACCGGATCGACGCCTACCTGTGGGTGAAGCTGCCGGGGGAGTCGGACGGCTGCAAGGGGGCGGCGGGCGAGTTCAGCCCGTCGTACGCCTACGAGCTGGCCTCGTCGTAGCTGCTCGTGCCCTCGTCCAACAGGGGCCGCTGCGACGTGAGATGGGCGGGCGCGAAGGCGCGCAGCGCGTGGTAGCCGGTGATGACGACGAGCGTGCCGAGCGCGATGCCGCTCAGCGAGAAGGTGTCGGTGAACTTCATCGTCACGTTCCCGACGCCGATGACGATGCCCGCCGCGGCCGGCACCAGATTCAACGGGTTGCGCAGGTCGACCCCGGCGTTGAGCCAGATCTGCGCACCGAGCAGACCGATCATGCCGTACAGGATGACGGTGATGCCGCCGAGGACGCCCCCGGGGATCGCGGCGACGACCGCGCCGAACTTCGGGCACAGGCCGAACAGGAGCGCGAACCCGGCGGCGGCCCAGTAGGCGGCCGTGGAGTAGACCCGGGTCGCGGCCATCACGCCGATGTTCTCGGAGTAGGTGGTGTTGGGCGGGCCGCCCACCGCCGTGGACAGCATCGAGCCGACGCCGTCGGCGGAGATCGCCGTGCCGAGCCGGTCGTCCAGGTCGTCGCCGGTCATCTCGCCGACCGCCTTGACGTGCCCGGCGTTCTCCGCGACCAGCGCGATCACGACCGGCAGCGCCACCAGGATCGCCGACCACTCGAAGGAGGGGCCGTGGAACGTGGGCAGGCCGATCCAGTCGGCCTGCCCGACGCCGGACAGGTCGAGGCGCCAGTGGTCGGTGACCTTGCCGCTCGCGTCGGCGGAGTGGATCCGGCCGAAGATCCGGTCGAACGCCCAGGAGACGACGTACCCGAACACCAGGCCGAGGAAGATCGCGATCCGGGACCAGAAACCGCGCAGGCACACCACCGCCAGACCGGTGAACAGCATGACCAGCAGGGCCGTCCACTGATCCTGCGGCCAGTAGGTGGCGGCGGTGACCGGGGCGAGGTTGAAGCCGATCAGCATCACGACCGCGCCCGTCACGATCGGCGGCATCGCGGCGTGGATGATCCGCGCCCCGAACCGCTGCACCGCCAGTCCGACGACGAACAGCGCGGCCCCGACGACGAACACCGCCCCGGTGACGGTGGCGCTCGTGCCGCCCTGCGCCCGGATGACCGCGGCCACGCCGACGAAGGACAGGGAGCACCCGAGGTAGCTGGGCACCCGGCCGCGGGTCGCGAGCAGGAAGATCACGGTCGAGACGCCGGACATCATGATGGCGAGGTTCGGATCCAGGCCCATCAGGACGGGCGCCACGAAGCTCGCCCCGAACATCGCCACCACGTGCTGGGCGCCGAGCCCGGCCGTGCGGGGCCAGGAGAGCCGCTCGTCGGGGCGGACCACCGCCCCGGGCGCCGGGGTGCGTCCGTCGCCGTGCAGTTTCCAGCGGACGCCGAGATCCATGGTGCGAGGTCGCTTTCATGAGGATGCGGATGTCCGGATCATTCTCACGTGCAACCAGAGGCCGAACGACCGCTCAGCTACCCGAAACCGTCTCGGCCTGCGGAGCGACCTTCGTGGCGGCCGTCCGCTCTGCGCCCCGCAGCACACCCGCGAACGCCACCAGCCCGCACGACAGCACCGTCACCACGCCGAACGACACCACCAGGCTGGTCGCCTGCGCCACCCCGCCGATCAGGCTGGGGGCGATCAGACCGGAGGTGTACGTGATCGTCGCCACGCCCGCGATGGCCTGGCTGGGATTCGGCCCGCTGCGCCCCGCCGCGGCGAAGCAGAGCGGTACGACGACCGCGATGCCGAGCCCCATCAGCCCGAACCCGCCGATCGCCACCGCCGGGTCGTCCGCGACGACGATCAGCAGCCCGCCCAGCACGGCGAGGACGCCGCCCGCCCGGACGGTACGCACCGCGCCGAACCGGTTCACCGCCGCGTCGCCCGCGATCCGGGCCACCGCCATCGTGAACATGAAGCCGGTCGTACAGGCCGCCGCGAGCCCGGCCGACGACTCGAGCCGGTCGCGCAGATACACGGCCGACCAGTCCAGACTCGCGCCCTCCGCGAACACCGCGCAGAACCCGACCGCGCCGATCAGCAGCGCCGAGCGGGGCGGCAGCGTGAACCGCGGCGGCGGCTCCTCGTCGTCGGCAGGACGCAGATCCAGCACCCAGTGACAGGCCAGCAGACCGAGGGCGGTGAGGACGGCCGCCGCCAGCACATGGTGCAGCCGCGCGTCCGAGCCCAGGTGTGCGGCGAGCGTCCCGCCGGCCGAGCCGATCAGGGCGCCCGCGCTCCACATGCCGTGCAGCCCCGACATGATCGACCGGTCGAGCAGCCGCTCCACCTCGACGCCGAGGGCGTTCATCGCGACGTCGGCCATGCCCGCGCTGGCTCCGTACGCGAACATGGCCAGGCACAGGGTGAGCAGGTTCGGTGCGAGGGCGGGCAGGGTCAGCGACAGCGTCCACATCGCGAGCAGTGCGCGCAGGGCCGCCCGGCTGCCGAAGCGGTGGGTGATCGAGCCCGCCAGCGGCATCGCGCAGGCCGCCCCGAACGCCGTGAAGGCCAGGGCGAACCCGAGTTGGCCGGTGGAGACGCCGGCGTGGTCCTGGATCCACGGCACCCGGGTGGCGAACGAACCGGTGACCGCGCCGTGCACGGTGAACACGGCCGCCACGGCGTACCGGGCGCGCCGTGCCTCCGACGGTGCGCAGACCACTTCACTCATTCTGCTGGCCCTCCTGACTCCCTGCTCGGTACCGCCCGGCCGCGGTGCCGTCGTAAACTATCAGGAACCCTGCCTGATAAATAGAGGACGTCCGGAGCCTCCGACCGGGTCGGCCATGGGAGGATTCCGCGCATGCCCGCATCCCCGAGCACCGCCCGGGCCATCAACGACCGGCTCGCCCTACGGCTGCTGCAGAGTGAAGGCCCGTTGACGGCGGGGCAGTTGAAGCAGCTCACCGGCCTGTCCCGGCCCACTGTCGCCGACCTCGTCGAACGTCTTGCCGCCGCCGGCCTGATCGAGGTCGCGGGGGAGACGGGCGGGCAGCGCCGCGGGCCGAACGCGAAGCTCTACGGCATCGTCGCGGACCGCGCCCACCTGGCCGCGCTGGACGTACGCACCGAGGGCGTCGCGGTGCTCGTCTGCGACCTCGTCGGCCGGGTGCTAGCCGAGGCGTCCGTGCCGATCGGCGGTGACACGGGCACCGGGACGGCCGTGGAGCAGGCGGTCACGCTCGTCGAGCGGGCGGTGAAGGAGGCCGGCGCCGACCGGCTGCACACCCTCGGCATCGGCGCGCCCGGCCTGATCGACCCCGCGAGCGGCGAACTGCGCGACTCCAGCGGCCTGCCCGAGTGGCACCGCCGCCTGGTCGCCGCCCTCCAAGAGCGATTGCCCCACGCGCGGGTGAACGTCGAGAACGAGACCAACCTCGCCGCCCTGGCCGAACAGCGCGAGGGCGCCGCCCGGGACCGCGACACCTTCGTCCTGCTGTGGCTGGGACACGGCACCGGCGCGGCGGTCGTCCTGGACGGCGCCCTGCGCCGCGGGGCCTCCGGCGGCACCGGCGAGATCGGCTTCCTGCCGGTCCCCGGCACGAGCGGCCTGCCGTCGGCGACGGACTGCGAGGGCGGCTTCCACTCCCTGGCCGGCTCGGCGGCGATCGCCGCACTGGCGGCGGAGCACGGCCTGACGGCGGACGCGCACGCCGACGAGCCGGTGGCGGCGGCGCTGGTCCGGCAGGCGCTGGCCCAGGAAGCGGAGCTTGCGGTTCACACGGCCCCCGCCGCCCGCTTCCTCGACGCTCTCGCCGACCGTCTCGCCCTCGGGGCCGCCTCCGTCGTCGCCGTCCTCGACCCGGGCTGTGTGGTCCTCGGCGGTGAGGTCGGGCAGGCCGGCGGCGAGGTGCTCGCGGGCCGGGTGGCGCGGCGGCTCCGGCGGATGGCGCCGCTGCCCACGGAGGTACGCCCCAGCGTGCTGGGCGGCGGCGCGGTGCTGCGCGGCGCGCTGCTCACCGCCCGCGAGTCCGCCCAGGAGGAGCTGTTCGGGGCGGCGCCGAGAACCGACGCCGGCCGGCGGCAGCCCTAGGACCTGTCCTGGCGTCGGATGCGGGTCGCCAGGTAGTCCTCGAACGTTCCCTTGCCCACCGCCCGCTCCGGCGCCAGGTGGCCGCCCTCGCGAAAGGCCCGGTAGGCCGTGCCCCACAGGGGTACGTTCGCCACCGCGCACCGCCTGCCGCTCGCCTTCAGGAACGCGCGGGCCAGTGACTCGAGCGTGCGGACCTCGGGCCCGGCCATGTCGTCGACCCGGCCGGCCGGCGCGCCCGCCGCCAGTTCCGCGAGCCGGTCGGCGACCTCCGCGACCTCCACCGGCTGGTCGCCGACCCCGGCCGGCAGGACCATCACCGGCACCTTGGCCAGCATCTGGAAGAGCTGGACGAGCAGGTCGTGGAACTGGGTCGTGCGCAGCACGGTCCAGCCCAGTCCCGACTCCTCCACCAGCTGTTCCACCGCGAGCTTCGTCCTGTAGTAGGGGAGCGGCACCCGGTCCACGCCGATGATCGAGATGTAGAGCAGATGCCTCACCCCGGCCTTCTGCGCCGCGGCGATCAGGTTCGCGGCGGCCTGTTCGTCGCCCCCGCGCGGGGTGGTCGCGCAGTGCACGATCGTGTCCACGCCCGCGACGGCCGCGTCCAGACCGGCCCCGCCCTCGCGCAGGTCCACGGCGTACGGCCGGCTGTGCCGGCTCAGCGCGCGCACCTCGTGCCCGTCGGCCAGCAGTCGCGGGGCGACGAGCCGGCCGAGGGTTCCGGTGGCTCCGGTCACCAGGATCGTGGTCATTCCGTTCAGCCCCTTCGGACTCTGCACCGACGCTCTACGAAGTCCAGCCTGCCCGGGTTCGCCGTGGCCCGCACCTGAAAGAGCCCGGCGGCGGGCAAGGGCCGTCGTCACCGCCACCGGGCCGCACCCGTCGACCCTAGAAAGGACTAGACCAACACGTCAATAGGTGCGGACCGGGACCGGGTTGACGCTCTGTGAGCCAACCCACACGGTTCACCTGTATGGACCAGCATCGGGCGTGGCACACTGGCCCTGTACCTAAAGCAGCGCACTCCGGGGTCGGTGAAAGTCCGAACCGGCGGTTATAGTCCGCGACCCGGTCGCTTCCAGCGACCGGTTGACCAGGTGAAATTCCTGGACCGACGGTTAAAGTCCGGATGGGAGGCAGTGCGCGGCGGGCGGGCATTCGTGCGCGCCGCCGTATGTGCTCGTCCGTATGGGCGGGTCTGTCCGGCGTCGCTCCCGGTGTCGTCGCTCGTACATTCTGTCGTCCTCGACAGGCCCCGGAGTCCGTGCCCCTATGTGGCAGGAGGACCCGGGAAGTGTTCACCGGAATCGTCGAAGAGCTGGGTGAGATCACCGCCGTCGAGAACCTCGGCGATGCCTCCCGCTTCCGGCTGCGCGGCCCCGTCGTGACCGACGGTGCGAAGCACGGCGACTCCATCGCCGTGAACGGCGTGTGTCTCACCGTCGTCGAGCACGAGGGCGATGAATTCACCGCCGACGTCATGGCGGAGACCCTGACCCGCTCCAGCCTCGGCGCCCTCGGCGTCGGCTCGCGCGTCAACCTCGAACGCCCCACCGCCGTCGGCGACCGCCTCGGCGGGCACATCGTGCAGGGCCATGTCGACGGCACCGGCGCGGTGTTGGAGCGCAAGCCCTCCGAGAACTGGGAGATCATCAAGATCTCCCTCCCCGCCGACCTCGCCCGGTACGTCGTGGAGAAGGGCTCCATCACCGTCGACGGCATCAGCCTCACCGTCGTCGACGCGGGCCTCGACCACTTCACGGTCAGCCTCATCCCCACCACCCTCGCCCTGACCACGCTCGGCCTCAAGCAGCCCGGCGACCCGGTCAACCTCGAGGTGGACATCGTCGCCAAGTACGTCGAGCGGCTGCTGACCACCACCCAGGGGGCAGGGCAGTGAACTCGCTGAACTCCGAGGCGTTCACCCTTCTCGACCAGCACATCCTCTGGTCGGACATGATCGGCAACATCCTCGGCCTGATCACCCTCGCCCTCGGCTGGCGCCGCTCCCTGTGGACCTGGCCGGTGCAGTTCCTCTCCGGGCTCGTCCTGTTCGGCGCCTTCTACGGCCATCTGACCGGCAGCGCCGGCAAGCAGGTCGTCGTCATGGTCGTCGCCCTGTACGGCTGGTGGCAGTGGAACCGGAGCAAGGGGCGGTCCGCGGACGGCCAGATCACGCCCCGGTTCGCCAACTGGCCCGAACGCGCGAGCATGGTCGGCGCCGCCGCCGTCGGCACGGTCGCCGTCGCCCTGCTCTTCAAGGCCTATCCGACCCTGTCCTGGGACCCCTGGCCGGACGCCTACATCTTCGTCGGCACCATCGTCGCCATGTACGCCCAGGCTCGCGGGATGGTCGAGTTCTGGATCGCCTGGCTCCTCGTCGACGTCGTCGGCGTCCCCCTCAACTTCGCCAACGGCTACGCCTTCTCCGGCTTCGTCTACGTCATCTACGGCGCGCTCGTCCTGTGGGGCATGCGCGACTGGTGGCTGCGCTCCCGCAAGGCTTCGCACCCCGCTCTGGAAGGAGCGCCGGCATGAGTACCGCACCGATCCTCTACAGCACGGACGGCGTCGAGGACTTCGCGCTGGACCCCGTCGAGCAGGCCATCGCCGACATCGCCGCCGGCCGCCCCATCGTGGTCGTCGACGACGAGGACCGCGAGAACGAGGGCGATCTCGTGGTCGCCGCCGAGAAGGCCACCCCCGAGATCATCGCCTTCATGATGAGCGAGTGCCGCGGCCTGATCTGCGCCCCCATGGAGAGCGAAGAGCTGGAGCGCCTGGAGCTCCCGCAGATGGTCGCGGACAACACCGAGTCGATGCAGACGGCGTTCACGGTCTCCGTCGACGCCTCCGCCGCCCATGGCGTCACCACCGGCATCTCGGCCGCCGACCGCGCCACCACGCTCCGACTGCTGGCCGGCGGCCAGGCACAGGCCACGGACTTCGTCCGGCCCGGGCACATCTTCCCGCTGCGCGCCAAGCCCGGCGGCGTCCTCACCCGCAACGGCCACACCGAGGCCGCCGTCGACCTCGCCCGGCTCGCGGGGCTGCGCCCGGCCGGCGCGATCGTCGAGATCGCCGGCGAGGACGGCCGGATGCTCCGGCTGCCCGAACTGATCCCCTTCGCCCGCAAGCACGGCCTGACGATCATCTCCATCGAGGACCTGATCGCCTACCGCCGCAGTGCCGAGCCCACCGTCCGGCGCGAGGCCGAGACCCGACTGCCCACCGTCCACGGCACGTTCACCGCGTACGGCTACCGCTCCACCGTCGACGGCGTCGAGCACGTCGCCCTCGTCCACGGCGAGATCGGCGACGGCAAGGACGTCCTGGTCCGGGTCCACTCCGAGTGCCTCACCGGCGATGTCTTCGCCTCCCTGCGCTGCGACTGCGGCCCCCAGCTCGACGCGTCCCTGGAGCGCATCCAGAGCGAGGGCCGGGGCGTGGTGGTCTACCTGCGCGGACACGAGGGCCGCGGCATCGGCCTGCTGTCCAAGCTGCGGGCGTACGAGCTCCAGGAACAGGGCCACGACACCCTGGACGCCAACCTGGAGCTGGGCCTGCCCGCCGACGCCCGCGACTACGGGGCGGGCGCGCAGATCCTCGAGGACCTCGGCGTGCACAGCGTCCGGCTGATGACGAACAACCCCGAGAAGACCGACGCGCTCGTCCGGCACGGCCTCGAGATCACCGCGCGCGAGCCGATGCCCGTACAGGCCGGCGAGCACAACATCCGCTACCTGCGCACCAAGCGGGACCGGATGGGACACGACCTGCCCTGGCTGGACACGGCTCCCGTGTCCCCCTGCGGCAACCAGTAAGAACAGCGTCACCAGTACCGACAGCGTCAGAGGAGAGAAGTGAGCGGCAAGGGTGCACCGGAACTGTCCGTACGCAATGTGGGTGACCTGCGGGTCGCCGTCATCGCGGCACAGTGGCACGAGAAGGTGATGGACGGTCTGGTCGACGGCGCGCTGCGCGCCCTGCACGACCTCGGCATCGACGAGCCGACCCTTCTGCGGGTCCCCGGCAGCTGGGAGCTCCCGGTCGTCGCCAAGGTGCTGGCGGGGCGGGGCTACGACGCGATCGTCGCCCTCGGAGTCGTCATCCGCGGCGGCACCCCGCACTTCGAGTACGTGTGCCAGGGCGTCACCCAGGGCCTCACCCAGGTCTCCGTGGAGACCGGCGTCCCCGTCGGCATGGGCGTCCTCACCTGCGACACCGAGGAGCAGGCCCTGGACCGGGCCGGCATCGAGGGCTCGAACGAGGACAAGGGACACGAGGCGGTGACGGCGGCCGTGGCGACCGCGGCCACCCTCCGCTCAGTATCTGAACCCTGGCGCTAGGCCGGCCGACATAACGGCTAGGGTGGGATCACCATGTCCAAGAAGACGTTCGAGGAGCTCTTCGTCGAGCTCCAGCAGAAGGCCGCCAGCGGCGACCCCGCCACTTCCCGCACCGCAGAACTGGTCGGCAAGGGCGTCCATGCCATCGGCAAGAAGGTCGTCGAAGAGGCCGCCGAGGTCTGGATGGCTGCCGAGTACGAGGGCAAGGAGGCAGCCGCCGAGGAGATCTCGCAGCTGCTCTACCACGTCCAGGTGATGATGGTCGCCCGCGGAATCTCGCTCGACGACGTGTACGCCCACCTGTAAAACCGCTTACCGACAAACCCCCTTTCAAGCGAAGGAAGCCGACCTCATGCTGCGCATCGCCGTCCCCAACAAGGGTTCCCTGTCAGGCCCTGCGGCGGAGATGCTGCATGAGGCCGGCTACCAGCAGCGCCGGGAGTCCAAGGAGCTGCGGATCGTCGACCCGGTCAACGAGGTCGAGTTCTTCTACCTCCGCCCCCGCGACATCGCGATCTACGTCTCCTCCGGCCGCCTCGACATCGGCGTCACCGGCCGCGATCTGCTGATCGACTCCGGCGCCAACGCCGAGGAGATCCTGCCGCTCGGCTTCGCCCGCTCCACCTTCCGCTTCGCCTCCAAGCCGGGCGCGGCGGCCGGCGTCGAGGACCTCAAGGGCAAGACGGTCGCCACCTCCTACGAGGGGATCGTGGCCAAGCACCTCGCCGACAACGGCATCGACGCCTCCGTCGTCCACTTGGACGGCGCCGTCGAGACCGCCATCGAGTTGGGCGTCGCCGAGGTCATCGCGGACGTCGTCGAGACCGGCACCTCGCTGCGCAACGCGGGCCTGGAGGTGTTCGGCGACCCGATCATGAAGTCCGAGGCCGTCGTGATCCGCCGCACCGGCGCGGACGTCGAGGAGCCGAAGGTCCAGCAGTTCCTGCGCCGCCTGCAGGGCGTCCTGGTTGCCCGGACGTACGTGATGATGGACTACGACTGCCGCGTCGAGCAGCTCGAGAAGGCCGTCGCGCTGACCCCGGGCCTGGAGTCGCCGACCGTCTCCCCGCTGCACAACGAGGGCTGGGTCGCCGTCCGTGCCATGGTCCCCGCCAAGGAGGCCCAGCGGATCATGGACGACCTGTACGACATCGGCGCCCGCGCCATCCTGACCACGGCCATCCACGCCTGCCGCCTCTGAGGCCCCGAGAGACCTACGCGAAGATGCCCGATTCCCCGGGTGGCGAGCTGCCCACCCTCCCCGTCACCTTCCGGCCGGGCCGCACCCGTGTGGTGCTGCTCACGGCCGGAGTCGCGATCCTGCTCGTCATCTCCGCCGTGGCGATGCTGCTGGAGCAGCTCGGCCCGGGGGAGCGGCTCAGCTTCATCCTCACCGGCGCCCTCGTCTTCTGGGTGCTGGCCCAGCTCGCCCGGGTGCGGGTCGTCGCCGACGACTCCGGTGTCACGGTCGTGAACATCGCCTCCAGACGACGCCTGGCCTGGGCGGAGATCCTCAAGGTGAACCTCCGGCCGGGCGATCCCTGGGTGTTCCTCGACCTCAGCGACGGCACCAGCCTGCCGGCGCTCGGCATCCAGCCGGGCATCGACAAGCAGCAGGCCATCGCCGACGCGCGGGCCCTGCGCGCGCTCGCCGAAGCCAGGTCGATCCGGGACCCCGAGAAGGACTCCGAGCAAGATCAGGGCTGACTCGGGGCCGTCCACCCTGCCGCAGAAGCCCCTGTCTTGATTAATCTGGTGACGGAGGCGTTCCCCTTGCGCCTCCGCCCCTGTTGTGCCCTGCCGGGCGCACGGGGGTTCCTGCTACCCGAGGAGTGACCCTCTCCGGCGATGGACGGTTCGTCCTGTAGTACCTGCGCCGCCCCCATCCGACATAGCTCGGAGGCGGCGGCAACATGACCACCCCCCTGCTGCTCCTGGCAGCCGCGTTCCTGCTCATCCTCGCCAACGGCTTCTTCGTCGCCGCCGAGTTCGGCCTCGTCACGGTCGAGCGCCCGGAGGCCGAGAAGGCCGCCGCCGAGGGCGACAAACGAGCCCGTACGGTCGTCGAGTCGCTGAAGGAACTGTCCTTCCAGCTCTCCGGCACCCAGCTCGGCATCACCATCACCTCCCTCGTCGTCGGCATGCTCGCCGAACCGGCGCTCGCGGAGCTGCTGCACGGCCCGTTCACCGCGATCGGCATCCCCGAGGGCGCCGTCTCCGGTGTCGCCGTGGTCGTCGGCATGCTGCTGGCGTCCGCCGTGCAGATGGTGATCGGCGAGCTCGTGCCCAAGAACTGGGCGGTGTCCAAGCCCCTGCAGGTCGCGCGGTTCGTCGCGGGCCCGCAGGCTGCCTTCTCACGCCTGTTCCGGCCGGTGATCTCGGCCCTCAACACCGTCGCCAACCGTCTGGTGCGCGCGCTGGGCGTCGAGCCCACCGAGGAGCTGGCCTCCGCCCGAACCCCGGGCGAACTGGTGTCCCTGGCCCGTCACTCGGCCCAGGCCGGCGCCCTCGAACAGGACACGGCCGACCTGTTCGTACGGACCCTGTCGCTGGCCGAGCTGACCGCGCAGCACGTCATGACCCCGCGGGTGAAGGTCAGTGCCCTGCAGTCGTCGGCCACCGCCGAGGACGTGGTCAACCTGACCAGGGCCACCGGCCTGTCCCGGTTCCCGGTCTACCGCGAGAAGATCGACGAGATCGTCGGCATGGTCCACCTCAAGGACGCCCTGGCGATCCCCGTCCACGACCGGCTGCGCACCCCGCTCGGCCGGATCGCCCGCCCGGCGCTGCTGGTCCCCGAGACCCTGCCCGTCCAGCCCCTGCTGGCCCGGCTGCGCAGCGAGCAGCCCATCGCCGTCGTCGTCGACGAGTACGGCGGCACGGCCGGCGTGGTCACCCTGGAGGACATCGTCGAGGAGATCGTCGGCGAGGTCCGCGACGAGCACGACGGCCAGGACACCCCCGAACTCGCCGCGGCTCCGCCCGAGGAGGGCAGGCCCGCATGGGACGTGGACGGCAGCTGCCGCGTCGACACCCTCCAGCGCATAGGCCTGGAGGTCCCCGAGGGACCGTACGAGACGGTCGCCGGGCTCGTCGCCGACCTGCTCGGGCGCATCCCGGCGGTCGGTGACCGGGCCGAGCTGCCCGGCTGGCGGCTGTCGGTGCGCAGGGTCGGCCACTACCGGGCCGAACGGGTCCGGCTGGTGCGGACCGGCCAGGTCGTGGAGGTCTCCCGATGAGCGCCCTCCAACTCGTCTTCGCCGCGCTGCTCGTGCTCACCAACGGCTTCTTCGTCGGCGCAGAGTTCGCGCTCGTCTCCGTCCGGCGCAGCCAGATCGAGCCATTGGGCACCGCGCGGGCCCGCCAGGTCCTGCACGGCCTGGAACGCCTGCCCCAGATGATGGCGGCGGCCCAGTTCGGCATCACCGTCTGCTCCCTCACCCTGGGCGCGGTCGCCGAACCGACGGTCGCCCAGCTGCTGGAGCCGCTGTTCGAGTGGATCCACCTCCCGCACGGGATGATCCATCCGCTGGGCTATGTCATAGCCCTCGCGGCCGTGGTCTTCTTCCACCTCGTCATCGGCGAGATGGTCCCGAAGAACCTCGCCATGGCGGCCCCCGAGAAGGCCGCGCTGTGGCTCGGCCCCGGCCTGGTCGCCTTCGCCCGGCTGTGCCGGCCGATCACCGTGGCCCTCGGCGCCTGCGCCCAGGGCATCCTGCGGCTCTTCCACGTGGAGCCCCGGGACGAGGTGGAGGCCGTCGTCACCAGCGAGCAGCTGAACCGGCTGCTGGAGGACTCCGGCCAGGCCGGTCTGCTCGGCCGCGAGGAGCAGGAGCGGCTGGAGGACGCGCTGGAGCTGGGCTCCCGTCCGGTGACGGACGTGCTGTTGAAGCGTGAGTCCCTGGTCACGGTGGGCCCGGCGGTCACCCCGGGCCAGATCGTCGAGCTGACCGCCCGCACCGGCTACTCGCGCTTCCCGGTCGCCGCGGAGAACGGCGCCTACATGGGTTACCTGCATGTGAAGGACGTCCTCGACGTGGAGGACTCCCAGCGGGCGGTGCCGCAGCAGGTGTGGCGTCCGATGACGACACTCCGCTCCGACCTGCCGCTGGACGACGCCCTGACGGTCATGCGCCGGGCGGCGACCCATCTGGCGCAGGTCGCCGACGCCTCCGGCAAGGTCCTCGGCCTGGTCACGCTGGAGGACGTGCTGGAGCTGCTGGTCGGCGAGGTCACCGACCCCGCCCACCGGGAGATTCCGGAGGTCAGACTGACGGAGCCGAGGGTGAGCGACGATCCGGAGGAGGCGCTGGCGAGCTGACGCTCCGCGGGCCGTCAGGTCGGGGAGGGATCCTGCGGGCCCCTCCCCGAGAGGACCTCGCCGTACGCCTGCATCAGGTCCGGCAGCCGCAGTGTCGACAAGTCGTCCCGGGTCAGGGCGCCCGGGTAGGTCGACAGGCGCAGATCCCGGTAGGCGCAGCTCTTCTCGTACAGGGTCCGCAGGAACCGTCCGTTGCCCAGCTCGTCGATCCAGCCCTGGTCGACCACGTGCCCGGCGATCGAGCGCAGCTCGTCCAGGGCCTCCTCGTCCCACACGTCACCGTTCTCCGCGGCCAGCACCTCGCCGATGGAGGTCAGCTCGAGAGGGCGGTAGGAGGGGAAGTCGACGCGGGTCGTGAAGCGGGAGGACAGTCCGGGGTTCGCGGCCAGCAGCCGGTCCATGCCCTCCGGGTAGCCGGCCAGGATCACCACCAGGTGGTCCCGGTTGTCCTCGGCCCGCTTCAGCAGCACCTGCAACGCCTCGTCGCCGTACGCGTCGCCCTTGCCGTAGCCGGAGTTGGAGAGCGAGTACGCCTCGTCGACGAAGAGCACCCCGCCCAGCGCGGAGTCGATCAGCTCGTTGGCCTTCACGGCCGTCTGGCCGAGGTACTCGCCCACCAGGTCGGCCCGCTGGGCCTCCACGAGATGGTCGCCGCCCAGCAGCCCGAGGGCGTAGAAGACGCGACCCAGGATGCGGGCCACCGTGGTCTTGCCGGTGCCGGAGGGCCCGGAGAAGACGAAGTGCCGCTTCGGCGGCTGGACCGGAAGGCCCTGCCCGGTCCGCAGCCGGGCCATGTTGAGCTGTGCCGACAGGGCTTTGACCTGGCGTTTCACCGGCTCCAGGCCCACCATGCGCTCCAGTTCGGCGAGCGCCTCCTCGAGTAACACGGGGTCGGTGGGCCCGGCCGGCAGCGGGGAGGCGACGAGGTTCTTCTCGCGCACCGCGGGGTCGGTCACCGACGGCAGCGGGACCACCGGCGGCAGGTCGGCCGGCTCGGTGAGCCGCAGGTCCCGGCCCTCCGTGCCGAACAGCGGGTCGAAGCCGTCCGGCCCGTCCACCATGTCCTGCCCGACCCCGGTGAGCGTGATCGCCGCGAAGTCGGCCGTGTCGTCGTACCCGTCGCCCTCGGCGATCGCGGCGAGCCGGGCCGTGGTGTCCATGAAGGCGGCGTCGACGCGGTGCACCGCCCGGTACAACGGGAGCGCGGCCGCCGAACGGCCGGTGCCCTCGTGCGCCCGGGCCAGCCAGTACCGCAGCTCCTTGCGCTGCGGCTGCTCGCTGCGGCAGCGCATCAGGGCCGCCGAGAGCAGCGGCTCGGCCTGTCCGTACATCTCCAGCCGCACCCGGGCCATCCCGCCGAACAGCCCGGCCTCGATGCCCAGCAGCGGATCGTCGAGCAGCGGGTCGGTGTGCCGGACCAGCTGTTCCCAGTCCTTGACGAGGTAGGCGCGGCAGGCGTGCAGGAAGCGGACCTGGTGGTCGGTGTCGACGGGCGGGAGCCCGGCGAGCGCCCGGTCCAACTCGGGCACATGACGGCCGTCCAGCCAGTGCGAGGCGTGCGCGAGGAGCAGATCGCGCGGACTCTCCAGCACCGGTTGGACCCACCAGCCCAGCCAGTACCAGGAGTTGAGGGTGCGGCGGTGCCTGGTCCGCTGCTCGCCGAAGCGCTCGCGGTGCCGGAACATCCGCAGCAGCGCGGTCGTCGTGTCGACGCGCAGCGCGTGCAGCCCGAGCCAGCCGTCGGCCATCCCCGGATCGATCCGCACCGCGGTGCGGAACTCCTCCTCCGCCTGCGGATACGCGCCCATGGTGTAGGCGTCCACGCCGCGTAGCCAGGCGAGGTCGGCCGGGGCCTCCAGACCCTGCGTTCCGAAGTCCATCACGTCCCCCACGAACCGTGCCCCCGTCGGTAGACAGCCGAGCCGTCGCTCGCCGGCTGCCTTGGTCGAACCGCTGTGCCGCGGACCGGAGTTGCCAGGTGCGCGTAAGCCCTGTCCAGGTCGCACCGAGGGCATCGTACCTGCGTGGGCACGGCCCGCCGTAGGGTGCCGCACAGGCCGTTTGACGAGGTGGGAGCAGGATGGGGCGCATACCGGGCGGTGACCCAGGGTGAGCGAAACCTGCCGCGTCGCGTCCGGAAAAGGGGCGGCGAACGGGCTGAGGACAGAACGAAGCCCCCGATCACGGGGGAACAACCGGGGGCTTCGCGTCTGAGGGCGGCTTCGTATGCCGCACATTCAGAACGTAAGTCCTGTACGGGCCGCCGGTCAAGCGGAGTTGGAGCACTTGGCGAACTTCGAATGTGGGAGCCTTCACAGGTTCACCACATCGCGGGTGGTCCCTCACGGTGGGTGACATCCTGGTGCGGACCAATGCCTCCCACGGGCCCCGGCAGCACCTCGTACCCCTGCTGCAACTGCCGCACCAGCAGATCCGCATACGGTCGCGAGGGATCCTCGGCGAAGTGGCGGACTTCGGCCGGAACCCACCCGTCCCAGAACTCCCGCTGCTCCTCGCCGTCCCGCGACCGTCCACGCGCCCAGGCCTCCTCGGCCGGCACATCCATCCACAGCAGACACGCCAGGAACGGCCGCAGGGCGCGGCGGCCCGCGCCGACCCCCTCGACCAGGACGACGGGCGCGGCGGGCAGTGCCCCGGCCGGGCCGAAGCGGCGGGCGCGCCAGTCGTAGGAGGCGTAGCGCGCGCTCTCGCCGCGGCCGAAGGGCTCGATCACCTGGGCGAGCAGGCGGTCGGTCCAGGCGAAGAGCTCGTCGTGGCTGGCGATGTCGTCGAGGCGCAGCACCGGCGCACCGCCCAGCGCCTCGGCCAGCCGCCCGGCGAAGGTCGACTTCCCCGAGCCGGCGTGTCCGTCGACGGCGATCAGCCGCACCGGCCCGCAGGACGGGGGCAGACGGCGGAGCCGGGCGGCGAGCTGGTCGATGACGGGTCCTGGGGTGGGAGGAGCGGGGGAGCGGGCGGGTCCTGGAGGGGGCGGGAAGGCGTCGGTACCGGCGCGAAAGTCTACGGCCGCCGGCCCACACGACTGGCTCAGGCCCGCTGCCGCCGTGGGCGTGGCACCGGCGGAAGTGCCGGTGGGCGAGTCCATAGTGGGCGCACAGCCGTGCAGACACCTTGGGGGTCCCCGCCCATGAGCAGAGTCGAACCGCCGTCCCGTAGATCGGTCCTCGCCACCGTGGTCGCCGCCGCGCTGGCAGGGGGCTCGGCACCGTCCGCGGCGGCCGCCGACGCGGTGGACGCGGGGAGCTCCACAGGCGTCGGGGACGCGGAATCGGCCCCGGTCCGCTCCGTCGACTACCGCGCCTGGACCACCTACGCCGACTGGAGCGCCGGCACCGCCCGGGGCGTCCGTGCCGTCGCGGGCGACCGTCCGGGCGTCGCCGTCGCCACCCCGCTCGGCGCCGTCGACTACACCGACCCGCACACCAGGACCACCGCCGCCTGGGAGCACGCGACCTGGACCTCGCCGCTCCACACGCTCGCCGTCCCCTCGACGGAGGTGATCGCCTCCTGGAACGCGAGCACCCCGGCCGGAACCTGGCTCCAGGTCGAGCTGAAGGGCTCCTACTCCGACGGCACCGACACCCCCTGGTACGTGATGGGCCGCTGGGCCTCCGGCGACCAGGACGTCAAACGGACCTCGGTCGACGGCCAGAGCGACGGCAGAAGCACCGTCTGGACCGACACGCTCGCGATCGACGACGCCTCGACGGGCCTGCGCGTCGCCTCGTACCGGCTCCGGCTCACCCTGTACCGCCGGCCCGGCACCCAGCTCACCCCGACCGTGTGGCGGCTGGGCGCGATGGGCTCCGACGTCCCGGACCGCTTCACCGTGCCGGCCTCCGTGCCCGGCCTCGCGCACGAGCTGGACGTCCCGCGCTACTCGCAGGAGATCCACCAGGGCCAGTACCCCGAGTACGACAGCGGCGGCGAGGCCTGGTGCAGCCCGACCTCCTCGCAGATGATCGTCGAGTACTGGGGCGGCCGGCTCAGCGCCCAGCAGCTGGCGTGGGTCGACCCCGCCTACGCCGACCCGCAGGTGTGCCACGCGGCCCGCTTCACCTACGACCACCAGTACGGCGGCTGCGGCAACTGGCCGTTCAACGCCGCCTACGCGGCCACCTTCGCCGACCTGCAGGGCGTGGTCACCCGGCTCGGCTCGCTCACCGACCTCGAGACGCTGATCGCCGCCGGGATCCCGGCCATGACGTCCCAGTCCTTCCTCAAAGCGGAGCTCACCGGAGCGGGCTACGGCACCGCCGGG
This sequence comes from Streptomyces sp. NPDC006872, assembly GCF_040635845.1. Lineage (NCBI taxonomy): Bacteria > Bacillati > Actinomycetota > Actinomycetes > Kitasatosporales > Streptomycetaceae > Streptomyces > Streptomyces sp. NPDC006872. The sequence continues at coordinate 170,843 of NZ_JBEYIL010000019.1, forward strand.
CATCTGATGACCGTGATCGGCTTCACGGCCGCGGGCGATGTGATCGCCAACGACCCGTTCTCGGCCGACGACTCGGCGGTGCGGCGCGTGTACCGGCGGCGGGAGTTCGAGAACGTCTGGCTCAGGACCAAGCGCCACAACGCGAGCGACAATGTCGTCTCCGGCACCGGAGGCGTCTGCTACCTCTACTTTCCGGCGCGTCCGACCGCGCGCCAGTGCCAGGCCCTCACGGCAGTGGGCGTCCCCGTGTGAGTAAGGTCTCTGCCGCAAGGGACCCGCGAGGTGGCAAGGTGGAAGGGCAGGTGGGGGGAATCCACCCAGTTCGTCCGACCTCAGCGAGACACCATGACCGCACAGACAGCCACCGCCGCCCGCACCCGCACCGGCGGTCCCGAGACCGACGGCCCGAAGCTCCTGGAACACGTCATGGGCTGGGTTCTCGTCGCCGTCGTCGCGATGCTGATCACCCAGCTCGGACTGCTGTGACGGGTGGGACCTGACGCGCGGTTGACCTGACATACTGCGGATGTCCCGCAGACTGCCCGAGACCAGGGTCGAAATTGAATATCAGTGAACAGCGCGAAGTCGCCCGTCCCCGGGCACGCGGCACCGAGCGCTCACTGGCGCGTCGCGCCGAACTCATCTCCATCGGGCGGAAGTTGTTCGCCGACACGTCCTACGACGCGCTCTCGATGGACGACATCGCCCGGCAGGCGCACGTGGCCAAGGGGCTGATCTACTACTACTTCCAGTCCAAGCGCGGCTACTACCTGGCGATCATCCAGGACTCCGTCGCCGATCTGGTCACCTTCGCGGCGAGCGGTCATGAACTGCCCCAGGTGGACCGGGTGCACCGCACCATCGACAGCTACCTGCGCTACGCCGAGCACAACCAGGCCGCCTACCGGACGATCGTCAGCGGCGGCGTCGGCTTCGACACCGAGGTGCACGCCATCCGGGACGGGGTGCGCGCGGCGATCGTCTCGACCATCGCCGAGGGCGCGTACGGCAGTGCCGACATCCCGCCGCTGCCCCGCATGGGCCTGCTGGCCTGGGTGTGCAGCGTCGAGGGCGCCACCCTGGCCTGGATCGACCGCCCCGAACTCTCCCGCGAGGTCATGGGCGACCTGCTGGTGAAGACCCTGGGCGGCTCCATGCGCGCCATCGAGGAACTCGACCCCGCCTTCCCCGCGCCGAAGCCGGCCCAGCGCGAGGACTGACCCCGGAGAAGAGGACTGGCGCACCGGGCAAGAGGACTGACGCACCGGGCAAGAGGACTGACGCACCGGGCAAGAGGACTGACCCACCGGGCAAGAGGACTGACCCACCGGGCAAGAGGACTGACCCACCGGGCAAGAGGACTGACCCACCGGGCAAGTGGACTGACCCACCGGACAAAGGGACTTGGGGCGAAGGCTCGTGGTCCTCCGCCCCAAGTGGCCTACCCGGTGGGCTACTTGATCGCCTTGATCAGCTCACCGTTCGCGGTGTCCCCGCTCAGCTCCCAGAAGAACGTGCCGCCCAGGCCCGCTTGCGACTTGTACTTCATCTTCGTGGCGATGGTCGCCGGGGTGTCGTAACTCCACCAGTCGTTCCCGCACTTGGCGTACGCGGTGCCGCCGACCGTGCCGGTCGCCGGGCACTTGGTCTTGAGCACCTTGTAGTCCTCGTTGCCGGCCTCGTAGGTGCCGGCCGCCGGCCCGGTGGCCGTGCCGCCCGGCTTCGCCTGGGTGACGCCGGTCCAGCCGCGCCCGTAGAAGCCGATGCCGAGCAGCAGTTTGCGGGCCGGGATGCCCAGGCTCTTCAGCTTGGCGATCGTGGCGGCGGAGTCGTAGCCCTGCTGCGGAATGCCGGGGTACGAGGTCAGCGGCGAGTGCGGTGCCGTCGGGCCGGTGGCCGCCCAGGCGCCGAAGTAGTCGTACGTCATCGGGTTGTACCAGTCGACGTACCGTGCCGCGCCGCCGTAGTCCGCCGCGTCGATCTTGCCGCCGGCGGTGGCGTCCGCGGTGATCGCCGCGGTGATCAGCTCCCGCTTGCCGAACTCGGCGCGCAGTGCCTTCATGACGTCCCGGAACGCCTCCCGGCCGCTGGTGTCGCAGGTGAGGCCGCAGGCGTTCGGGTACTCCCAGTCGATGTCGATGCCGTCGAAGACGTCGGCCCACTTGGGGTTCTCGACGAGGTCGTGGCAGGACTTGGCGAAGGCCGCCGGGTCCTTGGCCGCCTCGCCGAAGCCGCCCGACCAGCTCCAGCCGCCGAACGACCAGATGACCTTGAGGTTCGGATGCAGCTTCTTCAGCTTGCGCAGCTGGTTGAAGTTGCCGCTGAGCGGCTGGTCCGCGGTGTCGGCCACGCCGTCCACGGACTCCTCGGCGGTGAACGGCTTGTCGGTGTCCGCCCAGGAGTCGCCGAGGGCGCACTTGCCGTCGGTGACGTTGCCGAAGGCGTAGTTGATGTGGGTGAGCTTCTTCGCCGAGCCGGACGTCTCGATGTTCTTGACGTAGTACTGGCGGTCGTAGATGCCCCAGTCGGTGAAGTAGCCGACGACCTTGGAGCCGGTCGCGCCGGTGGTGTGCCCCTTGGCGGGGCCGGGCTCGCCGGCGCTGGCGGTGCTCGCGCCGACGAGCAGGGCGGCGCCGAGAGCGGCGCAACAGGCGGCTGACAGGAGCGTCCGGAACCGGGCGCGGGGGTGGAGCGGGGTGTGCATCGGGTGTCTCCTCGCAGGGGACAGGGAGGGGATCGCACGCCGATTGGCATGAACGCGGGGAAGCGTTGGACCGAAACGGTAGGTGGACTAGACCAGTCAGGTCAATGGTTTGGACCAATCAGCCGTGCGGTGACGGCGCCGCGCGCGCATACTCACAGCGCGAAGCCGCGAGTCGGCCACGGAGGAGGAAGCCGCCATGCCCGACCGCCCGCCGACGCCGGTGGACCGCGTCCTGCCCACGGCCGAGGCCCGGCAACTCATGACGCTGGTGCGCGACATCGCCCGCCGCGAGATCGCGCCGGCCGCCGCGGCGGAGGAGGACGCCGGGCGCTTCCCGCGCGAGCTGTTCACCCTCCTGTCCGAATCGGGGCTGCTCGGTCTCCCGTACGACTCCGCGCACGGCGGCGGCGACCAGCCCTACGAGGTCTATCTCCAGGTCCTCGAAGAGCTGGCCGCGGCCAGGCTCACCGTCGGACTCGGGGTGAGCGTGCACACCCTGGCCGCCTATCCGCTGGCTGCCCACGGCACGCGGGAGCAGCGGGCCGCACAGCTGCCGGCCGTGCTCGGCGGCGGGCTGCTCGGCGCGTACTGCCTGTCCGAGCCGTCCTCCGGTTCGGACGCGGCCTCGCTGCGGACCCGGGCCGTGCGGGAGGGCCGGGGAGACTGGGTGATCACCGGCACCAAGGCCTGGATCACCCATGGCGGGATCGCCGACTTCTACACCGTCATGGCCCGCACCGGCGGCGAGGGCGCGCGGGGGATCACGGCGTTCCTGGTGCCCGCCGACGCCGTGGGCCTGAGCGCCGCGGCCCCCGAGCGGAAGATGGGGCTGAAGGGCTCGCCCACCGCCCAGGTCCACTTCGACGGCGTGCGCGTCCCGGACGCCCGGCGCATCGGCGACGAGGGCCAGGGCTTCGCGATCGCCCTGGCCGCGCTGGACTCCGGGCGGCTCGGCATCGCTGCCTGCGCGGTCGGTCTCGCCCAGGCCGCCCTGGACGAGGCAGTCGCCTACGCGGTGCGGCGACGGCAGTTCGGGCGGCCGATCGCCGACTTCCAGGGGCTGCGCTTCCTGCTCGCCGACATGGCGACCCGGATCGAGGCGGGCCGGGCGCTGTACCTGGCGGCCGCGCGGCTGCGGGACGCCGGCCGGCCGTTCGCCCGGCAGGCGGCCATGGCCAAACTCCACTGCACGGACGCCGCCATGCAGATCACCGTCGACGCCGTCCAGGTGCTGGGCGGGTACGGCTACTCCGCCGACTTCCCCGTCGAGCGCTACCTGCGCGAGGCCAAGGTCCTGCAGATCGTCGAGGGGACGAACCAGATCCAGCGGATGGTCATCGCCCGTCACCTGCTGGGTCCGGAGAGCCGCTGAACTGCCCGGGCCGCACCTGCGGGGCCGCCAGCCGCGCCCACTCCGGGTCGTGGCGTCCCGGCAGGGTACGACCCCGGTCGGCCCAGAGACGCAGCAGCGCGCGGTAGATGGGCGGGTCCTGAGGGGCCGGCGGAGCCAGCGGAACCGATCCTGCACGGACGGCCTCGGCGCGACCGGACTCCGTGCGACCGGACTCCGCGCGGACGGCTTCCGTGCGGAGGGCCTCTGCGCGGACGGGTTCCGGGCGAAGGGGGACGAAGAGCTGGCGGTGACGCCCGGGCGCAGCCGAAGAGGTGGGGGTCATACCAGGGCAACGCGCGGCCGCGGGGCAGGTCACCGGCAGGCGTGGTCGAGCGTGAGTTCGGGCAGTGCCCCGGTTCCGGTCCGACTTTCATCTGGTCGCCGGACAGTGTCTGACGTACCGTCAAATCCCTTGCCCTCAGGGAGGTGCGCTCATGGGCGACGACCGCCCCGTGCCGCTCGACGAGTACCCCGTCCACCAGGTGCCCCTGTCGATGAAACACGTCGCGACCGGGGACCGGAACGCCTACGACCGCTGCATCTTCCACGTCCTCGACCACGAGGGCCGGGCCCTGCTCATCGTCGGCCTCGGGGTCTACCCCAACCTCGGTGTGATCGACGCCTACGCCACCCTGCGCCTCGGCGATCGCCTCTTCGCCGTCCGCGCCTCCGACGCCCTCGGTGAGGACCGTATGCGGCTGGAGGTCGGCCCACTGCGGATCCGGGTCGAGCGCCCGCTGCGGGACTTCGTGCTGAGCTGCGCGGCGGACCCGGACGACCCCGAGGGGCTGTCGTACGAGATCCACTGGTCGGCGGACTTCCCGGCCCTGTGGGAGCCGCACCACCAGCAGCGGCGCGGTGGACGGCTCACGCTGGAGGGGAAGCGGTTCGTGCAGGCGGGACGGTGCGTGGGGTGGCTGCGCGCGGGCGGCGCCCTGACCCGGCTGACGGCCGGCGCGTGGACCGGAACCCGCGACCGCAGCTGGGGTGTACGGCCGGTGCCGGGCGAGGAGGGCGGGCGACTCGCCCAGGACCATCCGACCGAGGGGTTCCACTGGATCTGGTGCCCGGTCCGCTTCGACGACCGCTTCCTGATGGTCATCACCCAGGAGGACGCCGACGGCTACCGCTCCCTGAACGACGCCACGCTCGTCCGCCCCGGCCGCCGTGACCGCCAACTCGGCTGGCCCCAGGCGGAGATCACCTACCGGCCCGGCACCCGCCGGCCGGAGCGCGCCCTCATCCACCTGGGGGACCACCGCAAACCGCTGGAACTGGAGGCGGAGATCCTCACCTCCTCCCCGCTCGCCGTCGGCGCCGGCTATCCGCCCGCCGACGACTGGCAGCACGGCACCTGGCGCGGCCCCCGCTGGACCGACCGCCGCACCTACGACCTGGCCGGCCCGCACCCCCTGGCCGGGTACGGGGTGACCGACCACGCCGCCCGGTTCCGTCTCGACGGCCGGGAGGGCCACGGGATCTTCGAACACGGTTCGTTCGGCCGCCACGACCCGAGCGGCTTCACCGGCTTCGACTCCGTTGCTCCGCAGGGGAGTTGAGAGCATGCCCACGGCACCGCGGCCCCGCACCACCACCCGGGATCCGGAGGAACTGGCCCGCCGTCTGACCGCCTGGCTCGCCACCCGGCTGCCGGGCGCCAAGGCGGTCGGCGTGACCGTCCCCGCCGCCAACGGCATGTCCAGCGAGACCCTGCTCTTCGACGTCGAACACCCTCGACCGCCCGTCCGCGCCTGTGCGCTGAGGCTCGCGGCGGATCCCGCGGCGTACACCGTCTTCCCCGTGTACGACATGGCCCGGCAGTACCGCACGATGCGAGTCGTCGCCGAGTGCACGGACGTGCCCGTGCCCCGTGTGCTGTGGCTCGAGGAGGACCCCGGCCCGCTCGGTGCGCCCTTCTTCGTCATGGAACGCGTCGAGGGGCGGGTCCCGCCCGATGTGATGCCCTACACCTACGAGGGCAACTGGCTGCACGCGGCGAGCGACACGGAACGGGAGCGCCTGGAGGCCGCGACGATCGGACTCCTGGCCCGGCTGCACGACCAAGTACCCCTGAGGAAAGCCGAGTTCCTCGCTCTTCCCGGCGAGGGCGACGCGCTGCGCCGGCATGCCGCCGCCCAACGGGCCTACTACGACTGGGTCGTCGACGGCCTCGCCCGCTCACCGCTCATCGAGGACGCCTTCGACCGGCTGGCCGAGCTGTGGCCCGACGATCCGGGCACACCCGTCCTGAACTGGGGCGACGCCCGCATCGGGAACGTGATCCACGACGGCTTCGAGCCCGTCGCCGTCCTCGACTGGGAGATGGCGGCCCTCGCCCCGCGCGAGGTGGACCTCGGCTGGACGCTCTACCTGCACCGCTTCTTCCAGGACCTCACGGTCGCCTCCGGCGGGCGCGGACTGCCCGACTTCCTGCGCCGGGAACGCGTCGAGGAACGCTATGCGCGGCTGACCGGCCACACCCCGCGGGACATGGACTTCTACACGCTGTACGCCGCGCTGCGGCAGGCGATCGTGATGCTGCGGGTGGCCTACCGGCAGGTGTACTTCGGCGAGGTCGCCGTCCCGGCCGATCCGGACACACTGATCCTGCACCACGGCAGTCTGCGGGCCATGGTGCAGGGCAGCTACTGGGGTTGAGCCGGTGAGCCGAGCGCGGGAGCCGTGCTCAGGCGGCCGCGCGGCGCATCGCCGGCACCCGCATCGGGCGCGAGGCCGGGCCGCCGACGTGCGAGAAGGGCTGGGTGCGCCAGTCCAGCCCCTGAGGGAGCGTCAGCAGGAGCGCGGTGTCCTGCTCCTGGGGCTCCACGGACTCGTCCGCGGGCCGGGCCTCGGAGGCCCCGCGCCCGGTCCCGGCGCAGACCGTGAGCCCGAACGGGTTCCACGGCGAGGCGCACAGGGCGTGCTCCGGCAGCACCTCCTCGTCCGCCAGCAGCGCGATGGGCTGCGCGCAGTCCGGGCAGATCACCCGGTACATCTCGAAGGTGTCGTACGCGTCGAAGTGGTCGGCGTCATCGCCGTCGAAGCCGTCGGCGTCGAAAGGTTCGACGCCCTCCGGCTCGGGCTCGACGACCGACTGGAGCCGCTTGGGCGCGGTGCGACCAGGGCGCTTAAGACTCTGCATGGGATTCTCCCCCTCGGGCTGGGCCGTGAAGGCACTGCGGCCTCGACCACAGCAAGCACTTCCCAGCCCGTCTCGGAGGTAATCACGAGGGCATCACGAAGCCTTGACGAGCGCTGTGGCATTCGTCACATGCCACTTGCAGGTGCCCAGGGCGCGGCCGAGTGCGTCGGATGGCTCACAAGTGACCCACAGCGGGCTCGTGGTCGACCTTCGGACACATCACAAACCGGCTATGACCTGGGCTGTATAGGTATACGCGGAGATCGCACGCACGGTAAGTTCTTGCGTCATGGAGGAGCTGGACCGACAAATCGTGCAGCTGCTCGTCAAGGACGGGCGGATGAGTTACACCGATCTGGGCAAGGCCACGGGCCTGTCCACCTCGGCCGTGCATCAGCGGGTGCGCCGGCTGGAACAGCGCGGCGTCATCCGCGGGTATGCGGCCGTCGTCGACTCCGACGCCGTCGGGCTGCCCCTGACCGCCTTCATCTCGGTGAAACCGTTCGACCCCAGCGCCCCCGACGACATCGCCGAGCGGCTGGCGGGCGTGCCGGAGATCGAGGCCTGCCACAGCGTGGCCGGCGACGAGAACTACATCCTCAAGGTCCGTGTGGCCACCCCGCACGAGCTGGAGGAGCTGCTGGGACGGCTCCGGGCGCTCGCCGGGGTGTCGACGCGCACGACGGTCGTGCTGTCCACCCCCTACGAGGCCCGGCCGCCGCGGATCTGAGGGGTCCCCGTGCCCGGGCCGCCCGGGGAAGGCGCGAGACTGTTCCCCATGAGTGAGCGCACCCCCGAGCCGAACACCGTCCTGCTCCGCCGAGGAGAGGTCCACAGCCCCGCCGACCCGTTCGCGACCGCGATGGTCGTCGAGCGCGGCCAGGTCGCCTGGGTCGGTTCCGAGGGCGCCGCCGACGCCTTCGCGGACGGCGTCGACGAAGTGGTCGACCTGGACGGAGCCCTCGTCACCCCGGCGTTCACCGACGCCCATGTGCACACCACCTCCACCGGCCTCGCGCTGACCGGGCTCGACCTGTCCGCCGCCCCCTCCCTGGCGGCCGCCCTCGCCCTTGTCCGGGACTTCGCGGCGGCCCGTCCGCACGACAAGGTGCTGCTCGGGCACGGCTGGGACGCCTCCCGCTGGCCGGAGGGCCGCCCGCCCCGGCGGGCCGAACTGGACGAGGCCACCGGCGGCCGCGCGCTCTACCTCAGCCGGATCGACGTCCACTCGGCCGTGGTCGGCACCGCCCTGCTCGACCTCGCGCCCGGAGCCCGAACGGCGGCCGGCTGGACCGACGGCGAGCCGCTCACCCGCGACGCCCACCACGCCGTCCGCGCCGCCGCGTTCGCAGCTGTGACGCCCGCTCAGCGCGCCGAGGCCCAGCGGACCGCCCTCGCACACGCCGCCGCCCTCGGCATCGGCTCCGTCCACGAGTGCGCCGGGCCGGAGATCTCCTCCGAGGACGACTTCACCGATCTGCTGCGGCTCGCCGCCGAGGAACCCGGCCCGCGGGTCGTCGGCTACTGGGCCGAGCAGGATGTCGACAAGGCCAGGAGGCTGGGCGCGCTCGGCGCCGCCGGGGATCTGTTCGTCGACGGCGCCCTCGGCTCCCACACCGCCTGTCTGCACGCCGCGTACAGCGACGCCGCCCACACCGGCACCGCCTACCTGGGCGCCGCCGAGGTCGCCGCGCATGTGACGGCCTGCACCGAGGCCGGTCTCCAGGCGGGCTTCCACGCCATCGGCGACGCCGCCGTGACCGCCGTCGTCGAGGGCGTGCGCGCCGCCGCGGAGAAGGTCGGCCTCACCCGGATCCGCGCCGCCCGGCACCGCGTGGAGCACGCGGAGATGCTCACGCCCGAGACGATCGCCGCCTTCGCCGAACTCGGCCTCACCGCCTCGGTCCAGCCCGCCTTCGACGCCCTGTGGGGCGGCGAGGAGGGCATGTACGCCCAGCGGCTGGGCGCCGAGCGGGCTCGCACCCTGAACCCCTTCGCGGCCCTGCTGCGGGCCGGCGTCCCGCTCGCCTTCGGCTCCGACAGCCCGGTCACCCCCCTCGACCCGTGGGGCACGGTCCGCGCCGCCGCCTTCCACCGCACCCCCGAGCACCGCGTCTCCGTACGCGCCGCCTTCACGGCCCACACCCGCGGCGGCTGGCGGGCGATCGGCCGCGACGACGCGGGCCTCCTGGTCCCGGGCGCGCCCGCGGACTACGCGGTCTGGCGTACGGAGGAACTCGTCGTCCAGGCCCCCGACGACCGGGTCGCCCGCTGGTCCACCGACCCCCGTTCCGGCACCCCCGGGCTGCCCGACCTGACCCCCGGCGCCGACCTGCCGGTGTGCCTGCGCACGGTGGTGGGCGGCCGCACGGTGTTCGTGCGGCCGAGCGAGTGATCTCCCGCGGCCGCGCGGCGAAGATCACCCGTCCGCCCGCCGCAGTGCGACCTGCGTCTCCTCCCCGCTGACCAGGCCATTGACCGAATAACCGCAGGTCGAACAGCTGTTGACAGCCGACTGCGGCGGGCCGGTAGGTTCGGCGGAGTCCACCACCGGACGCCCCGCCGGGGAACATCCGCGCACTCGCCGCGGCGCCGCTGGGTCAGGGACGGTGTGCCGCACCGGCGCACCGCCACTGGCAGCCAGGCTCAGCGCCCGTGCCGCAGCGAGGGAACGTTCCGGCCGGTCGGGGAGGTGTGACCCGGGTGGGGCCCGGGCGCTCAGTAGACAACGGCATTCGGTCGACCCGCAGCCAGCGGGTCCCGGGCCGGCCCGAAGGGCGCCGGGCCCCCATCCGCAGCAGGCTTGCCCGCACCTGTGCGGGGTATGTGTGCACATACGAGCCCAAAAGCAGATTCTTACCCCGCTCTTTCGGATACGACACCATGATTCGAACGTCCAGTCACGTCCGCTCAAGCGGCGGCCACTATGGTGGTCCCCTGCGTACGGACTTGAAGGGGCAGTAGTGAACGACGGCGACGGGACCCTCGCGGCACAGGACCGAGGGAGGCGGTTGGGCCCGCTCGGCACGGCCTTGGTGATCATCCCGACCTACAACGAGGCGGAGAACATCAAGAGCATCGTCGGCCGGGTGCGCAAGGCCGTCCCCGAGGCCCATGTCCTCGTGGCCGACGACAACAGCCCCGACGGCACCGGCAAGCTCGCCGACGAACTGGCCGTCGGCGACGACCAGGTCCAGGTCCTGCACCGCAAGGGCAAGGAAGGCCTCGGCGCCGCCTACCTCGCGGGCTTCCGCTGGGGCCTGGAGAACGGCTACGGCGTACTGATCGAGATGGACGCCGACGGCTCCCACCAGCCCGAGGAACTCCCGCGCCTGCTCACCGCGCTGAAGGGCGCCGACCTGGTCCTCGGGTCGCGCTGGGTGCCCGGCGGCCGCGTGGTGAACTGGCCCAAGTCCCGCGAGGTCATCTCCCGCGGCGGCAGCCTCTACTCCCGCCTCGCCCTCGACCTCCCGCTGCGCGACATCACCGGCGGCTACCGCGCCTTCCGCCGCGAGACCCTGGAGGGCCTCGGGCTCGACGAGGTCTCCTCCCAGGGCTACTGCTTCCAGGTCGACCTCGCCCGCCGCGCGGTCAGGGCCGGCTTCCACGTCGTCGAGGTGCCCATCACCTTCGTCGAGCGCGAGCACGGTGACTCCAAGATGAGCCGCGACATCCTCGTCGAGGCGCTGTGGCGGGTCACGGCCTGGGGCGTGGGGGAGCGGGTCGGCAAGATCACCGGCCGCACCGCCGACCAGCCGGAGCGCTCGGAGACCCCCGCGAAGTCTCACAGCGACGGCTGACCGTCCCCTTATCCCGCTCTGAGCCGGGTCCGGGCACACTGGAAGCATGACGACAGGCGCCCCGACCCCCGCGTACCCGACGACTTCCACCCAGCAGCCCCGCCGCTCCCGCCTGCGGACGTTCCTGCCGCTGGGCCTCGCCGCGTGGCTGGTGCTGGAGATCTGGCTGCTGACCGTGGTCGCGGGCGCGGCCGGCGGTTTCACGGTCTTCCTGCTGCTGCTCGCCGGGTTCCTGCTCGGCGCGGTGGTCATCAAGCGGGCGGGCCGACGGGCCTTCAAGAACCTGAACGAGGCACTGCAGCGCGGCACCGCCCCCAGCCGGGGCGGCGGCAACGGCCTCATGATGCTCGGCGGCCTTCTGCTGATGATCCCGGGTCTGGCCTCCGACGCCCTGGGCCTGCTCCTGCTGCTCCCGCCGGTCCAGAAGGCCATCGGCGCCTACGCCGAACGCAAACTTCGCCAGTCGGCCCCCGGCACCCTGGGCGACGCCTTCCAGCAGGCCCGGATCCACCGCCCGGACGCCAAGGTGGTCCCGGGCGAGGTCATCAGGGACGAGCAGTGAGTAATTCTTCGGGCGGGCCGGCATCCTCCAGCCCGTCCGGCGTTTGAGGACGAGGCCCTTTCAGGGCCGAAGGCGGCCCGGGGGCACAGCTCCCAGGGCCGGTCGCACAACGCGCACCGCATGCCAATGACCGCGGGCGCCGTACGTAACCTCACGTACGGCGCCCGCGGTCATTCGGCGTGCGCTGTATGGCCGCCCCAGCCCCGCAGGGCTACGCGGACTTGCGGCTGTCCCGGGGATGTACCGCAAGGTTCATCGCCCCGGACCGCAGAACGGCCAGCCGCTCCTCGAGGACCTCTTCGAGTTCCTCGCGGGTCCGCCGCTCCATCAGCATGTCCCAATGCGTACGCGCGGGCTTGGCCTTCTTTTCCTCAGGGCCATCGCCGTCGACGAGGAGTGCAGGGGCTCCGCAGACCTTGCACTCCCACTCCGGCGGAATCTCCGCCTCGACCGAGAAGGGCATCTCAAAGCGATGTCCCTTCTCGCATGCGTACTCCACGGCCTGGCGCGGGGCCAGGTCGATACCGCGGTCCGTCTCGTAGCTGGTCACCACGAGGCGCGTGCCGCGAAGAGCTCGCTCACTCATGAATCGTGCCTCCCGGGCTTGTCGCCCACAGGACAGGTGTCGCTGTCGTCGTCATCCGGTCAACGTCCGGTCGGCGGTAAAGATTCCCGTTCCGAGTCCCGTTCCGGGTCATGCGTCGCCGTCGTAGCCGCAGCCTTGTCAACCAGTGCAGTACCCACCGGCGCCCGGTTTGTCACATCTGAAAGGAGATGTCACCCAGCGTTTCGGCATCTTTGACGCGCAGTAACGGTACGCCTGGCAGGCCAAACGCGTACACTACCGCCCTTTCGCTCTGAGTGCTAAATCCTCTCGGGCACCGGATTCCCCACGCCCTCGATCGCCCGCCGCACGGGGACCCGCGCGAGCAGCAGGAACCCGATGACGAAGAAGACCACCAGGGAGATGATCGCGTCCCGATAGCTTCCGGTGAGCTGGTAGGTGATCCCGAACAGCAGCGGGCCGAGCCAGCTCATGCCGCGGTCGCTCATCTCGTACGCGGAGAAGTACTCGGCCTCCTTGCCGGGCGGGACGAGATGGGAGAAGAGGGAACGAGAGAGGGCCTGGCTGCCGCCGAGGACCAGTCCGATCGCGGCCGCCAGCAGGAAGAAGCCCACCGGCGCCCCGGCCGGCAGGAAGTACCCGGCGCCCAGCGTCAGCGTCCAGGCCACCAGGGAGCCGAGGATCGTCCGCTTCGCGCCGTACGTCCTGGCCAGGCGTCCCATGCCCAGCGCGCCCGCGACGGCGAGCACCTGCACCAGCAGGACGGCGCCGATCAGCGTGGACTGGCTGAGGCCGAGCTCCTCGGAGCCGTAGACCGAGGCCTGGGAGATCACGGTCTGGATGCCGTCGTTGTAGACGAGGTACGCGAGGAGGAAGGCGAGGGTCAGCGGATGGCGGCGCATGTCGCGGACCGTCGCCGCGAGCTGGCGCAGCCCCGGAGCCGTCGCCGCCTCCTTGCCTTCCGTCCGTGCGGCGGTCGGCCGGTCGCGCAGCCGCAGCAGCGGGACCAGCGTGAAGCCGCCCCACCACAGCCCGGCGGAGGCCAGACAGATGCGCACGGCCGTCGACTCGGAGACGCCGAAGGAGTCGTGGGCGAGATAGAGCACCAGGTTGACGACCAGCACCAGCGAGCCCGCCGCATAACCGAACGCCCAGCCCCGGGAGGAGACCGCGTCGCGCTCCTCGGGCGGGGCGATCTGCGGCAGGTAGGAGTTGTAGAGCATCATCGACACCGACTGGGCCGCGTTCGCCACGATCAGCAGCGCGCCGCCGAGCAGATAGCGGTCGCCGCCCAGGAAGAACATGCCGGTGGTGGCCGCGGCGCCCACATAGGCGGCGGCGCCCAGCAGGGGCTTCTTGCGGCCGGTGCGGTCGGCGGCCGCGCCCACCAGGGGCATCACCAGGACGGCCACGATCACCGACAGGGACACCGAGTACGCGAAGAACGAGCCCGCGCGGACCGGGATGCCCAAGGGGTGCACATACCCGTCGGCGTCCGCCGCGTGCTTGGCGACCGACGTCAGATAGGGGCCGAGGAACACGGTGAGCACGCTCGTCGAGTAGACGGAGCACGCCCAGTCGTAGAAGTACCAGCCGCGCTGCTCGCGCCGCCGCTCGGCGGCCTCGTCGGACGCCGCCGTCCGCACGGTGTCGATGCCCACCCGCGCCCTCGCTTCCCGCTTCCCGCAACCGCGCGCGGGGGGCGGGCCCGAGGTCAGACCCAGACGCCCCGGTCCTCCATGACCTTGCGCAACGTGTCGATGTGATCGGTCATGATGCCATCGACTCCCAGGTCCAGGAGCCGGTGCATCCGATCCGCGTCGTTGATCGTCCACACGTGCACGTGCAGCCCGCGCGCGTGGGCGGTGCGGACGAAGCGCCGGTCCACGACCTGGATGCCCGACTGGGCCTCGGGCACCTGCGCGGCGATCGCCGAGCCGCGCAGCGCCGCGGGCACGCCCCAGGACCGCAGCCGCAGGTTGAGCACGCCCCGGGTGCCGTACGACGTCGCCAGGCGCGGCCCGGCCAGCCGCTGGGCGCGCACGACACGGGCCTCCGAGAACGAGCCGACGCAGACGCGGTCCCACGCGTCCTTGGACGCGATCAGCTTGAGCAGAGGGTGCAGAGCGGGCTCCGCCTTGAGGTCGACGTTCCACCGCACCTCGGGGAAGGTCTCCAGCAGCTCCTCGAAGAGCGGCACCGGCTCCTTCCCCGCCACGCGCGCGTGGCGCACGTCCGACCACGGGAGGTCGGCGATCCGGCCCGCGCCGTCGGTCAGCCGGTCCAGCGTCGCGTCGTGGAAGGCGACGAGCTTGCCGTCCCGCGTGGCGTGTACATCGGTCTCCAGGTAGCGGTAGCCCGCCTCGACCGCGCGCCGGAACTGCGCCACGGTGTTCTCCAGACCGTCCGCGGCCCCGCCGCGGTGCGCGAACGCAATGGGCCCGGGATGGTCGAGGTACGGGTGGCGCATCAGGGTGGTCACGGACGAAGTATTGCTCCCTGGGGTGTCCCGGTGGCAACGACCGTGCTGCCGCCGGATGCCGCGGGAACGGCGAACACCCGAAGGAAGAGCTGGGCGAGCGGACCGATCGCCACCGCGTAGAGCAGCGTGCCGACTCCGATGGTGCCGCCGAGGGCGAACCCGGTCACCACGACCGCCACCTCCACCGCGGTCCGCATCAGCCGGATCGAACGCCCGGTGCGCCGGTGCAGCCCCGTCATCAGCCCGTCGCGCGGACCCGGACCGAAACTGGCCGCGATGTAGAGGCCGGTGGCCACCCCGTTGAGAACGATCCCGGCCAGCAGCAGGGGCACCTGAACGGCCAGGGCGCGGGCCTCCGGGACCCACGCGAGCGTGCCGTCCATCGCGAGGCCGACGACGAAGACGTTGGAGACGGTGCCCAGGCCCGGGCGCTGGCGCAACGGGATCCACAGCAGCAGCACCGCCGCGCCGACGACGATCGACACCACGCCGATGGTCAGTCCGGTCAGCTCGGCGAGCCCCTGGTGCAGCACGCCCCAGGGCTCCAGGCCCAGCCCCGCCTGCACGAAGAGGGCAGCGCTGGCGCCGTACAGCACGAGGCCGACGTAGAGCTGGATCAGCCGACGGGCGAGGCGGCCGTTCGGATCCCGCAGCGGTGATTGCCGCAGCGGTGAATCCTGCAGAGACGATTCCTGCGGCGGTGATTCCTGCGGCCGTGAATCCTGTGGTGGCGACTCGGACACGGGGTCCCCCTGGTGGTGGTAGTGGCCTGACTCGTGACACTCTGTGGCTTGGAAGCGAACGTCATCCATGGCCAATTCGGGGAAGGTGGACTGATCACCATGGCGCAGTGGACCTCAGCGGTGGGGGCCGCGCAGCTCGCGCGACTGCTCAAGTCCCAACAGGACCGCCCGGCGGGCCCGGGAACGCGCCGTCCGCCCGCCTACCGCGCGCTCGCCGACGGCGTCCGGCTGCTGGTGCTGGAAGGCCGCGTTCCGGTCGCCGCCCGGCTGCCCGCCGAACGCGAACTGGCCCTCGCCCTGTCCGTGAGCCGTACGACCGTCGCCGCCGCCTATGAGGCGTTGCGCGCGGAGGGGTTCCTGGAGTCCCGGCGCGGCGCGGGCAGCTGGACGGCCGTCCCGGCGGGCAACCCGGTGCCGGCCCGCGGCCTGGAGCCGCTGCCGCCCGAGGCCCTCGGCTCGATGATCGACCTGGGCTGTGCGGCCCTGCCCGCGCCGGAGCCCTGGCTCACCCGTGCCGTGCAGGGCGCGCTGGAGGAGCTGCCGCCGTACGCCCACACGCACGGCGACTATCCGGCGGGGCTGCCCGCGCTGCGGGCGATGATCGCCGAGCGGTACACCGCGCGCGGGATCGCGACGATGCCCGAGCAGATCATGGTCACGACCGGGGCGATGGGGGCCATCGACGCCATCTGTCATCTGTTCGGCGGGCGCGGCGAGCGCATCGCCGTCGAGTCGCCCTCCTACGCCAACATCCTTCAGCTGATGCGTGAGGCGGGCGCCCGCCTGGTGCCCGTCGCGATGGCCGACGGGCTCGCCGGCTGGGACATGGACCGCTGGCGCCAGGTCCTGCGCGACGCCGCGCCGCGCATCGCCTACGTCGTCGCCGACTTCCACAACCCGACCGGCGCGCTCGCCGACGAGGACCAGCGGCGCCGGCTCGTGGAGGCGGCCCGCTCCGCAGGCACCGTGCTGGTCGCCGACGAGACCATGAGCGAGCTGTGGCTCGACGACGACGTCGAGATGCCGCGGCCCGTGTGCGGCTTCGATCCCGCCGGGTCGACGGTGATCACGGTCGGCTCGGCCAGCAAGGCCTTCTGGGCCGGGATGCGCATCGGCTGGGTGCGGGCGGCCCCGGACGTCATCCGCAGCCTGGTCGCGGCGCGCGCCTACGCCGACATGGGCACGCCCGTGCTGGAGCAGCTGGCGGTGAACTGGCTGTTCAGCACCGGGGGCTGGGAGCAGGCCGTCGAACTGCGGCGAAGCCAGGCCCGGGGGAACCGGGACGACCTCGTCGCGGCGGTGCGCCGGGAGCTGCCGGAGTGGGAGTACTCCGTGCCCAAGGGCGGGCTGACCCTCTGGGTCAGGGCCGGAGGCCTCTCCGGGTCGCGGCTCGCCGAGGCGGGGGAGCGGGTGGGCCTGCGGGTGCCGTCCGGACCCCGGTTCGGGGTCGACGGCGCTTTCGAGGGGTATGTGCGGCTGCCGTTCACCGTGGGCGGCGCGGTCGCGGAGGAGGCGGCCGCTCGGCTGGCCGCCGCCGCCCGGATCGTCGAGAGCGGCGGCGCAGCGGGCGGCGAGGGCCCGCGCACATTCGTCGCGTAGAGAAGGCGACCGCCCTGGGGGCGAGGCGGGGACAGGCGGGCTTGATCCGGCGGGCTTGATCAGGAGGGCTCGACCAGGCCCGCCTGCCATGCCGGCGGGCCTGGTCGGCCGCCTGCGCTCGCCGACGGATCTGGCACGCGCGGGCGGCCGGTGGCGATCTGGTCGCCCGCCTGTGCTCGCCCGTGCCGGGAGGCCTGGTCAGCCGCCCGTCTGCGCCGATGCGTCCGGTTACCCGCCTGCGGTCGGCACCTGCTCGGCGACCGCTGCCTCCGTGACCGACGTCTTCGTGACCGACGTCTTCGTGACTGGCGCCTCCGTGGCCTCGGCCTTCGCCGGCAGCGGCAGTGCCTTGGTGTCGGCCGGGGTGGAGCGTGGGGGCAGGAGGTCCAGCACCGCCTGGCGGTGGGCGTTGCTCGTCGCGTCGTCGTAGGGGTCCGGGGTCGCCGGTACCTGCAGTCGGTGTACCGGACCCGATCCCAGCCGGGCGTAGCCGCGTCCCGGCGGGACCTGGTCGACGGGAGTGGTGTGCGGGGGCGCGCCGAGGACCGTCTCCAGTTGGCCGGTCGTCGCCGGGCCCAGCACGACACGCGCGCGTGTGTGCTGCCGTACCGCGTCGCTCAGTGAGTCCACGGTGTCGAACTGTTCGGCGACGACCACCGTGACCGCGGCCGCGCGGCCGTGCCGGAGCGGGACCTGGAGGAGGGACTGCGGGTCCTTGCGGCCGTCCGCCTCGGCCAGATGGGTGAATGCGGTGGGGCGGTCCAGGAGGATCCACAGCGGCCGCTTGGTGTCCTCCGGCGGCGGGTGGCCCGCCTGGCGGGCGCGGTTGGCGGCGATGAGCCGGCGCTCCGTCTCCCCGGCCGCCCACTCCAGGGCGGTCAGTGCCCCGTCCAGGCCGACCTCGACGCCCAGGACGCCGTCCCGGCCGGTGAGGCACGCGTACTCGCCCGTGCCGCCGCCCTCGACGACGAGGACGTCGCCCTGGTGCAGGGCCTGCAGGGCGATGGAGCGCAGGAGGGTCGACGTGCCGCTGCCGGGCTGGCCGACCGCCAGCAGGTGCGGCTCGGTGGAGCGGACGCCGGTGCGCCAGACGACCGGCGGGACGTCGCGCTGTGCCTCGCCGAAGGCCAGCGGGAGCGTCCGCTGGACCCGGGAGGGGTCGGTGAAGCCCAGGACCGTCTCGCCGGGGGCGGTGACGAAGCCCTGGGCGCAGATGTCGGTGGGGAGGGCGGGCAGGACGCTGACCGTGAGTTCGTTGCCCTCCTCGTCCCAGGCGAAGAGGTATTCGCGGCCGCGGCCGGACTTCGCGGCGAGCAGCTGCTCGATCCGCGCGCGGGGGCCGGCCTCGCCGTCCGGGAAGTACGCCGGATAGTGGATCACGAGGTGGGCGACTCGGCCCGAGTCGTCGAACTCCTGCTCGGGGAAGACCTTCTCCCAGTCGCCGCCGTGGGCGTACAGGGGAGAAGGGTCGTCCGCCGTGGAGAAGTACGGGACCAGGGCCTCGTACAGCACCTGGAGTCGCTGGATCTGCGATTCGTCAAGGCCTTCGGGGACCGGGGTGCGGTCCCTGCCCTGCCAGGCCGCCGCCGCCATCAGGGTGATGACGGCGAGCAGCGGACCGTACGGCACCAGTACGACGACCAGGATCACCGAGGCCGCCAGGAACAGCAGCGGCCCGCGTTTGTCCTTGGGCGTCTCGGCCCATCTGCGCCGCCCGGCCGAGGCCAGCCGGCGCAGTCCGCGGGTGATCGTGATCAGCGGATGGAGGACATCGGTGGCGCTGTCGGCCGCCGTCCGGGCCAGCTCCCGGCTTCGGGCGATCTGCGCGCTGCCTGTGCTCAGGATGCTGGGGAGGGGGCGCCGGGCCACTGCTGTCTCCTGGAGGTGCGTACGGGCGGGACGTGCGGCGTCAGAACTTGATGCCGCCGAGAAGGCTGGCCAGGCTCTCGCCGCCGGCCTTGATGCTCGGGGCGATGGCCGTACTGGCCATGTAGAACCCGAACAGGGCCGAGACCACGGCGTGGGACGCCTTGAGCCCGTCCTTACGGAAGAAGAGGAAGACGATGATGCCGAGCAGGACTACGCCTGACATGGACAGGATCATTTGGGTTCTCCTGGTTCGCGGGGGACAGTCACCATGAGTACTTCCAGGCTCACAGGATGTATCCATACGATAAAAGGTGCAACTAGGTGAAATACGGCTGATTTCCCCCAGGTGGCGGAGGGTCTGAAGGGTGCCTGAGCAGGAGAACTGCGTCGAAAGGGGCCGTTCGTGATCTTTGCCGACGGCCGCACCGGCCATGGGTCCGACGAGCCAGTACCCTGGCGATTCACCTGAACGGTTGTAGCGAGAGGCGGTCCGGCCGATGACTGAAGCCCCCGACCCCGAGGTCGTGGAGCTGGCGACCAAGATCTTCGATCTGGCCCGGCAGGGGCAGACCGAGGAACTCGTGGCGTACGTCGACGCGGGCGTTCCGGCCGACCTCACCAACGACCGCGGCGACTCGCTCGTGATGCTCGCCGCGTACCACGGGCACGCCGACGCGGTCCGGGCCCTGCTGGCCCGCGGTGCCGAGGCCGACCGGATCAACGACCGGGGTCAGACCCCGCTCGCCGGGGCCGTCTTCAAGGGTGAGACGGAAGTCGTCAAGGTCCTGCTCGAGGCCGGCGTCGACCCTTCCCAGGGGACGCCGTCGGCCGTCGACACGGCCCGTATGTTCGGCAGGGCGGAGCTGCTGGAGCTCTTCGGCGTGCACTGAGCCGACGTGTCCTGAGCAGGTCAAAAGAAGTTCCTGACCAGGTAAAACAACGACCACGGGGGAGGCGGTACAAGGCCGCCGGAAATTTCGGTCGCGGCAGGTAGAACAGCCGGGTCATCATGACGTCGTGATTCACGGACGCGATGGCTGGGCAGGTGTTGCCGCACCGCGCGGGCCGTGATGCGGTCCGCATGGGCCACCGACGAGAGGCAGAGGAAAATGGTCTACAGCAAGCAGGAAACGGCGGGCGCCCCGACGTGTTGTCACGCGGCCAGGTAATGCACGTCCCCGGTTGCGTCGACGCTTGATGTGAGGCTGTTTCCCATGTTCGATCCGGTCATAGCGCCCAGCGGTACGCTGCTCGGCCTGCTCCAGAGGGGCCGCGGCGACGGCACGCTGCACGCGCTCACCGCCCCGCGAGCCGAGGCGCTCGCGGCGCTGAACCACTGTGTGCTGCGGGACCCCCGCCACGACTGGCAGGTGGAGAACCGCTCCCTTTACTACGCCCGCCTCTACCTCGACCTCAGCGGCGAGCTGGACGAGATCGAGGCCCACCTCTTCGACGTCGAGGACGTCTTCGACACCGAGGAGTCACGCACGGGCCTCGCCCTGGCCGTCCTCGGCCACCTCGCCTCCTACGGCAGGCGGGACGCCCTCGACCTGCTGCGCAGATACGCCGCATCGGGCTCCAACTGGGCCTGGGCACTGGACGAGCTCGCCCTGCGGGACGACGACGCCGGCCTGCGCGCCCTGGCCGCGCCGGTGCTCGCCCGGTTCGCCACCGATCCCGAGGGCGAGGCCGAACTGGCCGCCGTCGTACGGGACGCCTTCGAGCCACGGCCCTGGCGGCTATGGGCCGAGGATCCACGCGAACACGTCTCCACGCGTGTGCGTGCCGCTCAGGAGGCCGGCTGTTTCGACCGCTGGCAACGGCAGATGAGCCCCAGCGGACCCCGTCCGGGCTGGAGCGTGCAGGCCGTGTTCGAGTGGGCCCAACAGGGCATCGAACGCGGAGCCGCGCTCCATGTCCCCGCCGCCCGCTGCCTCTCCGCCGTGGCCGGACCCGAGGACCGCCCCGAGATCGTGCAGGCGGCCAAGGACGGCACCGAGGGAGCCCGCTGCACCGCCCTGCGCTATCTCGCCGACGCCAATGATCCCGACGCCCTGCTCCTGATCGAACAGGCCGCCGCGGCAGGCCCGACGCCGGTCGTGGAGGCCGCCGTCGACGCCTTCGAGCGCATGCGCAGCGTCGCCGCCGTCGACCGGGCCCGCGGCTGGGCCCACCGGCCCGACGCCCTGGGCGCCGCCGCCGGCCGTATGCTCGCCTGCCGGGGCGGCACCCGGGACAGCGACCTGGTCCTCGGCGCCCTGCGCGAGGCCGTACGCGGCGAGGGCTGCGACGCGCCGACCCTGTGGACCCTCGTCGACGGCGCCGGACGGCTGGGCATCGTCTGCGCGGCGCCCGTGCTGCGCCATATCTACCGCGAGACGGCCTCGTCCCATCTGCGCGGGCGCTGCGCCCGCGCACTCGCCGCCACCGACCCCTCCTACGCCGCAGGCTTCGCCGTCGAATGCCTCTGGGACTGCGAGGAGGGCACCCGCGAGATCGCCGCCCGGCACGCCGAGACCGGTGACGCCCGGGTCGTGGAGCGCCTGCGCCGACTCGCCGCCGACCCGGCCGAGGAGGCCGAGGTCCAGACGGCCGTACGGAGCCGGATCGGACCGGACGCGGCGTCCGCCATGTGAACACGGAGCAGGCCGCCGCCGGAGGGGAGCCTGGCGGGGGCCTGCACCCGTTCATGAACACGAAGTGGCCGGTGGGGCGGACGGGCATGGACGGCGTCCGACCTGCGTGGTGCGGATCGGCTCCGCACCGACTGCGCAGCGCAACGCTCATGGGACGTTTGTCATTCGGAAAGATCCACGTTGACGCGGCCACGTCCAGGGCGGCGACAACACGGGTATGCGTGTCGTCATCGTGACCGAATCCTTTCCCCCCGACGTGAACGGCGTGGCCCATTGCGCCTTCCAGACCGCCCGACACCTCGTCGATCGCGGTCACGCCCCCGTCGTCGTCGCCCCGGCCACCGCCGCCGGGACCGGGCCGGACGCCGAAGCGCCCTGCCCCGTCATCCGCATCCCCTCCCTCCCGCTCCCCGGCTACCCCCAGGTCCGCGTCGCCCTCCCCAGCCGACGCGTCGCCGCCGCCATCGCCGAGCACCGTGCCGAGATGGTCCATCTGGCCAGCCCCTTCATCCTCGGCGTCCGAGGCATGGCGGTCGCCGCCCGGCTCGGCATCCCCGCCGTCGCCGTCTACCAGACCGACCTGGGCGGATACGCCCGCACCTACATGGGTGCCGGCGAGGCCGCGGCCTGGCGTCGGATACGGTCCGTCCACGCCGCCGCCGACCTCACCCTCGCCCCCTCCAGCGCGGCCCTGCACGACCTGGACACGCACGGCGTGCCCCGGGTGAAGCTGTGGCCGCGGGGCGTGGACACCGCGCGCTTCCGCCCCGAACACCGTGACGACGCACTGCGCCGCGCACTCGCGCCCAACGGCGAGCTGATCGTCGGCTACGTCGGCCGGCTCGCCCCCGAGAAGCAGGTCGAGCTCCTGGCCGGGGCCTGCGGGCTGGACGGCGTCCGGGTCGTGGTGGTGGGCGACGGGCCCAGCCGGCCCGGCCTGGAGGACGCCCTGCCGGGCGCGGTCTTCCTGGGCAAGCGCACCGGCGACGAACTCGCCCGGATCTTCGCCTCGCTGGACGTGTTCGTGCACACGGGCCCCTTCGAGACGTTCTGCCAGACCGTGCAGGAGGCCATGGCCAGCGGCGTGCCGGTGATCGCGCCCGCTGCGGGCGGCCCCCTGGACCTGGTCGACCACGGGCGCACCGGGCTGCTCTTCCCGCCGCGCGACGAGGCCGCCGTGCGGGACGCGGTGGCGGCACTGGCCGCCGACCCCGCGCGGCGGACCGCCTTCGCCGCCGCCGGGCGGGCCACGGTCGAGGGGCGCACCTGGGCCGCCGTCGGCGACCGGCTCATCGGCCACTACCAGGACGTGCTCGCCGCACGCCGACTGGTGGTGGCGGCATGACCGGCCCGAACAGCGCGAACGGAACGATAGGCGCGAACGGCGTGATCGGCCCGAACGGCATGAGCGACGTGCAGGGCAGGACCGGCGTGGACGACCGGGATGTCGCGGGCCGCGTCCCGGGCACCTGCTCCGGGCCGCTGCGGATCGTGCGCCTCGCCAACTTCGTCGCCCCCGCCTCGGGCGGCCTGCGCACCGCCCTGCGCGAGCTCGGCAAGGGCTATCGTGCGGCCGGCCACGACTCGGTCCTGATCGTGCCCGGCGAGCGGACGAGCGACCGGGAGACCGAGCAGGGCCGGGTCATCACCCTGCCGGGGCCGCTGCTGCCCGGCACCGGCGGCTACCGCGTGCTCGCCGACAAGAGGCGGGTCGCCCGGCTGCTGGAGGAGCTCGCCCCCGACCGGCTGGAGGTCTCCGACCGGACGACGCTGCGCTGGACCGGCAAGTGGGCGCGGCGGGCCCGGGTGCCCGCCGTGATGGTCTCCCACGAGACCGCCGACGGCGTCCTGCGCACCTGGGGCGTACCGGAGGGAGCGGCCCGGCGCGCCGCCGACTCGCTCAACCTCCGTACCGCCCACACGTACGCGCGCGTGGTGTGCACCACGGAGTTCGCCGAGCGGGAGTTCGTGCGGATCGGAGCGCGCAACGTGGTGCGGGCGCCGCTCGGCGTCGACCTCGTCGAACGCCACCCCGCCCTGCGGGACGAAGGGCTGCGGGCCGTCCACGCGCGCGTGGACGAGACCTTGCTGGTGATGTGCACCCGCCTTTCCGTGGAGAAACGGCCCGGGACGGCGCTGGACGCCCTGGAGGCGTTGCTGCGGCGCGGTGCCCGGGCGGTGCTGGTCGTCGCCGGGGACGGGCCGCTGCGGCCGCGGCTGGAGCAGCGGGCACGCGAGCGCGGGCTGCCCGTGACGTTCCTCGGGCATGTCGCCGACCGCGGTGCGCTGGGGGCCCTGCAGGCCTCCGCCGACGTGTGCCTGGCACCGGGGCCCGCGGAGACGTTCGGGCTCGCCGCCCTGGAGGCGATGGCCTGCGGGACCCCCGTCGTCGCGAGCTCCTCTTCGGCGCTTCCCGAGGTGATCGGGGCCGCGGGGGCCACCGCGGCCGACCGCGGCGAGGCGTTCGCGGAGGCCGTGGAGCACCTCCTGGAGCGCCCCTCGGCGGCACGCCGGGAGGCGGCACGCGCGCGTGCGGAGTGCTTCGGCTGGGGGACGGCGGTCGACGCGTTCCTCGCGGCGCACGACGCGACGCTGCCGACGCCGGTGGCGCCCTTCGTGCCCGGAGGCCTCGGATGAGACCCGTCCGCTTCGTCGCCCTCGGTGACTCGCTCACCGAGGGCGTGGGGGACCCCGTCGGCGAGGGTTGGCGCGGCTGGGCCGCACTGCTCGCCGACGGCCTCGCCGCGGAGCCCGAGGGAGCCGTGCAGGGCGCGAAGGCCGTGGAGTTCACCAACCTCGCGATCAGCGGGGCGCAGACGCGGGACGTGCTGGAACGGCAGCTTCCGGCCGGCCTGGAGCTGCGGCCCGACGTCGTCTCCGTCGTCGTCGGCGTCAACGACACCCTGCGCTGCACCTTCGACATCCACGCCGTGGCCGCCCGGCTCGACACGGTGTACGCCGCCTTCGCCGAGCAGGGCGCGGTCCTGCTCACCGCGTGTCTGCCCGACCCGGGGGGCACGCTGGGGCTGCCCGGGGCCCTCGCCCGCCCGCTGGCCCGTCGGCAGCGCGCGGTCAACGCCGTCGTCCACGCGCTCTCCGAGCGGTACGGCGCCGTCCATCTGCACGCCTGTGAGGGCGCCTGGCTGACGGACCGGGCCATGTGGAGCGCGGACCGGCTCCACCCCGGCGAACGGGGGCACCGGCAACTGGCCGTGCGCTTCCACGCGTTGCTGGCGGAGGCGGGCCTCGCGACCGGGCGCGCGCCCTCGCCCGAGCCCGAGTTCCCGGCGCCCACGACGTCGGCGAGCCTGTGGTGGCTGGCGACCGCGGGCACCGGCTGGGTGGCCCGGCGGTGCACCGACCTGCTCCCGCAACTGCTCACGCTGGCCGCCGACGAGATGCGTCACCGCGCGCGCGGGACGAGCGCACGGCTCGACCTGCGGGCGTCCGCGGCCGTGTCCGCCGCACTCGCCGCCCTGTCGGTGGCGGAGCGGCAGCCGGACGCGGCGTGAGCGATCACCGGCGGTACCGGCGTCACCGTCGGCGTACGGCCACGAAGCGGACCGGTGTCCCCGGCGCCGCCTGGGCGGCGGCCGGGAGGTCGCTCGCGCGCACGACCCCGATCACCGGGTAGCCCCCGGTGGTCGGGTGGTCGGCGAGGAAGACCACCGGCCGGCCTGCCGGCGGCACCTGTACGGCGCCCAGGACCATGCCCTCGCTCGCGAGTTCCCCGCCCACCGCTCGCTCCAGGGCGGGCCCGTCGGTGCGCAGCCCGATGCGGTTGCTCGCCGAGGACACGAGGAACGTCCGCGAGGTGAAGGCGCGGACGGCGTCCGGGGTGAACCAGTCGTCGCGTGGGCCGAGCGTCACCCGCAGGACGAGTTCGGCCGGAGGCCCCGGCTGCGGGGCGACGTCCACACGCGTGTGCGCCCCGGCGGGCTCACACCCCAGGGGGAGGACGGCGCCGGCCGTGAGCGGCGCGGGGCCGAGTCCGGAGAGCAGGTCCGTGGACCGGCTGCCGAGGACCGGCTCGACGGCGATGCCCCCGGCCACGGCCACATAGGCGCGTACCCCGCGGACGGCCGGTCCGACGTCCAGCACCGCCCCGGCCGGCACGCGCACGGATGCGCCCCAGGCGGCGGGGCGGCCGTTCACGGAGACCCGGCAGGGCGCGCCCCCGACCGCCACGGTCACGTCGGAACGCGGCCTGAGGGCACAGCCGCTGAGCGTCGTCTCCAGGACGGCCGCGTCGAGCGGGTTGCCCACCAGCCGGTTGACCAGGGCCGCAGCGGGCGCGTCGAGCGCACCGGAACGCGGCACGCCGAGATGTGCGTGTCCGGCCCGGCCCAAGTCCTGCACGGTGGTGAGCGCTCCGGCGCGGACGACGCAGAGTGCGCGGTCGCTCATGCGGGCGCCGCCGTCTTCACCGGTTCCGCCGTCGTCGCCGCTTCCGCCGGAACGAAGCGCACGCGCGTGCCCGGGGACAGCAGTGCGGCCGGCACGCGCGCGTGGTCCCACAGCACCGCCTCCGCCGTACCGATGAGCTGCCAGCCGCCCGGCGACGAGCGTGGGTATACGCCCGTGTACGGCCCCGCCAGCGCCACCGAGCCGGCCGGCACGGCGGTGCGCGGGGTGGCCCGGCGCGGGACGTCGTAGCGCCCGGGCAGGCCGGTCAGATAGCCGAAGCCGGGCGCGAACCCGCAGAAGGCGACCCGGAACTCGGCGCCCGCGTGGATACGGGCCACCTCCTGTTCCGCGACGCCCCAGTGCGCGGCGACCTCGGCCAGGTCGGGGCCGTCGTAACGCATCGGGATCTCCACCACGTCCTGCACGCGCGGGGGAGCGGGCGGTACGACGGAGGCGGCGAGCTCGGCCGCCAGCCGGTCGGGGTCCGTCAGGCCGTCCAGGAGGACGGTGCGGGCCGCCGGGACGATCTCGCGCGCGCCGAGCAGACCGGCCGCGCGGCGCCGCAGCAGCTCCGCGTGCAGGGCCTCGGCCTCCGCGCCCGACGCCACCTCGACGAGCAGGGCGTCGTCGCCGACGGGCAGGACACGGATGCTCATGCGAAGGCCTCCACCCGTACGCCCGACTCCTCCAGCCGACGCCTGACCCTGCGGGCCAGCTCGACCGCGCCGGGCGTGTCGCCGTGCAGACACAGGGAACGCGCGCGTACCTCGACGGAGGACCCCGTGTGGGAGGTGACCCGGCCGAGGCGGGCCAGGCGTACCGACCGTTCCACGACGGCGTCCGGGTCGGCGACCACGGCTCCGGCCAGGGCACGCGGCACGAGCGTGCCCTCGTCGGTGTACGCCCGGTCCGCGAACGCCTCCGGGACGGCCCGCAGCCCCGCCTTGCGGGCCAGCTCCAGCAGGCGCGAGCCCGGCAGCCCGAGCACGGGCAGCGCGGCGTCGGCCAGGAGCACCCCGTCGACCACCGCGCCGGCCTGCTCCACGTCGTGCACGACCCGGTTGTAGAGCGCGCCGTGCGGCTTCACGTACGCCACGCGCGCGCCCGCCGCCCGGGCGAACACCTCCAGGGCGCCGATCTGGTACGCCACCTCGGCGGTCAGTTCGGCGGAGGGCACGTCCATGGCGCGCCGCCCGAATCCGGCCAGGTCCCGATAGGAGACCTGGGCGCCGATCGTCACGCCGCGCTCGGCCGCCAGCTCGCACACCCGCCGCATGGTGGCCGCGTCCCCGGCGTGGAAGCCACAGGCCACGTTGGCGCTGGTGACGACGGACAGCAGTTGCTCGTCGTCGGTCAGCTGCCAGCGCCCGAAGCCCTCGCCGAGGTCGGCGTTCAGATCGATCGCGGTCGTCGCGGTCATGGTTCCTTCGTGTCTCCTTCTCAGGCCACGCGGTACTGCTCGTCGCGGGCGTCGGTGAGGAACATCTGCCCCGGGGCGTGGGTGAGGGCGAACGGCGGGCGTGAGGCCATCACCGCGGCCTGCGGGGTCACTCCGCAGGCCCAGAACACCGGGATGTCGTCCGGCGCGGCGTCCACGGCGTCGCCGAACTCGGGCCGGCCGAGGTCGTCGATGCCCAGTCCCGACGGATCGCCGCAGTGTACGGGGCTGCCATGGACCGCCGGGAGCAGACTGCTCTCCCGGATCGCCGCCGCGAGGTGCTGCGGCGGCACCGGGCGCATGGACACCACCAGGGGGCCGTGCAGTCGGCCCGCGGGCCGGCACTGACGGCTCGTCACGTACATCGGGACGTTGCGCCCCTGCTCGAGGTGCCGGATCGGGACGCCCGCCCCGGACAGCGCCCACTCGAAGGTGAAGCTGCAGCCGATCAGGAACGACACCAGGTCGTCACGCCAGTACGCGCGCGCGTCCGTCGGCTCGTCCACCAGCTCGCCGTCCTCCCACACCCGGTAGCGCGGCAGATCGGTGCGCAGGTCGGCGCCCTCGGCCAGGACGGTCGTCCAGGAGCCGGCGTCGGTGACGTCGAGGACGGGACAGGGCTTCGGATTGCGCTGGCAGAACAGGAGCATGTCGTACGCCCAGTCCGCGGGCACCGAGATCAGGTTGACCTGGGTGTGACCCGCCGCGACCCCGGCCGTGGGGCCCGCCAGGCCCGCCCGGAAGCGGGACCGGGCGCCGGCGGGGCTCCACGCGTGCGCGTACTCGTCGACGACGGTGACGGGACGGTCCTCGCTGCGAGGCGGACGGCGGTCCTGCGCGGGGAGGAGAGAGGGACGGCGGTCCTGAGTGAGGATCGGACGGTTCACACCAGCTCCTTCCCGCGCGTCTCCGGCAGCCCCAGCAGCGCCACGGCGGCGATCGCGTACCCGATCGCACCGAAGACCAGCGCGCCGCCCACACCCCAGCTGTCGGCCAGGAAGCCGACCGTGGTGGGGAAGACGGCGCCCACGGCGCGGCCGGTGTTGTAGGTGAAGCCCTGTCCTGTGCCGCGCAGGGCCGTCGGATACAGCTCGCTCAGGTAGGAGCCGAAGCCGCTGAAGATCGCCGACATGCAGAACCCGAGCGGGAAACCGAGCACGAGCAGCAGGGTGTCCGCGCCGCTCGGGATGTTCGCGTACGCCAGGATGCACACCGCCGACAACAGGGCGAACAGCCAGATGTTGCGGCGCCGGCCCAGCCGGTCGGTGAGGTAGCCGCCGGTCAGGTAGCCGAGGAAGGCGCCCGAGATCAGGAAGGTCAGATAGCCGCCGGTGCCGACCACCGACAGACCGCGCTCCGACTTCAGGTACGTCGGCACCCAGGTCGCCAGGGTGTAGTAGCCGCCCTGCACACCCGTGGAGAGCAGGCCCGCGAAGAGCGTCGTGCGCAGCAGCGGGCCCTTGAAGATCGCCGGGAACGAGCCCTTCTCGGCGCTCTGCCGGCGTGCCGCCGTGGCCTCCGGCGCGTCCTGCACCCGACGCCGCATCCAGACGACGAGCAGTGCGGGCAGGGCGCCCGTCCAGAACATCACGCGCCAGGCCACGTCGTCGCCGAAGAACGAGAAGACCAGCGTGTACACGAGCGCCGCGAGGCCCCAGCCGACGGCCCACGAGCTCTGGATCGCGCCGAGGGTGCGCCCCCGGTGCTTCGCGCTCGCGTACTCGGCGACCAGGATCGCGCCGACCGCCCACTCGCCGCCGAACCCGAGGCCCTGCAGGGAGCGGAAGACCAACAGCGTCTCGTAGGTGGGCGCGAAGCCGCAGGCGACGGTGAAGACGGCGTATGTGATCACCGTGATCATCAGGGCCTTGACCCGGCCGATCCGGTCGGCCAGGACGCCCGCGACGGCGCCGCCGACCGCGGAGGCGACCAGCGTGACGGTGGTGAACAGGCCGGTCTGGCCGCTGTCCAGACCGAAGTACGCCGCCAGCGCGACCATGCTCAGCGGCAGCGTGAAGTAGTCGTAGGAGTCGAGGGCGTAGCCGCCGAAGGCGCCGGCGAAGGCGCGTCGGCCGCGCGGCCCGAGGGCGCGCAGCCAGGCCGGCGCGCCGTCGTCGGCGGCGTGTTCGGTCGTCCCTGGACGGACGTCGGTGGTGGGGGCCTTCGGTGGACGGGTCGTGCTCATGGGGCACCTCGCTGAGGGATGACGGAGGGTGCTGGGAGTGAGCCGTGCCGTGCGGGAGGCGGGTCGCCGCGGTGGGGACGGGGCGGCGCCATGGAAAGGAAGGTAGAGGATCGTTGAACGATCCTTCAATACCCGTGTTGTTTCGTTCTCGTGTCTGCGGTTGAATTCCGGGCATGGCAGAGCAGCTGGCGGGACTGGCCGACGACCGCGCCCTCCTGGGCCGCACGAGCACGGCCGAACGTGTTTCGGACATCCTCAGAAGCCGCATCGCCGAGGGCTATTTCCCGCCGGGCGCACGGCTGTCGGAGGACAGCATCGGCGGGGCGCTCGGGGTCTCCCGCAACACGCTGCGCGAGGCGTTCCGGCTGCTCACCCACGAGCGCCTGCTCGTCCACGAGTTGAACCGCGGGGTGTTCGTCCGGGTCCTGACCGTCGAGGACGTCGAGGACATCTACCGCACGCGCACGCTCGTCGAGTGCGCCGTCGTACGTGGGCTGGGCGAGCCGCCGTACCCGCTGGAGGGCCTTCGGGCGGCCGTCACGGAGGGGCAGGTGGCGGCCGTCGAGAATGACTGGAAAGGACTGGGTACCGCCAACATCCACTTCCACCGGGAACTGGTGGCGCTGGCCGGAAGCGTCCGCACCGCCGAGCTGATGAACAGTGTCTTCGCCGAACTGCGCCTCGCCTTCCACGTCGTCGACGATCCGCGTCGGCTGCATGAGCCGTACCTCCAGCGCAACCGCCAGATCCTCCAGGCGCTCGAGGCGCGGGACGCGGAAGAGGCCGAGCGGCTGCTGGCCGTCTACCTGGCCGACTCGCTCGAACGCGTGGTCGACGCCTACCGGGGAAGGGTCGAAGAGGACGGCACGTCGTAGGGGCACGGGGGAACTGCGCTCGTAGGCAGGCAGGCGTGAGACTCCCCAAGGGGCGCGGGGAACTGCGCGACCGGCCCCACCGGCCCGCCCCCGAAGAGCACCCGGTGGTCGCCCGGCCGACCGCCGGAGGCGATAGGCGTCGTTTGGGTCGATGTCAGACCGAGGACCTAGTCTGTGCACCGTGACTTCGCCTGCTTCGACGGACCGTGTTCCGCCCCAGCTCAGCGCGGGGCCGCGACCCGCTCTGGGCCCGGCCGCCGACGAGGGCCTGGCGCGGCGGCTGCGCGCGCTCGCCTGCACCGCGCCGATCCACGACCTCGACGTGCGCAAAGCCAATCTCGCGGGTGAGTACTCGGTCTACGGCATGGCGGAGATCGCCCTCGCCGCCATCGACCTCGTCACGCTCAACATGGACTTCGACACCGGCGCCGACCACGACCAGATAGTGGCCCGCCTCCTGCCGCGCATCGCCGCACAGGCCCCGCAGCGGCCCGTCGCCGAGCACGAGCGGGTGGCCCGCTGGGTCCTGGAGAACCTGATCAACGTCGGCAGCGTCGACCGCGGCTTCCGCGCCGCGTACGGCACCTTCGCGCCGGACGGCACCTACGTGCGCCGCGACTACGACTTCAAGCTGATCGAGGAGGTCCCCGGCCACGGCGGCGTGGTCTACCTCCGGACGACCGACGAGGCGGTCAACGTCCTCGTCGGCGCCCTCGACACCGATGTGACCAGCGCGCAGATCGCCGCCGAGGTCAAGCTCGAGGTGCTCATCCGCCGCGGCCGCCTCGCCGACGCCCAGCTGGCCGCCCAGCAGGCCCGCTACCGGACCGTGCAGTACTCGGAGACGCTGCGCCGCGCCCTGGAGGCGACCCGGCGCAACGTACGCGCGGTGGACTGGCTCAACGCGGTGCCCGACATGATCGCCGAGGCCCTCGACCACGTCGCCGACCGCTACCGCCACGAGAACGCGATCCTCACCAACATCCGCAAGGCCCGGGACGAGATCGAGGACGCGGAGAACAAGCGGCGCGCCGCCGAGCTCGTCGACATCGTCAAGGACTGCATCCGCCGCCACACGCAGCTGCAGTCCCGGCTGCTGGAGGCCGGCCCGCTGTTCCGCGCCGAGCAGGACCGGCAGGCCTTCGCCACGCCCATGACGTCGTCCGGGATCGACCTCTACGGACACCTCGTCGCGCCCGTGCTGCCGTTGCCCCTGGAGCAGGCGGTCCGGGTCACCGACGCCTTCTTCGCGCGCGGGACCGGGCTGCGCACGCCGGTGTCCGTGCGGGTGGGCGACCTCGTCGACCTGTTGCTGACCCCGCCCGTGGAGCGCGAGCACCTGGGCGCGGAGATGCCGGAGCCGGACCTCATCGCCACGCCGGACGACAGCCGGTTCAGCGAGGAGCAGCTGGCCGCGGCGACGGAGCTGCTGGATCTGCCGGCCGATGCGCCGCGCCGGCTGTCCGGGCTCCTCGCCGAGGCGCGCAGGCGGGACGCCGATCTGCCGTACCTGGTGGCCCTGCTGGCGGTGCACGCCGCCAGCCCGGCGGTCGGCACCGCCTACCGGCAGGGCGAGCAGAAACTGGTGTTCGCCGTGGACGACGGGACGGAGCTGGACGACCCCGAGTTCGGCGGCGCCGACCTCATCGTCGGCACCGCCCTGCTGGACGCCGCGGGGATGGCGGCCGACCGCACGGAGGCGGCATGAGCGCCACCGGGAACCGAATGAACGAGCACGTGAGCAGCAAGGAGCCGAAGCCGTGACCGAGCACGTCGAGTGGAGTGACACGGAGGCCCCCGCCCCGGCGGCGCACGCCCCCGTCACCCCCGCCGACGCCGCCGACGCGGCGCGGCTCGTCGCCTTCGGGTTGCAGCCCAAACTGCAGCCCGCGCGGGACCAGGAGTACGCGGAACTGCTGCGGCGGTACCGGGAGGACCCGGCGTTCGCACGGCTCGCCGACGCCGTCGCCGCCGGTCTCGGGCTGATCGTCCTGGAGGTGTCCCCGCGCGCGGGGATGGCGGTGACCGCCGCCGAGGACTCGGTGTTCGCCGTGCGGATGGGGGACTACGCGCGTCGCACGTCCGCCGACGGCGGCGACCGGTTCCTGCACGGGCTCGCCCATCTCGCCGTCGCCGCGATGGCCTTCCCCCGGCCCGAGGACCTGGCCGACGACGGGTACATCGGGCGGGTCAGCGTCAACGGAGTCGACGCCTTCGTGCGCCAGGCCTGCCGTCGGCTGGAGGAGCGGGCGGAGGAGCAGGGCCAGAACACCGACCCCGCGACCGACGCGCCCGGCCTGGAGGCCGCCTGGCGGATCTGGACCAGACGCAGCGCCACCGGCGCCACCAAGGACGCGCGCAGACTCGCCGGTTCGACGACCGGCATCGTCGGCAAGGCCGTCGCGTTCCTCACCGACTCCGGATTCCTGCAGCGGACCGGAGACGACAACGGCGGCACCTACCGGACGACCGCCCGCTACCAGCTCCAGGTGCGCGACATGGCCGGCGCCGCCGCCATGGCCGAGCTGCTGGAGCTGGGCGTCGTCCCGGTCACCGACGGCTCGCCGACCCTGCTGCCCGCCGAGGAGACCGACGACCTGGAGCTGGTGTCCGACGCCGGGCTGCCGTTCCACTCGTAGAGCCTCAGCGCTCCCCCCACCCCCTGATCTGCCGAAGACTTACGAGAGTCCGCCATGTACGAGCTGTCCCGGGTCCGCCTCTACTCCATCGGGCCTGCCGGTGCGCGCTACGCCGACACCGTGCTTGACCTGCGGGGCGTGGGCGACATCGTGCCCGACCCCGCCCCCACACAGGCGGAGTTCTTCCAAGAGGAGCCCGTCGGCCCGCCACGCCGGCCCGCGCCCGCGGGCGTGCTCTTCCTGGAGAACGGCGGCGGCAAGTCCGTCCTGCTCAAGCTGATCTTCTCCGTGATGCTGCCGGGACACCGCAACACCCTCGGCGGCGCCAGCTCCGGCGTGCTGCGCAAGTTCCTGCTCGCCGACGACTGCGGACACGTGGCGCTGGAGTGGCAGCACGTGCTCACCGGTGAGTGCGTCGTCGTCGGCAAGGCGAGCGAGTGGCGCGGCCGCCAGGTGTCCAACGACCCGCGGAAGTTCGCGGAGGCCTGGTACTCGTTCCGGCCCGGGCCCGGGCTGAGCCTGGACAACCTGCCCGTCGCCGAGTCCACCGCCGTGCGCCCGCCCGTCGAGGGCGCGTCCGGGGCGCAGGGGCGGCGACGCACCATGAAGGGGTTCCGGGACGCCATCACCGAGGCGGGGAAGGCGTATCCGCACCTGGAGGTGCACTGGGAGGAGATCCACGACCGCTGGGTCGAGCACCTCACCGAACTCGGCCTCGACCCCGAACTCTTCCGCTACCAGCGGGAGATGAACGCCGACGAGGGCGAGGCCGCCGGCCTCTTCGCGGTCAAGAAGGACTCCGACTTCACCGACCTGCTGCTGCGCGCGGTGACCGACACCCGCGACACCGACGGGCTCGCCGACCTGGTCAGCGGCTTCGGCAACAAGCTGGGCCGCCGCGCCGAGCTGATCGCCGAACGGGACTTCACCGCCGGGTCGGTGGACCTCCTCGGGCGGATCGTCGAGGCCGCCGAGGCCCGCTCACGCGCGCGTGAGGTGCACGCCGGCGCCGAGCGACGCACCCGCGCGCTGGCTCGACGGCTCTCGGCGCGAGGCGTGCAGGAAAAGGCGCGGGCCGGCGACCTCGCCCAGCGCGTCACGGCCGCCGCCTACGCCGTCACGCACTCCGAGGGGGCACGCGAGCGCAGCGCGCTGATCGCCGCCGAACTCGCCTTCCGGCACGCCTCACTGGCGCTCGCCGCCGCGGAGAAGTCCGCCGCCGCGCAGAAGCGCGAACTCGCCGACGCCCGCACCCTGCACGCCGCCTGGCAGGCCGCCGAGGCCGTGCTGCGCCACCGCGCCGCCGCGGACCGGGTCGCACGCGTCTCCGCCGCGATCCAGGAGGCCGAGCGCGACGCCGCTCCCGCGCTCGCCGCCCGCGCCAGGGCCGCCGTCGATCTCGTCCGGGCCCTGCACGCGGCCGCGGAACGCGCCGAGACCCTCGCCAACGAGGAGGAGGAGCGCTCGGCGGCACTTCAGGAGCTCGGCGAGTCCGCGCACCGGGACGCGACCTCCGCCGCCACCGACGCCCAGCGCGCCCGCAGCGAGGTCGGGCACCTGCGTCAGCGCCTCTCCGAGGTCGAACAGGAGACCGCCGAAGCCGTCCGCGCGGGCTGGCTCGACGACAGCGCACCCGACGCGGACCCCGCCCGCGCGGCCCTCGCCGCCAGCGACGCCGAGAAGACGGCCGTCGCCGCCTGGGACACCGCCCGCGAGGCCTCGCGCCGGGCCGCCGAGCACGCGCGCGAGGCCGCCTCCGCCGAGTCCCGCGCCGAACTCACCGCGGCCCGGGCCGCGGACGCGGCGACGGCAGGGCAACGGTCGTACGACGCCGAGCGGCGGCTCGCCGAGTCCCTGGCCGGCGAGGAACGCCTCACGGAGCTGCTCGGGCTGACCGGCGGCGGCACGCGTCGGCCGATCCCGCAGCCTCGGCAGGAGGGCGAACCGGAGCACGGCCCCTCGCTCACCTCCGAGGATCTGGACCGTTGCGCCGACGAACTGCGCGAACTCCTCGACGACGCCGTCTCCTCCGCCGAACGGCAGCTCTTCGAGCTGCGCACCGCCGCCGCCGACGACTCCCGCATCCTCGGCGCCCTCGGCGACGGCGGACTGCTGCCGCCCGGCCCGGACGTGCTGGCCACCGTCGAGTTCCTCGGCGAACACGGCATCCCCGCGCTGCCCGGCTGGCGCTACCTCGCACAGGCCGTCGACCCCGCCGACCACGCGCGTGTGCTCGCGGCCCGGCCCGAACTGGTCGACGGCGTGATCATCACCGATCCGGACTCGCACGTACGCGCGCGTGAGGCGCTCGGCGAAGCCGCGCTCCTGCCGCGCTCGGCCGTGGCCGTCGGCACGGCCGCCGCCCTGCTCGCACCGACCCCGCCGGCCGACTCCCACAGCGGCGACGTCTTCCTCGTCCCGCCGAACCCGGCCATGCACGACGAGCACGCCGCCGACGAGGAGCGGCAGGCGCTGCGCGCCCGGGCGACCGAACGGGACGAGGACATCCGTCGGCTCGCGGCGCGGCTCGGCAAGGACCGCGAGCTCGCGGCGCGGCTCGCTTCCTGGCGTACCGGCTGTCCGGCCGGGCGGCTCACCGAGCTGGCCCAGGCCGCCGGGGAGGCGCGCGCGTTCGCCGAGGAGTCCGAGGCCGAGCTGGCCGAGGCGCGCACCCTGCGCGCGGAGGCCGACGAGACCGCCGCCGAAGCGGCCCAGATGCGTGACGAGCGCCAGGAGGCCGCGCAGAAGGCCCGGCGTGCCGCCGACGCCCTCGCCGGGCTCGCCTTCCGGTTGCGTGAGCGTGCCGGTTGGCAGGTCAAGGTGCGTGAACTCGCCGACGAGGCCGCCGAGTCGGAGGCCCGCGCCCAGGCCTGCCTGGAGCGCGCCCGCGCAGCCGACGAGGACCGGCGCGGCGCCCAGCGAGCCGCCGACGACGCCCGCCGCACCGCACGTGCGCTGCGCGCCGAGCGCGCCGAGATCGCCGGCGCCCCCGACGACCTGCCGGCGGACGCGGCAGGCGCCGCCCAGTCCTCCCTGCCTGCCCTCCGCGAGGCCTACCGGGCAGCCTCCCAGCTGTACGAGAAGGTCGGCGTCGGCGCCGATCTGCGCGCCGAGCAGGCCCGCGCCGAGAGCGACGAGAGCGGGGCCCGCGCCGAACTCGACCGGCTCAGCAACAAGGTCCGCACCCGTGCGGAGCTGCTGCTGCAGTCGCCCGACGGCTCCGACGGACCCTCCCGGCAGGCCGCCGCCGCGCGCGCGGAAGAGCTGGTGCAGCTCCTGGAGACCCGCGTGTCCACCTCGAGCGAGCAACTCGGACGATTGCGCGGCGAGGCCGAGCGGCACGCGCCCGAGGACGGCGAGGCCCACACCGAGCTGACCGAGGAGCTCCAGCCGCGCGACGCCGAACACGCCCAGGCGCTGCTGCGCACGGCGACGGCCGAACTCGCCTCCCGCACCGACGCGTTGAGCCAGGCTCGTGATGCCCACGCCGAACTCCTGCACGCCCACCGCGCCGCCGAGGACGCGGCCGGCGGCTTCGACGAGATCGCCGCGATGCTCCGCGACCTGCTGCGCGAGCACCCGCCCGAGGACGAGCAGGAGGAGCCGGAGCCCTACCCCGGCACCCTGGAGGAGGCCCGCCAGTCGGCCGCCGAGGCCCGCCGGTCACTGCGCGGCTGCGCCGCCGACCTGTCCGCCGCGGAGTCGGCCGTACGCGAGGCCGGCGACATCCTGGTACGGCATGCCAACTCCACGCGCTACGAGCAGGTCCGCACCCCGGCCCGCCAGCAGATCCGCGAGCTGCCCGCCTCCGCGCTGCCGGAGCACGCCCAGAAGTGGGCGGACGCCTTCGCGCCCCGACTCCGTGTCCTCACCGACGAGTTGGCGCAGCTGGAGCGCAACAGGGACTCGATCGTGGACCGGCTGCGGGGCCTTGTGGAGTCCGCGCTCGCCACCCTGCGCTCGGCCCAGCGGCTCTCCCGGCTGCCTGAAGGGCTCGGGGAGTGGTCGGGGCAGGAATTCCTGCGCATCCGCTTCGAGGAGCCCGATCAGGCCACCCTCACCGAGCGCCTCGGCGAGGTCATCGACGAGGCGACCCGGGCGGCCGTGAAGAAGAACTCCGACCTGCGGCGCGACGGCATGTCACTGCTGCTGCGCGGCGTCGGTGCGGCGCTCCAGCCCAAGGGCGTCGCCGTCGAGATCCTCAAGCCGGACGCCGTCCTGCGCGCCGAGCGCGTCCCCGTCGGCCAGATGGGCGACGTGTTCTCCGGTGGCCAGCTGCTCACCGCGGCCATCGCCCTGTACTGCACGATGGCGGCGCTCAGGAGCAACGACCGGGGCCGGGACAAGCATCGCTACGCCGGCACGCTGTTCCTCGACAACCCCATCGGGCGCGCCAACGCGACCTATCTACTGGAACTCCAGCGCGCGGTCTCGGACGCCCTGGGTGTGCAGCTCCTCTACACCACCGGTCTGTTCGACACGACGGCGCTGGCGGAGTTCCCGCTGGTCATCCGTCTGCGCAACGACGCCGACCTCCGTGCGGGCCTGAAGTACATCAGCGTCGAGGAACACCTCCGGCCGGGCCTGCCGCAGCAGGCGCCGGCCGCCGAAGGCGACGCGGCCCAGGTGCACAGCGAGATCACGGCGACACGGATGTTCAAGCGACCGGCATAGCCCCGGCCGACCCGGGCCGCCCCGCTCGATGAGACTCGATGAGATGGGAGGCGCCCGCCTCCTCCCACCACGGGGAGGAGGCCGGCGAGCGTGGCCCATGAAGCGAGGGGACCGCACCGCGATGGTGCAGTCCCGCGGCTCGCTTCAGGAGCCGTCGATCCACCTCAGGAG
Organism: Streptomyces sp. NPDC006872; assembly: GCF_040635845.1. Taxonomy (NCBI): domain Bacteria; kingdom Bacillati; phylum Actinomycetota; class Actinomycetes; order Kitasatosporales; family Streptomycetaceae; genus Streptomyces; species Streptomyces sp. NPDC006872. The sequence goes on from NZ_JBEYIL010000019.1 coordinate 208,727, forward strand.
TGGGACAGCTGTCCGGCGCCGCCCTGCCTGCGTATCCGCTCGTGCGCCCGCTCGGTGGCGCGATTCTGCCGTCGCGCCCGGCGGCGCTCGCGGCGCAGCGACCGCGCGGTGCTGCTCGGCGTCGACACCACGCCGTTGCGCTGGTTCCACACCTGCCGGGTCACCCAGATGTCCAGCGCGCCCCAGGTGGCCAGCACCGTGCTGACCACACTGCTGATCACCATGGGGAAGGCCAGCCAGGATCCGGCCAGGGTGCACAGGAAGGCGACCATCGCCTGAATCAGCGTCACGGCGATGATGAGCACCGCTCGTACGGCCGCCGTGCGCACCGGGTCGGGCATCCGCCGTCGGCGCGCGGGCTCCTCCACCCACAACGGCCGGTAGGCCGCCCGCTCCTGTCCTTTGGCGGACGCACCGCCGACGCCGGTGCCACCGCTCCGCCGGACGCCTTCCCGCGCGGCTGCGACGGCACCCGCGGCCGCCGGGACGGCGCGGTCGGGCGCCTCGCGACTGACCGCCGGAATGTCGCGCCGCTCCGCTGTCACGTGCCCGTTCCCAGGGATGTCGCGTTCAGATGCCTCGGGATCCCGCAACGCTGTACCACGCGCCGTCGCACCCTCCTCGGGTGCCCCACGCCGCTCCGCCGTGCCCATCACCGTGTCACTCCCCACCGCCGACAGACCGCTTGCCTCCGGGTCGAAGACCCGGCTCCCCAGTGGCTGCCCGGCTTGCGCTGATTTACGCCGCCCAGGTGCGGCATACGGCTCGTGTGGCCGATTCCGCCCCCAATTCCCAATGAGTAGGACGAACGACGTGCCCTGAAGATTCCCAAGTTGCGAAAAAATCTGGCCAACTCGTTTGCACGGCCGATCGGTTCCGGCCGGGCCCGGTCGGCCGGATTCGGGGAGGGAATCTCCCGCATTGCCCGGACAACGCACCATGTCTCGCCCTCGGTACGGAGGTTCAGCTTCCGGACAGCTCTTCGAGTTAACTGTGTGTCGGTAGTAGGCTCACGCCGTTTGTTGACGCACATGCGTACCCCCTACCGGTGGGGGTTCGAGCTGGGGGAGGCCATGCGCTTTCGCGGGAAGTCCATCCGCCGGAAGATCGTGGCGCTGCTTCTCGTGCCGCTGGTGTCCCTGACCGTCATCTGGGGCTTCGCCACGGTACTCACGGGACGCGAGGCGAGCCGCCTGTTCACCGTGTCGTCCCTGGTCGAGAACGTCGGCTACCCCATCGAGGACACCGTCCGCGTCGTCCAACAGGAACGCCGCCAGACCCTGGTCTACCTCGCCGACCCTCGTGCCGCCGACGCGCTGTCCGCACTGCGCCGCACCCGGACCGCCACCGACGAGGCACTCGCCGAGATCCGCAGCAACGCCCAGGACCCCGATGTACGCGACGTCCTGGACCAGGACGACGGCGAGGGCCTGACCGCGGTGCTCGACGCCTTCGAGGGCGTCGACTCCCTGCGCCGAAGCGTCGAGGAAGGCACCGTCACCCGAGCCCAGGCCCTCGACCTCTACACGCAGTTGATCGACCCGTGCTACGCCCTGCTGGCCAAGCTGGACGTGGTCGACAGCGTGGAGATGGACAAGCAGTACCGGGCCCTCGTCAGTGTCGCCCGCGCCCGTGAGCTGCTGTCCGAGGAGGACGCGCTGCTCGGGTCCGCCTTGGTCGTGGGCCGCCTCAGCCGCGAGGAGATCCGCGACGTCTCCGATCTGGCGGCCCAGCGGGAGGTGGTCTACGAGATCAGCCTCGCCCAGCTGCCCACCGCGGAGCGCGAACGCTACGAGAGCTTCTGGAAGAACGCCACCACCGCCCCGCTGCGCACGGTCGAACAGGCCGTCGTCGCCGCCATGCCCGGCGACCTCCCCCGGGGCGCCAGCGCCAGGAATTGGGACACCGCGGCCGGAAACGTCCTCGACGAGCTCGGCACACTGGACGAACAGGCCAACGACCGCTATCAGGACCGCGTCCGGCCGGTGGCGATCGAGGTCATCGTCAAGGCCGTCTTCGCCGGCGTCTTCGGACTGATAGCCCTGCTCGTCTCCCTCGTGCTGTCCGTGCGCATCGGCCGCGGCCTCATCCGCGATCTGCGCCAGCTCCGGCTGGAGGCCCACGACGCGTCCGGCGTACGGCTGCCGAGCGTCATGCGCCGGCTGTCCGCCGGCGAGCAGGTCGACGTCGAGACCGAAGTGCCGCGGCTCGAATACGACAAGAACGAGATGGGCGAGGTCGGCCAGGCCCTCAACACCCTCCAGCGCGCCGCCGTCGAGGCCGCCGTCAAACAGGCCGAGCTGCGCTCCGGGGTCTCCGAGGTGTTCGTCAACCTCGCCCGCCGCAGCCAGGTTCTGCTGCACAAGCAGCTCACCCTGCTCGACACCATGGAGCGCCGCACCGAGGACACCGAGGAGCTCGCCGACCTCTTCCGCCTCGACCACCTCACCACCCGCATGCGCCGACACGCCGAGGGCCTGGTGATCCTCTCCGGCGCCGCTCCCTCCCGGCAGTGGCGCAAACCCGTCCAGCTCATGGACATCGTGCGCGCCGCCGTCGCCGAGGTCGAGGACTACGAACGCATCGAGGTCCGTCGCCTGCCGCGCCTCGCGGCCACCGGCCCGGCCGTCGCCGACCTCACCCACCTGGTGGCCGAACTCCTGGAGAACGCCACGGTGTTCTCCCCGCCGCACACCGCCGTCCAGGTGTTCGGCGACCGGGTCGCCAACGGCTTCACCCTCGAGATCCACGACCGCGGCCTCGGCATGGCGCCCGAAGCCCTCCTGGAGGCCAACCTCCGGCTCGCCGAGACACCGGAATTCGAACTGTCCGACACCGACCGCCTCGGGCTCTTCGTCGTCAGCCGACTCGCCCAGCGGCAGAACGTCCGTGTCTCTCTGCAGCCCTCGCCGTACGGCGGGACGACCGCCATCGTCTTCATCCCCGACGCTCTGCTGACCGACGACGTCCCCGACACCAACGGCATCGGTTTCCGGCTCGACCGTCCCCGCCCTCCGAAGGAGGGCGAGTCGGCGGAGGCTCGTCGGCCCGCACTCTCCCCGGCCTCGGTGCAGCTTCCCGGAGTGCCCGCCTCGATGATCGACGGTCCGGTCGAGCTGGAGGCCCCCGTCGGCCTGGACACCCTCGGTGGCTTCCCGGCCACTCTGGACGAGGAGGACGACGACCACGGCGGCCTGTTCCGCCCCCGTCGCTCCCTCACCCGTGGCGCTGAGGACGAGTCGGCCGCAGGAGCCGTCGACCTGCATCGCAGGCTGTCCGACAGCCCCGGCGAACCCGACGGGTCCGTCACCGACGACCCGGTACCGCTGCTGCCGGGCCGCCGCGCGCCCAAGCTGGTCAGCTCGCACGGTCGCCCGGTCCAGGAACAGCGACTCCGGCGGGCGGAGACGGACGCGGAGTCCCCGGCCGGGCCCGGCCCCCGCCGCATGGAGAACGAAGGACCGGCGCCTCTGCCGTCCCGCCGCCGCGGTATGACGGCCCAGATACCCCGCAGCGGCGGCGCGACCGAGCGCCCCGCGCTGCCGGAGCATCCCGGCCGTGGCGTGGAAGAGCCTGCCCAGCCCCCCGCCCTCCCACGGCGCACACGGCAGACCGCGGCCCGGCCCGGCGGTCCCGACGACACGGCCGAGCGCTCCGACACCGCGTCCGCCCCGGCAGGAGCCGGCGCCCGGAACCAGGGAAGCGCGGCTCATGACACCGGCTCCGGCACAGGAGCGTTGCCGCGGCGCGTGCGGCAGGCGAACCTGGCCCCACAACTGAGACAGGGCCCGGCTCCGCGCACCGAGAACCGAGCCGACCCCGCAGACCGGGACGCCGACGAGGTACGCAGCCGGATGGCCTCGCTCCAGCGCGGCTGGCAGCGCGGCCGCGTAGAGAACGCCGCGGGCGATGACGCCCACAGCGGCACAGCACCACAAGGAACGAACAAGGGGGACGGTCGATGACCGCACCGAAGGCGACCGGCGAAAGCACCACCGGCAACGGCGAGCTGAACTGGCTCCTCGACGAACTCGTCGACCGCGTCGCCAGCATCCGCAAGGCGGTCGTCCTCTCCGGCGACGGCCTTGCGACAGGGGTGTCCAGAGACCTGACCCGGGAGGACGGCGAGCACCTGGCCGCCGTCGCCTCCGGATTCCACAGCCTTGCCAAGGGCGTCGGCCGCCACTTCGAGGCCGGCAGCGTCCGCCAGACCGTCGTCGAGCTCGACGACGCCTTTCTGTTCGTCACGGCCGCCGGTGACGGCAGCTGCCTCGCCGTCCTCTCGGACGCCGACTCGGACGTGGGGCTCGTGGCCTACGAGATGACGCTCCTCGTCAAGCGGGTCGGCGTACATCTGGGCACCTCCCCGCGCACCGATCTGCCCGCAGGCGGGTAGTGGGATGGCATGAGCACAGACGGTCAGGGAAGAAGTCACTGGTTCGACGACGAGGCCGGACCGGTCGTCCGTCCGTACGCCATGACGCGGGGCCGTACCACCAGTGCGGTCCAGCACCGCCTCGATCTGATCGCGGTGGTCGTCGTCGAGCCCCACGCCGACGATCCGGACGCGGACTCCTCGTTGTCCCCCGAGCACGTGGACATCGTGGATCTGTGCCGGGACGCTCCGCAGTCGGTCGCCGAACTCTCGGCCGAACTCAACCTGCCCATCGGAGTCGTACGGGTCCTCGTCGGTGACCTCGTGGACGCGGAATTCGTCCATGTGAACCGGCCTGTACCCCCTGCCGAGCTGCCGGACGAGAGTATTCTGCGCGATGTGATCAACGGCCTCCGAGCGCTGTGAGCAGCGCGGAAGCGGGGTGAAGACGTGAGCGGCTGGCAGTTCTGGGTGGACCGGGGCGGCACCTTCACGGACATCGTCGCGCGTCGCCCGGACGGTCGGCTCCTGACGCACAAACTGCTCTCGGAGAACCCGGCGCGGTACGCCGACGCGGCCGTCGCCGGCATCCGCACCCTCCTGGAAGGTGCGTCGGAGCCCGTCGAGGCCGTCCGCATGGGCACGACGGTCGCGACCAACGCCCTCCTGGAACGCAAGGGCGAGCGCACCCTGCTCGTCATCACCCGCGGCTTCCGGGACGCGCTGCGCATCGCCTACCAGAACCGCCCGCACATCTTCGCCCGCCGCATCGAACTCCCGGAGCTGCTGTACGAGCGGGTCCTGGAGGTCGACGAGCGCATCCGCGCCGACGGCACGGTCCTGCGCGCCCCCGACCTGGCCGCCCTGGCCGGGCCCTTGCAGGAGGCCTACGACGACGGGATCAGGGCCGTCGCCGTCGTCTGCATGCACAGCCATCTCCACCCGGCGCACGAACAGGCCGTAGGGCAGCTGGCCGCCCGCACCGGCTTCCCGCAGATCTCGCTGTCCAGCGAGGTCAGCCCCCTCATGAAACTCGTCCCGCGCGGGGACACCGCAGTCGTCGACGCCTACCTCTCGCCCGTGCTGCGCCGCTACGTCCGGCATGTCGCCGACGAACTCCGCGATGTGCGGCTCATGTTCATGCAGTCCAACGGGGGGCTTGCCGAGGCGAGCCAGTTCCGCGGCAAGGACGCCATCCTGTCCGGGCCCGCGGGCGGCATCGTCGGCATGGCCCGGATGTCCCAGCTCGCGGGCTTCGATCGGGTCATCGGCTTCGACATGGGCGGCACCTCCACCGACGTCTCCCACTTCGCGGGCGAGTACGAACGGGTCTTCACCACCCAGCTCGCGGGCGTGCGGCTGCGCGCTCCGATGCTGGACATCCACACCGTTGCCGCGGGCGGCGGCTCCGTCCTCCGGTTCGACGGCTCCCGTTACCGCGTAGGGCCGGACTCGGCGGGCGCGGACCCCGGGCCGGCCTGCTACCGCGGCGGCGGCCCGCTCGCCGTCACCGACGCCAATGTGATGCTCGGCCGTATCCAACCCGCCCACTTCCCCGAGATGTTCGGACCCGACGGCGACCAGCCCCTCGACCAGGCACTCGTACGGGACCGATTCGCCGTCCTCGCCCGCGAGATCCGCGAGCGGACCGGAGACGACCGCACCCCTGAGCAGGTCGCGGAGGGCTTCCTGCAGATCGCCGTCGCCAACATCGCCAACGCGGTGAAGCGGATCTCCGTCCAGAAGGGCCATGACGTCACCCGCTACGCCCTCACCACCTTCGGCGGCGCGGGCGGCCAGCACGCGTGCATGGTCGCCGACTCGCTCGGCATCCGTACCGTCCTCGTCCCGCCCATGGCCGGTGTGCTGTCCGCGCTCGGCATCGGGCTCGCCGACACGACCGCCATGCGCGAACAGTCCGTCGAGGAGCCCCTGGAAGCCGCCTCCCTGCCCGGGATCCTCAAGACCGCCGACGACCTCGAAGCGGCGGCCCGCGCCGAACTGCTCGCCGAGGACGTTCCCGACGACCGTGTCCGGATCGTCCGCCGCGCCCAGCTCCGCTACGACGGCACCGACACCACCCTCACCGTCGAACTCACCGATCCCACCGCGATGTGCCACACCTTCGAAGAACGTCATCGCGCCACGTACTCCTTCACGCTCGACCGCCCGATCGTCGTCGAAGCGCTCTCCGTCGAAGCCACCGGCATCACTCGACCCCCTGACCTGTCGGCCCTCGCCCCGTACGAAGGCCGCACCGCCGCGCCCGAGACCGTCCGCCTCCATACCGGCGGCGCCTGGCACGACGTCCCACTCCACCGCCGGGAGAACCTCCCTCCCGGCGAGACCCTCACCGGCCCCGCGATCATCACCGAGGCCGGCGCGACGACCGTCGTCGACCCGGGCTGGGAGGCCGGGACGACCCACGACGGGCATCTGGTCATGGAACGAGCGGCGATTACGCAGAGTTCCGATCTCGACACGAAAGCCGACCCGGTTCTGCTCGAGGTCTTCAACAACCTCTTCATGTCCATCGCCGAACAGATGGGCGCCCGCCTGGAGTCCACGGCCCAGTCCGTGAATATCAAGGAGCGCCTCGACTTCTCCTGCGCCCTGTTCGACCCCGACGGAAACCTGGTGGCCAACGCCCCGCACATCCCCGTCCACTTGGGCTCCATGGGCACAAGCGTCAAAGAGGTCATCCGCCGCCGCGGCTCGGCGATGCGCCCCGGCGACACGTACGCGGTCAACGACCCGTACCACGGCGGCACGCACCTGCCCGACGTCACCGTGATCACCCCGGTCTTCGACACCGGCAGGACCGAGAGCGCCGACATCACGGACAGTGACCCCAAGCTGCTCTTCTACGTCGCCTCGCGCGGCCACCACGCCGAGATCGGCGGCATCGCCCCCGGCTCCATGCCGGCGAACAGCCGCACCATCGACGAGGAAGGCGTCCTCTTCGACAACTGGCTGCTGACCGAGAACGGCCGCTTCCGCGAGGAGGAGACCCTCCGCCTCCTCACCGAGGCGCCCTACCCCTCACGCAATCCGGGGACCAACCTCGCCGACCTGCGCGCCCAGATCGCCGCCAACCGGAAAGGCGTCGACGAAGTGGCCCGCATGATCGAGAACTTCGGGCTCGACGTCGTACAGGCCTACATGAGGCACGTCCAGGACAACGCGGAGGAATCCGTGCGCCGCGTCATCGACGCCCTGGACGACGGCGAGTACTCCTACGAGACCGACTCGGGCGCGATCATCCGGGTACGCGTGCGCGTGGACCGCGAGAACCGCTCCGCGACCGTCGACTTCACCGGCACCTCACCGCAGTCGGCCACCAACTTCAACGCGCCCTTCTCCGTCGTCAACGCAGCCGTCCTGTACGTCTTCCGGACCTTGGTCGCCGACGACATCCCGCTCAACGACGGCTGCCTGCGCCCTCTGACGATCGTCGTGCCGCGTGGCTCCCTGCTCGCGCCCGAACCGCCCGCCGCCGTCGTCGCCGGCAACGTCGAGACCTCCCAGGCGATCACCGGCGCCCTCTACGCGGCTCTCGGCGTCCAGGCCGAGGGCTCCGGAACCATGAACAACGTCACCTTCGGCAACGAACGCCACCAGTACTACGAAACAGTCGCCTCCGGGTCAGGCGCCGGCGACGGCTTCCCCGGCGCGAGCGTCGTTCAGACCCATATGACGAACTCGCGGCTGACCGACCCCGAAGTCCTGGAGTGGCGACTGCCCGTGCAACTCGACGAGTTCGCCATCCGGCCCGCCAGCGGCGGAGCAGGACGGTGGCGCGGCGGAGACGGCGCGGTCCGCCGCATCCGCTTCCACGAGCCCATGAGCGTCTCCACCCTGTCCCAGCACCGCCGGGTCCCCCCGTACGGCCTGGCGGGCGGCGCTCCCGGCGCGCTGGGCGCCAATCGGGTGGAACGCGCGGACGGCACCGTCGTCCGGCTCGGCGGCAGCGACTCCGCGGACGTCGGCCCCGGCGACGTACTCGTCATCGAGACCCCCGGCGGCGGAGGCTACGGCCCGCCGCCCGACAACCCCCAGTCAAGCCATCAAGCAGGAGAAATGATCGATGATCTTCGGGCGTTCTGAGCGTGGCAAGCCCCCGGTCGAGCCGGTCACGCTCAAGATCCTGGTGGCCGGCGGCTTCGGTGTGGGCAAGACGACGCTCGTCGGCGCCGTCAGCGAGATCAGGCCGCTGCGTACCGAGGAGTACCTCACCGAGGCCGGCCGGCCGGTCGACGACACCACCGGCGTCGAGGCCAAGCACACCACCACCGTCGCCATGGACTTCGGGCGCATCACCCTGCGCGAGGACCTCGTGCTCTACCTGTTCGGCACACCCGGACAGGAGCGGTTCTGGTTCATGTGGGACGAACTCTCCGAGGGCTCGCTCGGCGCCGTCGTGCTCGCCGACACCCGCCGCCTGGAGGACTGCTTCGCCGCCGTCGACTACTTCGAACGCCGCTCCATACCCTTCCTCATCGCCGTCAACTGCTTCGAGGGCGCCGATCGTTACCCCGAGGAGGACGTACGCGGGGCCCTCGACCTCGATGACGACGTCCCGGTGATCTTGTGCGACGCCCGCGACCGAAGGTCGGTCCGAGACGTTCTCGTCGGCGTGGTCCAACACGCGATGGACTACGGGGCCGACCGCCGCAAGGCCGTCACCACCTGAGACGCCCGCACCGCCGACACGGCCCGTACCCCCGCCGACCGGGGTACGGGCCGTGGCTCAAAGGGACACGCGCGTGCCGCGATGCGCAAGCCCGCGCGCCTCCTGCCCCCTCACGTTCAAGACTTCGCGCCTTAGCCGGTTCGTCGCATCGAGCACGCGCGTGCGAGGTGCGCCTTCGTGACGTAGCAGGTGAGTTCGGTGACGACACCGCGCGCGTCGGAGAGCCAGTACTGTGCGAACAGTTGGCCCACTCTTCGACGGCACCGGCCGGTCACCGGTGTGGAGCAGCTGAAACTGTCCGTCCCGTTGACACCGGGAAGTTTTCACCGACGCTCAGGGAGCGTCAAGGAGGCCGACGGCAACGGTTGGGGGTGCAGCGGTCGAAGGACCGGGACCGCCCCTCACGAGCCTCGCAGTCCTCCCTTGCCCATATGCGGCCCATACGGAGCCCCGGCGCCTCTGACGGGCGCTCGACCGCCTGTCGGCCCTTCCAGCCGCTCGCGGCATCGAAGCCACCGACCGTCAGCGGTCCCGGGTCTGTCGGCCCCCGGTCAGCCCACCCCCGGCTCCGCACCCACCGCCCCGGTCCCCGCAGCCATCGGCTGCGACCCGCGCCGGATCTCGTATCCGGCCAGCCCCGCCCGACCCACCACCCAACTCGCCCCTCGCAATGACTTCGCAGCCTTCTTCAACGGTGCGAGAAACGCCGCAGCCTGGCGGTGATCCGTCACGCTGCCCGGTTGGCACAGGACCGTGGCCAGCGACAACGTGACCGGGAGCCCGCCTGCCGACCACGGCGCGTCCAGCACGGAGACGGCCAGCGGATCCAGGCCCTGCGGATCGGCCAGGACCAGGAAGTCGTCCCCGCCGATGTGCCCCACGCGCGTGTTCCCGGAGGCGGCGATCTGCAACGCTCGTCCCACCGACCGGATCAGCTCGTCACCCGCCGCGAACCCGGCCCCGTCGTTCACCTGTTTGAAGTGGTCGATGTCCAGCCAACTCAGCGCGAACGCCCACCCCGCCGCGATCCGGCGGTCCACCTCTCCGGTGATCGCGTCCGAACCGGGCAGCCGCGTCAGCGGATTCAGCCCGGCCGCCTCCTCGACCCGGCTCTCGGCCAGCGCCCGCACGAGGTCCGCGAGCCGGACGACGCCCACGCATCGCCCGTCGTGGTCGACCACGGCCACGTCGTCGGAGGTGCGGTCCCGGTCTCCGTCCGCGACCACGTCCAGTACCTCCCATGCGGTCGCGTCGACTCCTACCGTCCGCGGCGGATCGCCGAGCTTGACCGCGGGACGGTCCGCGTACAGGGCGTGGCCGTAGCGCCCCGACATCGACAGCAGGAAGCGTGACCGATGCACCGACCGCACCGGGACCCCCGTGCGGTCCACGAGCAGTACTCCGGACACGTCCGGCGACCCGGTCAACAGCGCCCGCACCTGACCGGCGGACGCGGTCGCGGGCAGCAGCGCCGCCGGTCGGACGAACTCCCGCACCGACGGCCCCGACCTGGTCGCCGACACGAAACCGGAGCTCAGGGACGGCATATACACGTCCGCGGCGGGCAACCGGCTCGGCGGCGCGAACAGCGCGCCCTGCGCCAACTGTGCCCCGGCCGACAGCGCGGCCGCGCACTGCAGCTCGGTCTCCACGCCTTCGACGACCAGGAGCGCCCCCAGCTCGTCGCACAGGGTCCGCATCGCCCGCACCGCCGAGGGCCGTGCCAGGAGCGAGGCGTCGAGCTTCACCAGGTCCGGCGCGATGTCGACCAGCAGCCGTAGAGGCGCGTCCCCGTCCCCGACACCGTCCGCACTGATCCGGAAACCCTGGCCCCGGAGTGCGGCCAGGGCCTCCAGGAGCGCGGGCTGCGGGACGTGCGTGTAGGGCGGGACGACGTCCAGTGTCACCTCCCAGGGCAGCCGCCCTGCCTCGCGCACGGCGCCGTGCAGGGGGACGAGCCCGCCGAGATCGGCGAGGGTGCCGGCGAACACGTTCACGTGCAGGGGGAGCATCGTCTCCTTGCGTGCCGCGGCGCGAACCGCCAACACGGCCAGTCGGCCGTCGAGTTCGGGATCCCGGCGCGCCTGGGCCAGGACGTCGCCGCCCTCCGGGCGGGCGAGTATCTCCAGCCCTGCGACCCCTCCGGTGGCCAGGTTGACCACCGGTTGGAAGGCGAAGCGGAGAGTGTCCGTCCAGGAGCGCACGGGAGCATGATGACGCTGCCGGCGTGCACTCAGGCCCAGTTCACGAGACGTTCACACAGGATTCCGAGGCGATCGCAGAGAGTGAAATACCTCGATCAAGGGCCTGGGGGCGCGAGGCTTCCCATCCCTCTTCATCGCACCGCGACCACCGCCGAACCATGACCGAACAGCCCCTGGTTCGCCGTGACGGCCACGCGCGCGTCCGCGATCTGGCGATCTCCCGCCTGTCCCCGCAACTGCCAGGTGACCTCGCAGACCTGAGCGATCGCCTGTGCCGGCACCGCCTCCCCGAAGGAGGCCAGCCCACCGCTGGCGTTCACCGGTATGCGGCCGCCGGCCGCCGTCGCGCCCTCCCGGAGCAGCTTGGCGGCCTCGCCGTCGCCGCACAGCCCCAGGTCCTCGTACCACTGCAACTCCAGGGCGGTGGAGAGGTCGTAGACCTCGGCGAGCGAGAGGTCCTCGGGACCGATGCCCGCCTCCTCGTAGGCGGCTCGGGCGATCGAGGCCCGGAACGGTTCACCGGCCGCATCAGACCCTGCCGCGGAGTCGGTCGCGATGTCCGGCAGATCCAGCACCGTGTTGGGGTATCGGGGCGTCACGGTGGACACGGCTCTGATCCGCACCGGATCCATCGCTCCGTGCCGACGGGCGAACTCCATGCTGGACAGCACCAGCGCCGCTCCGCCGTCCGACGTCGCGCAGATGTCCAGCAGCCGCAGCGGATCGGCGACCACCGCGGACGCGGCGACCTCCTCCGCGGTCACGCGCTTGCGGTACCGCGCGTTCGCATTCAGCGCTCCCATGGCGGCGTTCTTCACCTTGACCTGGGCGAAGTCCTCCGGCGTATCCCCGTGCACGGCCATGCGCCTGCGCGCGTACAGCCCGAAGTACGTCGGATTGGTCGCCCCGAGCACCCGGAACCGCAGCCAGTCCGGGTCGTCCGGCCGGTCCCCTCCTGCCGGACGGAAGAAGCCCTTGGGGGCGGAGTCGGCCCCCACCACCAGCACCACGTCCGCCAGTCCCGCGAGGATCTGGGCCCGGGCCGTGCTGATCGCCTGAGCCCCCGACGCGCACGCCGCGTACACACTCGCGACCCGGGCTCCCTGCCACCCCAGGGCTCTCGCGAACGTCGCTCCGGCCACGTACCCCGGATAGCCGCCACGCACCGTGTCCGCGCCGACGATCGAATCGACGTCCCGCCAGTCCACGCCCGCGTCCGCGAGGGCCGCACGCGCCGCCTTCACCCCGTACTCGACGAAGCCGCGACCCCACTTGCCCCACGGATGCATCCCCGCGCCGAGCACCGCCACCTCTGCCGTCATCCCGCCACCCCCGTCGGCCGCCATCGCCAGGTCGTCCAGGTCGTCTCCGCGTCCTCGTCGAGCACGCCCGGTACGACCTCCACCTCCATGCCCACCGCCAGATCGGTGACGGTGACCCCGGGAGCCGCCTGTCCCAGCACCACGATCCGCTCGGACTCCAGCTCCACAGCGATCAACGCGTACGGTTCCCATGGAAGTTCCGGATCGGTCACATAGGGTGACGGAGGGCGGTACCGGCTGTCCGTGTACGACCAGACACGCCCGCGCCGCGAGAGCGGGACCGCCGCCAGATCGCCGCCCTGGCAGCCCGGATTGCGACAGTGCGTGTCCTCGCGCGGGAAGAAGACCGCCCGGCACCCCGAGCACCGCGTCCCGAGCAGTCTGAAGTCGTCGCCCTCCCCGGTGAACCAGCCGGCGACCACGGGTGTACGTGTACGCGACAAGGGGTCTCCCTCCGGGTGTGCCATCTGACGGATCGTCAGGAGTGTGGCATGCCCGCCCGGAATTGGGCAGGGAGGAGACATGACACGACTCTCCAGTGCCGTACGCAGCGTCGTCACCGTGCTCGCCGCCCTGCTGACCGTGACCACCGCCTCCGCCACGGCGCAGGCGCACACCGATCCCGAGGCCCCCGCCGACTTCGTGGCCCTGAGAACCGTGGACCCGACCATCCTTCAGGAGATGCGCTACTTCACCCCGCACAACTTCGTCGGCGTCCCCGTCGACGGCTACCAGCAGCCCATCTGCATCCTCACCCGGCCGGCCGCCGAAGCCCTCCACGAGGCCCAGACGACGCTGCTGCGGCAGGGATACACGCTCAAGGTGTACGACTGCTACCGCCCCCAGCGCGCCGTCGACCACTTCGTCCACTGGGCCGAGGACCTGAACGACGAGGCGACGAAGGCAGAGTTCTATCCGAACGTCGACAAGACCCGTCTGTTCGCGGACGGTTACATCGCCGAGAAGTCCGGTCACAGCCGAGGCTCGACCATGGACCTCACCATCGTGAAGCTCCCCGCCACACCGACCAGGCCCTATCTGCCCGGCGAACCGCTCGTCCCCTGCTACGCACCGCAGGAGCAGCGCTTCCCCGACAACTCGGTCGACATGGCCACCGGGTTCGACTGCTTCGACACCCTGGCCCACACCCTGGACGCGCGCGTACAAGGACAGCAACGGGCCAACCGGCTGCTCCTCAAAGGCACCCTGGAAGACCTCGGCTTCGTGAACCTCGCCGAGGAATGGTGGCACTACACCTTCAAGCCCGAGCCCTACCCCGACACCTATTTCGACTTCCCCGTCTCTGCCGAGTCTCTCTCCAACGGCCACTGAGCAGCCTCAGTACGGCGCCCTCCCCAAGATCGGATACGCTCCGCCGCGTGTCCGAAACTCTGCACTCCACTTCGAACTCCGCGCGCGACTCCCACTGTTCGAGTTGCGGAGCGCCCTACGGGGAGGGCGTCACCGGCTGGCCCCGCACCTGTCCGGCCTGCGCCACCGTCGCATACCGCAACCCGCTACCGGTGGCCGTAGCGCTCCAGCCCGTGTACGACACGAAGGGCACCGCCCTGGTCGTCATCACCCGAACCATCGACCCCGCGCGCGGGGGCGTCGCACTGCCCGGCGGCTACATCGACGACGGTGAGGACTGGCGGCAGGCCATCGTCCGCGAACTCAAGGAGGAGACCGGCATCGAGGCCGCGCCCCGCGATGTGCGGCTGGCCGACGCCATGAGCTCCTCCGACGGCCACCTACTGCTGTTCGGGCTCCTTCCGGAGTGCCCCGCGGAGCGTCTCCCGGAGTCCGCCGCCACGGACGAGACCGAGGGCTGGCACCTCCTGCGCAGGGCGGAGCAACTCGCCTTCCCCCTGCACACGCACGCCGCGCGGGCGTTCTTCGAGGGCCGGTACATCTAGGGCCTGCGCCTGCGGATCACGCCGGAGGGGCGGAGCCGGGTCCGTGGGCTCACCCGCCCTGATCAGACACGGTCGCCTTTCTCCGACCTGGTCCGCCGGCCAGGCCAGAGCTCACCCCTGGCCGAGCCCGCGTACGCGCACCGGGTCGGACGGTGCGCACACCCCGTCCTCACCCTCCCGCTCGACGACGACCCGCGAGCCCTGCCAGCGGGCGATGTACCGTTCGGTCACCGGCTCCTCCCAGCCGTCGCCCGCGTCCCGCACCACCAGGCCACCACCCGTCCGCCCCTGGACCGGCGCCCACACCTCCAGCTCCAATCCGCCGTCGTCGCCCCGCACGGGCAGGACGGCGCCGGCGCGCGCGAACACCGGAATACGCGACAACGGGGCGTCCACGAGCACCTGCCCCGGCCCCTGGTACCCCCGCCCCGTCGCGGTGTCGTACCAGAGCCCCCGCGGGAGCTGCACCGCACGACGGTCGGTGCCCGGGTCCATCACCGGCGCCACCAGCAGACAGTCACCCAGCAGGAAGGCGTCCTCGCAGTCCCGCAGTGCCCGGTTCCGGGGCGCGCCCCACCACAACGGGCGCACATAAGGGGCGCCGGTACGCCGGGCCAGATGCGCCAGCGTCACGAAGTACGGCAGTAGCCGCCGACGCTCGACGAGCGCCACACGCGCGTGCTCCAACACCTCGGGACCGAACTCCCACGGCTCCCGGCGCCCCGCCCGCAGGCTTGCGTGCGTGCGGAACAGGGGCAGGTACGCGCCCAGCTGGAGCCAGCGCAGATACAGCTCGGGTGACGGACTGCCGTCGAAACCGCCCACGTCCGGGCCGGAATACGGCACCCCGCACAGCCCGAGCCCCATCACCAGGGACAAGGACGCCCGCAGTCCCGGCCATCCCGTGGCGACGTCCCCGGACCAGGTGCCGCCGTACCGCTGCAGGCCCGCCCAGCCGGACCGCGAGAAGACGAACGGACGCTGGTCCGGAACCAGCTCCCGCAAGCCCTCGTAGGCCGCCCAGGCCATGCAGAGCCCGTACACGTTGTGCGCCTCGCGATGATCACCGCCGCGCCCCTCCAGGGAGTGCCGCGCGGAGCGAGGCAACGTCGATTCCCCGAACGCGGCGAACGACGTCGGCTCGTTCATGTCGTGCCAGAACCCGGAGAACCCCTGCGCGATCCGTTCGGCGTAGAGACCACCCCACCACTGCCGCACACGTGCGTGCGTGAAGTCCGGGAAAACCGCCTCTCCAGGCCACACCACGCCCTCGACGACCTGCCCCGACGCATCGCGCACGAACACGTCCTCGGTGACCCCGCTCTCGTACACGGCGTTGCCCGACGCGGCCTTGACCGCCGGGTCGACGATCGACACCAGCCGTATCCCGTCCCGCCGCAGCTCGTCGGCGAGCACCGACAGCTTCGGGAAGCGGTCCTGGTCGACGGTGAACACCTGATGCTCGTCGTAGTGGTCGATGTCGAGATGGACCGCGTCGAGCGGCAGACCGTGCTCCTGATAGCCCGCCACGATCCGCCGTACCTCCTGCTCGGTGCCGAAACCCCAGCGCGCGTGATGATGACCGAGCGCCCACACGGGCGGCACCGCCGGAGCCCCGGTGAGCGAGGCCCAGGCGAGGAGCACGCGCGCGGGAGTGCCCACGATCACCCAACGGCGCAAAGGTCCGCCGTCCATCCGCACCTCGCACGCTCCCGGCCGGTCGTGCCCGGAGCCGGCCCCCTCCTCGCCCTCGCGCAGCATGACCGTGCCGTCCCAGGACGTGTCGTGGAACACCAGATGGGTGGCGGCGTCGGCCACCACCACTTGCACCGGCATCGTGAGATAGAGCGGATCATCGCCGCGATCGAACGCATGTCCGGGATCCGTGTTCCACAACCGGTACGTCCCGTCACGCAGCCGCGGCCCGGACGCCCTTCCCCCGAGGCCGAAGAAACGCGCGTCCGCCGCCACCTCCGAGCGCTGCATCCAGCGAGCCTGGCCACCGTCCTGCGGATCCCACCACCGGGGCGGCAGATCACGGCGCAGCATCACGCCTCCCGGCGTGCACACCTCGATGGCGCCGTGCCGTGAGACCACGACCGTCACCCGCTCGGCGACGACCCGCCATCCGCCGTCCTTGTCCGGCTCCAGCACCGCCCGTGGATCCGGCTCCGGACAACGGCCGGCCAACGCGTACGACGGCTCGGGCTCCGCACCGTCCCAGCCCCAGAACACGGCCCCGTTCACCGCGACATGGATCCTCAGCTCCGAGCGGCTGAACCGGAGCGTCCCCCCGCCGGGTCCCGGCTCCGCCTCCTGCACCGGACCCGGCACCCGCGCGCGCTCGGGACCCCGCACCGGCAACCCGGATGCGTCCGCGCGCCTCCTGCGCCACGCGGACCGCACGGTGCGCAAACCCTGGGCAGTCCCCGCAGAACCGACCGCCTTCATCGAACGCACCAGGTCACGACCGTCCATGCTGTTCACCCTGTCACTGACCGCGCCACGCGCGCGGGTCGTTCAACTGCCGTTCACCTGTGGCGGGACCACATCTTCACGACACGGACTGTGTGGAGCCCACCCTGGTGCAGAAGTCGATCACATGGCATCGTCCGTGTCAGCCGCGTCACGCGCACCACCCCAGCTCGTGCGCGGGCGACGCACACGACGCGCAGAGTCCGGGAGCCGCCCCATGCCGACCGTGAACCCCGAGCCGCTCTGGCGGCCAGATCCGCAGCGCATCGCCCAGGCCCAGGTGACGAAGTTCCAGACCTGGGCGGCCGAGCACCACGGAGCTCCGTCCGAAGGCGGCTATCCGGCGCTGCACCGCTGGTCCGTCGACGAGCTGGAGACGTTCTGGCAAGCCGTCACGCAATGGTTCGACGTACGGTTCTCGACGCCCTACGCGCGCGTGCTGGGCGACCGCTCCATGCCTGGCGCCCAGTGGTTCCCCGGCGCGACGCTGAACTACGCCGAACACGCCCTGCGCGCGGCCGCCACCCGCCCGGCCGAACCGGCCCTGCTGTATGTCGACGAGATCCACGAGCCGAGCCCGGTGTCCTGGTCCGAGCTGCGCCGCCAGGTCGGCTCCCTCGCCGCCGCACTGCGCGCCCTCGGCGTCCGCCCGGGAGACCGGATCAGCGGCTACCTCCCGAACATCCCGCAGGCCGTCACAGCGCTCCTCGCCACGGCCGCCGTGGGCGGTGTCTGGACCTCCTGCGCCCCCGACTTCGGCGCCCGCAGCGTCCTCGACCGCTTCCAGCAGGTCGAACCCGTCGTCCTGTTCACCGTCGACGGCTACCGCTACGGCGGCAAGGAGCACGACCGCCGCGACGTCGTCGCCGAACTGCGTGCCGAACTGCCCACGCTGCGCGCCGTGGTCCACATTCCCCTCCTGGGCACGGAGCCGCCCGAGGGCGCCCTGGACTGGGCGGCCCTGACGGCCGCGGACGAGGAGCCCGTCTTCGAGCAGGTCCCCTTCGACCACCCCCTCTGGGTGCTCTACTCATCCGGTACGACCGGCCTGCCCAAGGCCATCGTCCAGTCCCAGGGCGGCATCCTGGTCGAGCACCTCAAGCAGCTCGGACTGCACTGCGACCTGGGCCCCGAGGATCGTTTCTTCTGGTACACCTCGACCGGCTGGATGATGTGGAACTTCCTCGTCTCCGGCCTCCTGACCGGCACGACGATCGTCCTCTACGACGGCAGCCCCGGCCACCCGGACACGGGCGCGCAGTGGCGCGTCGCCGAACGCACGGGCGCCACCCTCTACGGCACCTCGGCGGCCTACGTCATGGCCTGCCGCAAGGCGGAGGTGCACCCGGCCCGCGACTTCGACCTCTCGCAGGTCCAGTGCGTCGCCACCACAGGGTCCCCACTCCCGCCCGACGGCTTCCGCTGGCTGCACGACGAGGTGCGCGACGACCTGTGGATCGCCTCCGTCAGCGGCGGCACGGACGTGTGCTCCTGCTTCGCCGGAGCCGTCCCGACGCTCCCGGTGTACACCGGCGAACTCCAGGCGGCCGGCCTCGGCACCGACCTGCAGTCCTGGGACCCGAGCGGTCACCCCGTGATCGACGAGGTCGGCGAACTCGTCGTCACCAACCCCATGCCCTCCATGCCGGTCCGCTTCTGGAACGACCCCGACGGCAGCCGCTACCACGACAGCTACTTCGACACCTACCCCGGCGTTTGGCGCCACGGCGACTGGATCACCGTCACCTCACGGGGCTCCGTCGTCATCCACGGCCGCTCCGACTCCACGCTCAACCGCCAAGGCGTGCGCATGGGCTCCGCCGATATCTACGAGGTCGTCGAACGGCTCCCCGAGATCAAGGAATCCCTGGTCATCGGCATCGAACAGGCCGACGGCGGCTACTGGATGCCCCTTTTCGTACACCTCGCCCCCGGAGCAGTCCTCGACGAGGCACTCCTCGCCCGCATCAAACAGGCCATCCGCGAACAGCTCTCGCCGCGCCACATCCCCGACGAGGTCATCGAGGTACCCGGAGTCCCGCACACCCTCACCGGCAAACGGATCGAGGTCCCCGTCAAACGCCTCCTCCAGGGCACCCCACTGGAAAAGGCCGTCAACCCCGGCTCCATCGACAACCTGAACCTCCTGCACTTCTACGAGGACCTCGCCCGCAAGCGGTCCTGAGCCCGCCCACCCCTCGCGACCCCGCACTCGCCGTCACCACGGCGAACGCCGTCGGCGCTTTCGGCAGGCTCACCTGCGATGCCCTTACCGCCGCGACCTGCAGGTTTCGACATTGCGCAGTCCGAGGTCGACTCACGAGAACCCCATTGTCAGTGCCGTCGATTACTGTGAGTGAGCATTGATCGACTGTGCACACAGGGGGACAACATGGCACACACCGACCACCGAACGATGCGACGCGTCCTGCGCCGTGAAATCGCCGGCACCATCGGCCTGCTCACCGACGAACACGACTTCCGTGCCATGCGGCGCTACCGCACCTTCACCTTCGACGATCACCCGACCTACCTCCAGCAGGTCGAAGACCTCCTGAGGGTCCGCGCACTGCAGGGCAGCCACACCACCGTGGCGCTCTTCGACCCGCAGGAGTACGCCGAGTACTGCGCCACCAAGGGCCTCGACCCCGACATCCCCGCCAACCGCACCCGCTTCACGGCCGAACTCGCCACCACCGGCCCCGCCATCCCCTACGAGGGCCAGCCCCTGGCCGACCTCCTGCCCGCCCTCGTCGACGAAGCCGTCCGGCAGGCGACCTGGGAGTACGCGGCCACCCTGCTGGCCCGCCTCGGCGCCTGCGCCACCTGCGAGGAGGACATCGGCCGCGCAGCCTTCACACGCGCATCGAACCTCGTCGCCCGCATCCTCGACACGGCATCACCCGGCAACCGACACCTCGTCTGCAGCGTCACCGGCACCCCCGAAACGCTCGTCGCAGTGCTCCACGCGGACGAAGAGGCAGGCGGCGCCACACAACTCGACGAGGCGGAAGCACTCGAGTTCACCACCGTCCTCGCCCTGGGACTGGCCACGCAGAGCCCGGGCGGCCTGGTCATGCGCACCATCGCCACCGACACCCCCGACCGGATCTACGGGTGGCGCCTGCGCGGAGAAGGCCTCGAACCCCTGACCGCCGGCGAGGTCTTCGACGCCTATTGCACCGACGTCGAATCCGGCGACCTCATCTCACCCGAGTCCGGTGTGGACTACTGCTTCCCACCGGACCTCGGCCCGGAAGGACGGCCGCCGGGCCACCACCACTGAACAAAAGGGAACGCCCACACACAGCAGGGGCGCGCCACCCGAAGGCGGAGCGCCCCTGCTCACCGGCTCATCGCCGACCGGATCCGACCACTACTCGCCGGACAGCACGGCCTGCGCCGCGTTGCGCGCCTCCTCGGCACTGTCCGTGGCACGCGCGGCTGCCGCGGCACGCTCGCACTGCGCCAGCGTGTACTTCGCCAGGGACGCCCGCACGTAGGGAATCGACGCCGACCCCATGGAAAGAGAGGTGACCCCCAGACCCGCCAGCACACACGCGAGCAGCGGATCGGCAGCGGCCTCGCCACAGACACCGCAGCTCTTGCCCTCGGCCTTGGCCGCCTCGGCGGACAGGGCGACGAGGTCCAGAAGCGCGGGCTGCCACGGATCCTGCAGCCGGGACACCGCACCCACCTGCCGGTCGGCGGCGAAGGTGTACTGCGCGAGGTCGTTCGTGCCGAGCGACAGGAACTCCACCTCCTGCAGGATCGAACGAGCCCGCAGAGCGGCCGACGGAATCTCCACCATCGCGCCGAACTTCGCCTGCAGGCCCGCCTCACGGCACGCGTCCGCGAACGCCTTCGCGTCGGCGCGGTCCGCCACCATCGGTGCCATCACCTCGAGGTAGACCGGCAGGCCCTCAACAGCCTTCGCCAGCGCCGTCAACTGGGTCCGCAGGACGTCGGGGTGGTCCAGCAGCGTTCGAAGCCCACGCACACCCAGTGCCGGGTTGGGCTCGTCAGCCGGAGTCAGGAAGTCCAGAGGCTTGTCCGCACCTGCGTCCAGCACCCGCACGACGACTCGCCCCTCGGGGAAGGCCTCGAGCACCTGCCGGTAGGCCTCGACCTGCTTCTCCTCGGACGGGGCGTTCTTGCTGTCGTCGAGGAAGAGGAACTCGGTCCGGAAGAGCCCGACGCCCTCAGCGCCGGCCTCGACGGCCGCAGGCACATCGGCGGGTCCGCCGATGTTCGCCAGCAGCGGCACCTTGTGACCATCCGCGGTGGCACCCGGACCGGTCGAGGCGGACAGCGCCGCCTTGCGCTCCGCGGCCGCTGCCCGCAGCTGGGCCTTCTTCTCGTCGCTCGGGTTGACGAAGATGTCGCCGGTGCTGCCGTCGACCGCGATCACCGTTCCCTCGGCGAGCTCACCGGCCCCCGGCAGAGCCACGACAGCCGGTACACCGAGCGCGCGGGCGAGGATCGCGCTGTGACTCGTCGGCCCACCTTCCTCGGTCACGAATCCGAGCACCAGCGTCGGGTCCAGCAGCGCGGTGTCGGCGGGCGCCAGGTCTCGCGCAACCAGCACGTAGGGCTCGTCACTGTCCGGGACACCCGGCATCGGAACACCGAGCAGACGGGCGACGATACGATTCCGCACATCGTCGAGATCGGCCACGCGGCCGGCGAGGTACTCGCCGGCTCCGGCCAGCAACTCTCGGTATGCGGCGAATGCGTCGTAGACGGCGCGCTCGGCCGTGCTCCCGACGGCGATACGCCGGTCCACGTCGACCATCAACTCGGGGTCCTGGGCCATCATGGCCTGCGCTTCGAGCACTGCCTGGGCTTCACCCCCCGCCAGATTGCCGCGAGCCATGAGGTCGGCTGCCACGGCCTCCACAGCTTTGCGGGCGCGCCCCTGCTCGCGCTCCGCGTCCTCCGCAGGTATCTGCTTGGCAGGCGGTTCGAGCACCGCCGTTCCCATGTGCCGAACCTCGCCGATCGCCACACCGTGACTTACACCGACGCCTCGCAGCGTTGTCTCCATCTCACCCGTCTCCGATAGTGCGGCGGGTCCCGCCGCCGCGGTGATTGTCCTGATACGCCGTCGACAAGACGGCATTCGGCACTACTGCCAGGAAAAGAGGACGTCGCCGGCCTTCACATCGCCGTCTTCACGGAGTTCGCCAAGGGATTCGGCCGTGGCCTCCAGCGCGACGATCGGGCACACCGGGGACTTGCCGGCCTCCTCGACCGCGCGCGGGTTCCACCGCACGATGCTCTGCCCGCGCGTGACGGTGTCGCCCTTGTTCACGAGGAGCTCGAAGCCCTCGCCGTTCAGCTGCACGGTGTCGATCCCGAGATGGGTGAGCACTCCATGACCTTCGGCGTCGACGACGACGAAGGCGTGCGGATGGAGGGAGACGATGACTCCGTCCACGGGGGCGACGGCCTCGGAAGGCTCACGCACCGGGTCGATCGCCGTGCCCGGGCCGACCATGGCCCCGGAGAAGACCGGATCCGGCACCGCTGCCAGCCCGATAGCGCGTCCTGCAAGAGGGGACGTCACGGTGGTCATGGGAAGCCTCCCGGGGGTGGAGATGTATATGGGCCGTTACTGCCTGACCAGGACGGCGCACTGTGCAGCAGGGTATGTCATACGAAGTACCGCTTCCGCACGAGAGCTCCCGATCCGTGGTCTAGACCACTAGCGTAGTCGATTTGCAGCGGCTCCGCGGCCCCGTGTACAGTCGTACTCCTGCTTGAGGGTGAGCAACGCGAACAAGCGCGCTCGCCGAGCAGCATCCAACTTGTCAGATCCTAATCTTTGGGTCACTTTCTGCATGCCTGCAGGACGGTGGTCAGAGGGCCGGAAAAACCCTGATAGAGTCGGAAACGCAAGGCCGAAGGGAAACTGCCCGGAGGAAAGCCTGAGAGTGTCTCGGGTGAGTACAAAGGAAGCGTCCGTTCCTTGA